>CAMYMF010000094.1 GCA_947259355.1 uncultured Nitrospirota bacterium | reverse complement strand
TGAACGTGCATCAGCTGCTGCCAGTCACCTCCACCGCAGTATCCGAGACTCTTGATCGCCCGGGCGGCATAGTGGTCCGGGCCGCCGTCGCTGTGGTGTTCGAAGACGTCGATCTCTCCCGAACCGGTCATCGGCCAACAGACGTCCTCGTCCTCCTCCTCGATCGGGGGCTCGTTGTTGCGCGCTCCAAGCAGCCACCAGGCGGGGAACATGCCGGCCTGACCGCTTTCGGGTACTCGAAGCCGCGCGGTCCAGCGCCCCTTCACGAACTCCTGTCGGTTCTTCGAGGCGATCCGCCCCGCCACGTACGACGTGGGCGGGTGCTGGTTTCCGAACTTGTCTAGGTTGTCGCACTCAAGCGGCTCACCAAGGTCGACGACGCGGAGCTTGAGCGTTCCGTCGCTGACCTCCCGCGTGCCGTGCAGATTGTCCCGCACGTAGCAGTGATCCTCGTCGTTGACCCAGAGAATCTGGTCCTGCCAGTTCTCCGGATCGAAGCGGTCGAAGTCGTCGAAGAAATCGACCTCCCATTCTGCGGCCGTCGTGGCGGCCGCCGTCTCACCGGTCGCCGCCGACCCTTCTGGCTCCGGGTTGGCGCAGGCTGCGACCAGGCAGGGCAACGCTCCCAGTAGGGGGAAGGTCCAGCGAGGCTTTCTCTCGAGCATGGAGAGTCGTCTCCTCTCGTGGTTAGACCATTGCGTACGGTCAGGGCTGCAGTGAAGCGCTCGAGCAAGGTCGGGCCTTCATGCCCCCTGGGAAACACGCGGGGCGCAACCAATCTACGGGGGAGAAGGTGAGAGCGCCTGCCACGCCTCGGGCCCCGCGCCCACCCGACAGGTTGCTGGATGACAGGGGGACTTCACTTGCCGTATAATGCGCACCGCCATTCGGACGATCGTAGCTGAGAATTGCGGCGTATTCGAAGAACTAACCCAGAACCAACGTTCAACGCTATGACACATTACGAAACGGCTGCCGAAGACAGAGTGCCCCTCGGACAGAAAGCCGCATTCGGCGCTGGACACCTGGTGCTGAACCTCCTGCCAGGGTCCCTTGGGTTCTTCATGTTCTTCCTGCTCACGGCCTTCGGCATGGATCCTTTCCTGGCAGGATTGCTCGGAGGGCTCCCACGAATCTTCGATGCCATTACCGACCCTGTCATGGGTTTCATTTCGGACAATACCGTGTCCAGATATGGCCGGCGAAGGCCATACATCTTCGTTGGCGCGATTCTGAGCGGGATCTTCTTTGCTCTGCTGTGGCAGCTCAACGAGAATAACTCCCAGATGTTCAACTTCTGGTATTTCCACTCCGCTGGTCGGACTCGGATACGAGATGACGTCCGACTACAATGAACGCACCCGCCTGATGGCGCTTTCTCAAACCATGGGACAGATCGCGTGGATGATCGTGCCCTGGTTCTGGGTGATCATCGCGGATCCTGACATCTTTCAATCCCAGGCGGTGGGTGTTCGTCAGTTGTCGGTCATTGTGGGAGCGATTTGTATCGCACTGGGCATTCTACCGGCCATCTTCTGCAGAGGCATAGACTCGGCGAAGATGGAGAACCGGGTCAAGATCACCTGGAGTACGCTCTCCAGTAACGTGCTCGATCTGTTCCGGGGCATTTCTGAAGCAATGAGGAATGTACCGTTCGTCAGATTGTGTGGAGCGACCTTCCTGGTGTTCAACGGATTTCAGGTGGTGGCGGCCTTCAGCGTCTACATCATTGTTTTCTATTTGTTTAATGGGAGTTATGAAGGTGCGGCCACCTGGCCGGCATGGTTCTCCAGCATCACGGCCGTGGTCACCGCCTTCTTTGTGATCCCCGCCGTATCCTGGATTGCGAACAAGGTAGGAAAGAGAATGGCCTTCATCATTTCGACGGCTATATCCATCGTCGGCTATCTCCTCAAGTGGTGGGCCTTCAATCCGGACAATCCATGGTTGATGTTTATGCCAGTTCCATTCATCGCGTTTGGATTGGGTGGGCTCTTCACGTTGATGATGAGCATGACGGCCGACGTCTGCGATCTTGATGAGTTGAACAACGGTATGCCCAGGAAGGAAGGGACATTTGGCGCCATCTACTGGTGGATGGTGAAGCTAGGACAGGCACTGGCGCTGGTGATGGGAGGCCTGGTGCTCAAACTGGTAGGCTTTGATGGAAATGCTGCCCAGCAGACGGCTGAAACCCTCTTGAACCTGCGCATAGCGGACATCGTGATTCCGGCAACCACGGCGTTCCTGGCGATCCTGGTGATGTGGGGCTACAGCCTGTCCGAGGAACGGGCGCGGGAAATCAAAGCTGAACTGGAAGCGCGCAGGGGAGTCCTGTAGAGAATCTTCCAATCAAGACCGGACAATGTCTGCAGAAATCGTAGTCACGATCGTTGGTGCCGCACTCATACTCGGTGCAATTGGCGACGCTCTGCTTCGTCTGAACCTGATGAATCCCACGCTAAGACTTCTCCTGGGAGGATCGGGCATCCTCCTGGTCATCTATGGCGGGTATTCATTTGGAGGCATGTATCAACAAGGGCCCCTCGAACAGGTGGATGTCGGAAACAGACTGCAGATTGAGGCTCCGATTCAAAGAGTGCAGGTAATCTCTCCCGTTGAAGGCGATTCCGTGAAATGCCGGATCCTCACCATGGGGGTGTATCCGGAGGCGCACGACGAAGACATCTGGGTTCTGCTGAGGCCCACCGACGACAAGTACTATCCCCAATCGGACCACACGAACACCTCGTACAAGAGAGACGGTGAATG
>CAMYMF010000093.1 GCA_947259355.1 uncultured Nitrospirota bacterium | reverse complement strand
CTTTGACACAGCTCCACGGTGGCAGGTCTTGCCGCCTCCTTCGGTTCCGGTGCCATGACGAATTCCATCTCCGAGATTGAGAGGGCCGACGCCATTCTGGTCACCGGCTCCAACACCACAGAGATGCACCCGGTCACCGCCACCTTCATCAAACGGGCCGTGCGCAAGCGGGGGGCAAAACTGATTCTTGTCGACCCGCGGCGGATCGGCCTTGAGCGGTTTGCGGATAAGTGGCTCCGTCCCAAACCGGGCACCGACGTGGCTTGGATCAACGGCCTCATCCACGTGATCATAGAGGAATCGCTCCACGATGAGGTCTACATCGGGGAGCGGACCGAAGGGTTTGCAGCTGTCCGGGAGGTCGTGAAAGGCTACACGCCGGAACGGGTGGAAAAAATCACCGGTATTCCCGCAGCTGATCTGGTGGACGCCGCGCGTATTTACGGCCGTGCCGGGGCGGCGACGCTGCTCTACGCCATGGGGATCACCCAGCACACCACAGGTACCGACAATGTCAAGTCCCTCGCCAACCTGGCTATGGCCACCGGGAATGTGGGTATACCCAATGCCGGTGTCAATCCCTTGCGGGGGCAGAACAACGTGCAGGGGGCCTGCGATATGGGGGCGCTGCCCAATGTTTACTCAGGTTACCAGTCGGCGGCCGATCCCGCGGTCCGGGAGCGGATGGCCCGGGCGTGGCAGGTCGACAGCCTGCCGGAGAAGCCGGGTCTTACACTGACGGAAATCACTGAAGCTGTTTTGGCAGGGGAAATCCGCGCCATGTACATCGTTGGCGAGAACCCCATGCTCTCCGACCCCGACCTCAAGCATCTGGAGAAGGCGCTGAGGAAACTGGAGCTGCTGGTGGTCCAGGACATCTTTCCGACGGAAACGGCCCAGCTGGCCCACGTGGTCCTTCCAGGCGTTTCCTTCGCCGAAAAGGATGGGACCTTCACCAATACGGAGCGGCGTGTGCAGCGGGTACGCAAGGCGGTGGAACCGCCGGGGAACGCTCGGGCCGACTGGGAAATCATATCCGCGCTGGCAAGGCAGATGGGGTACGAAACGACCTACTCCGGGGCGGAACAGATAATGGAAGAGATCGCTTCGGTTACGCCGAGCTACGGCGGCATCAGTTTCAGGCGGATTGAACGAAAAGGGCTGCAGTGGCCCTGTCCCGCGCCCGATCATCCCGGCACACGGTATCTTCACAAGGACCGGTTCACCCGGGGACGGGGGCTCTTTCATGCCATCGATTATCACGAGCCTCCCGAAGTGCCCGATGACGAATATCCCCTCTATCTTTCCACGGGCCGGGTCCTCTATCACTGGCATACGGGGAGCATGACCCGACGGTCCGTGGGGATGGTCGATCGGGCGCCCGAGTGTGAAATGGAGATCAGTGCCGACGACGCTGCCCGCTACTGCATAAACGACGGTGCCCCCGTTCGTGTCCGGTCTCGGCGGGGAGAAATAAGGGCCAAGGCGAAAGTGACGGCAAAGGCGGTTGACGGGACAGTTTTTATCCCCTTCCACTTTGCCGAATCGGCTGTCAACGTCCTGACCCACGGCAAGCTCGACCCGGTAGCCAAGATCCCGGGACTGAAAGTCTGTGCCGTCAGTGTGCAGGGAGCGTAGGGCTCTGCTGGCTCTATGACACCGGCGATGGCGTCTATGGAGAGGGTAAGTGATATGACTCATGATTTTCAGTGGACCGATGAGAACAAGGTGGCCCTTGATGCCGTCATCGAGGCCAACAGGGGGGAGCGGGGCGTCTTGATTACGGTGCTTCAGAAGGCCCAGGAGATTCTCGGGTACCTGCCCAGGGAGGCCATGGAATATGTCGCTGATAAGCTCCGGATTGCCCAGTCCGAAGTTTTCGGTGTGGCCACCTTTTACGCCCAGTTTTCTTTCAAGCCCCGGGGCCGCCATACGTTCCTTTCCTGCCAGGGGACGGCGTGTCACGTGCGGGGCGGCGACAAGATTCTCAAGGAAGTTTTGAGGGACTTGAAGATCGAAGCGGGGGACACCACGGAGGACCGCCGGTTCACAGTGGAGAGCGTTTACTGCATCGGCTGCTGCAGTCTGGCACCTGCCGTCATCGTCGACGATGAGGTCCACGCGAAGCTCACCCCGAAGAAGACGAAGGATTTGTTGAACCGTTACGAGTAACCGGTTCTGCAGGAGAGAATCGGTGATCCGCCTTTCCTGAGCAGAGGCTGAAACATGCTGCAGATTGCCGTCATCGGGTCGGGACAGGACAACGAGGAGACCGATCGCCTCGCCTTTGCCGTGGGGAG
>CAMYMF010000092.1 GCA_947259355.1 uncultured Nitrospirota bacterium | reverse complement strand
GAACAACCCGGGGCCGCAGCCGAGGTCCAAAAGCCTACCCGGGCGGCCGTCGAGAACCGTGGAGAAGATCCAATCGACATGCTCGTCGATAGTCGCGCACTTTCGGCTGGCGAGGTCATGTTCCTGGCTGAAGTGCTCAGCCAACATTCGGTCGCTGAATTCCGGGTCATTCCAAGGGATGTTGCCGATTCGAATAAGCCGCAGTCGAGATACCTGGCGACGGCGGTGTCACAGAAGCCTCGCCAGAACCCGTAGCGTGGCTCGAATCCATTTCAAAGAAGACGAGAAGGTCTGGATGATGCCGACCGTGCCGGGCGTGACATCGGTCACGTCGGCGGCGGCAGCCATCATCTTGGTGTGATAGTTTCACTTCGCTAGTCAATTACTCATAGGTTCAATTGAATGAGTCCCAAAGAATCCCGTACCTCCCGTGATCTGCAAGTGATCACCATCGGGGAGACGATGATGGCTTTCGAGGCCACGGAGCCCGGGCCGTTGCGGGAGGTTCGCCGGTTCAAGAAATGGATTGGAGGGGCGGAAGACAATTTCGCGATTGGGCTGTCTAGGCTTGGATTTCGATGTGGTTGGATTTCCCGAGTGGGAGAAGATGAGTTCGGGCATGAGATCCTTCGAACGCTCCGGGGTGAAGGGGTGGATACGTCCCACGTGATGCAAGATCCTGAGGCGCAGACCGGTGTGTTTTTCGTGGAATCGCGCCCCGAAGGCGATCCGCGCTGCTATTACTATCGCCGACATTCGGCGGCCAGCCGGCTCGGGGTGGGGGACATCGATCCGGAATATATCGGTTCGGGCCGGGTCTTGTTTCTCACCGGCATTACGCCGGCCATGAGCCGGTCCGCTCGCGAGGCGGCGGAGGAGTTGTTCCGTTTGGGGCGCAGCCACGGATGCACCTTGATCTTCGATCCCAATCTGCGCCTCAAGCTTTGGGAAATCGACGAGGCGCGCCGGGTGTTGATTCCGCTCATGCAGCAAAGCGACTACGTGTTGCCGGGCGCGGACGAGCTCGAGCTGTTGATGGATTGTAGTCACTTGAAAGAGGCGATCGATAAGGCGCTCGATCTGGGCATTGCCAACATGGCGATCAAAAAGGGTGCCGAAGGCGCGCTCTGGGTCACAGATGGCGTTGAAGAACAGATACCCGCTTTTGCGCTGAAGAATCCGGTGAGCGGTATGGGCGCGGGCGACTGTTTTGCCGCCGGATTCGTCGCCGGATTGCTGAACGGGAAGCCCCCGACTGAATGCGTCCGCTGGGGGAATGCCCTGGGTGCTTTCTGCCTGATGGGTAGTGGGCCTTACCAGACACTTCCCGATTTTCAAGAGCTCATGGATTTTTTGCAGGGCGAGGAGCCCGTGACCCGCTAGCATCGTCGAATGGAGAGCAGCAAGATGAAGCCGAAGGATTTCAAGGGAGTCATCCCTCCCATCATGACCGCCTTTACCCGGGAAGGCCAGATATACGAGAAGGGAACTCGTGAAATTGTTGATTTCATCGTTCCGCACGTGCAGGGACTCTTCCCCTGCGGGACATACGGCAGCGGGCCCATGATGTCCATCTCGGAACGTAAGCGGGTGGCCGAGATCATTCTGGACCAGGCCAATGAAAGGGTGCCGGTGATCGTGCACGTGGGAACCGCCGACACCATCACCACGGTGGATCTGGCTAGACATGCCCAGGAGCACGGGGCAAAGGCGGTCAGTGCCATCTGCCCCTACTATGTGCATCATGGTGACGAGGAGGTCTACACGCAGTTCAAAACCCTCATCAACGCCGTGGACTGTCCCGTGTTCCTCTACGACAATCCTGGCGCCTCGGGCTACAAGGTTTCGGACTCCGTGCTGGTGCGTCTGGCCGCGGAGGGATTGGCGGGGATCAAGGACAGCACATTCGATATTGTCAACTACTACTTGACTCGAATGACGCTAAAGGACTTTCCCCATCTCAATCTGATCAGCGGCACGGAGGCGGTGTTCGTGGCGGCTTTCGATGCCGGCGCTCAGGCGGCGGTCACCGGGCTGGCCAATGTGTATCCGGACTTGATGGGCCGCTTCTACCAGGAATATCTCGCGGGCGACCGCGCCCAGGTGATGGCGACCCAGCAGAAGGTCCTGATGGCGCGCAAGATCATGAAGACCGGCCCCACGGTGCCGACCTGCCATGCGATTTTGAGGATGCGCGGCGTCGATGGTGGCTACCCTCGTTTGCCCTATACCCCGGTCTCGGCCGAGGTGGAGGACAGGGTGCGAAAAGGTCTGACGGAGCTGGGGTTGCTCTAGTAGAGG
>CAMYMF010000091.1 GCA_947259355.1 uncultured Nitrospirota bacterium | reverse complement strand
TGCCCAAAGAGGAGTCGGGCTTCCCCGATATGCTGCTCATGATCATGACCGATCTTCTGATCTTCGATAATCAGGAAAAGAAGATTATCATCGTGTCCAACGCCTACATGGAGGAGGGGAGAGACCCGGAAAGTGTTTATCGTGAGGCCGAAATGAAAATCGACCGCATGATTGACCGTCTAAACGTCCCCTGTGAGGTGGTCAATCTTTCCCTCCCGCCGGTGGCCGACGTTCCGGTACCGAGTTCCAGTTTTACCCGGAAGCGCTTCATGGAGGCAGTGGAAAAGGCGAAGGCCTATATTGTGGCCGGCGACATCATTCAGGTCGTTCTGTCCCAGCGTTTTCATGCTCCTCTCACCAACGACCCCTTTGACATTTATCGGGTTCTTAGAACGGTTAATCCTTCTCCCTATATGTATTTCCTCCGCATGGGGTCGACCAAAATCGTGGGATCCTCCCCGGAAGTCCTGGTCCGAGTCGAGCAGGAACGGATCGAGGTCCGGCCCATTGCCGGCACCCGCCGCCGGGGAAAAGACGACGTGGAAGACCGGGCTTTGATGGAAGAGCTGCTGGCCGATCCCAAGGAGCGGGCGGAGCATATTATGCTGGTCGATCTCGGGCGCAATGACGTGGGCCGTGTTGCCGTCACAGGTTCCGTCCGGATCAAGGATCTCATGGTGATTGAAAAGTATTCTCACGTGATGCATATCGTCTCTGAAGTGGTCGGGAAACTGGCGCCGGGGCTCGATGCCTATGACGTGCTTCGATCCTGTTTCCCCGCGGGGACCGTTTCGGGAGCACCCAAGATCCGCGCCATGGAGATTATCGAGGAACTGGAACCGGTGCGGCGGGGTCCCTATGCTGGTGCTGTCGGGTATTTCGATTTTTCCGGTAACATGGACACGTGCATTACCATCCGAACCATCGTGATCAGAGATGACGACCTCTATCTCCAGGCGGGAGCCGGGATTGTGGCCGATTCCGATCCTGCTTTCGAATACGAGGAAACGGTCAACAAGGCCCGGGGGCTGCTCAAAGCCATGGAGGTGGCCAGACAGGGCATCGTGAGTCAAAAAGCAGTCGGCAGGAGCCGATAGGCGAAGGTACCCATGGGCCGCCGGGGTGGTGCCGCCGGACGGAAATACGGAGTAACCGATGCTGTTGATGATCGACAACTACGATTCTTTCACCTACAATCTGGTGCAATACCTGGGGGAGTTGGGTGAAGAACTCGTTGTATTCAGGAACGACAAGATTACCATCGATGAGATCGAAGAACGGCGTCCCGATCGTATAGTCATCTCACCGGGGCCGTGCACGCCCAAAGAGGCAGGCGTTTCCGTCGATGTGATCCGACATTTTGCCGGCAAGATCCCGATCCTCGGTGTTTGTCTTGGTCATCAGTCGATTGGGGCCGCCTTCGGGGCTGAGATTGTGGGAGCGAATAAACTGATGCACGGGAAGACCTCCGAGGTGCGCCACGATGGGAAAACGATTTTTGCCGGTCTTCCCAACCCCTTTGTGGCCACCCGCTACCATTCTCTGGTCATCAGGCGGGAGACCCTATCCGATGAATTTGTCATCTCCGCCGAGTCCGATGACGGAGAGATCATGGGGGTACGGCACAAGCGTTTTCAGCTGGAAGGAGTTCAGTTCCATCCCGAATCGATTCTGACTACAGTGGGACACGACTTGTTGGGAAATTTTCTGAAGTTATAAGAGGCCCGGATCCCCGGGGTTCAGCCAGAAGAGGATTGTGATGATTGTTAACGCCATCAAGAAAGTGATCGCCGGAGAGAACCTGGCACCGGAGGCGTGCTATAGCGCAATGGATGATATTATGGGCGGCCGGGCGACAGCTGCCCAAATTGCTTCCTTTGTTACAGCATTGCGGATGAAAGGGGAGACCATCGAGGAGATCGCCGCCTGCGCCCAGGTCATGCGGGACCGGGTGGTCCGGGTGGAGGTGGACGACCCCAATATGGTTGATACGTGCGGGACCGGGGGTGACGGCGCCCGCACCTTCAATATCTCGACCACCGCCGCTTTCGTGGTGGCCGGCGCCGGAGTCACCGTAGCCAAACACGGAAACCGGTCCGTGTCGAGTCAGAGCGGCAGCGCCGATCTGTTCCAAGCTCTGGGTGTCAATATTGACGCAGTGGTGCCCGTGGTGAAACGTTGTCTCCGGGAAGTGGGGATCGGCTTTCTTTTTGCGCCCCTCCTGCATGGCGCCATGAAGCATGCCATCGGACCGCGCCGGGAGATCGGCATCAGAACGGTCTTCAACATTCTGGGTCCCCTGCCCAATCCCGCCGGTGCCACGCGCCAGGTCATCGGCGTTTATGCACCGGAGCTCACCGAAAGCCTCTGCCACGTCCTGCAAAACCTGGGATCGACCAGGGCCTACGTGGTTCACGGCGAAGACGGACTGGATGAAATCACGTTGACCGGAAAGACCCGTATCTCTGAACTCTATCGGGGGCGGGTTCAGACCTT
>CAMYMF010000090.1 GCA_947259355.1 uncultured Nitrospirota bacterium | reverse complement strand
CGGCGTTGAGGAGGTTGAAGGAAAACCCCTGCTCGGCCAGAAGGGATGCCAAATACTCACTTGCCTTCACGCTTCTCGTCCCCACGAGGACGGGGCGCCCCGTCTCATGGCATCGACCGATTTCCTCCGCAATCGCCGCCCACTTTGCCTTCTGGTCCCGATAGAGCTTGTCCGGGAGCTGCTTCCGCACACAGGGTCTGTGGGTTGGGATCCTCAGGATAGGTAGGTGGTATATCTGCCAGAACTCAGACGCCGCTTCGCTGGCCGTGCCCGTCATGCCACTCAGCTTCCGAAAGAATCGAAAGAACCGCTGAAAGCTGAGGCGCGCCAGCGTCTCGTTGGGCTCCGACAATTCAACCCCTTCGCGGACTTCCACGGCCTGATGGAGGCCGTGCTGCCATGTCCTTTGCGGCATGAGACGGCCGGTGAACTCGTCTACGATGACGACTTCGTCCTCATGCACCACGTACTGCTGATCCCGCTTGTAGAACTCCCGGGCCGTCAGAGCTTGAGTGACCCATTCTTCCCGACGCACCCTTCCCTGCCACATGCCAGGGCGGTCGGCCGACAGAGCTTCGATTTTTTCCTGCCCCATTTCTGTAAGCGTGATCTCACGATATTTCCGGTTAATACGATAATCGATGGACTCGGAGAGGCTTTCGGCCATCTCATGGGCAATGCGACACGCTTCCAACAGAGGCTCATTGGGCTGGGAATGGGAGATGATTAACGGTGTCACAGCTTCGTCAATGAGAACACTGTCGGCCTCATCTACAATCGCCGTATCGATGCCCCGCATGACGAGTTCGTCAGACGCAGCGCTCCGGGAGTGGAGCCGGCGTCGGATCAATCGACGGGAGGCCTGATGGCAACGGCCCAGCTTTAATCGGTCTCTTAGGAAGTCGGCAAGAATTTCCTTACTGGTCGTGTAGACGACCCCCTTCTCGTAATTGATCCGCCGCTCCTGGGGCTCCATGGTGCTGCTCACCCAGCCCACGGAAATCCCGCAAAAGGAATAGAAGGGCCTCATGGTGTCGGCATCGCGCCCGGCAAGGTAGTCGTTGACCGTAATAATATGGCAGGGCCTGTCGGTCCAGCCGGCAAGGGTTCCGGCCAGGCTGGCCGTGAGGCTTTTCCCCTCACCTGTTGCCATTTCTGCCAGATAGCCTTTCCAAAGGGCCAGGGCGCCAAGGATCTGCACCGGGTGTGGGCGAAGACCGAGGACTCGCCACGCCGCCTCAGCTACCAGAGCCAAGGCCTCGGAAAGATGCATTTCATACCCTGTGCGCTGCCGCCTGAAGCATGCCTGGATCTCTCGAAGCCGATTTCGAAGTTTTCCTTGAGCCACATGGGTCAATTCCATGGAACGTTCAAAGATCTGCTCCGCCTCCTGGTGCATCTCTCTTAGAATGCGGGCCCGCCCTCGGTGACGGCCGAGCGCCCCATTGGCCATCCGGTCCAACCCCGTATGCAGTTTGCCTGGTACAACGATGCGGGTCGCCCGGTAGTCGGTTTCCGGAAGCATCAAATCTGGTACCTCTTCTGCAGGAGTTGGCGGAATTTTCTGGCCCACTGCTCTAAAAAACGCCCGTGCAGAAAGGCTACGGCAGACTCTCGGTTGAGATCGGCGTAGATCTGGAAGAAAGGCTCCGTCGTCGACAGGCCCGTATCGTCTTCAACCGATACGGGTACTTCCCCACCGGCGCCCCAGCCGAGTGCCGCGGAGGGCAACTTTTCGTGTTGGAACGGGATGAACATGTATTCCCTGACGCTCACCGTTTGCTCCCCCTGTCCATAGAGACGAACCTCGGCACCTCTGATTCTTCCATCGAACAGTCTCGATGCCTCCCCTTGGGGAACAACGGCTGAAAATCGAAAAACCCCGTCGTTTACCAGGACGCCCACCTCCGATCCTCTTTCAACCCAGCTCCCTACCAGCTCTTCGCTCCGAGGTGATACCCAGATGCCCTTCTCACGGGCACTCACGAGTAGCGCCCCGCGCTGTTTCTCAAGGCTCTTCAGTTTTTTCTCAATGGTGGCAAGACGCTTTCCGACGGCCTCGAGTTCAGCCCTTTCCCGGGATATCGCCCGCATTTGCAGAGCCTGGGTCTCCTGGTGCTGGGCTCTGGCCGCGGCAATTTCAAGGTCCAGCTCATTATTGGAAAGCTCCATCAGAGGTGTCCCGGCATCGATTTCGGTGCCTGTCGGCACCAGAACCGTTTTCACATAGCCCGGCGTCTCGTTGACAACCCGAATATAGGTGGCGGCCTCCAAAACGCCGGGTGCCCGGAAACGATTGGGAAAGGGACAAACGGCGAGCAGGAAAAGGAGTGCCGCCAGACCGCCAGCGCTGATGACCAAAGCCCGTGATCGTGTTCGGTTAAGACGGGGACTGGAGATCAAATAGACCGGGAACCGAAAGAGGGGAACAATGACCCATGAGAACAGACAGAAGGCGGCCATGACCAAGCCTGCCAGAAGGAAACGGTCGGAGACAAAGAGGATGATCGCGCCGTAAACCACCACCCGGTAGAGGCCGCTCAACACGCCAAACACCGTCAGCCATGCCGCCTCCTTATCCGTTTGAGCGGGGCTGACTGAATCCTTGCAGGCAAAGAGATGGTGCTCAACCATATGCCGGAGCTGGGTGAGTGATCTTTGGTGAAGATTGGGAATATCGAGAAGGTCGGAAAGAATATAGTAGCCGTCGTACCGGAGCAGCGGATTGATGTTAAAGAGCACCGTAGAGACAGAGGCGATGAACATCATGTTGTAGGCAAGACTATGGACCGTGCCCGGACCCGTCTTGGCCCAGACAAAGGCCGCCAGGGATGCGGCGAACACCTCAAAGATCATACCGGCTGCCCCCACAAGGGCCCGCTCCCACCGGCTTCGGAACGACCAGCTCGACGTGGCATCCATGTAGGGGAGCGGCGTGAATACGAGAAGCATCACCCCGATGGTATGGACCTCCCCTCCAAAGCGCTTGCAAGCCATGGCATGCCCAAACTCGTGCAGGGTCTTGATCATGACAAGACTGGCATAGAGAAAGATGAGGTTCCCGGGAGCCAGAACTCCCTGAACCTCGGCGGTCAACGCGTCCGAATGATCGATAACCACCTTGGCTGCCCAGAGCACTGTCACGAACCAGATAAAGGCACCCGCGGGGCTCACCACCATCCTGATGACCGGCACAAGCCTCTTGAGCAGGGTCTCGGGATCGAAAAGAGGTAAACGGATAAACATGATACTGAGCAGCTTCGACTGGAGTTCCCGCTGTTTGCGCCGCTTGTAGCGTTCAAACAATTTTTCACTGTCCGCAGGGAGTTCATAATGGAGAAGGTTGGCGAAATAGAGTTGGGCCAGGAGCTGAATGACATCTTCCTGGCCCGGGGCGCCGTCGGGATTAAGTCGGAGACACTCTTCCCAGACTTCCCCTACCGTCCGGTCCGGTCGCAGGCGAACCACAAAGTCATGGGCCTCGGGCCGCAGTCTGAAGAACTGGTTGTTGAAAGGATCGTGCAGGACGTACCACTTCTCGCCTCGGAAGAGCCTTTTGCGCACCCGGACCGCAGGTCCCAGACTAATCCTCTGGTCTGAGATGCGATGCCACGATTCGCTGAATGTCCTGCCTGCGCCGCTCATATTACCACCAGAGCAGGATTCTGAAGAAATCTACGGTGCGATGGGTCAGGATCCAGAGGACGTTTCGCTTGCCGGCTGCAATCTTCGCCACGCCGCTCATTCCGGGCCGCCACCAGTCAGCCAGCGCTTCGGAGAACCGGCAGCGCACGAGAAACACATTGCCTTCCTCTTTCTTGGCAATGGCCACGGGATCGATCCGCTCCACCTCGATTGGGAAGGTCATTTGCGGTTGGCTCACAAAAGCCATCTCCCCTGCTGCACCCACCTGCATCAAATGGATGTCCCGTTCACTGACTTCAAGCTCCACATACATCTTGTCTATCCGGGACACCTTGAACAAGACGTCCCCTTTTTCCACGGGTGCCCCCAAAAGTTCCTTGAAGTCACCCTCCACGACAATTCCCCGGAAGGGCGCTTTCACTTCGGCCAGGCTCAGATGATAACGGACGAGATCAAGCTTGGCCTTGGCCTGGTCTGCCAGGGCCAGTCCAATGTTCATCTCCGCCAGGGAGTTCT
>CAMYMF010000089.1 GCA_947259355.1 uncultured Nitrospirota bacterium | reverse complement strand
GTTCTCGCTTGCCGGGGCACCGATAAAGGCCGTCATCGGCTCGCTGGTATCATAGCTCCGTCTCCTGCCGCGGATGTTTACGGCAGCACGAGCATTTCTATTGGCTTCCCAAGGGTCCGCTGCTCCCCAATAACCAGACCGAATTTTCGCTGGCACCATAAGGTGAAAAAATGATCCGAACCGGTCATTGGTGGTGAGGGGCAAGCTGCCCATGTTTAGAAGAGATCTTGGTGTTCGCATCGCGCGAAGTCGGACTGACGTCGTACCCTATGGCTGAGAATGCTGCATGCGTCGCGCATCCGCTTCCTTCACAATGGTTCGAAACAGCGCCTCGGCCTCATCCTTCATATCATGTGGGCCTGCATGGAACCCAGCTACCGCTTCTCGCGCCCAAGTGAATTCGGACGTGATGAAATCGTCGATCGCCGGAATGCGGGACGCGTCGCCAACCTCTTTTGAGCGGCTTTTCTGGATGAGCAAATTATTCAGTTCCGAGACAAGACCCGAAGGGAGATTGATTCCCGCCAGAAGCTCTTGAAAGTTCATCGGCGGTATAGCTTCCGGATACAACCTGATCCAGCGCACTGCCATGGCCGGGCGGAGGATGTAGAAGTATTTCTTGAGGTTCACACACTCCTTGCCCTCGATGTAGACGTCCCATTGACGGCCACCGAGATGCAGATAGTGATGCAGGCAAGCAGGCCCGTGGGTTATCCTATTCGAGAAATTGATCAGGCGTTGGCAGACTGCATCGTTCCACAGGTAGCGGAGCGGGCTCGACAGCCATTCGAGTAGCACAGGGTTAGGCTTCAAGAGCAGGCCCAATGCTTTCCTGATGTCCCAGCCATTGATGTCGAGCGAGTCCTCAATCGGAAGCTCGATCACATCCCGGCCAGGCGTGATGGAAAGATACCAGTCCGCAGGCCGCACATAGACGAACCGCACATCATAGTCGCTATCGGGCGAGGGAAAGCCCCAGGCGCGGCTTCCGCTCTCAATAGCAAACAGGATCTGCACGCCTTCCCTCGCCTCCAACTTCTTGAGCTTGGCGAGAATCATCTCCTGCACCTCAAGTAAAACGGAGGTGTTGAACACGATCTCGTTCATGTCGCTGCCCTTTGAAAAACAGCCATTGCGTTGGCGGTCCGTAGAGGAGTGTCATTTCCTCATCTGAGGGTAGCGAACCGCAACCCGGAAATCTATGCAGCGAAGGTGTGCGTGGGACTTCTGGTGTTGTGGCTAGGAAGAGCCTATCTGAGATGCCGCTGGCCGCGACAGCAATACCCCCGATAGCTGAAGCACGAGCCTGAAGGTCAGCTTTCGACGGGTTCTGTCTGCTCGACCCCTGGCAGCCGACCCGTCCCGGGGGGCGTAGGCAGGGCCGGAGTTGACCCTAGGCAGATCTCGCTAGCCCGCATTCTTGCCTTGCGGGACTCACCCGGCCGACGTGGCGGGTCGACGAAAATGTCGAAATTCAGCTTCCCGCGCAGTCCACGAATGCCTCGCGGAAAAAGGTGACGATGCGGCGGTTCATCTTTTCGTGCAGGGCGGCGCGGTGCTTCATCTTTTCTTGGAAAACGGCGCGATCGAAGCCCTCAGGACCGGCTAGTTTCTTGCCGACGGATTCGGGAAGGGGGCCGATGAAGGAGAAATGGTTTGCTTTTGGCACGACAATTTCCTGGGGGTCGGGAATGTCGTCGCGTTGCTTCAGGAGGCGAACCACTCGGGAGACGTGGAACTCCGCCTTGAGCACATTTTCCACCTCCGGCCGGAAGAAAAGTAGCCTCGCCGGTGGCATCGCTTTCAGACTCGCATCGGAGAAGGGCCCGGTGAAGGGATCGGCGATGACGGCCGAACAAAGCCTACCGTCATGAATTTGTTGCGCTGGTTCGGCATAGGCCCTGGCCCGCGCCTCGCGCCCCGCGCCGTTGATGATGCGGCAGTAAGGGTCTTCCTCGGCGTGCCGCTCGCAGTGGTCGAGGGTTCGAGAGTACTTCCGCTCCGCCCCCAAGGCTGCGAGGACGGTATAGCCGCCGGCCGAAAAGCCGAAGGCAGCGATCTTCTTGAAGTTGATTCGGCTCGACCACGCCTGCTGCGCCAGAAGCGCGTCGATGATGGCGGAGAGCTGACGCGGACGGCCATCCAGGACGATGCGCTGGTCGTCGTGGATGCCTTCGTGGAAGTTGTTCCGGGGATGCAGCGGCGCGGCGGCGATGAAACCCGCCTCGGCCAAAGCGATGGCGGTGTCCCAATGCCCCAAGTCGGAACCGCCCGAGCCGTGGGACAAAATCACTAGTCCGAATTGTCCAGCGGCTGGCTCAGCGTCCCGGGTGCCCGGAAATTCAAAAGGACCTGCTCTGACAACGCTATTCGGTACATCGGTTGGATACCAAAGCGAGTACCGCATGTCCCCGCCCAAAGGGTCAGTGGTAGACGATCTGGTATAACCCACAGCGAATTTGTGCTCCGAGGCATCTGCGTCTGTGCTGATGAGCATCACCATTGCCATAGGCGGCACTATAAGCCACAGCAGCATCTGCTGAACGCTGAATCTGGAAATGAGCATATCGTCGTCTCGCTGCGCGCGCCAATTTGACCCTTGCCGTATCCCGCAGGCTACATCAACACCGGCAGACAGCCCAGATCCGCCACGTCATGAATGGTCGTGGGACCGGAACCTGCTTCTATTTGCGGCTTGTCGTCCATTGCACCGCATGACGGCTAAGACTTACTGTTGCAGGGCGCTTTCAGCGAGGGTGAGTTACAGACAGTAAGCTGAAGTTCTGCCTCTGTTGCGACCCCCCTCAATCCGGCGGGCCGAAGGCCTGGACGTAGTGGTCCCAGATGATCTTCTCGTATTCGAGCGCGTAGTCCTCGGCGTAGGGCTCGCCGCGGGAGCACTCGAGCCGGGACCGCGTGTTGATGCGGTC
>CAMYMF010000088.1 GCA_947259355.1 uncultured Nitrospirota bacterium | reverse complement strand
GGAGGTGGAGCTGATCACGCCCATTGCGATGGAGAAGGAGCTTCGCTTTGCGATCCGCGAAGGGGGCCGCACGGTGGGTGCCGGGGTGATCAGCGAGGTCCTCGAGTAGGGCCTACATCTGGGGCCACTGCGGAGTGCGCCACCGCATCCGCGACGGGTGGTCTGCGGTTATGGTTGAGGGAATCGGGGTTTCGTCATGCGAGATATCATCACGTTGGTCTGCGTCGAGTGCAAGCAGCGGAACTACACCACGACCAAGAACAAGAAGAACACGCCCCATAAGCTGGAATTCAAGAAATACTGTCGTTTTTGCCGTAGCCATACACCGCACAAGGAAGGCAAGAAGTAGCGCGGCGTGCGCCGGTGAAGCGGCAGCCCGATCCAGCAGGCCAGTAGCTCTAATGGCTAGAGCAGCGGACTCCAAATCCGCGGGTTGGGGGTTCGAATCCCTCCTGGCCTGCCAGAATTATAGACGGGGATCGGCCACATCCCCTTTTGCAACGTCGGGTGAGCTGTGATGGAAAAAATTCGAACGTTCCTCGAGGAAGTCAAAGGCGAAATGAAGAAGGTTTCGTGGCCCACCATTGTGCAAACCAAAGGGTCCACGGTGGTGGTGATTATCACCGTGCTCATCATTGGTGCCTATTTCGGCGTGATCGATTTCTTCTTGGCCAAGTTCGTCCATCTGCTGCTTGGCTGATGCCGGTGCCTCGATATGGGAGTGTCCATGGAAAATCAGTGGTATGTGGTGCATACCTACTCCGGTTTTGAAGGCAAGGTCAAAGAGCACATCCTGAAGAAGGTGGAGGCCCTGGGGCTGCAAGAGAAGATTTCCGAGGTGATCATTCCGACGGAGGAGGTCGTGGAGCTGCGGGACGGCAAGAAACGCAAGACCTCCCGGAAGTTCTTCCCCGGGTACATTCTCATCAAGATGGATCTGACCGATGAAACCTGGCATCTCGTCAACGGGACCCCCAAGGTGACGGGGTTTCTCGGCGGCGGCACCAACCCGACACCCTTGAAAGAGGAAGAGATGCAGGAGGTGCTCCATCAGATGGACACGGGGACCGTGCGAACGGCCGCAAAGAGCTCTTTCGAAAAAGGGGAGGTGGTTCGGATTGTGGACGGCCCCTTTGTCAACTTCAGCGGTGTGGTGGAAGAAGTCCACCCGGATCAGGGCCGACTTCGCGTGATGGTCAGCATCTTTGGGCGGGCCACCCCGGTGGAACTCGAATTCCTCCAGGTGGAAAAGGAAAAGTAGACGGACGGTATCGGCCGTCCCCAAGGGGATCCGCTGGCGCGCTACACAATCACGAGGAAATATCATGGCAAAGGAAGTCATCGGTAAAATCAAGCTGCAAGTTCCCGCCGGAAAGGCGAATCCATCCCCCCCGGTGGGACCTGCCCTGGGCCAACACGGGGTAAACATCATGGAATTCTGCAAGGCCTTCAACGCGAAGACGCAGAATGAAGCGGGGATGATTATTCCCGTGGAAATTACGGTCTATGCGGACCGCACCTTTAGCTTCATCACCAAAACGCCCCCAGCGGCGGTGCTTCTCAAGAAGGCGGCCGGCATTGACAAGGGCTCCGGCGAGCCCCATATCAACAAGGTGGCCACGGTGAGCCGCGACGATGTCCGAAAGATCGCGGAGCTGAAGATGCCGGATCTCAATGCCAAGGATCTGGAAGGCGCCATGCAGATCATCGCCGGCACTGCCCGCAGCATGGGCATCGACGTTGTCTGACGCGAGCGTTCAGCATAGGAGCGAACAAGATGGGCAAGCAGGGCAAGAGATTCAGTGCCATTCGGCAAAAGGTCGATCGGGAGAGGCTCTACAGCATCCAGGAAGCGCTAGAGCTGGTCCGGGAGACTCAGACGGCCAAGTTCGATGAGAGTGTCGACATCGCAGTGCGCCTCGGCGTCAATCCCAAATATTCCGACCAGATGGTACGGGGCGCCGTGGCGCTGCCCCACGGGACCGGAAAGAGCGTGCGGGTGCTGGTCTTTGCCAAGGGCGAAAAGCAGAAGGAAGCGAGCGATGCTGGGGCCGACTTCGTCGGGGCGGAAGACCTGGCAGCCAAGATCAAGGAGGGGTGGCTCGACTTCGACCGGGTCATTGCCACGCCGGACATGATGGGCGTGGTGGGGCCGCTCGGCAAGATCCTCGGGCCCCGGGGACTCATGCCGAACCCCAAACTGGGGACGGTCACCTTCGATCTCGCCCGAACCATTCAGGAGGTCAAGGCAGGTAAGATCGAATTCCGCACGGAGAAGGCTGGCATTGTCCATGCCGTCATCGGCAAGGCCTCCTTTGATGCCCAGAAACTCCACGAGAATGCCGCGGCCCTCTTTGAAGTGCTCTACAAACTGAAACCGGCTGCGAGCAAAGGGCAATACCTTCGGGCGGCCGTGATTTCAACGACCATGGGCCCCGGCATCAAGGTGGATCCGGTCGACATTGCCAACACCTTCGCCCGCTAGTCGGGCGGTTTCATGGGAGATGCCTCACCGAGGCACCCCGGCGACACTTTCGGTCGGCAGACACCCCGCGTTGCACCGGTGACGGCTGCGGCGGGGGCTGTTGATGCTGTCAGAGACAGCAGGTGAGGCCTGAAAGGCCTTTTAAGCGGAAACCCGGCCTGCCGAGACAGATGGTACGACGCCGTTAAGCGATACGGGCTTCTGTCCTCTGACTCTGATGACGCACAGGTGGTCCCGACCTGCAGCGACCGGCAGGTGCGACGCAGCCTGTGAGCAGACCCAGAGGAAAGGAGGAAGGCAACGTTGAACAAGGAAAAGAAACAGCAGGTTGTCAAGGCCTATCGGGAGAAGTTCGCGTCGGCCAAGATGGGCGTTCTCACCGAATACCGGGGGCTCACCGTGGCGGAAATGACCGATCTTCGCAAGAAACTGCGGGACGCGTCGCTCGATTTGCATGTGGTCAAGAACACCCTCGTCAAAATCGCGTCTGAGGGAACGCCTCTGGAAGCGGCCCGGGAATATTTCCAGGGGCCCATTGCCCTGGTGCTGAGCTACGACGATGTGGTGGCGCCGGCCAAGCTGCTGACCGAGGCGGTCAAGACGTACAAGAACCTTGAAATCCGTACGGGCGTCATGGACGGGGCCGTCCTGAGCAACGAGGAGTTGGCACGCTTTGCCATGCTGCCGTCGCGGGAAGAGCTCTACA
>CAMYMF010000087.1 GCA_947259355.1 uncultured Nitrospirota bacterium | reverse complement strand
ACGGAAGGCGGCCTGGATGTCATGGCCAACGGGTCCGGGCTCAAGGAAGTCGTCAAGAAGCTTCAACGCAAAGGGATGGAAGTCAGTTTCTTCGTCGATCCCGATCCCCGGCAAGTCATTGCGGCCAAAGAGTTAAACGCCGATGCCGTGGAAATTCATACCGGCCTCTATGCCAATGCGGCAGGGGGAAAGGCCCGGGAAAGGGCACTAGACAGGATCCGCCGGGCCGCTGAGATCGGCACGGAAGTGGGCATTACCGTGCATGCCGGCCACGGCTTGACCTACCAGAACATCAGACCCGTTGCGGCGATCGGCGCGATCGAAGAATTCAACATTGGACACAGCATCATTTCGCGGGCCGTACTGGTCGGTCTCGACCGGGCCGTTCGGGAAATGAAAGCGCTCATCACCGCAGTTTCCTGATCAGGACTGACAGCGCGATTATGGTCATTGGGGGAGGATTTCAACCGGTGACCCGGAAGGAGGGGGCGTCTCTTCATCGGAGGAAAGAAGGATGAAGGTTGCGAACGCAGAACAGATGCGGGGACTCGACCGAAAGGCCATAGAAGACTACAAGATTCCCGGCGTCGTCCTGATGGAGAATGCCGCCCTGGGCGTGGTCCACGCCATGGAAGCGCGCTACGGGCCCTTTGAGAACAAGCGGGTGATCATTGCCTGCGGCAAAGGGAACAACGGCGGCGACGGGCTGGCCATCGCGCGCCATCTGGCCAATCGGGGGGCCATCACGTCAGTTTCGCTGTTGGGGAATCCCAAGTCCCTCACCAGTGACGCAGCCGCCAATTACGATATCTGCCGGCAGATGTCGATTCCCCTCCGGGAGATAGCCGATCCCCGGCAGCTCGGCGCCTTCACATCGTCCGTCAGAAAAGCCGACGTCGTTGTCGATGCCATCCTGGGGACAGGGATTGTCCCGCCGGTGCGAGGCATAGTCTCCCGGGTTGTGGAAAGGATCAACTCCGGTGAGGCTCCCGTGGTCGCCGTCGACCTGCCCACGGGGCTCAGCGCCGATTCGTCGGAGGTTTCGGGGGAAGTGGTCCAGGCCGATCTCACCGTGACCTTTGGCCTTCCCAAGATATCCTTGGTCCAATACCCGTCGTTATCAAGAGCCGGAGAGGTGCAGGTTGTCGACATCAGTCTTCCCGCTGATCTCGTGAAGCAAGCCGACATTACCCTGTCATTGATCGGGGCGTCGGTGCTTGAACGATTGCCCGAAAGGCGCCCCGACCTGCACAAGGGGAACGCCGGCAAGGTGCTCGTGGTCGGAGGATGTCATGGTATGCCCGGCGCCGTGACCATGACGTCCATGGCTTGCCTGCGGGTCGGTGCCGGCTTGGTGTACGGCGCCATGCCGGCTGCGGTACGACGGAGCTTTCACCAGCGCCTCATGGAAGGGATCGCCGTAGCCCTCCCTGAGTCGGAGCAGAACTGCCTGACCGGGGCGTCGCTCTCCCATCTGCTCCAGGCCTCTCGGGGAAAAAACGTGGCGGCCCTGGGGCCCGGAATCGGTCTTGACCCGGAGACCGGTGAAATGATACGATCGCTGATCCCAAAGATGAGGATCCCCGTCATTCTCGATGCCGATGGAATCAGCCAGATTGCCAGCGATCCCGAGGTGCTGAAAAATGCCAAGGTTCCGGTTATTCTGACACCTCACCCCGGTGAAATGGCACGGCTCACTGGGGCTTCCGGGGAGCGGCTTGCGACCCGCCGGGTCGATGTGGCCAGGGAGTTTGCGGCGGGCTACGGTGTCATCGTGGTACTCAAGGGGGCCCGCACAGTCGTGGCGGAGCCTCAGGGGACTACCTGGATCAATACCACGGGAAATCCCGGCATGGCAACCGCAGGAACAGGCGATGTACTGACCGGGATTATAGCGGGCCTGGTGGCCCAGGGTATGAGGCCGCTGGAAGCGGCCCTATCGGGCGTCTATCTCCACGGCGCCTGTGGCGATCGTGCAGCAAACCGCCGGGGAGACAGGGGATTGCTCGCCCGCGACCTGCTCCACGAATTGCCCAACGTACTAAAAGAGCGGTGATTGTTCTTTCGAGTCTGAAACATGGGGGATGAGTCAAGAAAAGGGAGGATTGAATGAGAAAGATAGCAACGATGGCGGCCGTTCTGTTGGTGCTGGCCGCGGCCACTGCCCACGCTCTCGAGGTGTCGGTCAAACCGTTCTACTGGAGTCCCGACCTCGATACCAGGATGAGAATCGAGCAGAACAACATTGGTGATGACATCGATCTGGATAGCGATCTCGGCATGGACGATGAGGATATCTACGGTGCCACCATCGACCTCGGTGTCGGTCGGAGCAGCCACTTTATCCTGAGTTACTGGACCGTCGATTACAGCGGCGATGAAGTGATCGCCCGCGATTTCGGTTTTCGACGGGCGGCTCTATCCGGCAGGGGGCCGAGTCCGGTCCAAGTATGACCTGGATGCTTACGAACTGGGGCATGTTTTCGACCTCATCAATTTTGAGAGTGTTTAAGCCGGGCTGCTGCTGCAGCTGAACGCCTTTGTTATGGACACACAGCTTCAATCGAGCAGCTTGCCGGTTCCCAACGAGGAAGACTTCAATCTTCTCTATCCCTTTCCCGGTATCCGGTTCGGCTTCCGATTCCTGAACAACAAGGCCGAGTTGGCCGGAAAGTTCGGGGGGACTCTGGTGGCAGGGAAGCGGTTGGTGGGACGCGTCGGCGGAATTGGCGATGTATCCCATCAAAAACCTGGGCGTAACCGCGGCCTACCGCTTCATGCACTATGATATTTCCGACGAAGACGACAGTATTCGTATGAAGTTGGACGGTTTTCCCGCTTCCGCCGTCCTCCGTTTCTAGACAGCCATACACCGCGACGGGAGGTGAATTATGCAGACAGCCAAGGATCTGATGACCCGGGATGTGATTACCGTCAAACCGGACCTGACGGTCAAGGGGTTGGCCCGAATTCTTGTGGACAATCAGATCAGCGGGGTTCCCGTTGTGAACGACGGTGGTGAACTGTTGGGGATCGTCACCGAGAAGGACCTTATCGAACGGGATAAGAAACTCCATCTCCCCACGGTGGTTACCCTCTTCGACGCCGTGATTTACCTTGAAAGCGAAAAGCATTTCAAAGCGGAACTCAAGAAGATGGCTGCGTCCACTGTGGGGGATATCATGGTGACCGATGTGGTCACCATCGACGAGGCGGCGACGGTTCGGGAAATAGCGACCCTCATGTCGGA
>CAMYMF010000086.1 GCA_947259355.1 uncultured Nitrospirota bacterium | reverse complement strand
GCCGTACCCTCTAAGCTGTTAGACGCTGTTCACTACATTCTATCTCCCTCTACGGCATTTGGACTCCGGTGGGACTTCTTGGCCTTTGTCAGGTTACAAAGGGGACCTTCTTCTTGAGATTCCTTCGTCGTGTCTCCTGCCCCCGCAGGGGCGCCTTCGCCAATGGCTGGTATGGGACTTGGGGAAGACTCCCTCCTCTGCACAGCCCCTGAACACCGATGATGACCGGTCAGGCGCGTCCGATCAGCCTCCCGTTGTTCCCGTTTACCCTATGTTGCTATTTCAGTTTCCGTACCAGGATACTCCAGTAACCCTCTTTCTCGTCGCAACTGATGAACTCGTGGCCCACCTTGGCGATCCACTCCGGAATATCCCGGGAGGACCCGTGATCCGACGAAAGGATCTCGATCACCGCGTTGACCGGTTCCGTTTTCATGGAGCCAATCAACTCCATCAGGGGGCCAGGACAAAAGGCTCCGCGCGCATCTACTGTCTTGTCCACTTTCATGTTTTCCGCCATTGCCGCACCTCCTTGCGTTCGGGGGACCCCCCTATATCGAGCAGCTGGCTGGCGCCGAATTCGACCCGGGATTTGGTGACGCCCACACCATGCGCCACCTCGCCGGCCGACTGCGCTTCTTCGTGATCCTTGGATCAGGCCAATCTTTCGCGTCTGCTACGCCATGACAGCCATCTGAGGCAGATCTGCCTCAGCTTTGCATGTCGATTCAGCCGCCAAAGGGATGATCGGTATCTGTCTCTTGCCTTGTGCAATTCGCATGCCCACCAAGCACACCGCACAGCCCCAAGGAGGATAACTTGTGGAAATGATTGCGCAATCGGTCCTTTTCATTCTCCCTTCGAGGACGAGGAGCCCCAGGACTCAATGAGTCAAATTGTCACAACAGGGGCAGTGCCGCACACAAGCAATTGCCGGAAACAGATTAAATACAAGGAGTTGAAACCTGCTGGCAAATCTGCCAACTCAGAATGAATTCATGACAACCGGGCTTTCGGGGTTCTGCTCCCAGCACCGACGCGGCTTGAGCGGTCCGGCGCGAATAAGCAGTGGAGCCTGCCTGCGCTTTGTGTTAGGATCGGCCGCATCAGGCGATCGTTACAATGTCACGCGACTCATGAGAGCATTCCCCAGAGAAAAAGAGTGGTTGATTCAGCAGGCCGATGAATCCGTTGTCGACAACCTGGCACACATGCTCTCCGTCTCGCCCGTGATGGCAAGGATCCTCTATCTGCGGGGCATTCGCACACGGCCGGAGGCGGAGGCCTTCCTCAGTGCAAGCCTTTCACAGCTGCACGATCCGCTCGGGTTTCCGGATATCACGGTAGCGGCGGACCGGCTCGTTCTGGCTCTGGAGAAGAAAGAGCGCATCTGCGTCTACGGTGACTATGACGTCGACGGGGTGACGGCCACTGCGCTGGTGCTCCTGGTGCTCCGCCGCCTGGGCGCTGAGGTGTTCCATTATCTGCCCCATCGGATGAGCCATGGGTACGGACTGCACCCCGACGCCATCCGCGAGATCGCCGCAGCCGGTGCAGCGGTTCTGGTCACCGTGGACAATGGTATTTCCGCCGTGGAGGAGGTTGCGCTGGCGCGATCCCTCGGCATGGACGTTATCGTCACGGACCACCATACGCCGCCCGATGTCCTTCCCGATACACCCTTCCTGGTCAATCCCCAAATACATCTGGACCCTGAGAGAGGGGGCGGCACCGGGGCGGAGCCTTACGCCGCATTGGCGGGGGTGGGTGTTGCGTTCTCTCTCCTGGTGGTTGTGCGAGCCAGGTTGCGTGCCAGTGCCCGCTGGGCGGCAAAGAAACTACCCAATCTTCGGGAGTATCTTGACCTGGTGGCCATCGGCACTGTGGGGGACGTGGTGCCGCTGATTGCGGACAATCGCATTCTGGTCGCCCACGGTCTGCGGGAGATCGAGCGGACGCGGAATCGAGGACTGCGTGCATTACTCCGTATCACGGGACTGATGGGAAAGCCCATCACGCCCGGTCGCGTCGGCTTCGTCCTGGCGCCCCGAATGAACGCGGCGGGCCGTTTGGGTGACGCCCAATTGGCCCTGCGGCTTCTCACATCGCAGGACGAACAGGAGGTGCGGCAGACGGCGGTGCTGCTCCATCAGGAGAATCTCAAACGTCAGGAAATCGAACAGGAGATTGCTGCGGCCGCCTCGGATCAGGTCGGCCCGGACGGGGCGGTGAATAAGATCCTGGTGCTGGCGTCCAGGGAGTGGCACCCCGGCGTCATCGGCATCGTGGCCTCCCGCATGGTCGAGCAGTTCTACCGGCCGACCGTCCTGATAACGGAGAAGAACGGCCAGGGGACCGGCTCGGGACGCAGCATTCCCGGCTTTTCTCTTTTTGATGCCCTCCATGCGTGTCGAGAAAATCTGCAGAGCTTCGGCGGACACCGTATGGCGGCCGGCTTGACGCTTGACTGGGACCGGATTTCAGCGTTTCGAGACAGCATGAATTGCTATGCCGAAACGGTCCTGGCACCGGAAGATCTGGTCCCCAAGATCCGGGTGGACGGACGGCTGAAGCCGGCGTCCATTACGGAGCCGTTGCTGCAGGAACTGCAACGGCTAAGACCCTTCGGTATGGGAAATCCCGAACCGATCTTCTTATCTGAGAACGTGCCCGTGCGCAACCCGCGGGTCGTCGGGGGAGGGCATCTGCGCTTCCAGCTTGCGGCGGGGTCGCGACCGTTGACCGCCATCGGTTTCAACATGAAGGATCATTATGAAACCCTGCAGGGGGGCGAATCAATGGACCTGCTCTATCACCTGCGGACCAACGAATACAACGGCTCCCGCTCCATTCAGGCCGTCGTCGTGGACATGAGGCCTGCGCAGCCATAGGAGAGCGTCCTTGAAACCGTCCGGTCGAAAGCAATCCACGGGGGCCAACACCCCCGAGGGGTGGCGGCCGCTGTTGCACGAGATCATCTTCGAAGCAGACACACCGGCGGGGAAGTGGTTTGATGTGCTCTTGATCTGGAGCATCCTCCTCAGTGTGGCGGCGGTGCTCCTCGATAGTGTGGCGAGCATCCGCTCTCAGCATGGCGGATTGCTCTACGGCATCGAATGGTTTTTCACCATCCTCTTTACCTTGGAATATCTGCTTCGCCTTGTCAGTGTCGGACGCCCCATCAGGTATGCCGTCAGTTTCTACGGGATCGTCGACCTGCTGTCGATTGTGCCGACATACCTCAGCCTTCTCTTTCCGGCTGGGAAATATCTCATCGTCATCCGGATTCTCCGAATCCTGCGGGTCTTTCGGGTGCTGAAGCTGGCGCAGTACGTCCGGGAAGCGAACCTGCTGATGCGGGCCTTGCGCGCCAGCCGCCGCAAGATCTTCGTCTTTT
>CAMYMF010000085.1 GCA_947259355.1 uncultured Nitrospirota bacterium | reverse complement strand
AAAGCTGAGCGGCCCATGCGACCTGAGCGACGGGGTAAATTCTGATTGCGCCGCCTCGGGACGGCCGGGGCTGGGTGGAAAGGGAAAAAGTATGCAACACTTGCAACGTTGGACGATCTTTTCTTTGATGTTATTCATGGGATGGACGATCCTTGCGCGAGTACCGGTCGCTTCTTGCGAAGAGTATCGTTTCGGGTTCGGGGTCGCGCCATCGTTCAGTTCCGGGGATTACGGAACCGATCAGGACGTGGATATCTTCTATCTTCCCCTGATCTTCAAGTTCTATCCCTCCGAGAGCCTCCGCTTCACGGGTGTCGTCCCCTGGTTGGTACAAAGCTCCACACAGGTGGTCTCCGTCGGCGGCATGTTCCACGGACTCACCGGAAGAAACCTCCGAGATGCCCCCGGAGCGAGGGACTCCGAAACCGGACTGGGAGATATCGTCCTCAGGGCAGAATACGATCTGCTGGAGGAAACCCCCGGCACCCCCGCGGTCATTTTAGAAGGGATGATCAAGCTTCCCACTGCCAGCGAATCCAAAGGGTTGGGGACCGGGGAAATGGATGGCGGCGTCGCCGTTGAGCTGGGACGGAGCGTGAACAGCAATTACCTCTACGGCCGCGTGGGCTATACGGTGGTGGGCGATCCCTCCGGAGTGGACCTGGACAACACGTTTCTGTATGAAGGCGGCGTGGGCGTCCCCATTAATTCGAGGATCTACCTCAACGCATCGCTGGAGGGGGCCACTTCGGTGGATGATGATATCGATGATCCCTTGGAGGGAGTCGTGAACGGCAATTATTTACTGCGCCGGGACCTGAGCGTGAACGGATTTATCTCCGTCGGCCTGTCGGACGGAAGCCCCGATTTCTCGTTTGGCGTGGGATACTTGAAGACGTACTAGAGACACACGGTCCCGCCATCGATCAAGGCGACGGATCCCCATTGAACATCCAGGATCCGGAAAGCAATGACGGCGGGGCCGCCTGAAACCAAGAAACAGATGACGACAAGGAGAAAGCAGATGCATACGAGAATTGAGTCGAGTGCACAGGTCAAACGGTTCTTTTTTGCAATGCTCATGGCCTTCACGCTGCTCGCCCCCGCGGTGCAGCAGGTGCATGCAGGCGATTCCGGGCCGGCCCTCTCTCGGGCCGATGCAGAGTATGTCTGTATGATCAACGACGAGCTGTTTCTGAAAAAGCAGATCCCCGTTGTGGTTGACGAGAAGACATACTACGGATGTTGTCCCATGTGCAAAGAGAGGCTGCGGCAGGACGCCGGCACCCGCACGGCGGTCGACCCCGTGAGCGGGAGGCCCGTCGACAAGGCCACCGCCGTGATCGGTGCCGCCTCCGACAACTCGGTGTTCTATTTCGAGACCGAAGCCAACATGAGGCACTTTCGGCCCGATCCTGCTCGTAATAAATGACCGTCCTGAAGAAGGCGGTCCTGCGAAATGGGGTGTTCAACAAGCGCCCAGCGGCGTGCGTGGAAGCAGTTCCGAAGACCGATTTCAACGCCAGAGATGGAGTACATCGGCCTTCCCATATTGTGATGGAGAGACGAGATGGGTCATATGAGTGAGTTCTCAATGCCGGTGCGGTTTTTTCTGAAAGCTTACCGCTGGCGCAGAATCGACCCGGTCCCCTGGACCCCCCTTCAAAAACCTCTGGCCCAGTGTCGCCTGGCCCTCGTCTCCAGCGCGGGTTTCACTGTGCCCAGTCAGGAGCCCTTTGATGAATCGGGGCGCGGCGGTGACCCAAGCTTTCGTCGAATCCCAAGTGAGACATGGGCAAACGTGCTGGTCAGCTCTCACCGAAGCCATTCATTCGATCATGGGGGAATGCGACGAGACCCCAATCTTGCATTCCCCATCGATCGAGCCCGCGAGCTTGCAGCGTCCGGACGGATCGCCTCGGTGGGCAGACACCATCTCTCTTTCATGGGCTCCATCACGGCACCGGGGCGTCTGATGGGAAAGATTGCACCGGCGGCGGCCCGCGAGTTGGTAGCGGACGGCGTGGACGTGGCCATGCTGGTGCCCGTCTGACCCATGTGCAGCCAGGCCGTGGGTCTGGTGGCGGCGGAACTTGAACGGCAGGGAATCGCAACGGTGGCGATACAGCTGCTGCGGGAAGTGGCAGAGCGGGTACGCCCGCCGCGGGCTCTGTTCGTGCCCTTTCGTCACGGTTATCCCCTGGATGCGCCCGCGGAGCCGACCCGGCAGCACGCCGTCATGGAAGCGGCACTTCAATTACTGGAGAACGAGCAGCCCAGACCACCGGTTCTGATCGACTTCGCAACCTCTCTCGACGGGCCGTCACACGAGCCCGTCTCAGGCACCCAAAAAGTCGCAGCGACCATTTAGAGGTAGACGGAAAATGACCCGCACGATACACAAACAGAGAAGGAAGTTCTGGTTTCGAGTAACCATTGGCCTACTGGCCGCGTGGTTGGTCGTACAAGCCAATCCCGGCCTGGCGGCCTGCCTCAGAGGATCGCTCGCTTCAGGAAGCGTCGTCCACACTTCCTCTGAGGAAACCGCGTGCTGCTGCCATGGCACAGCCGGCACACCCCGTATGCACAATCCATCCGGTCACCAAGAGGTGTCGGGCCGGGTGGCCGCATCCGAGTCGGGTATGGACGGATGCACTCCATGTCACTGCGTGGCCAGCGGCCCCGTCGGCAGCCGGAGTAGCATCGCCCTGTCGTCGTCCGGTATTGCCCCGGTGTGGCTTGTCCTCACAGTTATGCGCGCTCCGTACCGTTTGATAGATTCCAGGAGCGATTCTTTCCCTAATCCACCCCTCCGACCTATACGATGGACCCCGCTTTTCTTGCTGAAAAGCAGTCTGCTCATCTGAGAGGCATGCGCACCAGTTCAATGCTGAGCGGGTGCGGGCCGCAGCAGTCTGCGGGCAATTACCCGCCGCACCGAGCGGCGTGTGTGAAAACCAAACCCGCTGAATCTGTGAGAACTAATGGGCGACTGTGTGCTGTTGGGAAGGCAAAGGGCCCTTCGAATTAGGGCACACGACGTTCAGGATACTGAAAATGGGAAATGTTTCCCCGGAGGTTCACATGAGCACCCACGTGTTGTTTGCTGACGATTGCTCTGGAATGCGCCTTGCCATTGCTGACCTTCTGAGAAGGAACGGATACAGGGTCAGCGTGGCACGAGAGGGCGAGGAAGCACTCAGCCTGATTCTTGAGGCACAAGAAAACGCGGACCCTTTCGATCTACTCTTAACGGACATTCAGATGCCGAAGATGTCCGGGGTCGAATTGGTCCGCCAGCTAAGAAAGAAAGAGATTTCTCTGCCGGTTATTGCTGTCTCGGGCCTCTATGATGAGGAGGTGCTGGACCAACTCCAGCAGAACGGCTGCTCCGGCTTTCTCGTGAAGCCGTTTGAACTCAACCTATTGGTCCATACCATGGAAGGAGTACTCGCGGAGAGGAAGAAAACGAAGGGTAGAAACGATCCCGGCAGTGTCGGGGGCCGGCAAGGGGACAGCGGTTCGTTCCCAGGTTCGAAAAAGCCGGTCTGTCCAGCCCCGCTCGAACGAGGGGAAGAAACGAACTGTCCCTATCTTGTGTT
>CAMYMF010000084.1 GCA_947259355.1 uncultured Nitrospirota bacterium | reverse complement strand
TAGCTCATTGGTAGAGTACTGCCGGCACACGGCAGGGGAGGAGGTTCGATTCCTACCCGCGCCTACCAACATAAACCCCGTCTTCGCGACGGGGTTTTTTGTGGCCATTAACCTGCCCAACCTGGTCTATGTGTATCTTTCCTATGCCGTACCTTCCAATTTTACCGTAATAGCATCATGTGTAGCTGTGGAACAATTTGGATATGGTTTTGGATTCACTGCCTATATGTTGTTCATGATCCTGTTTGCAGAAGGAAAAAGCAAAACGGCACATTTTGCTATTTGTACTGGCTTTATGGCCCTCGGAATGATGATCCCTGGAATGGTTTCGGGTTGGCTTCAGGAACGCGCCATACACCGCTGTATTCCTTGGGTCGGGAGACGACACGAATCTCATACTCCCGCTCCAGAGCTTCCCGCATCGCCTTGAGCGACTCCGCCGCCGCCGTGGCTCCGTCTAGATCGCCCGCCCGGAGCGCGGCCATGCCGCTGTCGTACTCTTCCCTGGTTCTCTTTCGTGCACTATCGACTTTCGCTACGGCGATCGCAGCGTCTCGTTGTGCCGCCAGCTGCGCAGGCAGATGCCCCAGGGCGAGGATGGTGGCCAGCGCCCCCTCCGTACGCTTGACCTGGTCCGCGGCTGCAGCAATCAGTTCCTCTTTTTCCTTTAGTCGGTTTTGCGCCGAAGGGCCTTCCGTCTTGTAGTCCTTCCCCTTGATATCGGGTTTGAGTACCAGGTTGCGGGCAGAGACGGTGAGTTCTCGGGCACCGGCCAGAGCCTGTTCTCCGATCTTGCGCTGGGCGGCGAAGGTTTCAGCCAGGGATTTAGGTATGCCGGAAGGCTTGGATGGGAGGGCGGCCTGAAGCCGTGCCACATCCTGCTCCAGGGAGTCGATGCGGTCTTCAGCCCCTCGAATTTCGGCGTTGAGCGCCTTCGCCTGTTTGGCCAGACGGCGCTCGGCGGGGGCCACCATGACCATGTGGAAGCCACCCCAGAGCAGTGACAGGGCCAGGGCGGCGGCACCAAGCCGCTTCCCCCATTTACCCCGGCCAATGTATAATCGCGCCAAGCCGGCGCCGATGCTCCGGGACGGCGGCTTATAGAGGAAGCGCTCTTCTTTGAGTGCGGCAACCCCTTCCTCTAGCACGTGGTCCGGGACGTCGATCCCCTGGGAGGCGTAGATCTCCCTCAGCCGCTCCATCATCTTCCGGTCGCGATCCTCGGCGTGAAGTTCGCGCTCCACAAGCATTTCCTGATGGCGCATCGTGTCGACCACGTCCATGGCCAACATGACTTCGTCCAGGGGTTGTTTCTCGATTTCCTCTTCCATTTATTGCTCTGTCAGTTTCAGCGCTTCATGCACCCTGCTCAGGCGGCGAGAGAGGCAATGCTTTGCCTTCTTCCACCAGCCGGGCAAGCCGTTGTTTTCCTTCTTCTACCACGAGCCGGATCTCCTCGGCATTTTGCGTACTGAGTCTCCGCATCTCCTCGATGATCTCCCGGGAGCGCTCCTGGTAGCTCACGACCGAATCGACCAGGCGCTTGACGGCTTCCGCCCGAATCGTCGGTCCGTATCCCGCTTTAAGTGCCGCTTCCTGAACTTTACCGCCGATGTCCCCCAGATCTTCCAGACTCTTGCTGATCCCCTCTTTCATGGCATTGAGGGTCTCGGTGCTTTCGTGGAGGCCGAACAACCCGGTGAAAGAGGCGCTCAAGGCCGTGAGCACCGTTTCATTGGTGCCGAAGAAACTGATGGCCTGCTGATAGACCGGAGAGATCCTTGGAAATCTGGTAGCGCCGTTCTTCCCTCTGCACTTCCCGGATTCTCTGATCCCGGGCCAGTTCAAGTTTGGCCCGCTCCGACGGCACATCGCCGGTAAAGGCATCGACGCTCTCGACCGCCTTCTCCAGATTCTTTTTGACCTGGTCAAGAGTGCCCTCGGCCTTCTTCAAAACCTCCAGGGCCAGCACTTCCGATTCCTTCAGGGCGCCCCGGAAATCCTGATAGGCATTGAGGATCAGGTGCTCCCGCTTGATCTGATCCTTGGAATCGTCGGCCACATCAAGATAGACCGTCTTGATCTTGTCGAAGCGGTGGGGGATGTCGCCCCGGATCACCTTCATCCAGATGTTCTGCAGTCGCTCCCAGGTGTTGATCGTTCCGTCCTCGATCTGTTCCACCATCTCCTTGGCGTCTTCCCGGATGGTGTTGAAAGCGTTGGTGACCTCCTCGTACCGTTCACCGAGCTTCATGCTGGTGACCTGTTCCCGGACCACTTCGTTGAATAATGACACCTGACTCAAGGTTCGGGCAATGGCCACGATCCTCTCCTCGTCGAGATCGCTGATCTGATTGATCAGTGAGATGATCGGTGCTTCCTCCGTCTTTTCGGGTACCAGGCCCAGGTCCCGCAGGGTGTTCATGGCCTTGTCGAGATACTTCATGGGTGTGATGGCATTACTCATGGTCACTCCTCCTTATTGCTCCCCCGAAATGTCCTTCCCGTCAAAGGGCCCCTTGGGACTTCACAAGGGTCACGACCGGTCGGGCCACCTGCGTCGCAGCTTGCAAAAGATAGAAAAAAAGAAATGAAATCGGCTCTTTTCAGATCAGCCCCAAATCTAACAGCAGATTCTCTGGGTGTCAAACCATTGAAAAAACAGAGGATGATGACCGATTTGTGACGGTCTGTTCTTGACGGTGAGGCAATGGGTGCCAGGCAGGCCTGCCTGGCACCCTAATTCTCCGGCCTCGTAATAGATTTACTCATGCAATATCCGGGCTAGGTTCCTTACCAGTCAGGAGCTCTCCATAAATCTTCTGGTGGCTCTACCGAGACCGGCTCCGATTCACTCGAGTCAAGCAGATCTCCCCAGTCCGTTCTTTCATCCATTTCCTCTTTGATAGACGCCGGGACAACGTCGTTGCCGAGCCGCATCTGCCAGCCGCCGCCTAAAGCCTTGTACAAGGCAATGAGGTTGAGGGCGATATCCCCCCGGGTCGCGGTGTAGCTGTCCTGCTGTTCGGTTAGAAAACGGTCGGTGTCGAGAACCCGCTGATAGTCGACAACACCTTCGCGGTACTGGATCATGGCGAGTTCCGAGGCGCGTTTGGCCGCTTCAACGCTTTCCCGCAGAAATTCCGCTTGCTCCCCGGACCGGACGAAACCGGTTGTGGCATCCTCGACCTCCCGGGCAGCTTGAAGCACCACATTCTGGTAGTTGATCAGCAGCTGTTCGAAACGGGCGTCTTCGATGCGGACGATGTTCTTCAGCCGGCCGTAGTTGAACAGGTTCCAGCGGAAAGAGGGGCCGGCGTCAAAAGTGATGCTCTCGTCGTCGAATACGTCACTGATGTTCGAAGAGCCGGTATTTGCCGAACTGATGCCTATGGTGCCGAAAAGGGTAAAGCTGGGATAGAGATCGGCCTTGGCGATACCTATTTGGGAGCTTTGGGAGGCCGCCAGCAGCTCCGCCTCCTTGATGTCCGGCCGCCGGCGCAGCAGTTCTGCCGGGACCCCGATGGCGACCTCGCTAGGGGCGGTAGGGATTTGCCCATTGCCGGCCAGAACGGTCCCGAGATCCTGGGGCGGCATGCCGAGCAGGATGCTCAGGGCATTCTCTGCCTGTCGCAGGGAAATCTGGAGTTGGGGGATGAGGGCCTGAGTGTTGCGCAGCAGCGATTTGGCTTGCTGGACATCGAGTTCGGTGACGGCCCCGTTATCGAATTGGACCGTTGCAATTCGGAGGGATTCCTGTTGGATCTTGACATTTGCCTGGGCCAGGAAAATCCGTTCTTCCAGGGTGCGGATAAGAATGTAGCTTCTGGCTACCTCGGCGGTGAGGGTGACCAGGACGTCGTCATAGCCGGCGATACCGGCAACGAAGTTGGCGTCGGCGCTTTCGACACCACGGCGGAAACGACCCCAGAAATCGAGTTCCCAGGCGGCATCGAATCCCATGGAAGCCTGACCGAAAAACCGGTCAATACCTGGTGCAAAGTTGGGACTGTTCTTGCTCAGCCCGATCTGGGCATAATCGGCGGAGGCCTGCTGGGTTTGGGGATACAGGTTCCCGGTGGCAACGCCGAGTACGGCCCTCGCCTCCAACACCCGGAGACCGGCGATCTGCAGCGTCAGGTTCTGGTTGTAGGCGCTCTCGATGAGAGCATCGAGCGTCGGATCGTTGAACACTTTCCACCAGGTGCTGTACTCCTCATCACCATGCTTGATAACAGAACTTTCCGGGTCGATCCAATGTTCGGCCACGGGCGCCTCGGGTCGGACGAAATCGGGGCCCAGCATGGTGCAGCCGCCGGCTAGCAGTGTACCCGCTGTGATCAGGAGCAGGGCCCGGGTCGAATTCCATCTTTCCATGATTCCCTCTATTTTTGTTTTCATTATAGGGTTCTAGACATTCTTGTGTGAGTCATCAGAGTGTGATTTTCCAAGAAACGTCCTCTCCCCCATTTTGGGACTGTGTCGTAATTGTCATTCCGGCCCCCTGTATGCACAGGGATAAACTCCGTGCCGGAATCTCGGCATTTCGCAAGTACATGAAACTACGAGATTCCGGGACGAGCCCGGAATGACAGAATGTGCGTTTTTCATCATTGCGACACAGTCTCCTTGGGGGAGAGGGAAGAGTGGTGAACCTTTGGGACCCAGGCAATAAACTTCGAGGGTGTTCATGTCGTTTCCTTGCGTCTTATTACCCATACGATCCTGTTGAGCACCCATTTTAGAAATCAGCTCCCTGCAGTTTGAACCCGGGCCGGCACCGCCACCTTGAAAAACAGGGAGTAGAGTACCGGGACCACACCAAGGGTGAAGACTGTGCCGATGGCCAGACCCCAGGCCATGACGCAGGCCAGGCCGTAAAAGAGGGGGTCCCGGGAAATGATGAGCGGCAACAGGCCCAGAACCGTGGTGGTCACCGACATCAGGATCGGCCTGAAGCGGGATATGGCCGCTCCGACCATGGCCTCGTAATCTGCCATGCCTTCCCGGCGATTCGACTCGATTTTGTCGATGAGGACAATGCCGTTATTGATGATGGTGCCCATCAAACTCAGCAGGCCGAGAATAACCATAAAACCGAAATCGGCCCGCATGACCATCATGCCGACCACCGCCCCGATGAGTATCAGCGGGATGGTGATCATGATGATCCCCGCCCGGCGGAAGGAATTGAACTGCCAGATCAGCAGGGCAATAATCAGCAGAAAACATGGCGGAAACCAGACCAACAGTAGCTGCTGGGCTTCAGCCGAATCTTCCAGTTCGGCGCCGATCTCCCACCAGTAGCCCGGGGGCAGATTCAGGCCGTCGAGGGTGGGCATGAGAGCCTGGAACAGTTCGCCGGAAGGCATGATCTGGTGCTTGGCGCTGACGGTGATGGTTCGCTCCTGGTTGTATCGGTGGATCTGGTTAAACTC
>CAMYMF010000083.1 GCA_947259355.1 uncultured Nitrospirota bacterium | reverse complement strand
CCGACTCTGGCGGTCTCCACGGCCTGTGCCTCAGGGGCCCATGCCATTGGTGAGGCGACCCGCATCATTCGCAGTGGGGATGCGGACGTGGTCATTACCGGCGGTGCCGAAGCGCCGATAACCGAGATCATTATCGGCGGGTTCTCCCGAATCCGTGCGCTTTCACTCAGGAATCAGGCGCCCAAACAGGCGTGCCGTCCCTTCGACCTGGCCCGTGACGGATTCGTGGTCAGTGAGGGGGCAGGTCTCCTCGTTCTGGAGGCCTGGAATTATGCAGAGACGCGGGGGGCCAAAATCTTGGGGGAACTCCTGGGGGTCGGCATGTCGTCCGATGCGTACCACAGCACAGCGCCCGATCCCGAAGGGGTCGGCATGGCGCGGTCCATGACTCTGGCCATGAGTGACGCAGGTGTGGGGCCCGATGAGATCGATCTCATCAATGCCCACGGAACGGGGACCGTGCTCAATGACCGGACCGAGTCCAGGGCGATCGAAAGAGCCCTCGGAAGCCGGGGGCGAACCCGCCCGGTGTGTGCCATCAAGTCGATGACCGGCCACATGCTTGGGGCCAGCGGTGCTGTGGAAGCGATTGTGTCTGTTCTGTCGGCGCGGCGAAATTTGGTTCCACCGGTACGGAACCTGGAAAATCCCGATCCCGAGTGCCGTCTCAACCCTGTTCGGGAAGAGGCGCTCCAGGAGAATGTGGACACCGTTCTCTCTTCATCCTTCGCTTTTGGCGGGGCTAACGCGGCCCTGGTCATTCGAGGATTCACCGCGTAATTCGGCTCCCAACGGCGTAGGCGGGGTACGCCTCATTCGCCCCCTTTGATGAGACCCTGCGGCAACCCTCTCGATACGTTCCCCTATTTACGAATCCCACGATCAAGGGAGTCATTTTCCTGAAACAGATTCATTGACAGATTCGGGAGCCGAATCTTATAATTAGATAAGGTGAAGCAGGGCATCACTGGTTAACAAGTCATGCCTAAGTTGCTGATTTTTAAAAAATATAGGACGTATATCCCCTTTCTGCTGATCGGGGTGAAAATAGTCACCCTATGTACTGCCCGATAGGAATCCAATGAATTCTGTCGACAAGACCGCCGTTCTTCCACCGGATCTCCTCCTGGCATTGTCTCATGCAGTCCAGTGGATGAATTCAACCCTGAACCGCTCCGAGGTCATACGAGGGGTTCTCGACAAGGGGAGCTTGCTTGCCGGAAGTCAGGGTAGCTGCCTTATTCTGATCGATGACGCCGGGGAAGAGCCCCGAGAGATCCATTCCTGCGGCATCAGTGACGACTTCCTTCGCCAATTCCAGGATGGGGCGATGGCCGAGCTCAACGATCTGGCCACCTCCGACGGTGTGGTGCGATTGGAGCCGGTCCCCGGCGGGGAGGAGGCCGGAATTCACTCGCTGCTCGCCTTTCCATTTATGCTGAGCTCCACCATGGCAGGAATCCTCTGTTTCTTTAATGCATCGGTGCCTGAAGCCGACCTCGAAATACTCAACCACTTTGTCAAGCATGGGGCTTCCGCACTTGAGAATGCTCGGCGGTATGAGGAGAAAGACCGACAAACCCGTCAGCTCACTATCCTAAATGAATCAACCCTTGCCCTTTCAGCTGAGCCCAACTTGGCGTCTCTTTATCAAAAAGTCTGTGAGCACGCGCGCTATCTGATACGATCGGATTCGGCGATGTTCATTGTTCTCGGTGATGACACAACACAGGTGGAAGCCGTCTATTGGGCGGGGGATTTGGAGCCTGGACCTCTGGATCCTGAAACCCGGATTTCCGACACCCTTGCGGGAATCATCGCTTCCCACGGACTGCTGAACTGGAAGGGTAACAAGGTGCAGGATGGCGCGCCGGTTCTTCCGGTCACGTTACCGGAGCTCGGCCATATTCTGGCAGTGCCCATGGTGCAGGAAGACTCCGTTGGTATCCTGGTGCTGATAAACGGGGAGAAGGGCAAGCTTTTCTGCAAGGAAGACGAAGACCTGCTGCTGACCTATTCCATCCAGACGGTCCTGGCCATCGACAACGCTATCCTGCACCAGCGGACCAAGCAACTTGCCATTACCGATGGGTTGACCGGAGTTCTAAACCATCGAGAATTCCAGAACAAGCTGGAGGCGGAGGTGCGCCGCTGTATCCGGTACCGGCGAATTTTCTCCGTCCTCATGATCGATATTGACCACTTCAAGACATTCAATGATACCTTCGGCCATCCCATGGGGGACAAGGTACTCCAGGGGGTTGCCAAGGCGATTGGGGATTCCATACGAAATGTAGATATAGCGGCACGATACGGCGGTGAAGAATTTGCTGTAATCTTGCCCGAAACTTCCAGTGAGAGGGCGATCGTTGTTGCGGAGCGTATCCGGGACAGAATTGCGCAGAAGTCGTTCAGCGAATCTCTGGGGGAAGAAGACTTCTTCACCACGGTCAGTATCGGGATTTCGGCCTATCCGGAAGACGGCGTGACCCGGGAGGATCTGATCTCCAAATCTGATCAGGCTCTCTATTTCGCCAAAGAGCAGGGAAGAAACCGGGTTTACAAATACGACGATGCGCTGCGGGCTATGGCGGAGAAGAAAGAGGTGGCTTCCACCGAAATGCCGGAGGTTTCTCGCCTGAGAGGGATCCGGGACCTGGCGGCCGTTATCGACGCCAAGAATGTTTTCGGCCGGGGACACTCGGAGGAAAGTGTCAAACATGCAGTTGCTCTGGCTAAGAAACTGGAACTGGCGGAGGAAGAAATCGAATGTATTCGCCTGGCGACCCTGCTTCATGATATCGGCGCCGTTAGTATACCGAACAAAATCATCAACAAGCCTGCGCCTCTCACGGCGGAGGAGCGCCGGATCGTAAAGGATCACCCGAATCTGGGCGCTATGATACTGCAGAAAGCGAGCCAGTTGGAAAACATCGTTCCCGCCATCCTCCATCATCATGAGCGCTTCAGCGGAGGCGGCTACCCCAACGGGCTTTCCGGTGACGAGATCGCGTTCGGGGCACGCATCGTGGCGGTCGCCGATGCCTTCGACGTCATGACGGCAAGCCGCTCCTACAAGACGCCGATGTCTGCGGCGGCTGCACGCAAGGAGCTCGCCTACCGAGCCGGCAGCCAATTCGACCCGATAGCGGTGCGGGCATTCCTCAACGTGAGCACGTCGACCATGCATCGCGTGATCGGCCCGCTGGCTGCCCTCTCCACTGTGCCCATCCTCAGCTCGCTGCGGCGCGTGGGAAGTGGAGGCGCTGCGGCAGTCGCAGTAGCCGGCATGGCCACACTCGCCGTCACGGGAGTGGTCGAGCTCCCAGCAGCAGCAGCCAGCGGGGGCGAGGAAACCGTTGTGCTCGGGGCCGCTACCGAAGCCGACGCCTTCATCATCGACGTCGCGGGCGCCGACCCCGCAATCGACCCCACATCCGTCCTGGTCGTGAGCGCTCCGCCGACCGTCGAAGCAACCCACAACAGCGACGGCACTATCACCGTCCGGCCCCAGAGCGGATTCGAGGGAAGCGTCGAGCTTCTGGTTCGAAGTTGTGACCCAGAGGAGTGCTCGGTGGACATCATCGAAGTGCTCGTCGATGGATCGAACACGCCAACCCTGCTGGCTGCACCCCCAGGTGTGGTTGCTCGACCACAGCCAACAGAAACGGCCGACCTGACAGCAGCC
>CAMYMF010000082.1 GCA_947259355.1 uncultured Nitrospirota bacterium | reverse complement strand
GCTCCCCAAGCTCGAACTCGCCGGTCGGCGCATTGACCACTTCTCCGGCAGCTTCGATCCCGAGGATCCTCGGGAATATCACGCCATCGCCGGCGAGACCAAGCCGAGTGTGCAGCTCGGACCGGTTGAGCCCAAATGCTCGCACTCTGATCAGAACCTCACCCGCATCGGGTCGCGGGATGGGGACCTCGCGGATCTGGAGCGCCTCCGGCGGCCCGGGCCCGTCAAGAACAACTGCACGCATCGTGGAAGGCATGAAGCCATTCTGGCCCGCCGGTCCCGCTTTGGGCGACAAATAGCTCGGCGAGCCCGCGCGGCCGCATCCATAGGCCGGTCTGCCAAGATCGGGCTGTGATGAGACGGCGGAGCGTCGCGTTCCTAGTTGCAGCCGGATTGATCGCTGCATCGTGCAACTCCTCCAACGGTCCTTCGGAGGAGTTGTCACCCACGGCGGCGCAATCCACGACTCCAACGGCCGCGACGGAGGACCCGCCTGTCGATGATGCGGCCGCGTATCAGAGTGGCGATAGCGCACTGATCTTCGACCAGGAGCGGCTCCACAGCTTCCAACTCGACCTCGCTCCCGAGCTGCTCGCGGAGCTAGACGCAGACCCGACCGCCGAGGAGTACGTAGAGGGCACGCTGACGTTCGCCGGAGAGACCTTGCCGGTCGGGATCCGGTACAAGGGGTCGGTCGGTGCGTTCGTCGGCTGTCTGTCCGGCAGCAACATATTCGAGCCGTCGGGTGAGAAGACGTGCACCAAGCTCTCGTTGAAGGTCGACAAGGTCGCCTTGAGGCCGCAGACGATAATCTCCCCGTCTACACGCACCGAGAATGACCGTTATGCTGCTGTCTTCATATGTGCTGTGTTGCTGTAATCCTTAGTGTATTCACGATGGTCTCGAACCAGCGCAAAGAGAATCCCAAGAAATTTGCGATCCAGCAAAAGGGACAGGCACCTGCGGATCCAGTCCCTTTCTGCTCTTGCGATGAAATGGTTTTGCTCTTTCGACAGCATTCGCATTTCCTAGTGCTCTTTGTGTCTTCGTGGTGAATCGGTTTTGCCCTTTAGAAAGGCATTGCCTTTCTTTGCGCCCTTTGCGCCCTTGCGGTGAAACGGTTTTTGCTTTTGCTAAGAATTGTCTTTCTCTGCGTCCTCTCCCCCATTAGAAACAAAGACAGTTTCTAACGGGGCGGGCGGTGAAATGGTCTTTTCTTTTCCGAAAGATTTGCCTTTCTTTCCGCCCTTTGCCCCTCTGCGGTGAAATGGTTTTGCCTTGACAATCAATTGCCTTTCTCCGGGCCCTCTCCAGTAAGAATGCCCTCCTGGTCGCGCCAGGGAGGCTTCCCCCGTGCACACGCGAGCTTTTGTGATATAATGATGTCGCAATCCCGTTAACACTCACCACAAGTACAAACTGTTTCTTTCTGCCAAGGAGGAACAATGTTAAAAAGACTGCTGTGGCTACTCGTCTTTTCTCTTTCAAGCTACTCTGTTTCGGCCTCACCTCTCTCCCGGGAGGAAGTCCCCGAGCCCCTTAAACCCTGGGTCCCCTGGGTCCTCCATGGACAGGACCAGATCGCCTGCCCTTCGCCATACAACGCAGGAAATCTGTGGGAATGCAGCTGGCCCACTGACCTCTCTCTCGATATATTCAACACCGGTGGAACCTTCAAACAGGCGTGGCGCCAGCTGACCGACGGATGGATCACCTTGCCGGGAAATGGGAAACACTGGCCCCAGGACGTCCGGGTCAACGGAGAGGAAACGAAGGTGGTAGAGCGCAACGGATTGCCGGCGGTCTACGTGGAAATGGGGGCCTATACCATCGAGGGGCGTTTTCACTGGAAGCAACTCCCTGAGTTCCTTCAGATTGAACCGAGCACCGCCCTCGTGTCACTTGAATTGCAGGGTCATTCCGTGGCCATACCCGATATGGACGCCGAAGGTCGCCTCTGGCTGCGCAAAGGCGGCGGGGATGGTCCATCCGGAACAGCCGCCGGCGAGGACCGTCTCGACATAAAGGTCTTCCGCCGGATCTTAGATGAGATCCCTCTCGGCCAGTTCATTCGCATTGAGCTTGATGTGGCGGGCAAACCCCGGGAGCTGCTGCTGGGCCAAGGCCTGCCCACCGGTTATCTGCCGGTTTCATTAAACACACCCCTTCCCGCACGAATTGAACCGGACGGCCGACTCCGCCTTCAAGTCAGGCCGGGACACTGGGTGCTCGAACTGGCCTGCCGTCACATAGGTCCAGTGAACGAAGTGCCATTGGCACAGGCAGGGAACCCATGGGTCCAGCAGGAGGTCTGGGTTTTTGACGCCCGAAACCATCTGCGGCTGGTTGAAATTGAAGGGGGCACTCCCATCGACCCCCAGCAGACCACCATGCCTCAGGACTGGCGCAGGCTGCCCGCCTATCGCCTGACACCAGGTGAAACGTTGCGGCTGATGGAGAAACGGCGAGGCGATCCCGATCCCGCCCCGGATCAGCTGACCCTGCAGCGAAAACTCTGGCTCGACTTCGCCGGCAAGGGATACACGGTGCAGGATCGAATCAGCGGCTCCATGACCCGGGGATGGCGACTGGAAATGCTCCCTCCCGCCAAACTGGGCCAGGTTACCGTAGACAATGTCCCCCAGTTCATTACCCGCCTTGAGCCCTCAGACAAAGAGGGTGTTGAAGTGCGGCGGGGAGAGATCCACCTCGTGGCCGATAGCCGGATGGACGCTGTCGGGAAAACGATTCCCGCTGTCGGCTGGGACCACGATTTTCAGAAGGTGGAGGCTGTCATGCACCTGCCCCCGGGCTGGCGGCTCTTCAATGCCAACGGCGTGGATGAAGTGCCGGGAACCTGGATGAAGCGATGGACCCTGCTTGATCTCTTTGTGGTGCTGATTATCGCACTCTCCGTCGCCAAGCTCTGGGGAACGGGATGGGGCGTGGTCGCCCTCACCGCGCTGGCTCTCTTCTACCATGAACCCTTCGCCCCCCGGTTCGTCTGGCTCAACGTACTCTTCGCCGTGGCCCTGCTCCGCGTTCTGCCTGGAAACCGTTTTAGCCGCCTGGTGACGCTTTACCGCAACGCGGCCATGATTGCGCTCCTCATGATTGCCCTCCCCTTTATGATCGACCAGGTACGCAAGGGGATTTTCCCGCAGCTGGAACGACCCTGGGAGATGGTCGGCAGCCAGAGAACCGTTCATCAGGAGAGTCTGCCCGCTTCTCCGCAAGTCCTGGAGGAAGAGTTTGACATGGGGGAGGGCAAAGCTGCCCGGGAAGCGCCCCTGAAAAGCGAGCTGTCGGTGACAAGGGATAAAGTCCGGGACCGCTATTATGACAGCCTCAAAGATCTGCAATACGACCCGAAGGCAACGGTGCAGACCGGTCCCGGTCTGCCATCTTGGCAGTGGACCGCAGTGCCTCTCCGCTGGAGCGGACCAGTCGACAGAACCCAGACCGTACGGCTCACCCTCATCCCGCCGTCGGTAAACATGGTCCTCGCCTTTCTCCGGGTCCTTCTTCTCGGCGCCCTCATTGCTTGTGTTTTCGGGATCAGCTACAGGAGAGACGGCGGAATGAGTGCGTCCGTATTCAAGACGGTGGGGAAGACGGGCGTGGTTGTTATTCTCCTGGGCCTCACCCTCGCGACACAGCCGCGCCCCGCAGACGCCGAGTTCCCGTCCCAGCAG
>CAMYMF010000081.1 GCA_947259355.1 uncultured Nitrospirota bacterium | reverse complement strand
CCCACCCAGCCAAACAAGGCCGCCGGCACCAGGAAGGCAATGATGGCCAGGGAGGCAACGATGTTCTGTCTAATGTTGTTGACCGAAAGACTGCTAAGGCGCAGGAATACGGGAATCCTGGCCAGATCGTCGGCCATCAGGGCCACATCGGCGGTCTCCAGGGCGACATCCGTACCTGCCACGCCCATGGCGATTCCCACATCGGCCTCCGCCAGGGCCGGAGCGTCGTTGACCCCATCCCCCACCATGATGACCTTGGCCCCGCTTTCTTTCAGGTGTCTGACAGCCTCGACCTTTTCCGACGGAAGCAATCCGGCTCGGTACTCGTCGGTCCCCGCTTGCCTGGCGATGGCCTTCGCCGTACCTTCGTTGTCTCCGGTGAGCATGACAATCTTCCGGACCCCGACCGTCCTGATGGACTCCACTACCTCACGAACCCCGGGGCGGAGGCCGTCGGCCACGGCGATTGTGCCCATGAGCTCATTTTCCTCAGCCAGGAAGATGACCGTCTTTCCTTCCTCTTGCAGCCGCGCGAGGGCTTTCTCGCTCTCCCCCGCCGAAAGGTCCTGTCGCAGGAACATCTTCCGGCCGCCGATGCGGTAGGTCTTCCCGTTGACGACGGCGCAGGCTCCCTCCCCCGGAAACGTCTCGAATTCTGTGACTGCCGACCCGTTTATGCCCTCCTGCTCGGCCTTTCTTAAAATGGCATCGGCCAGCGGATGTTCCGAGCGGCTCTCGATAGCAGCGGCCAGAGCCAGGATTTCCCGTGGGGTATGGCCACCTGCCGGCAGGATATCGGTCACCTCCGGTCGGCCCAAAGTGAGGGTGCCCGTCTTATCCACTGCAACGACATCGGCTCCGGCGGCGGCCTCGAGGTACGCTCCGCCCTTGATGAGAACGCCCTTGCGCGCGGCATGGGTGATGGCTGCGATGACGGAAACGGGCACCGACAGAACGAGGCCGCAAGAGCACGACACCACCAATACGACCAGGCCTTTGTAGAACCAGGGCTGAAAGGGCTGAGCAGCCAGCAGGGGAGGGATGGCGGCGATCAGGATGGCCAACAGAAACATGACCGGGGTGTAGACTCTGCCGAAGCGCTCCCCGAATCTCTGGTAACGCGACTTCTTCGCCTGGGCTTCCTCAACGGCGTGGATGATGCGGGAGAGTGTCGTGTCCGCCGCAGGTTTGGTCACCTCCACTTCCAGGAAGCCCCGCTGGTTGAGGGTTCCGGCGAAGACCTCGTCCCCTTCTTCCTTGGTGACGGGAATTGACTCGCCGGTAATCGACGCTTGGTCGACGGCGGAAAGCCCGACCGTCACCCGGCCGTCCATGGCGATCTTCTCCCCGGGACGAACAACGATCACGTCCCCCACCCGGAGCTCTTCCACCGGCAGGCGCACCTCCCGACCGTCTCTCTTGACCCGGGCCTCCTTGGGAGCCAGCGCCATCAGGGCGCGGATGGCGCCCCTGGCCTTGTCGACCGCATAGGCCTCCAGCACTTCGCCCAAGGAAAAGATGAAAACCAGCACCGCCGCTTCCTCCCAGAGATCCAGGGCCACGGCCCCGACGGCGGCCACCGCGAGCAGGGTGTGGATGTTGGGGGAGAAGCTCTTGAGGGCCTGCCAGCCGCTTCGTGCCGGATAGTATCCGCCCAAAAGCATGGCCAGGCCGTAGACGGCCTTGACCAGCGTATCCGACACATGGGTCAATTCCAAGGCGAAGGCCGCCAGGGCTGCGATGCCGCACAGCCCGAGAAGGATGTGCTTGGGCCTTTGCCACCAGCGGACCGGTTCGGCCGCCGCGGCCCCGAACGCAAAGATTTCGTGTCCGAGCGCCCTTACCGAACCTTGCACTTGGGTGAGATCGATCAGTCCGGGATCATATTCGATTCGCAGCCGCTCCGTACCGAAGTTCACCGAAGCGCTCCAGATTCCCGGAAGAGAGCGGAGCCTTTTCTCGATCGTGGCGGCGCACTCCGCGCAGTCCATACCTTTCACGGTGAAAAGAGCTTCTCGCTTCATGTCTTTTTTGCTCCGTGGAGACTGCGGGCTAGAAAGCCCCTGAGATCCTCTATGGCCACTGAGTAATAGTTCATCCCCTGAATCTTGCGGCGCTGCAAAAGCCCAAGGGAATGGAGCTTGTCGAGTCGATTCAGCACCCCCCTCTCATCCTGCTCCACCAAGGTGGCGATGTCGCACTCGCACAGTTCGCAGGAGATAAGAGCGTAGAGGATCTTCAGGGCCAACGGATCGCCCAGGGGACTGAAGATGGCCGACAGTTCCTCGATGCGTTGATCCGAGAGGAGCAGCACTTCTTCCGCGTTCCCGGACAGCTTGCAGAAATACGGAACCTTCGTAAAAGGATTGCCTTTCAGGCCTTCCCTGGCTTTGCGGACATCCTCTCCTTTCAGGCAGCGAATGGAGCAGGTGGTGTGTCTTGTTTGCATCGTGAGCCTTTTCCAAAGCATCGCGAACGAGTTCTATGCCTTGGCATCGCTTTTCTCTACGAACGCTACATCGCTCTGAATCGCTTCAAAGAGTCGGGGTTTAGCCAGTGAATAATAGGTCATGCGCCCGTCGTTACGATGGCCGAGAAGCCCCCGTTGGCGCAACAATTTCAACTGCTGGCTGGTAGCCGGAATAGAAAGGCCAAGAATGTGGGCCACGTCGCAAACGCAAAGCTCCCCCTTGCCCAGGGCGAAAATGATCTTCAGGCGGGTGGGATTGCCGAGGAGCTTGTAAAACTCGCCAAGGTCCTGCAGCTCCTCCTCGGCGACCATAGAGTCCTTGATTTCCTTGACCAGTTCTTCATTAAAACAGACGACCTTGCAGGTCTCTTCGCTGACATTGTTTTTGGCTTGTGCTTTCATCATCTTCCCAATCTTTGTAATTCTTGCCCCACTAATACAAAACCATTTGGGGAGGAAACCATCTCTCCCGTGACCACCAATTCCTCTTTCACTTCGGGCAGGGCACCCCCATAGCTGACCGGCACGAACTTGGAAGCGCAGGTCACTACTTTGCAAGCCCTGTATTCCCGGATATCAATAAGGACGAAGGTGGAATCCGATGGCGATACTTTGGAAACGACCCCTCGGACCTGTATAGAGCCTTTATAGGCGGATGGGTCGGAAGCCACGCTGTTGACATCCAGTGCCCCTGCCGGGCCCGGAGTCCCGGACCGGCTCCCCATGCCCAGGGCCAGACCCGCGCCCAGCAGCACCACTAGAAAACCGACTATGCCCCATTTTCTAACGTTCATCTTTCTATCCTCCGTGTTCGTTGGTGTGCATGAATTCTCTCAGTTGACCGCCAGCTCCCCGTCACGGATGCAAAAGGTCTTCTGCGCCACGGCAGCGACGGTCTCCGAATGGGTGACGATGACCACGGTTTTCCCCTGTTGATTGATCTTGCAGACGTGCGCCAGCAGTTCCCCTTCCGAGCGGCTGTCCAGGTTGCCGCTCGGCTCATCCATCAGCAAGATCTCCGGGTCGTTGGCCAGTGCCCTAGCGATGGCCACCCTCTGCCGCTGACCGCCGGAGAGCTGATTCGGCTTCGCTTGTAGCTTCTCGCCCAAACCCACCAGATTGAGCAGTTCTGTGGCCCGCTCTTCTTGCTCCTTTTTCGATATCCCTGCCAGCATCATGGCCACCTGAACGTTTTCCAGCGCGGTAAGAACAGGCAGCAGGTTGAAGAACTGGAA
>CAMYMF010000080.1 GCA_947259355.1 uncultured Nitrospirota bacterium | reverse complement strand
CACCATCGTCTGGCTCGAAGCGTTTCTTCTTTCCTTCGGGGGCACCCTTCTTTTCGTCACCCATGACCGTATGCTCATTCGAAAGCTCGCGACGCGAATTGTCGACCTGGATCGAGGCAGGCTCACCAGTTGGCCCGGCGCTTATGAGACCTATCTTCACCGCAAACAGGCGGCCATCGACACGGAAGCGGTGGAAAACGCGAAATTCGACAAGCGGCTGGCTGCCGAAGAGGCCTGGATCCGCCGGGGGATTCGGGCTCGGAGAACCCGGAATGAAGGCCGCTTTCGGGCGCTCAAGGAGATGCGGGAAGCCCGAAGCCTGCGTCATGAAACAATGGGGACGGTGCGCATGGAGGCCCAGGAGGGCCAACGGAGCGGAAAACTGGTGATTGAGGCGAAAGATGTGAATTACAGCTATGAGAATAACCCGGTGATTCGGGGATTTTCCGCCCGGATCATGCGCGGCGACAAGATCGGGATTATCGGTCCCAATGGATCGGGGAAAACGACGCTGCTCAAGATACTCATAGGCGAGCTTGCGCCCCAGGCCGGCACGATTCGACACGGATCAAATCTTCTGGTGAGCTATTTTGATCAGCACCGTGCCCAACTGAATGATGAAGAAACGGTGCAGGATAGTGTGGCCAACGGCAGTGACCATGTGAGCATCAATGGCAGCAGGCGCCATGTCATCGGCTATCTTCAGGATTTTCTTTTTCCCCCTGCCCGCGCCCGGAGTCCCGTAAAGATTTTATCCGGCGGTGAACGTAATCGCCTTCTTTTCGCCAAGCTCTTTACCCGGCAATCGAACGTGCTTGTGTTCGACGAACCGACCAATGATCTCGATATGGAGACCCTCGATCTCCTTGCAGATCTGATCATGGACTACCCCGGGACAGTATTCCTGGTGAGCCACGATCGTGCCTTCATCAACGAGGTCGCGACGAGCACCCTTGTATTCGAAGGGGATGGAAAGGTAAAAGAATATGTAGGCGGATACGACGATTGGCTCCGGGCGCGGCAGCCGGTCACTTGCCCTGACAATGTCGGTAAAGATGAAAAACAGGCAAAGTCCCGGGTCGCGCTGCCGAAGGTGCGGAAACTCACCTTCAAGGATTCAAAAGAGCTGCAAGATCTTCCCGGCCGCATCGAAACCCTTGAAGCTGAATTGGAGCAGATCCACAGTGCCATGGCAGACCCGGCCTTCTATCGCGACAACGGACATCAAGTGTCTGCCGCAAAGGCCAAGCTTACGTCACTGGAAACGGAGCTGACCCGGGTCTACGCCCGGTGGGAGGAATTGGAGGCGTTGCAGTAAGATAGGGACGATGGTTCGGCCGTCGAAATGAAGTCCCTCGAAGCGAGTCATGCATTCCATCATTCACGTCCCTCAGGGGAGGGCGGTCTCTCCCATGAGGAAACGATCCACTTCCCGGGCTGCGCCGCGCCCTTCGTTGATGGCCCATACGATAAGAGACTGGCCCCGCCGTATGTCGCCTGCAGCAAAGAGCCCCGGCACATTGGTATTGTAGCGATCAAAGTCTGCCTTCACATTGCTTCGGTCGTCCCGTTCCACGTTGAGACCATTCAGGACGGCCTCTTCAGGGCCGATAAAGCCCATGGCCAGCAAAACCAGGTCCGCGGGAATACGCCGTTCGCTGCCCCGCACTTTCTTCGGTGTCATCCCCCGCGGTGCTTCCTCCCATGTAATATCGTGGATCTGAATTTCCTTCACGGCTCCGTGGGAATGGGGGATGAATTTCTCCGCGGTCACCAGAAACTGCCTTGGGTCCCGGCCGAACTTTGCAATGGCTTCTTCCTGTCCGTAGTCGACCTTGAAAACCTTCGGCCATTGAGGCCAGGGATTGTCGCGGCTTCGCTCCTGCGGTGGACGGGGCATGATCTCCAACTGGGTGATGCTCTTGCAGCCTTGCCGAATGGCCGTGGCAAGGCAGTCGGTTCCTGTATCTCCGCCGCCGATGATCACCACGTCTTTCCCCTGGGCGCTCAGCTTAAGCGGTGTCCTGTTGAGAAGACGCTGCTGATTGTGGCGGAGAAAGTCCATGGCAAAATGAATCCCTCTGGCCTCCCGACCTTCAATCTGCAGGTCCCGAGGTTTGGTTGCACCACAGCAGAGGACGACGGCATCGTAATCGCTGAGGAGCTGTGACGTGGAGAGAGTCTTCCCGACTTCCACGTTCGTTTCGAAACCCACGCCCTCTGCCGCCATGAGGTCGACCCTGCGTTGCACGATACCCTTGTCCAGTTTCATATTCGGGATCCCGTACGTCAAGAGACCACCAATCCGGTCGTCTCTTTCGAAGACGGTGACCTCGTGCCATGCCTTGTTGAGTTGCGCCGCGCAGGCCAGCCCAGCCGGACCGGAGCCGACGACGGCCACCCGCTTTCCGCTCCGGCCTATCGGCGGTTGGGGGACAACCCACCCCTCAGCGAATCCCCGGTCGATAATGGCCTGTTCTATCACCTTGATGGTTACCGGCGGTTCGATGATACCGAGGACGCAGGCCCCTTCACAGGGAGCGGGGCAGACGCGGCCGGTGAATTCAGGGAAATTATTGGTCTTGTGGAGACGTTCCAGCGCCCTTTGCCACAGCCCGCGATAGACCAGCTCATTCCATTCGGGAATCAGGTTATAGATGGGGCAGCCCGAAGCCATGGCGGCAATGGTGAGACCCGTATGACAGAAGGGGACACCACAGTCCATACAGCGGGCACCCTGCTCCCGGTTTCGGGCCTCGTCGTGGTGCAGGTGAAACTCATCCCAGTCGCCCAGTCGTTCCCGGGCCGAGCGATCGGCCGGCAACTCTCTGAAATATTCGAGAAATCCTTTTGGCTTGCCCATCTCTAGTGTCCCTGTCTTTCAGTTACCGCCGATCCGTGCCTGGTCGCGGGTGTTCTCTTCAAAGGCAGCGGCCAGGGCCTCTTCACCAGTAAGGCCCTGAGCCGTGACCCGTTCCATGGCTGTTAGCATGCGCCGATAGTCCTTTGGGAAAACTTTCACGAAACGGGAAACCGTGTCACTCCACTTGCCGAGCAATTGTTCGGCGCGCGCCGAATCGGTGAGCACCCGATGTTTTTCAATCATTTGTCGGATCTCGGTGATCTCTTCTTCTTTCTCCAGAGGGAAGAGATCAACCATCTCCAGGTTGCAGCGGTCTTTGAAATCGCCGTCTTCATCATAGACGTAGGCGAGCCCGCCGGACATCCCCGCGGCAAAGTTCCGCCCCGTGCGGCCCAGGATGACCACGACACCGCCGGTCATATATTCACAACCGTGATCGCCGACGGCAGCGACGACGGCCCGCACTCCGGAGTTGCGTACACAGAAACGCTCGCCGGCCATACCGCGGACATAAGCTTCCCCGCCAGTGGCGCCGTAGAACGCCACGTTGCCGACCACGATATTCTCTCCGGGGACAAAGGTCGCTTTCCGGGGCGGATAGACGACAATACGGCCGCCGGAGAGTCCCTTGCCCAGGTAGTCATTGGCACTCCCCTCGATGATGAGGGTCAGACCCCGGGGGGCGAAGGCCCCGAAACTCTGACCGGCGGAGCCGGCGAATTTGAGCCGGATTGTGTTGTCCGGGAGTCCTGATGGGCCGTAACGACGTGAAATTTCGCTGCCCACCTGGGTCCCCACAACCCGGTTGGTATTGTTGATCGGCAGGGAGGCGTGCACTTCTTCACCCCGCGTCAGCGCCGGTTCGCAGAGTTTGAGAAGTACCGTTTGATCCAGCGATTTCGCCAGGCCGTGATCCTGCTTCACCCGGCAGAATCGGCCCACGCCGGTCGCAACCTCCGGTTGATGGAGTATGGGTGACAAATCGATTCCCCTGGCCTTGTAGTGTTCAATGCCCCGGCGCATCTCCAGGCGGTCGGTGCGGCCGATCATCTCTTCGAACCGGTGAAATCCGAGCTGCGCCATCCACTCACGGACTTCTCGCGCGACGAAAGTGAAATAGTTCACCAGATGATCCGGGGATCCCCGGTACTTGGCCCGGAGGGCCGGATCCTGGGTTGCGATACCGACGGG
>CAMYMF010000079.1 GCA_947259355.1 uncultured Nitrospirota bacterium | reverse complement strand
GGCATCGACGCGGTCGAGCGCATCGTGCTGGCCGGCGCCTTCGGCAGCCATATCGACGTCAAGTACGCCATGGTCCTGGGGCTGGTGCCGGACTGTCCGCTGGAGCACGTGACCTCGGCCGGCAACGCCGCCGGCACCGGGGCGCGTATCACCCTGGTGGACCGCAAGGCCCGCGGCGAAATCGAGGACATGTGCGCCCGGGAGGAAGCGAGCGATCGCACCGCCGGATCGACACGGAGCTCGGCATCCGGTATCCGACGTAAGCGGCTCAGCAGTAGGCGCAGCGGCGCTGCCCGGCCCGGGGGAACAACGGCCAGTGTATCCACTGCACCCCCTGTGCGATTCTCACCGGATGGGGCGGCGCCGGGGCGTTCAGCGACGGCAAGCTGACTTTGACGACGGAGGTGGGCGGGTTTCTCAATGACCTGGTGCCCAAACCGGAGTTGGAGGCCCTTATCGAGGCGGCCGATCGCCGTTATCTCGAGTATGGGGCGCCGGACAAGATCCATGGCGGCTCCACGCCAGCCACTCGGCGGCTCAAGGCGAGGGCCAAAAAGGCCGAAATGGAGCTCATCGAGATGGCGGTTCGCCACCTCGGTACGGAGAACTGCTTCAAAATCCTCAGGAGTATCCGCAACGATCTGGAAGGACGGATCGCCATCCGGACGGACACGCTGGTGAGCCGGATTCAGGTGGAAGACGGCGTGGTGCGGGGTGTTGAGACGGAGAGCGGCGAGTTTCTTCCTGCCCGATTTGTCATCTCCGCCCCCGGGCGGATCGGCTCAGACTGGATGCGGGAAGAATCGAGGCGCCTCGGCCTGACCGCGATTCCCAGCCCCGTCGATATCGGTCTTCGGGTGGAGCTTCCCGCTGCGGTTCTGGATGCGGTCACGTCGGCCACCTACGAGTCGAAACTGATCTACTATTCCCGGACCTTCGATGACAAGGTCCGCACCTTCTGTATGAACCCCTATGGCGAGGTGGTGACTGAGTTTTCCGGCGACATCGTCACAGTGAACGGTCACTCCTACGCCGATAAAAAGACGGAGAACACCAACTTCGCCCTTCTCGTATCCACGACCTTTACGGAGCCCTTCGACAACCCTATCGCTTACGGCCGCTATATCAGCCATCTGGCCAATCTGCTGGGGAAGGGGGTAATCGTGCAGCGGCTGGGCGACCTGCTGAGCGGTCGCCGGTCGACACCGGCGCGGATCGCCCACTCGTCGGTCCACCCCACGCTGGAGGGGGCCACCCCCGGCGATCTGAGCTTCGTTCTCCCCTACCGCTACATTAAGGATATCATAGAGATGCTGGAGGCCTTGGACCAGATTGCCCCGGGGGTCAATTCGCGCCACACCCTGCTGTACGGCGTGGAGGTGAAATTCTATTCCCACCGGATCAAGGTGAATCGCTACATGGAGAGCAAGGTGAAAAACCTCTTTGTGGTAGGCGATGGCGCCGGTGTGACCCGCGGGCTCATTCAGGCCTCGGTGAGCGGCATGCTTGCCGGCGGCGCCATCGGAAAGAGGCTGAAAAGGAAGAAGTCCCAGGCACCTCTTAGCCGGTGAGGTGAAAAATCGCCTCCATGCCCCGGCGCAAACCTTCCCGATAGGGGAGGCTCCCGAAGCCGATCGTCGGCTCCCCGCCGGTTCGTTCATCAGAGACCACCATCAGGGCGGCAAAACGGATCTTGTGGAAGTGGCAAACCGTGGCCATCGCGGTGAATTCCATATCCACGGTCAGCGCCCCGGCCCTTCGGAATCGTTCGATCTTCTCAGCCGTCTCCCGATAGGGGGCATCGGTGGTCCAGACCAGCCCCTCCCGGGGCTTGATCCCGATGCGGTGGCACTCGCCGACCAGCCGGTTGCTCAATGTCCGATCGGGTGCCGGGATTTCTCCGGCGTCGTAGAGTCTTGATGTTCCTTCCTCGCTGAGCCCGCCGGTGGGGATGAATAGATCCCCCACCCGAAGTTTCGAAATCAGGGAACCGCAGACAGAGAAGAGGACGATCCGGCTCACCTCCTCCCGGGCCAGCCGTTCCACCAGAAGGGCCGCGGCCGGCGCACCGAGTGCCGGGCCGACGATGGCTACGCCATGCGCCGATTCGGGCACAAGGCTATAGCGGAAAAGATCAATCCGTCCGTCCCCGCCGGAGCAGCTGCCGGCGCGCCTGAGAGCACTGTAGATGGGGTCGGTGGGGGCAACGATGACTGTCTCTGCCAGCTTTCGAAGGTCGACGGATGCCATGAAAAACCCTTGTCAACGAAATGGGGATCTGCGAGAATGAGTAGGTTGAATATGGCAGCTTATACGGGCTCTCATGGCAATCAGTTATGCCACATCCCGGCTAGCCAAGAGAATAGGGGAAAAAAAGAGGATTGTCAATTTGGAGTGAAGGGATGGTTTTTGAGAGCGGCGCGGGCCGATTCTTACAGGTGGAGCTCCACGGAATCGATCTGAAGGAGAGGCTTTTTGTCTTCGCCTTCCCCGAAGCACCGGACGACACCTTTGTTGCGGGGATTCGGGAATACGGGATCATGGTGCCTCCCGTACTCCAGGAAAGGCAGGCTGGCGGTTTCCGAGTTGTTTCGGGACACCGGCGGCTCGCCGGGGCGGTTGAAGCGGGGCTTGCTACAGTTTCCTGCCGGGTGGTGGGGCGCGAAATCGATGACAAGGCCCTCTATTTCCGGCAGGTTCGGGACAATGCCCTGACCCGTCCGGTGAACGATCTGGAGCGGGCGGGTTGTCTTGACCGACTCGTCTCCCGGTTCCAGGCCGAAGATAAGGAGATCACCGAGATTATGGCCCTGCTCGGGCTGGCATCGGGACGGCGGATTCTGGAGCAGTACCTGGGACTGGCGCGGCTCAGCGCCGATCTTGCACGCTACATGGTCGACCACGCCATTCCGATCCGGGTGAGCTCCCGGATCGCCGGCTATGGCCCCGGCGATCAGAGCGCGGTCTCAGCCCTTCTCAGGGAGGTGCAGCTGGGGGGCAGTCGACTCAAGGGTCTGCTCGATCTTGTGGAAGAGATCGCCCTGCGGGAGAAGAGCTCCGTGGCGGCAGTGCTTCAGACCGGTGAGATTCGGGCGATCCTGGATGAATCCCGATGGACCGGGACCCAGAAGCGGGAAAAGCTCAAAGAGGCCCTGGTGTCGATCCGGTATCCCATGCTGTCGGAGAGAATAGGGGAGATCACGGCCCTGATCAAGGAAGCAGGTCCTCTGCCTCGGGGGTCGATTGCGGCGCCGCCTTATCTGGAAGGGACGGCCCTTCAGGCCGCCTTCTCTTTTGCCTCGATTGAGGAACTTCGGGAAAGTGCCGACCGTCTGGCGGCGGCGGCGGGTAGCCGGTCCCTCGCCCGCGTTTTGAGGCTCCTTCAATGGGATGGAGAAGAGTAGATGAACCGGTACCAGCCGGCGCGGATCGTGGTCGAGGCGTCTGTGGCGGATGCCCTGCTGACCCGGCGGATTCTCCACCGCTTGGCCGGGACGCCTTTTGAAATCGTTGAAGCGCTGACGCCCGAGATTCGGCGGATCGCAGAGGCAACCGACCCTATTTCCGCCGGTAAAAGGGTGATGGCCATATCCCGCTTTCACGGCCGCTTTCTCAAGAAGTGTCCCGGCACCCAGGGGTTTGTCTGCTGCAACTATGCCGTCATTAACACGGTGACCGGCTGCCCTCTCGACTGTACTTACTGCATCCTCCAGGGGTATCTTGCGAACAATCCCATGATTCGAATTTTCGCCAATACGGGCGATCTTTTTTCCGAGTTGGAGGATGCCTTTGCGGCCTCACCGCAGCGTTACTTCCGGATCGGCACCGGGGAGCTGACAGACAGCCTCGCCCTGGACTCGGTGACCGATTTTTCCCGGGAGCTCGTCCCTTTTTTCGCGGCCCAAGCGAATGCCACCCTGGAGCTGAAGACCAAGACCGACTGCGTGGAGAATCTCCTCGACCTTCCCCACGGCGGACGGACGGTGGTCGGCTGGACGGTGAATCCCGAAAGCCTGATCTGCTCCGATGAAAAAGGGGCCGCGTCGCTAGCGGAGCGACTGGATGCGGCCCGGCGCTGCCACCGCGCCGGCTACCGGATCGCCTTCCATTTTGATCCCATCGTCTTTGAGCCGGGGTGGGAAGAACGCTACCGTCCTGTGGTGGAGAAGATATTCGAGGCGGTTCCGGCGGAGTCCGTCGCCTGGGTCAGCCTCGGAGGGCTTCGTTTTCCCCCG
>CAMYMF010000078.1 GCA_947259355.1 uncultured Nitrospirota bacterium | reverse complement strand
AAGCCATGCTCTTCTTCGGCATTGCTTTCTTGGTGATTGTCTGTTCACTGGCCTTGCTGCTCCAGAACCCGCCGGAAGGGTTTGAGCCGAAGGGTTTTGTGGAGCGTCGATCCAGTACCGGCAGGCAGGCAAAGATCAGAGAGACGTATGTGCAGCCGGTTTTATCTCCCATGGAAATGATGAAAACAGCCAACTTCTGGCTCCTCTGGGTGCTCTATTTTATCGGCGCCGGAGCGGGACTCATGGTGATCGGGAGTGTCGCGGGGATGGCAAAAAGCACGCTGGGGAGCAACGCATTTGTGGCCGTGGCGCTGCTGGCCATCGGCAACGCCGGAGGCCGCATTGCCGCAGGGACCCTGTCCGACAAGATCGGGAGGCGCCGGACGCTGGCCAGTGTCTTTGTGCTGCAGGCGTTGCTCATGTTCTCGGCGATTCCCATCGTCGGGACCGAATCGTCGGGCGCTGCCGTCCTTGTCTCTCTCGCTACATTCATCGGATTTAACTACGGGGCGAACCTAGCGCTCTTCCCATCCTTCACCAAGGATTTGTGGGGGATTAAACATTTCGGCGTGAACTACGGCATTATTTTCACCGCCTGGGGTGTGGGCGGCTTCGTGATGAGCCGGGCATCCCAGACCCTCATGGCCAGCACCAACACGTTCACTGCGGCTTTTGCGACAGCCGGCGTACTCCTGACGCTGGGAACGGTGCTTACCTTTCTGATTCGGGATCACGGGGAAGAACAGAGGGAGGAGATCGCAGCACGTCTCAGTGATGAACCGGAAAGGGCACAGGGGAAGGCGATCCTTGGCAAACTATGACTTCAAGAGAGATTTAACCACAGAGGGCGCAGAGAAAGGCAAAACTTTGTGAAAGACGGAAACCATCTCACCGCCCGCTCGCCAAGCTCGCTCGAGAACGCAGAGGGCGCAGAGAAAGGCAAGTCCTTTACAAAACCTAAAAGCATTTCACCGCACGCCCCGTTAGAAACTGCATTTGTTTCTAATGGGGCAAAGACGCGAAGGACGCAAAGAAAGGCAAATAATTTGCAAAACCGATAAGAGTTTCACCGCAAAGAGCGCGAAGAAAGACGACCTTTGTAAAAGGCAAAGGCGTTTCACCACAATGGCACGGAGGGCACACAGGATATCCTACTTTTCCAAATGTAAAAACTTTTTTGCCGCAGAGGACGCAGAAAAAGGCAATTCCTTTCACAGCCGGAGTTTTCTTAAGTCGTCCTTCAGGCGGTCGATGTCGCGGAGCCAGTCCTCGATGTCCTGTTCGTGTTCCAACTCCTCGCTGAGTATGGTGGATGCCATTTGAAAGGTGGCATGGTCTTTCCCGTTGGCCATGTCGGCCAGCCCCTTATAACGGGCGATGGCGCAGCGCTCACCGTTGAGGTTCTGGTTGAGAACTTTCTCGATGTAGGGATCGACCGGTGCCTCGTAGGCGCAGGAACCCAGCTTCATCCAGTCGGCTGGCGTTAGGACGGGGGTGCCGCCGAGCTGTGTGATACGGTTGACAACCATAACGGCGTGGTTGAGTTCCTGGTCGGCATGGAGGAGGAGTTCCGATTCAATCTCGCTTCGCATCGGTCCTTCCATCACCCGGGCCCCGACCCAGTATTGGTAGAAGGCCAGCCATTCCTCAGACAGGGCTTCGTTGAGGGTGGTGACAAGCTCTTCCCGATTCAGCCCAAGAATCTCGATGCCCCGCTTACCCATGACAAACCTCCTTCTGCGACGATTATCTATAATGGTGGAAATCGGGATGTATCATCCCAGGCGAATCCGCGGGCCATTTCGGCATGCCGAGCACCTTTGGGCAAAGCTGACATCCCTTGCTGCCTGTGAGTTGGTAAGAACCTACCGCAAGACCACGCCACTGTCAAGGTGCGGAGAAATGCCCGAGGACAGATGACAGTGGGCGGTGGGCAGATAAAATCCAGACGACAGACGACGGAAGGCAGAAGACGGAAGGCAGAGGACGGAGTGAAAAGAAGCATCCTCAGGATCGATAGTCGGCGTTGATCCTGACGTAGTCCAGGGAAAGGTCGGAGGTGTAAACTTCCGACGATGCTGAGCCGAGATTGAGGTCGACGGTGATGGTGAGGCTTCTATTCTGCAGAATCCGGGTGGCCCGCTTTTCCTGGTCATCGCCCCGTAGAATACTCCCCTTGACAAGCTGAACCCGGTCAAAGTAGATGTCCACCGACTCCGGCCGGATCGGGACACCGGCGGTGCCGGCGGCCGACAGGATGCGCCCCCAGTTGGCGTCTTCCCCGAATAGGGCGGTCTTGACCAGGCTCGATTGGGCGATCTTCTTCGCTACGGTGAGTGCCGTTTTCTCATCTCTGGCGTTCTCGACCCGCACGGTTACAAACTTGGTTGCCCCTTCACCATCCATGACCATGGCTTGTGCCAGGTCGAGGCAAACGGCGTTGAGGGCATCCTGGAATCCCGATGATTTCCGGTTTTTCTCGTGGATGGTAGCCGATGAGGCGCCGTTGGCCAGGATGAGCACCATGTCGTTTGTGCTGGTGTCGCCGTCTACCGTGATGCGATGGAAGGAGCGGTCCACGGCGTCCTTCAGGCCTTTTTTGAGAAGGGGAGGGGAGATGGCGGCATCGGTGGTTATGAAGGCGAGCATGGTGGCCATGTTGGGGTGGATCATACCTGATCCCTTGGCGATACCGCCGATACGAACTTGCTTGCCTCCCATGGAGAATTCGACTGCCCGGCTCTTGGGGGTGGTATCGGTGGTCATGATCGCCCGGGCCGCCTGGGTGCTGCCGGTTCTCGAGAGTCTTCGAGCCAGTCTCGGTACGGCTTGCACGATTCGAGGAGCGGGGAGGGGTTGACCGATCACTCCCGTGGAGGCCACAGCGATATCGTCTGCTTTGGTGCCCAGAGCGCGGGCTGTGACGTCCGCCATGGTCTGGGCGTCTATCAGACCCTGATCACCGGTGCAGGCGTTGGCGTTGCCGCTGTTCACAATGACGCCACGCATTTCAGGCCTGCGCAGAACCTTCCGGGTCCAGACGATGGGAGCCGCCACGACCCGGTTGGTGGTAAAGACGGCGGCTGCGGAAGCGGGCGTGTCGGAGGCGATAAGCGCAAGGTCCGGTGCGCCGTTCTTCTTGATGCCGCAGGCCGTGCCTGCTGCCCGGAAGCCCTGGGCCGCGGTGACACCCCCACGGACCGACCTGTGCATGCCTGTCATATCTATCGTTTCCTCTGTACGGTAAGGGTGCCAGGCAGGCCTGCCTGGCACCCCGTTTCTAGGGTGTCATGGCGGGGAGGCTGAGGCCCGTCTTTTCATCGAGCCCCAGCATGAGATTCATGTTCTGAATCGCCTGTCCCGATGCTCCCTTGACCAGGTTGTCGATGGCGGAGAGCACGATGACCCGGCCGGTGCGTGCATCCACCTTTAAACCGATGTCGCAGGCATTGGTGCCCCGCACGTTCTTGGTGTTGGGATAGGTGCCGGCCGGAAGGATCCGGACGAAGGGCTCCCCCCGGTAGTAGCTTTTGTAATGATCGATCAGTTGTTTTGTGGTCACGTTCTGATTCAGGGCGGCATAGATGGTGCACAGCACGCCCCGGTTCATGGGAATCAGATGGGGCGTGAAGTTGATTTCGATCTTCCGGCCTGCCAGCCTTTCCATCTCCTGTTCGATCTCCGGGGTATGCTGGTGTTCAGCCACCTTGTAGGCCATAAGGGATTCGTTGGCTTCGGGGAAGTGAAGATGGGCTTTGGGGCTCTTGCCGCCACCGGTGACGCCGGACTTGGCATCTATGATAATCCCCTCCAGATGGATGAGCGAATCTTTCAGGAGCGGGGCCACGCCAAGAAGCGCCGCCGTGGGATAACAGCCGGGGTTGGCGACAAAGCGGGCGCCCCGGATCTTTTCCCGGTTCAGTTCGGGCAGGCCGTAAACCCCTTTTTCCATCTCTCCCGGCGCTGCGTGATCGACCTTGTACCATTCGGTATAAACCTTGGCTTGGTTGAGTCTGAAATCGCCGCTCAGATCCACCACCGGGACATTTTGTCGAATGACTCTCGGCGTGACGTGCATGGAATCGGTGTGGGGCAGGGCGAGAAAGACCAGATCCACTCCCGCCGCAATGGCATCGGGATCGAGGGGTTCAAAGGTCAAATCCATAAGATTGCGGAACTGGGGAAAAATGGCTGAAAAGTGAAAGCCTGCGCTCCGTTCCGAGGTGATCCGCACGATGTCTACCTCGGGATGGTTGTAGAGGATCCGGATGAGTTCGGCACCCGTATAGCCGGTGGCACCGGCGATGGAAATCTTGGCCATGATTTGCCCCCGTAGGTTCTTATGAATTGGAGATGATGTCGGCCCCGAAAGGGGATGGCCCCATACCGGGGGTTTTCGGCAAAAAAAAAAGGGAGGCCCAAGGCCTCCCTGCTGTTCTCAGCGCTTGGAGAACT
>CAMYMF010000077.1 GCA_947259355.1 uncultured Nitrospirota bacterium | reverse complement strand
TCTCGAAAATGACCAGGATTGGGCAAGGTGCTACACAGGAGACGCCCGAATAAAATCTCTTTTTTGCTCTTTAACAACTTGACAACAATAAACCAGGGCGCAAAGGAAAGCACCTCGCGGTAAAGGCACAAAGCAAAACCTATCTCACCACTAAGGCACAAAGGAAAGGCTCTAGCCGGTAAAGGCAAAACCAAAACCAACAACAATTTTACCGCAGAGAACGCCGAGGTCGCAAAGAAAGGCCAAGTCTGGTTAGAGGCAAGATGCATTCACCTTAGGCGGGGAGGTCGGAGAGGGAAGGCACCCAAATATACCCTGCCGCCGGGGGGAGAGGGTAGGGGTGAGGGGGTCGTTCTAGTTTCTATTTTCGATTTTGCATTTGCTAATCTGCCTTAAGTCTTCAGCCTTCAACCTATCTTCTGTTTCCTATTTACCATTTACTATTTTCCGGATTACTCCACCACCGTTGCCCCGACGATTTTGTATCGCACATTGGCAATGTGTCTGGCGTCGGGCAGAGGGCCGAGGCGGGTGGCGACGGCGGCCTGTTTGCCGGGGGCCAGGGTTTTCCGGAACACGGCGGTGCTTTCCGCCTGTAGGGCACCCTGTGCGCTGAAGTAGCCGACGGCAACGGTGACGTTGCGAACGGAAACGGGGCTTCGGTTCTGAATGGCTACAACGACGTAGTTGTCCTGATCGAGGACGGTCTTGACGGCGATGTAATTCCCGGGATTCTCCGGCAGATCGAGTCGCGCAAGGGCCAGCGCGGCGGCCTTGCCGACCTCCGAATTGGAGGAGGCGGCTGCGCGAAAGTGCTTGACGGCAAGCTCTCTCTGGTTGGCTTGCAGACCGAGATTGCCCAGGGAATAGTGTGCATGAGCGGTCGGCAGGAGTTTGAGGCTAGCCTCCAGGTCACTCCAGGCCCCCTGCGGATCGCCCAGTTTCTCCCGGACCAGACCGCGCTGGAGCAGATAGCGGAAGAACTGATCGTTCCGCCGGACCGCCTGGTCATAATGCATCAGGGCTTCCCGGTAGCGCTTCTGGCTCGCATTGACGTCGCCCTTGAGCCCGTAAAACATGGCCTCCCGGGGCTCGACCCGCAGCGCTTCGTCCGCGAGGCGAAGGGCGGTGGTTGCATCCCCTTCGGCCAGGGATTTTCGGCCTTTGTCGTACGCGTCGTAGGCGGGTTTGTTTCTCTGGATGCCCGCGATGCGGCGCTGATACGCTTCGGCACCGATCTTGCCGCCGGGGGACAGGGTGGCGGCCGTGGCGATGTTGGTTTTGACGCGCTCCTGGGACGGCGGGTGCGTTGCGAAGAGTCCCGAGAGCCAGTCCGACCGTCTGTCTTTGGAGAGGCGGACAAACGTCTGCTGGAGCGCCACCGCCGCCTGGGGATCGTAGCCGGCTTGGGACATATACTGCATGCCGTAAAAATCCGATTCCAGTTCCGCCTCTCGGCTGTAGCGGCGACTGATCAGCTCCAGGCCGAGACCCGACGCGCCGACGATGAGATTCGCATATTCACTCTTAGATGCGGCCAGACTGATGCCGATCATTCCGATTTGAAAGAGCATGCCCCGCTCCACGGTCTTCGCGCTGTGTCGGGCCGCGGCATGAACCACCTCGTGAGAGAGCACTGCCGCCAGTTCGGCTTCCGTCTCCATCTCGATCAGCATCCCCCGGTTGACGGCGATTTTGCCCCCCGGCAGCGCCCAGGCATTCGGCACGGAGTTGTTTAAAACAACGAATTCATAGGGAAGATTCGGCCGGTCGCTCACCTGGACGATCCGTTGTCCCACCGAGCTGACGTAGGCGGACAACTCGGGATCGATGTTGTAGCTGCCGCCCTGGGACTGCTGGGTGAAGAGATAGTTCTCCTGACCCATCTGGATTTCCGAGGACTCCGAGATCAGTACCAGTTCTTTCTTGCCCGTGACCGGATTGGTGGCGCATCCTGACAGGCATGCGAGGAGGGCAGACAGAAGCAGCGCTGCCGTATAGCGTAGCGCCCGGCTCGCTCTCCCGCCCGCAAGTCTCGGTTGGATGCTGAATCTCTTCATCGTTGTATTACCTCCAAAGGGAATCCGTCTTTCTGCCGGATACATGGGGGCCACACCATCGCTGCAGGGTGCTCGCTACGCCGAGGCTGTTGCGCCGGTGCATCAGATGGCCTGTCCTGTCTGCTTTTCAATCGTGATGCTTGTCTGATCCCCGGTGCCCGTTTCCGCCGGACGGAGATCGGGGTTCAGCGTGAGCACGGGAGCAGGGGAGTGCTTGATGAGTTTCTCCGCCACGCTTCCGACGGGGAAGTGCCCCCGCATACCATGAACTGAAATCACGACCAGATCAATGTCCAGATTGCCAATGGCTTTCAGAATTTCCGTGGCCGGATCACCGAGGACCACATGGATATGGTAGAGAGGGCACGCGGCCAGTTCGCTGGTGCAGAAGGCTTCCAACTTCTTGCGCGCACCCCGCAGCGCGAAGTCGTGGAGGTGTTCGACATGCTTGGCATTCGGTGCTCCCCAGAAATGCCCGTAGTTGGCCAGATCTTCAGCGACATAGATCAGGTGCACTTCGCTGTCGTGCTTGTCGATGAATGATTTCACGTAGGGGAGGGCCCGAAACGCTGCTTCAGAGAAATCGTTAGGCCACAGGATCTTTTTGAACGCCAACATGATCGAATCCTCTCAAGACGGCCGATTTCGACCCCATTTGTGTCGCGCGCGCTTGGGGGCATCTGTGTTAAACCAGTATCTTAGATGGGGATTCCTGTCAAGCCGGCGGCGTGGTGAGGCGGCGGCGCAGCAGGAAATCGACGGCCACGGGGTGGTCGGTTTCCGTCGAAAAGGTGTGCTGAGGCTTGACGGCGCTGAGGACGTTGCCGTCGGCATCGCGCAGGGTCTCGATGCGGGAGACAAAAGTCTGCAGGCCGGGTCCGATCCATTCGATTTCGTCTCCCAGGAAAATCTGGTTTCGTGCTTCGACGACGACGGTGTGGTCCGCCGGCCGGTCTGTGACGATCCCCACAAACTCGTAACGGCGGACATAGTCGCCCCGCTGGTGTCGTTGCATATCATGGTTTTCGGCAGGGAAAGCGAAACCGGTGCTATATTCCCGGTGACTGACCTTGGTCAGCTCGTCCCACCAGGTTTCGTTGAAGGCATAGGCCGAAGGATCCTGGCTATAAGTATCGAGGGCGTGCCGGTAGATTCGCATGACGGAGGCCACGTAATAAAGACTCTTCATCCGGCCTTCGATCTTCAGACTGTCCACGCCCGCCTCGATCAGCGCCGGGAGATGACGGATCAGACAGAGGTCCTTGGCGTTGAGAACAAAGGTCTCCGATCCGTCCTCTGCGATGGGAAAGAACTGCCCCGGCCGCGTTTCTTCATGGAGGGTGTAGGCCCAGCGACAGGGTTGCGTGCAATCCCCCCGGTTCGCCTCCCGACCGGTAAGAAAGGTGCTCAGCAGACAGCGCCCGGAGTAGGCCATGCACATGGCGCCATGCACGAACATCTCCAGCTCGATGGCTGTGTGCTTCCGAATGTTGCAAATCTCCGCAAGGGTCAGTTCCCTGGCCAGCACGGCCCGCCGGGCGCCCAGGGCCTCCCAGAACCGGATGGCTTCGGTATTGAGCAGGTTCGCCTGGGTGCTGATGTGGATTGGCATCTGCGGGAGAAGCTTCCGGACAAGAACAAAGGCGCCTGGATCAGAGACAATGACGGCATCGATACCGGTGTCCGCCAAGTGTGGCAGGTGCGTGCGTAGAGCTTCCAGATCGGCGTCCCGGGGAAAGATGTTCAGGGCGACATAGAGTTTTCGGCCGTGGCGATGCGCAAAGGCGGCTCCTGCCTGCATCTGCGCCAGGGTGAACCCTCCGGCCCGACGGCGAAGACTAAAGGCCGGTCCTCCGATATAGACGGCATCCGCTCCGTAGCGCACGGCGAAGCGAAGCTTTTCCGGTGTGCCGGCGGGTGCCACGAGTTCAGGGATCTTGATGGACGATCTATTCATGAGACTGATCAGCGAGGACAGGACAAGACGGCAGGCGCGTCAGACCTCCTTTTCTTCCTGGCGCTTCTCACGGAGGGACACGATCTCCTCTTCCATCTTGTTGAGGCGTTCCATGATCGGGTCTGGAAGGTGAATGTGGTCCAAGCTACTGCGGACCTTCTCTCCCTCGATCTTCACGATGCGCCCGGGGACGCCGATGACCGTGGAGTTCGGCGGCACGGGCGTCAGCACAACGGCGTTGGCCCCCACTTTCACATTGTCCCCGATGGTCATGCTTCCCAGGATCTTGGCGCCCGTTCCCACAACGACGTTGTTGCCGATGGTGGGATGGCGCTTCTTCTGCTCCTTGCCGGTGCCGCCGAGTGTCACGCCCTGGTAGAGGGTGACATTGTCGCCGATCTCCGTCGTCTCACCGATGACCACGCCCATGCCGTGATCGATGAAGAACCGATGTCCGATCTTTGCGGCCGGGTGAATTTCCACCCCCGTGAGGAACCGGGCCAACTGGGAGATGAACCGTGGGAAGAAGGGAATCTTGTGATTGTAGAGCCAATGCGCAAAGCGGTAGGCCAGAATCGCGTGAAAGCCGGAGTAGGTCAGCAGAACTTCCAGTTTGCTGGTCGCGGCCGGGTCCATCTCGAATACGGCTTCAAAGTCCGATTTAATCTTATTCCAGGTCGAGATCATAGTCGCTCCGCGGGATGAGGAGGGCCGTGGCCCAGGCGGCGATCC
>CAMYMF010000076.1 GCA_947259355.1 uncultured Nitrospirota bacterium | reverse complement strand
ACGTCAATGCCAAAACTTTTGATGATAACATGGCGTGGGGCGGCGGATCCATTGAACCGGGCCAGTCGCAGGGTCTCTTTGAGATCCGCTCCGCTCTTCCCGGGACGTATCTCGTGGAGGTGCGGGTAATGGGCTACAAGACCACCCGCATCGCTGACGTGGTGGTTGCGGCAGAGACCGACTCTGATTTGGGTCTCATCCCGCTCAGTGAAGGGGCGAAAATCACCGGCACGATTACCATTGCCGGAGATACTTCCGGTTTTCAATCGTACCCCGGCGACGACGGGAGCCAGCCGATCCGCTTGTGGGTCGACGTCTGGTCACCCGATACCAGCGGCTGGGCTGGGGCGGAGGTGGAGATCCCTCGGGGTGTCAACCAGAGTGCCCCGTACCGTGTGGGAGGTTTAGACACCGGTACCTATGAAGTTCGAGCTTGGTTAGGCGAAGGGTACGAGCAGTCTCCAGCCCCCTTGACAGCAACCTTGACCAGCGATACGGACACCGCAGAAGGCGCCAACATGACCTTTGCCCCTTACTCGGGAAGGATCACCGGCGTGATTTCAGGCACCGATGTGGATATGTCGAAGGTGGTCATCAAAGCGGTAAAAGCCCATTGGGATTGGGCGCCACCAGTCTTTGCCCAGCCGGCTGCCGATGGGTCCTATCTCCTCGAGGGCTTGGGAACTTCCGAGTACATCTTGGAGGTCAATGAATATCAGAATATTGCCGACATGACCGCAGGCGATGCACCGCCCATTCCAACGGGTAATTTTGGAAGCGAAATTCGCCGCGTCGCCGTCATGAACGGATCCGTAATCTCCGGCCAGAATTTCGCGCTGAGCGCCGGAAGCACCATTTCGGGCCGGGTCTCTCTTGAGGCCGGCTATAATGGCGATCTAATTTTCTCAAGCGACATTCAAGGACAGATGGTGATGGCTGTTCCTCTCAAGATGGCCATGATGGGCGGTGAGGCCATGTGCTTTGGGACAATCGGCGCCGATGGCAGCTATGCCATTTCCGGTCTGAGCGCCGGTGCCTATGTCATCTTGCCGCCCACAGAACTGAGGGACTCCGGTCTTGGCGGCGGCGACGGTTCTGCAATGCAATGGGACCTTTATGCCCCTGACGTTGCAGGAGATGAGCAGATCGTTACCGTTACCGCCGGACAGGAGAAGGGGGGCATCGATTTTGTCCTCTCGGAAGGGTACTCGGTACGCGGTACCCTCACACTGCCAGAAGCTCCCTGTGACACCGCTGCTCCCGGAGACTGCGACGCGAAGGCCGGAAATTTCGTGGCCGATTTGCAGCTGCGCCACCCTCGTCATGAGGGTAAAGGACGGAACCGGCCGGTTCTTGTTTCCGATTTCAATGGCGGGCGCACATTCTCCTTTGATCTCAAGCATGTTGCTGAAGGCGACTACGTACTACAGGCTTGGACGCCAAACTATACCGTCGCCCACCGGAACATTACGGTCAGCGGCGGTGATGTGGCAGGGGCAAACCTGGAATTGAAGAAAGGCGCCAACATTCTGGGCAAGCTTGTCGACACTGAAACCGGCGAAGCTGTGACACCGGAAGATGGCATTCGGGTCCGTTGCGAGGCTTACCCCTGGGTGGAAGGCAGTTGGCGAGAGACATGGAATGACCCCTGGTCCGAAAGCCGTTTCCTCGAAACCAACGGAAATTATACAGGCGCCTTTCGACTGGCCAACTTGCCGCCTGGAACCTACGTGGTAACCGTGGAAGCGGAGCACGGGATGAAGACACAGGGCGCCAAGAACTATAGCGGCATCCGAAAAGCCGGCATCGTGGTGCCTGAAACCGACGGGGCCACTGTGGATATCGGCACCCTTTATCTCCGAGAGGGCGTCACCATCTCGGGCACGGTCACCTCTGCGGAGACAGGCCTTCCTCTCGGCAATATCGAGGTGGAAGCAGAACCGGTGGATGAAAAAGATGGTACTACCCACGCCTGGGCAACCACCGACGCCAACGGAAAGTACACCATCTACGGTATTGACCCCGAAATCAAGTACTACTACGTGATCGGTGGTTCCCGTCCCGATTTTACCCAATTCGTTGCCGTCAACTGGGGCGAAGTTGAAAAGAACGTGGAAGTCGCAGAAACCGGTTTAACCGGGGTTGACTTCGAACTTCCAGCAGCCGACGCGATCCTCACCGGAACAGTTCACAAAACCGGAAGCTCCCCCTGGGGCATCCCGTTTGAAGACGACCTTCCGGCTCCCATGCTCCTGCTGCAGAAACAGGGCGAAATCTATACGGACCCCATGGACGGAATCGAATCCATCGGAGATCCTAGCGATACGGATACCACAAGCTTCAGCATTGACGGCATCGTTCCGGGAAGCTATACCCTCAAGGTATTCTGTCAAGGATACACCACAAAAATTGTCCGGGATATTCAGATCTCCGCCGGACAAAACGTTTTGCCTGAAACAATAGAACTGGTTGAAGGCGGCACCGTGTCTGGTACCGTTGTCAAGGACGATGGGACCCGACCCACCGCTTCGGAGATTTCTGAAGTGGTGGCCGTCACCGCGGATCTGGAACAACTTATCTTCGGAAGCCTGACGGTCAACGAGGCCTCCCGTGAAGTCTCAGCATACTCGGTGAGCGGACTTGAGGCGGGAACGGCCTACGCGTTGGTTTTCGTAAGCGACGGCGATGGCGGTCCTGAGAATATATGGGTCATGTCCGATATGATTCAAGCCGGCGACACCTATCACGCCGTGATTGGCGATAATCCGCCCTTTATCACAGGCCGGACCAAGAAGAATGAAGATGGCACGTTCACCATCGGGATCTTCAGCACCTCATATCTCAACGATGGGACGGCCTCTGATATCCTTACTGTAACCCGAGGGAACGGCACACTCTCATCCATGATGGGACCGGACAGGATGGAAATTCTGGCCACCTACACGCCGTCTCAAGAGGTGGTGGATACTATCTTTGAAATCACCATGACGGCCCACTATGGCGAGAAGAATACGGCAATCACCAAGGTCTTCTCCTTTGACGTGAATGCTGCATCGATCAATCAGAGTCGCGTCAACGCCATGCTTGGTGGTACGGTGAGTCTCGGACAGGGAGACCCGTCCCGGGTTTTCTTTGAAGCCGGCGACCTCATCGAAGGAGACGGAGACGGCATTTCCACAATCACCATGCAGAAGGACGACTCCGCCGTGGCAAGCAATGGGATCAGGACTCACGGGTCTTCCGGCAGATCGGTCTTTGCCGAATCTACACCTGACCTACCTGAGTATGTCAGTCCCGCAAGCGCGCTGTACGATATCGCCCTGCCTGCCGGTGATACGGTCGCCAGTGATGCTTTCGTGACCGTTTCCTTCCCCTACGATCCTTCGGTGACGGACACCAGTGACCTGCACATCTATCATTATACCGGCGGCGCCTGGGTTGCTGAAGATACCAACCGGAGCGTCGACACGGTCAACAACACAATCACAGCCGATGTTACCAGCCTGTCACCTTTTCAGGTGGGCATAGGGTCAGCACCTGAAGGCGGCGGCACGCCGGCGTCCTCAGGCGGCGGGGGCGGCTGCAGCCTCACCGCGAGCCCGGTGGACGGCTTAAGCGGTTGCCTGGAGCTGACCCTCCTGCTATTACCGGTCGCTGTGCTCGGAGTACTTCGCATGGTTCGTCGAAAGCAAAGATGGGCTCATCACAATTAGCTTTTTCGTAAGGAGACGCCAAGGGGCAGGGATGATTCCCTGCCCCTTTTTTGCCTCCTGCAATCTTCAGGGTCTTTCAATATCCATTCCTTCAAAGCTTGCCGCATTTCCTTCCCCTTCTGCATGACTCGCTCAGACTCGAGGTTACTTCTCTTCTAAAGAGAGCCAACGACCATAGGTGCAGCAGACCACCCCCTTTGCCCTAACGTGTTAGATGAACACCATAGTTTCTTGGGTGAGGTAAAGAGAAGGAGCCGCCGAATTCGACCGTCTAAAGATAAGGTGAAAAGAGCCAAGCCAGGGCATCCCGCGCCCGAATGCCCAAAGGGCGGCGCACCAAAGCATCGAGAGTGACCTCTTGTGACATCTGACGCACCGCCTCGATGTGGGCAGCCATCGCTTCAGCGAAAGACCTGCCGTGGATTTCAACAGCCAGTTCGAAGTTGAGCCGCAGGCTCCTGGGGTCCATATTGGCCGAACCGATCAAGGCATAATGATCGTCCACCACAAAGAGCTTGGAGTGAGCAAAGGGAGCGGGTCTGTAAAATACCCGAACCCCCCACTGGAGCAGTTCCCAGAGCATGTTTTGCGTCGCCCAGTGTACAAAGGGGAGGTTGCTCCGCTCAGGGAGAATAACAACCACCTCGACGCCCCTTAGGGCACCGGCCTGCAGCGCCCCGATCATCTCCCGGGAAGGCAGAAAATAGGGTGTCATGATCAGGACACGGGAACGGGCCGAAGAGACAGCACCCAGGAGAATCAGGGCCAGCTTGTCCAGGTCCTCGTTGGGACCGTCGGTGATCGTCCGGCAGAAGAGGCCTTTCTCCCGCGCCGCACAGTTGATCTCCCCCGGTGGGATCACCTCCTCACCCGACGCAAAGAGCCAGTCTTCCAGGAATGCCCCTTCCAGCTGCTCCACCACGGGTCCCTCCAGTCGGAAGTGCAGGTCCACGACCCGTGACGGATTGCCGGAGTTTTGTGCCAAGTGCCGATCCCCTATGTTCATGCCGCCTGTGAAGCCGATACATCTGTCGGCCACCAGAACCTTACGATGATTTCGAAGATTGATGTTGAAGGTCGGCGGAAAGAGTCTAGGCGGCAGGAACCGGGCGAATTTGATCCCGCGCTTGCGCAGCAGTATCCCCGCCCGGCGGAATGAATAGTATTCACCCGCGCCGTCGATGAGGATGCGGACATCCACGCCTCGCACCTGGGCCCGGGCCAGAGCGTCGATGAACCGCAGACCTGTGGCGTTGGTTTCAAAAATGTAGGTAACCATATAGAGGGAGTGCCGTGCATTGTTAATGGCTTCCAGCATCTGGGGATAGGCCT
>CAMYMF010000075.1 GCA_947259355.1 uncultured Nitrospirota bacterium | reverse complement strand
GATCGGCTTTTTGCAGACCAATGAATGCCGGGCTTCTGGATGGAATCATGGAATGAGTCGTTGCCAATCCCCCGGCCGTCATCGGGCAACGATTCTGGAACGTCTCATGCCCGCGGATGCCCCGTGGGAACTCATCTGCCAGGGGTTCAGGCGCATGGTGCATCTATCACGAACGATTGGTCGCCTTAAAATGAACGGCAAATTTAAAGTTTAGCGTCATATTCTCCTCGATTCAGCGGCAATCAGCGAAGAATGACCTAAAAGGCTGTTTTCAGACCCCCCCGAAAAAATGACCTAACCCGTTTGACAGGGCACGCTACTTTGTGGATTCTTTAGAGCCAAAGGATGACGATGTCACTTGGCGACTGTTGCGACGTATGCGCGCCGACGGAGGTTGGCGCCTTGCGGAATGCGTGTTCATCCTCCCGGGTAGGTTGACGGGTTTCCCTGACGAAAGAGCTGCAACATTTAGAAAATGACATGAGGAGGAATTCACCATGGCCGAAAAGCTTCCGGACGTGGTAATGCCCGCGTGCCCGTCCCGCAGATTACTTGAGGGACAGAAAGCCCTGGTCACCGGTGCTAACTCGGGGATCGGCAAAGCGGTGGCGATTGCGCTGGGAGAGGCGGGGGCGGACGTGGTGGTCAACTACGTATCCGGCGAGGAGGACGCCAACGCCGTCGTCCAGACCATCCACCGCGGCGGCGCCAAATCCTATGCCCATCGGGCCGACGTCTCTCAGGAAGACCCAGTCCGAGAGATGTTCAAGAAGATGTGTCATGAGTTTGGAACGATCGATATTCTGATCAACAACGCCGGGCTGCAGCGGGATGCCCCCTTCGATGAGATGACCCTGGATCAGTGGAATCTGGTCATGAGGGTGAATCTAACCGGACAGTTTCTCTGTGCCCGGGAGGCTGTCCGGGAATTCAAGCGGCGCGGTGTGGTAAAAGAAGTTTCCTGTGCGGCAGGGAAGATCATCTGCATGAGTTCGGTCCATGAGATCATTCCCTGGGCCGGCCATGTGAACTATGCCGCTTCCAAGGGCGGCGTGATGCTGATGATGAAGAGCCTGGCCCAGGAGGTGGCGCCCCATCGGATCCGGGTGAACAGCATCGCGCCCGGAGCGATCCGAACACCGATCAACCGGCCGGCTTGGGAGACACCGGAAGCCTACGCGGCCCTGATGAAGTTGGTACCTTACAACCGGATCGGGGAAGTCGACGATATCGGCAGGGCCGCTGTCTGGCTCGTTTCCGATTATGCCGACTACGTGAATGGAATCAGTCTCGTGGTAGACGGTGGTATGACATTGTACCCGGGGTTTGCAACGGGGGGTTAGGAGGGGGATCCTGAGCAAACCTGGACTCCGGGGGAGGGGTTCACCGATGTTTGGGAAGGTTCTGTTTCACGGCCTGATGGTCGCCGGCGCGCTGGTGCTCGCGGCCGCAGTGGCAGCAGCGGACCTCATTGTTTCGGCTGCGGATGCGAAATTCGTTCGCGTCAAAGGAGCGGGAACCTATCCGCCGAACCCGCCGCCCGATACGTTAACTGTCATCGATGCCTCCCAATTCCCGCCCCAAGCCATTAATACGGTAGAGGTCGAACACTCCGTCCACGGACCGCCCCAATCTGCCGCCATCACGCCGGACGGGAGCTTGGCGTTCGTTTCGGCGCCCGATGCAGTCAATTATAGAGCCAACTTACGAATTCCCTTGAATTTTGTCCAGGTCATTGACCTGATGGCCCGTCCCGCGCGGATCATTGATCGCGTGCAGCTTGGGAGCCATCCCCAGGCAGCGGCGGTCAGCCCCGACGGGAAATTTGGCCTGGGGAGAAGATGGAACCACCCTCTTTATCACGGCTGCATCGCGCCTGCTTCGAATCGAGACGCGAACAGCCGGTGCCGGCTTTCAGCGATGAGGCGGCAGTTACATGGAGTGTGCCTAAGATGCAGCGGAGCTTTCGAGAACATTGGCCGGAGTACCTGATGGAAGCGTGGGGCCTCGGCCTCTTCATGGTCTCCGCCGGACTCTTTGCAACATTGTTGGAGCACCCGGCGTTCCCTGTCCGGGAGGCCATCGGGAACGGCTTGCTCCGTCGTATCCCCATGGGGCTGGCCATGGGACTGACCGCCATCGCCATCATCTATTCACCCTGGGGACAACGATCGGGCGCTCACATCAATCCGGCCGTCACGCTCACCTTCTACCGATTGGGAAAGATCCACAAGTCCGATGCCTTTTTCTATGTTCTCTTTCAGTTCCTGGGCGGTTTGTCGGGGCTGCTGCTGATTGGTTTGATCATGGGCCCTTGGCTGGCCCATCCGAACGTGAAATATGTGGCAACCGTCCCCGGCCATTCGGGGGTCGGTATCGCCTTTATGGCCGAAGCCGTCATGGCCTTCGGCTTGATGACCATGATTCTATGGACCACCAACCGGGCGAAGTTGGCCTCTTTGACAGGGATATTTGCCGGAATCTTTGTGGCCTCCTATATCATTTTGGAGGCGCCCTACTCGGGCATGAGCATCAATCCGGCCCGCACCTTTGCCTCGGCAGTGCCGGCCCGTGTTTGGACCGCCTTTTGGCTTTATATGACGGCACCGGCCTTGGGAATGCTGCTGGCGGCGGAACTGTACGTGCGCACGCGGGGCCTTCAAAAGGTCTATTGTGCCAAGTTGCATCATCGGAACACGAAACGGTGCATCTTTCATTGCAGGTATGGCGACATGAGCGCCTAGGAGACCGAGCATGCCAGTGAGAAGAGGATACCTCCGAAAACAAGTAGCAACCTCGCCTCCAACGACAAGGGACCGAGAGACAATGTCTGTTTGTGCGAAGCGGCACGAGAAGACGGTTCCGCGAACCGCAGCGATTCTGCTGGTGATTCTGGCGCTGCTTGCCGGCTGTGCCACGATGCAGCGCCTCTCCGCACCGTTGGTCAGTGAGGTCGGGCCCGTGGCTATTACCGTGACTGATATGGACCGCTCCGTCCGCTTTTATCAAGATGTCCTGCGCTTTGAGAAAGTCGGAGATGCCCGAATCGAGGGACCCGAGTACGCGCGGCTCTTCGGTATTCCCGGTATGACGGCCAAGGTCTCCACCCTGCAGCTCGGAGAAGAGCGGATCCAGCTGATCCAGTTTATGACACCCAGGGGGCGCCCCTATCCAGCGGACATGCGGAGCAATGACCGATGGTTTCAGCACATTGCCATCATTGTCAAGGACATGGAGAAAGCTTACGGGGTGCTGCAAAAGCATGGCGTGCGGAACGCCTCCGTTGCCCCCCAGACCCTTCCCGACTGGAATACCAATGCCGGTGGCATCAAAGCTTATTACTTTAAAGACCCCGACGGCAATGTCCTGGAGATTCTCCAGTTTCCTTCAGACAAGGGCGATCCCCGATGGCACCGACCGACGGAACATCTCTTTCTCGGCATCGACCATACGGCCATTGTCGTGTGGGACACCGATGCGAGTCTGAGGTTCTACCAGGGCGCCCTCGGGATGCGGGTGGCCGGCGAAAGTGAAAATTACGGCATCGAGCAGGAGCGACTCAACAACGTGTTTGGCGCCCGGCTTCGCATTACGGCCCTCAAGGCCCGTCGGGGACCGGGCATAGAGCTGCTGGAGTATCTGGTACCGCGAAACGGTCGACCTTATCCGCTCGACAGCAAAGCCAACGACCTGTGGCACTGGCATACCGTGGTGAGGACCGCCTCTCCAGAGACGGCCCTTCAATCTGTCATCGCGCGCAAGTGCAGGCTGATTTCTCCCGACGTGATGGCCGTGGAGGATGGCAGCCTCGGTCTGAGCCGCGGGTTTCTCGTCCGAGATCCCGACGGCCACGCGCTGCTGATGGCACAATAGGAGTCCTAACGTGAAAGAGCAATGTGACCCGACTCTTATGGATCCCATCATTGTCCGCCACTCGCAAAGCGCGGCAGAACAAAGCAGACCGAGGCGCGACGAAGTCGAGGAGTGAGGCGTACTATTCGTGCGCTGCAACGACGAGACGAGGAAGCAACAAAGGTATGTGAAGTTATGGCGCTCTGTAGAGATTGTGAAGAAAGAAAGGAGCCAACATGTCTGACTATGAGTATGACATCGGAATCTTGGGGGGTGGGGCAGCGGGCCTCACCTTTGCCGCAGGCGCGGCCCAGTTCGGCGCCAAGGCGGTTCTGATCGAGAAGGCCGGCAAGCTGGGCGGCGATTGCCTGCACTACGGTTGTGTCCCCTCGAAAACCTTGATCCGCACGGCAGGGGTCTGGTCCGAGGCCCGTCGCGCAAAAGAATTCGGTTTGCCCGAGCTCTCCCTGCCCCCCGTCGACCTGGGGGCTGTGATGGATCGAGTCCACTCGGTCATCGAGACGATTCAGGAGCACGATTCGCCCGAGAGATTCTGCAAATTGGGCGCCGAAGTCCGATTCGGCTCGGGTACCTTTGCCAACGATCACGTATTGGACCTCAACGGAGAGCGTATTTCGGCCAAGAACTGGATCCTGGCCACGGGATCGCGTCCGGCCATCCCGCCGGTGGAGGGCTTGGAGTCGGTCCCTTACTGGACCAACGAAACGGTCTTTTCCCAGCGGACCCTTCCCGAGCGCCTGCTGGTCTTGGGCGGGGGTGCCATCGGCATCGAGATGGCCCAGGCCTTTCAGCGTCTCGGCCCGAAGGTCACCCTGGTGGAGTTCCGGGACCAGATCCTAGGCCCCGAGGACCCGGACATCGCGGAGCTCCTCCAGCAGCGCTTGCTCCAGGAGGGCATCAATGTATTGACGGGCACCAAAGCGACGCGGACCGAGTCATCGGGATCGATCGTACGGTTGCACGTGGAGCCTTCCCAGGGCGGCGGCACCCCCCGCATCCTTGAGGCGGAAGCGCTCCTGGTGGCCACAGGCCGCACACCCAACGTGGATGGACTGGGTCTCGAAAATGCGGGGGTTGCGTTTGGCCCCAAAGGGGTCCCGACGGACCTTCGGATGCGCACGAATCAGAAACATATCTATGCGTGCGGGGATGTGAATGGACAGTTACAGTTTACGCACGTCGCGGGCTATGAAGGTGGGATTGCGCTGACCAATACCGTCTTGCACCTTCCCCGAAAGGCGGACTATACCAAAGTGCCGTGGTGGCCCGAGAGGCGGGCGTGGAGTATCGCGTTCTCGAGGAGCAATTCGCCGAGAATGATCGCGCACTGGCCGAAGCGGAACCTTTGGGAAAGATCAAGGTACTCGTTAATCTAAAAGGAAAGATACTCGGATGCCAGATCATCGGACGCCACGGGGGTGAGCTGATTCACGAGTGGATCGCAGCACTCAACGGAGGGGTGAAGCTCTCGACCCTGGCCGGTGCCATTCATGTTTACCCGACGCTATCGGAGATCTCAAAACGTGCGGCCGGAAGCTATTTTTCGGAAAAGCTCTTCAGCGATCGCACCAAGAGTGTGCTGCGTCTGCTCTTTCACCTCAAGGGCCGGGCATGTACCCCACCGGAGGAAAAGCGCCAGGCTTCATGAGGCAGCTTGGTCGGCTCCGGCGCTGCACGACAGAGGGGAGAAGCCATGTCTCGCATATTTAGGGACTACGTCGAAAAGGCAAAGAAGATTCTCGACGACAACTGGCTAGGCGCGTCGACCAAGCCCGCGCCCGCGCTCTACCCCCATCAGTGGAATTGGGACTCGGCTTTTATCGCCATTGGCCGCTCACACTACGATTCGGCCCGGGCCCTCCAGGAGATCGAAACCCTCTTTGCGGCCCAGTGGGCCAACGGCTTGGTCCCCCAGATCGTGTTCAATCCCGACGCGCTGGGTCACTATTTCCCGGAACCCGATTTCTGGCAAACGGAGCGATCGGCCAACGCCCCCAAAGACAAACTCACTTCGGGAATCACCATGCCGCCGGTGCATGCCATCGCCGTTGAAAAGATCTATGACCATGCGCACAAACCCAAAGAGGTGATCCCCTTTCTCGAGCGGATCTACCCGAAACTCGTTGCGCTGCACACCTATCTCTATCGCGAACGGGACCCGAACCAGGAGGGACTGGTCTGGATACGCCACCCGTGGGAGTCGGGCATCGACAATTCGCCGACCTGGGACAAACCTTTGAAGCGGATCGAGATCGACAAAGCGGCTCTGCCCCCTTACGAACGCAGGGATCTGTCCCACGGGGTCGATCCCCAGATGCGACCCAGCGATGACGACTACGACCGTTATGTCTATCTGGTCAACCTGTTCCGGGAGAAGGCCTACGACGAGGCGCGGATCGCCGAAACCTGCCCCTTTCTCGTTCAGGACCCCCTTTTCAACACGGTCCTTTGTCGAGCCAATGAGTCGCTGGCGCGCATTGCGGAGATCATTGGTGAGGATCCCTCGCAGAGCAAGGCTTGGGCCGAAAAGACGGCCCAGAGAATTCAGTCGAAGCTCTGGCACGAGGCCCACGCGATTTTCGATGCCTATGATATTGTCGCCGATGAAACGATCGAGGTCGACACAGCCGCGGGATTTCTGCCGCTCTTCGGAGGCACCGCGACCCGGGAGCAGGCCGAGAAGATTTACGAGCGCCTCAACTCAGCGTCCTTCTGCGCCTTGCATCAAGGCAACTGTTTCACCGTCCCTAATTATGACACCCAGAAGGAGGGGTTTGACTCCGCCAACTACTGGCGGGGCCCCGTCTGGATCAACATCAACTGGATGCTCGCCCATGGACTGCGTCGCTACGGATATACCCTGAAGGCCGATGCGCTGCAAAAGGACCTCCTCCAACTTCCGATACGCTTCGGTTTTCATGAATATTTCGACTCTTTCGACGGCACCGGTTACGGCACCGACAATTTCGGCTGGACCGCGGCGCTCTTCATCGACCTGGTGGACGAGTTCTATGCGTCCCAGGAAGGAGAGGCAAGCTTGGGTCGCCGGTTGAAAGGCTTCCTTTCGGGAGGCACCCTGCTCAACGAGGGCAAGGAAATGCCCGATGTGGCCCCCGAACATCTGGCCGGGGAGCTGATGCGTTCCATCCGCGAGATCCGAGACAAGTTCTACGACACGTCCCGGGGGCGTGTCGACTATGGGGCCCTTCGCGACTCAGACGAGTACCGCATGTACCGCATCCTGACCAATGGCCTGCGCGCCTTTGACCCCTCCCGGCTTCTGGGACGGAAGGAAAAACTTGCTTTCTGGATGAACCTCTACAACACGATTGTGGTGGACGGCATTATATCCCTGAACGTCCAAGCATCCGTCAAAGAGATTCCCGAGTTTTTCCGGAGGCTGCGCTACCGTGTCGGCGAGCAGAGTTTCTCTCCCGACGACATGGAGCACGGTATTCTTCGAGCGAACATGCGCCCGTGGTTTCGCCCCACCCGCCAGTTCCTGCCGGGCGATAGCCGGCGGACGTGGGTGGTCAACCCGGTGGACCCGAGGATCCACTTCGCACTGGTTTGCGGATCGCGCTCCTGCGCGCCTATTGACTACTACGATCCCGCAAAGGTCTACAATCAACTCGAAGCCGCGGCAACGAGTTTTGTCAATTCCTCGGAGGTCCTGGCGGTCCCGGAGGAAGGCAAGCTTCTTCTCTCGGAGATATTTCGCTGGTACGAGAGCGACTTCGGGGGGAAAGCCGGCGTGCTCGATTTCCTTTACGATTATCTGGTGGACGACCAGGCCCGCGTTTTCTTGCGGGACCGGGCCCACGATCTGGAGTTTGAGTACATCTACTATGACTGGAATTTGAACCGCTGAATGGGCGGAAGCGTCGAGACCGCCCAAGGAGAAAGGCCATGCAAACAACAATGGAAAAGCCAAGGGTTGAGCGAAAAAAGGCCTTGATGAAGGCTGGCATTCTCGCCGCCTTCGTTGTCGGCGCGATCCTTTTCGTTCGACTCACGCCGGTGAGAGATTATCTTACCGCCGAGGGTCTCGGAATGTTTCTGGAACAGGCTGGATTCTGGGCGCCGCTGATTTTCATGGTCATCTATGCCGCCGGCATTTGCCTCTTCTTGCCCGGGACATTGCTCACCGCGCTGGGCGCAGCCATCTTCGGCCCATACTGGGGGTTCGTCTATGTCTGGTTTGCCGCGATGGCCGGAGCCAGTGCGGCCTTTTGGATCGGACGGACCCTGGGCCGGGAGTTTGCGGCATCCTTGATCGGAGACCGTCTGAAGAAATACGATGATGCCATCGAGCGGAACGGTTTTGCCACGGTGCTCTATCTGCGCCTGGTCTACTTTCCCTTCACACCGATGAACTTCGGCATGGGACTCACGAAGGTGCGATTCTGGGATTACTTCTCGGGCACGGCCCTGGGCATCCTCGTCGGCACCTTCATTTTCACCTTCTTCGTTGGCACCATCCGGGACGTTCTGATGAGCGGCAACTGGGGAGAGCTGATATCGTTCAAGGTCTTCTTCTCCATCGGCCTGTTCATCTTTTCGTTCTTCATTCCGAAGATCATCAAGAAGATCCGGAAGGAGGAGTAAGCACCCACGCCCAAAAGACGTGGCTTTGGAAGCCGTGACAGTGGTGCCCGTTGTGGACCTGTTGGGGGATCCCCCGTTAGAAAAGGGGAAAATAGGGGGATTTGGTCGGATCGTTTTGAATCCCCCCAATCCCC
>CAMYMF010000074.1 GCA_947259355.1 uncultured Nitrospirota bacterium | reverse complement strand
AACTGCCTTCGCGGCGCTGGTTATCGCTTTCATCGCGGGCGTTGTGCCGAAAGATGAGGTCTTCTCGGGGTTCGGGCACCCGGCGGTCATAATCATCGCCCTGGTTCTCATTGTCAGTCGGGGTCTCTCCCGCTCCGGCGCAATTGAGCTGCTGGCCCGCCAGGTTGTCAAGTCTTCCAGAAGCCTGAGGGCTCACATCGGAATCATGGCGGGGATCTCCGCCGCGCTCTCCTGTGTCATGAATAATGTCGCCGCGCTCGCGTTGCTCATGCCTGTCGACATGCAGGCAGCCCAACGGGCCAAACGCAGCCCGGCCCTGACGCTGATGCCTCTCTCCTTCGCCTCCATACTCGGTGGCATGGTGACGCTCATCGGCACGCCGCCAAACATCGTTGTCGCGACATTCCGCGAGAGTGCACTCGGCGCCCCATACGACATGTTCGACTTTGCCCCGGTGGGTATCGTTGTGGCAGTTGCCGGCGTGCTGTTCGTGACGCTCATCGGCTGGCAACTGATCCCGGTGGAGAGGAGGAAACACGACACGACGAAAGAACTCGCAGACCTCCAGAGTTACATCTCGAATGCCAAGATACCGGAGTCGTCAAAGACAATCGGCAAAGTGCTCAAAGATCTGGACCCCCTCGCCGAGGAGAGCGATGTGAACATCCTGGGGCTCGTGCGCCGCGGAAAGCGCCTCCCCGGAACAGCGCGTCGCGAGGTTCTGCGAAAAAATGATCTTGTTGTGCTCGAGGGTAGTCCCGATGCTATAAATCACTTTGTTGGCTCGGCGGGGATGGAATATATCGGCTCGGAGAAACATGATAGTATTACCTCCGAAGCCGCTGCGCTGATGGAGATCGTGGTGCCGTCAGGTGCCATGATAGAGGGGCGGTCGGCACTAGAAGTACGTTTGCTCTATCGAAAAGGTGTGACACTGCTTGGTATTTCCCGAAAGGGCCAACGAATTAGAGAACATGTGCGAAAGGCAGTCATTAAGACTGGAGACATCCTTCTGATTCTCGGCCCTGAGGAACAGATGTCCGACGTGGTCGACTGGCTCGGCTGTCTTCCCCTCGCCGAGCGTGGTCTCGAAGTCATACAGAGAAGCAAAGCCTGGGCGGCTGTCGCCATTTTCGCGGCCGCCATTCTAGCCGCGAGCTTTGGGCTCATTTATCTGCCACTGGCTCTGGCCGCAGTCGTGGTGGCCTTCGTGGCACTTGGGATCGTTCCGCCGTCCCAGATCTACCAGTCCGTCGAGTGGCCGGTAATCGTGTTGCTCGGCTCGATGATCCCCATCAGCTCGGCTCTGGAGGCAAGCGGCGGCACCACGCTGGTGGCAAACGTCATCGTGGACTGGACCGGGGGGTTACCGACCGTCGCTGTTCTCACCATCCTGATGATCGTGACGATGACCGTTTCAGATGTGCTCAACAATGTGGCTACTGCGCTTGTCGCAGCACCCATCAGTGTCGACATCGCCAACCGACTCGAGGCGAACCCGGACGCTTTCCTGATGGCAGTGGCGGTCGCTGCATCCTGTGCTTTCCTGACCCCCATCGGGCACAAAAACAACACCATCATTATGGGACCCGGCGGCTACCAGTTTGGCGACTACTGGCGCATGGGGCTACCGCTGGAAATATTGGTCGTACTGGTAAGCATACCGATGATCCTCGTCGTCTGGCCCATTTAAGATGCCCCAAAGAAAGACCAAAGGAAAGGAGGATCAATTTCTTGAAGCACGGATCACCCACGATTCCATCCCTTCCCAAAAAACCTTTCATCTCAAAACATAACAGGCTAAATGTGCGAATCCCCAAGTGTTTCGCGAAGCCTGCAAAAGCCAACTAGGGTCATATCTTAAATATTAAATATTCCGTCAGGCTCCAGATCGATCTACTGCTAGACTTAATATTTAAGATGTGACCCCCGGAGGGTTCCGAAATTGGGAAATAGAAAATGGGAAATAGAAAATAGGATGTTTCAGGTTTTTAGGCTGGAGGCTGAAGGTTTTGGTTTTCGCCTTTAACCCGAATCGGCTTTCCTCTGTGTTCTCCGTGCCTCTAGCGAGCGAAGCGAGCGGGTGGTGAGATGCCTTTAGGTTTTGGCATTTGACAAGAACGGGCCTTTCTCCGCGACCTCTGCGATCTGCGGTAGAATTGGTTTTTGGCTTTTAGCAAGAAGTGCCTTTCCTTTGCGCCCTTGGCGCCTTTGCGGTGAGAGGGTTTTGCTTTTGCAAAGACTTGGCCTTTCTCTGCGAGCTCCGCGTTCTCCGCGGTGAAAGGGTTTTGCCTTTAACCAGAAGTGGCCTTTCTTTGTGCCCTTTGTGCCTGGTTTATTGTGGTGCGGGGTTTTTGTTCTTAGCCCGTGAACCCTGCGAGAACTTCGAGAAGTATGTCGATATCCTTTTCGGTGTGGGTGGCGCAAACCTGAAACCGGATCTCCTCATCCCCCCGGGGCACCACAGGATAGGTGAGCCCCGTGGCCAAAATGCCATTCGCGAAGAGATGTTGCACCAGGGCAGCGGTCCGGGCGCTGTCCCGGATCATGAGGGGCACGACAGGGTGCGGACCGGGAATCGTCTCGAACCCGAGCCGCGCAAGCCCCGCCTCCAGACGGGCCGTCAATGCCCGTAATTGGGCCAGTCGCGTCAGACCTTCCGGGCTGTCCAGAACGTCCAACGCCCGCACAGCCGCGGCCGCCTCGGCCGGGGTGATAGGGTTGGAGTAGATGTAAAAAGGAGCCGTCTCCCGCAGATAGCGGATGACGGTGTCACCGGCCACCACGTAACCGCCGTTGACCCCCAGGGCTTTGCCCAGGGTCGCCACCAGTACGTCGCAGGTGGCGCCGCAATGCTCCTCTGTGCCGCGGCCCGTCTCACCGAAAGCGCCGACACCGTGGGAGTCGTCCACCACTGTCACCACTCCTTCTTCATACGAAGAATCATGGCGGCGGCAGATTTCACCGATCCGATCAAGGGGCGCGTGATCGCCCCGCATACTGAAGATGCCGTCGGTCACGACAAGGACCCCTTTGCCCTTGCCCACATTCGCTGCGAGGGCTTCGTCCAGCGCTGACATGGACAGGTGCGGGTAGATGACTTTCGTCGCGGGGCGGGAGAGGCGGATGGCGTTGATGATGCAGTTGTGATTGAGCGCGTCGCTCACCACGATGCTCTCCTTAGTGATCAACTGCGGCAGCACCCCGAGCACCGCGGCATAGGCGGCACTGAAGATCATGGCGCTCTCCCGGCCGTGAAACCGGGCCAGCCGCTCCTCCAGGGCCACATGGGGGGCGAAGGTTCCGCTGATGAAACGGACAGCCCCCGGCCCCGTGCCGAAGCGACGGCTTCCGTCCTCTTCAGCGGCGATCAGCTCGGGGTGCAGGGCCAGGCCCAGGTAGCCGTTTGAATTCATCCTGAGAAAAGCCTTTTCCCCCTGCGCCGCCAGGGTGTAGCGGGGACCGTAACCATCCTTCGGAGCCAACACACCCGTGAGCACCGTTTCGCGCCCCTTGGACCGCCCCTCCGCATCGAGTTGGGCCAGCGACGCCTCCAGCCGGGGTATCCATCGTTTTGCATTCACGCGGGTTCTCCGTTGTCTGCCCTCCCTCCCCCGGGGTAGGCACCGACGGCTTTTTTCGACAACTGTTCAATCATGTCCCTGGTCATGGCCGCCAGATCGTACTCGGGCCGCCAACCCCACTCCTGCAGGGCCGCCGTGTCATCCATTTTGTCCGGCCACGAATCGGCGATGACCTGCCGCACCGGATCGATCGCGTAGCTGAGAGTAAACCCCGGCACGTGTCTTCGAATTTCCCCGGCAATCTCTTCGGGGTCAAAGCTCATGGCCGTGATGTTGAATGCGTTTCGGTGTTTGAGGGCGGCCGGATTCGCCTCCATCAGTTCGATGGCTGCGCGCACGGCGTCCGGCATGTACATCATATCCAGACGGGTGCCGGCTTTCAGGAAACAGCGATAGTGCTTCTCCCGGAGAGCGGCGTAGAATATCTCCACGGCATAATCGGTGGTCCCGCCCCCCGGCGGGGCCCCATGGGAGATGAGCCCCGGATAGCGAAGCCCCCGGGTATCGACGCCGAACTTGCCGTGATAGTAGTCACACAGGAGCTCCCCCGCCACCTTGCTCACACCGTAGAGTGTGGTCGGTCGCTGTACGGCGTCCTGGGGGGTATTCACCCGGGGCGCCCCGGGCCCGAAGGCCGCGATGGAGCTTGGAAAGAAGAGAGAACACCCATACTCCCGGCACACCTCCAGCATGGTGTAGAGCCCGTTCATGTTGACATCCCAGGCGAGCTTCGGATCGGCCGCTGCCGCCGCGGAGAGGATGGCCGCCAGGTGATAGATCTTATCGCTCCTGTGGTTGCGGACAATCCGTTCGATGGCGGAGGCATCCCGTACATCGGCCGTCTTGAACGGGCCCGCGTCGACCGGTTCAGGCGGCGGTGTCTTGTAACCGAGGGCCAACACAGCTTCCCGACCATAGCGCTTACGCAGGGCCGGCACCAGTTCCGACCCGATCTGACCGGTCGCGCCGGTCACAAGGATGCGAGGCATGGGCTCCCACAGGGGTTTCTGGTTTTAGATGTTCCTCAGCCAATCCGAGTATACCCGGCAGGCACCCCGCCCGCAAATGCGGGCCCCGCTGCGATCGGTGGGTGCAAAACGGTAACGCTGCGCGAAGAACCCGTCCCCTGTCACTTGACGTGGCACCCTTTGCAGGACGTTGGAGCATCTTTGCCTGCTGCCTTGGACTCCTTGTGGCATCCTTTGCAAGACTGGTGCAGGGCATCCTTATTGGTGGACAGCCCGGCTACCTTTCCGTGGCCTTGGCAACACGATTTCAGGGCGGTCTCCCCTGCCTTCGCCGTATGATGACAGACGGTACAGTCATTATTGGTGGCATCTTGATGATCGTGGTGGAGAAACAGTACCGGACCCATGGCCTTGGCGTCTTTGCCCGTCATGGTAATCTCTTTCGGACCAAAATGGGCCAGCACCAGAGTCGCGGCAGTAAGAGAGACCAGAAGCGTGACACCCGCGAAGAATGCTCGTTTCATCGCTATCCCTCCTCTTAGAGTGAGTGGTTCCCCACCCCCCGGTTGTCGTCCGGATCCGGCATAGGTGATCATGCAAGTTCCGGCCTCACACCATCTCAACCATACATCACGATGGCTCTTTCCGCATCCTTCGCAGGTGTTCTGACCGATGCGGACGAGCTTCTTGCACTAGTTAGTGTCCATCCGGAAATTAGAACGGACACGAATTAGTTTCCAATTTGGAAATGAGCAATTTTTTCGATGAGCAAGGCCGCACAAGGGTTTACGACGAGGCGTACTCATTGTACGTCGAGGAAGTAAGCCCGCGGAGAACGCAGC
>CAMYMF010000073.1 GCA_947259355.1 uncultured Nitrospirota bacterium | reverse complement strand
CGAGAAAGCGGATCTTGCCGGCCTGCTTCAGGGCGGCCGCCGCAGCCAGTATCTCCTCATGGAAGAGGCGTTTCTTCTCTTCCTCGAAATCGGGGCTCATGGACCCGACGGAGTGGACGAAACAGATGTCGAGATAGTCGGTATTGAGTCTGGCAAGACTCGCCTCGACGGCGGCGATGTAGTCCGCCTTCTTGCTCCCCCTCAGTAGATGGCCCAGTGGCTTGGGTCTGCAGAACTTGGACGCGAGAATGACTTTGTCTCGAGAGATCTTCTTCATGGCCTTGCCGATATGCTTTTCCGATCGACCATAATCGGGCGCCGTGTCGAGATAGTTGATCCCCCAGTCGACAGCCCGCAGCACCAGGGAAGGAGAGGGAAGCCTGCTGCACCCCAGGGAGATGTCACTCATTTCGAGACCTGTCTTACCCAGCGGCCGATAGTGTTTGACGCCGCGCTCCGTCGGCTCAGCCGTAACACATCGCGCCGGCGCCGCCATGGCCACCGTCAGCAGGGCCGATCGCTTCAGGAATTCACGTCGCTTCATCTCACACGTCCTCCAACCGAGCAAAAAGGGCTGCGCGCTGGTTGCGCCTCAGACCAGAAAGGACAGATCATCGTGGGCCGCCCGCAGAAGGGTCTGCACTGGCAGACCGTAGGGACATGATCGCGTGCAGTGAGGCGTCTCGCAGGTGAGGCAATTTCTTGCATCGCGGTTCAGGGCTGCATAGGACTGCATGGCTCTTTTTTCCATACCGTAGTCCTGGAAGTACATCTGGTAGCGCAGGGCGGTGGCCACGGGGACGCCTGCGGGGCAGGCGGACTCGCACTGGCTGCAGCCGGTGCGGCAGTAGCGTTTCCCGTAGCGGGCGGCATACCGGTCGAGCACGCGCAGGTCGGCGGCCGTCGGCGCTTCGCCCGAGGCGCGCAGATAAAGGTCCAGGTTCTTGACGCTTTTGATCGTGATGACCAAGCCGTCGACCTGAGGGTGATTGAGCACCCATTTGAAGGCGGCCGGGGCGAAGGGGGCCCCCTGAAAATCGAGGGACATGTCCTTGGCCCCCGCCAAGGTCTTCATGGCGATCACGCCGACGCCCCGCTGGTGCGCTTCCTTGAACACCTCCGGCGCCCTTGGAAACTTCATGAAGTTGAAGGCCATCATGATGGCATCGTAGTGCCCGGAGCGCACGGCATCCAGCAGCAGGTCTTCCATGTTGTCCGGGCCGTGGGAAGAGATGGCCAGATAACGTATCTTGCCATCGGTCTTCAACGCCTCCACCGCGGCGAGCATCTCCGGGTCGAGGAGGCGCTTTTTCTCGGCCTGCCGCTCTTTGCTCATTTCGCCGATGGCGTGTACGAAGCAGACATCGAGATAATCCGTCTTCATCCGGGTGAGGCTCCCTTCCACAGCCCGGATATAATCGCCCTTCCGGCTCCCCAGGGGGAGATGGGAGGGATAAGTCGGTGATGTGCAAAATTTGGAGGCGATGTAGATCTTGTCCCGTTGAATTCTGCTCATGGCGCCGCCGATATATCTCTCCGAACGACCGTAATCAGGCGCCGTGTCGAAGTAGTTCATACCGCGGTCAATGGCCCGCAGCACCATAGAGGAGGAGGGCAGCTTACCGGTGCCAAAGGAGATGTCGCTCATCTTGATATCGGTCTTGCCCACCTGACGGTATTGCCGGATAATCGGCTTTGCCGGGTTGGCCCGCGCCGGCAAGGGTCCGGCCGCAACGGCCGCGGTGGCCAAGGCTGTGGTCTTTAAGAATTCGCGACGTTTCATGGTCCTTCTCCTCCTCTGTCCCGTGCCGTGGGTGAATCGGCAAGAGGGCGATGGGGCGCAGTGTGACGCAAACACGGCCGACGAGTCCACGCAGAATCACTGTACTTTACCCGACGGCAGGAGGAAATGCAAGGCGAACCCCATTAGACGGAGTGCGTCTAACGGGGCACGCTCCCGGCCGACATACGGAATTCGTGCCTGGCCAGATGGGGAGAGCGTGAGAAAGGCGGCGCAGATCTGTCAGGCCACTGCGGGGAATCACTTATTGACCGGATAGGGGTCTTCTGTTACCCTAGTATCTAACGTTGGAGGAGCCGCTTTCACAGTCCGACGGTCGAGGAATCCGAGTTTGAACCAGCAACATTGAAGGACCGATCCGATGACCATACGCCAGGCTCCGAAGACGATTCTCACGCTCCTTCTCTTCACGTGTTCTTTCCTGCTTGGCACGTTTCCGGTCGGTGCCATTGACTCCTATTTGACAGTCTCTCGACACAATGTGAATATCCGATCGGCCCCGACGAAGAAAGCCCGGGTGGTGGCCAGTGCCCAGAAGGGCGATCGGTTCAAGTTCATTCGGCAGGTGGGAGACTGGTACGAGATCCGAATGTTCTCCGGGGATTATCGATACATCTACCGGAAACTGGGACAGATCACCATCAATAACACCGGCGCAAACCTGGGTGAAGAAACAATTAAGAAGGTGTATGAAGAGATGGTCCGGGCCGAAGCGCGCGCACAGAAGGAAGCGGCGGCCAAATTTCCGCAAGACACCGATCGGAGCAGCCGCCACAAGCGCTTTGCCCTCGATCGCTACACCCTCGAAGTCTTTCACAAATATGACATAACCCCCGCCTCCTACGAGCAGATTATCGGCGAGGCCGCCGAGCGCAAAGTCGTCCACTCCGAATAACAGCCAGCCCGCCCCGCAGGAAATAGCAATTTGAAAATTGGAAATGGGACCCGGTGGGCAGTGAGCGGTGGGTAGTAAAAGAATCTTGCTTTTACCGAGAAGTGCCTTTCTCTGTGTCCTTTGTGCCTAGCGAGTAGAACGAGCGGGCGGTGAAATGGTTCTAGGTTTTTTGCCCTTAACCGGAACTGCCTTTCTCCGCGACCTTGGCGTTCTCTGCGGTAAGATTGGTTTTCGGTTTCTTTTTTTACCGACAAGTGCCTTTCTTTGTGCCCTTTGTGCCTGTAATGAAAGCTTTTCGCCTTTACTCGGGTGTGACGAGCAGCACGACCCGGTACGGGTTCTCCCGGTTGACGACCGAGACTTGGGGCAGCCCGCGACAGAAAAGGACGACGCGGGTGGTGTTCTCATCGAACTGGGCGATTCGGACGTTTCGCACCAGCTGGCTCTCGACGCGAAAGGAGATGTTATAGAAGGAGCGGGGCAGGTGGGTCTTTCGCAGACTGACATAGACGATGTTCCGTTCGGGTAGCAGGTATTTGCCATGATCGATGGGACGGTCGACGGTGACTTCCACCCGCACGAAATTGTCCCCCGTTTCATGGGTGAGGTCGAGCACCCGCGACAGATCGGCAACGGGCTCCGGCGCAGGGGGCTGCGGGGCGACGCTCTCTGCCGCAACAGGGCCGGGCGGATCCGGTTCGACGGGCTCAGTTTCTTCTACCGGCATCGATAGCGGGGGCGCCTCAAAGGCGGCGAGCACGGGTGGCTGTGACAGAGACTCGGTATCCTTCTCTTCGGCCGGTGGCACCTCGGGAGTCGCTGGAAGTGGTGCCGGGGCAGCAATGGCGCGCTCCTCCAGGGGTGGTGCAGGCTGGGTATTCTCGGTCATTGCCAGGGAAGGAACTGGTTGCGCGGTGGACACTGCCTTTTCCGATTCGGGCGGAACGGCGGGGAGCGGCTCGTCTTGCGGCTTGGAAGTTCCGGCTTCGTCCGACTGTGGTGGAAGGGGCGCGATGGAGGCTTTTCGACCGTGTTCGGCGAAGAGCCGGCCCCGGATTTCAGCACCCCACGGTGTGAAAGCCAAGAGGGAGATCCCGAGGGCCGCGATGAGAATTGCTGCTGTGAACGTCCACGGGAAGCCTCGCCGGGGCGGCGTGTCATAAGGTATCGCTGTCGCTGGGGGTGTCGCTGCAGGCGCCGGCTCCGTCCTCTCTGGATTGGCTCCGGGCGCGCCGATCGCCCACGGATGGGCGTCAGGCGTCCTGGGTTTCGGCGTCTCTGCTTCCGGTACTGCCTCGTAGATTCCCCTCCCCCCCGAGGGTTGCTCCGCCTCTCCGATGAGTGTATCGAGCCATCCTCCCTTTTGGGGTTGCACCGATTTGAGCTGCGCGGCGAGGGCGGCGGCGGATGGCGCTTCTCGCGGTTTCGACCCCTCCTGCTCCCGATCATCATCCGAGGATGAGATCGCCCCGGCAGCCTCAACATGGGAAAGTGGAATCATCGTCGGTGGGACCAGGAAATCGTCCCCCGCAATCGCTGCTTCCACATCGAGGCTGGCCGTGGGCGCGGGCTTGGCCTCCATCTCAGCAGTTGTCTCTACCATCTCCTCTTCGCGAAACTCCACAGTCATGGTGATGAAGCCGAGATAACGGAATATGAGCAGGGTTTTGAAAGCCACCGGGAGGTCTGCGCCCGAGGTGTCGACAATCTGCCCAATGGACCGAGCACCGTCTATCCGGCGGATCACCGGCAGTTCATCGGCATTGAAGGTGATGCGGCGATGCTCCGGGAAGCGATTCGTCGGTGCCGGAACCTGATCCAAATCACCGAGCATCTCCTGCAGCAGAGGCAGATCCGTGATCGAGCGGATTCCCAGAGCCAACAACGCCGGAAAATCGACTTCGAAGCAGTACCGGTCGCCGGACAGTTGATTTTCATCAAAGCGATAGTCACCTTCCGTTCGGCTGAAGAGGCTCAATACGATCCCGACGAACTGCCGTCTTGCCCAGACAAAGAGATCGTTCCGGGACAGGGCATCCAGGGCGAGAAGTGCGGAAGCGACCGTGCTTTGACTTTCCTGCTGCAGGCGCTGTGCCTCAGCAAGCTGCCCGGCGGTAATCACCCTGCCTGCGAGCAGCAGTTCGCTCAGTCGCTCTGACCGGACATTGGATCGGGCGGCTGTCGGCAGACCCGAGCGAAAAAAGATCTGCTGCGTCACCGGACCGCTCGAAACGGAGAGAATGCCATTTGCCTCGAGATGGTGGAGCTGCACCAGGAGATCGGGAAAGCGAAACGCCTCCAGGTTCCCCCGGAGGTTCTGAGGTTCGATGGCCATGGTCGTTTCAACCCGGAAGGTTTGTGCAAAGATGTCAGCCCGCAGGCTGTTCCATCCGATCGGACAAAAACCAAGTGATCTCAATGCTATACATCTTTGCCAAAAAACTCAAGCAGATTTACGGCAGGGGGATTGACCGCGGACAAAGGCTCTTCCTGGCAAAAGACAAAAAAACATTTTACCGCTGAGGGCGCAGAGAAAGGCAATTTTAGTCGAAAGACAAGATCAAGAGCGACTCACCACAAAGACACAAAGGGCGCAAAGGAAATCCACTTCAGGTTAAAGGCGAAAGTCAAAGGCTATTTTACCGCGGAGGTCGCAAAGTTCGCGGAGAAAGGCCAAATCTGGTTAAAGGCAAGAACCGTTCACCGACGCAAACCAAG
>CAMYMF010000072.1 GCA_947259355.1 uncultured Nitrospirota bacterium | reverse complement strand
GCATGGGGCCCGTATCGTTGGTCACCATGAGATCGCACGCTTCCAGCAGGACCGCGAGCTCAGCCAGCGTCAACTGTCCGGCCAGGTTCACCGCTTGTTCTCCATGGGTCATTGCACCCAGGATACGCTCGACCACCGGCCCATCGTTTGGTCCGCCGGTGAACTGTATTTGAACAGCATGGGTCCTTATGAGCCGGTCCGCCAATTCGCCAAAATGTAACGCAGGCCAACGCTTGTAGGGTGCGTCCGCGCCGGGGTTGAGCACGACACGGGGGACGCTGTGTCCCGAGACACCGAGGCTTTCCAGGCGAGAGAGAATCCGGACACGAGCCTCATCGCCTACCCAGTATGCCAAGCCCTCCCCCGGATCTTCGGCCCCCACCAGTCGGACCACATCGAGATTGAGTGTCACCTCATGACGTGCCGCCCAGGCCGGGTCCTCCCAGGAATCCAAAACGGACGCATCATAGAACGGTCCGCGGTGATTGGTGTCGCGACCGATGGCGGCCTTCGGCGCAATGGCCTGACAAAGCAGCCGCACCTTGAGCGCGCCCGCGCCGGAGAAGAGATGGTAGAGATTGATCAGCAGGTCGTAGCGTTGTCTGCGAAGGCGCCAGAGCATTCGCAGCAGCGGCAACGTTTGCGACAAAGCAATCCGGTTATGCATGCCCCTTGTCGGAAGGAGATGCACGGTGTCCACGAAGGGACAGCCCGCCAGCAGATGGGCGCACTTGGGCGTCACGAGAAGATCGATGGTTGCCTCGGGAAACCGATGACGCAGCGCGCGCAAGGCGGGCACGGCCAGGATGAGATCGCCGATCCCCGCGGCTTTCACCACCAGAATACGCGCCGGGTGCGCGAGGGCTTTGTTTTGCGTCATGTCAGCCGACCCCACTCAGGACCGGTGCTTCCATGGGAACCTGCTCCCGGTCTAGGAACAGCCGGCACCACGTTTCAAATGTAAGAAGCGCCCAGAGCTGGTGTGTCCAAACCTGGCTCCCGTTGGTATGCTCCCGCAGAAGCTGCGCCACCTCGGCCGGTTTGAAGATCCCTCGCGCCCGTGCGCGCTCGGACAGGAGGGTGTCGTGCAGATAGGTGCGAAGTTCTGCCCGGAACCAGGCACCGATGGGCACCATGAATCCCTGCTTCTTCTTGTGCAAGATCTCCGGCGGCAACATGTCTTTCACCATCTTCCGGAGGAGATGCTTCAGGCGAAAGTGTTTCATTTTGAGCGAGGCGGGCAGGCCCGCAGCAAACTCGACGAGTTTGTGATCGCAGAAGGGGACCCGAATCTCCAGCGAATGTGCCATCCCCAGGGTATCGCCCATCACGAGAAGATCGTTGGGCAGATAGGTCTGCAGGTCGAGGCTGATGACGCGGGTGCCATAGTCCGCGTCCCGAAACTGTGCAAAAGGCGGTCGGTGGTACGCGGCAATATCCACGGTCCCCAGCGCCTCACGGAAGGCATCGTCATAGAGCCTCCGCCTGAATTGGGGACCGGAGAATGAGATCCACTGCAGATAGCGGTCAAAGGGATCGCTCAGCCCCCCCGCTGCAAAACGCCGCATCCATCCGCCGATGTTTCGGCTTTTGGTGGATTCGGGTACCCGATTCAGCAGCGGCAGGAGTGCCCGCCGGCGCGCCCAGTGCGGGAGCGCAGCGTACCACTCGGAGAGCCGGGCTCCCAGGTACCGGGGATACCCGGCGAAAACCTCATCGCCCCCGATGCCGCTCAGGGCCACGGTCACGTGCTTTCGTGTCTCCCGAGAAATGAGATAGGTGGGGATGGCAGAGGAATCGGCAAAGGGCTCGCCGGTGGCGTTCACGATATTCGGGAGCAAGGACACCACATCGGGCTTCAGGATGAACTCCCGGTGGTCCGTCCCAAAGGCATCGGCCACCCGACGCGCATCGGCCAATTCGTTGAAGCTGGCATCGGCCTTTGCATAACCCATGGAGAAGGTCTTCACCGGACCGGTTCCAAACTGTGACATGAGCGCGACCAATGTCGCCGAGTCGAGCCCCCCGCTGAGAAAAGCCCCCAACGGCACGTCGCTGATGAGGCGCATCCGGACCGCGTCGATCAGAAGCTCTCGGACCCGCTCCAAGCAGTCTTTCTCGGAAAGCCTTTCCCCGGCACCGGCTTTCTGAACCGCGTCCTTGAGGTTCCAGTAGGGACGGAGCTGAAGCTTTCCCCGACGGTAGGAAAGAATGTGCCCTGGGGGAAGCTTCCGCACCGACTGGAACATGCTCAGTGGGGCCGGCACGTAGAGATAGGTCATAAAGTAGTTGAGCGCCTCTGGATTGAAAACGTTCAGCGACGCATCGGCATCGACGAGGGTCTTGATCTCGGACGCGAAGAGGAGATGGTGCCCGTCGAAAGCGTAGACCAGCGGCTTTATCCCGAGTCGATCACGGGCCAGAAAGAGATTCTCTCGCTTGCGATCCCAGAGCGCCATCGCGAACATCCCGCGCAGATGTTCCAGACATCCCTCGCCGTGCTCCTCGTAGAGATGGACGATCACTTCGGTGTCGGTGTCTGTGTAGAAGCGGTGCCCCCGGGCAATCAGGTCGGAACGCAACTCGCGGTAGTTGTAGATCTCGCCGTTGAAGACAAGCCAGATCGACTCATCTTCGTTGTGGACCGGCTGGCGCCCGCCTTCGAGATCGATCACGGCGAGGCGCCGCATCCCGAGCGTCACTTGATCGTCGTCGAAAATTCCCTGGTCGTCCGGCCCGCGATGCCGCATGCTCTGACACATTTGCGCCACCAGCGATGGATCACTCCTCCCCGCAACGCCCGCTATCCCACACACGTGAGCCCCTTCGATTTAAGAGATATTTTGAAGGAAAAACGGCTACTTTCCCTTCAATTTTAATACGGCTCGTGCATATTGACAATATTTTATCATCCAAAATCATGACGCTTCTGCCGGGATCTGCAGGGGCTATCTCTGGATACGTTCAGACGAGGAGGGTCTTAGGAGTCAATGACAAACAAGATGACTTTGAGGCGTGAACCATACAGAGGTGGATCAGGGCCTGCCCGGGGGGACTTCCGCAGCAAAATCTCTATTGCACACGTCGAACTGGCGTGAAGTGGAATCGCTCAAATATTCGGGTTAGATGGCTTCGGCAATCCTGTCGTCAACGATGCTTTTCTGGAAATCGAGGACTTCTCCGGTGATCTGGAACATCCAGCGATCCAGGGAGATGGTGCCATCGTAGCGGTCAAAGGCGTTGACCGCCTCGCTCAGGATTGTTTCGGTGAGCACCTCCGCCTGTTTCCGGTTGACAACGCGGCGGGAAACAAAACTGTAAATCTTTGAAAAATAACATGAAAATAGAGAATCAAAAGCCTCGGGATCCCCCGACAAAATCTGACCGATTAATTCCTTGTCCCCATTTATTGATGCCATATCCCCCTCTCCGGTCGCAAATCATAGATTATCGGCCCATTAAACCAGATGTTATTTTGTTTGTCAAGTTGACGTGCTTGTTGTTTTTTTTTGACGTCATATATCGGTTATTCAACGGCTAAACCACCTCAAACATTCGCTTTTTGAGTTGCGCAAACGGGATCTCTGCCCTATCTTATGGAGACTTTGGCAAGAAAGGCCGTCTCTATTCGTCATTCGATGCGCGCTGAGTGAAGTTCCATTTCGGAGCAAGAGGCCATTCCCATGCCCCAGGAGGACCTTTCGAAACTGAGGATCGACAAGACCGAACTGGCCGTCCGGTCGAAACGATCGAAACGCTCTATGTTGACTGCCGCCATCGTGTTGCTGCTCATGGCAGCAGGACTCCTCTACTATTTCGGTTTCTTGGCCCGAGTCTCCAGAGTTGAAGTGGCGACGGTCTCCACGATTTTCCCCTCCCAGACCTTTACCCTGCTCAATGCCAGCGGCTATGTGGTGGCGCAGCGCAAGGCGGCCGTTGCCTCCAAGGTGACGGGACGGCTCGTGGAACTCAGCGTCGAGGAAGGAAGCGCTGTCCGTCGGGGCGAGATCATTGCGCGCCTGGAGAATGCCGATGCCGAAGCCGACAGAGATCAGGCCCGGGCAAATATCCGCGTGGCACGCTCCAATGTGGCGCAGGCCGAGGCGGAGCTGGAGGATGCAGCCTTGTCGTTGAACCGAATCCGAAGGCTCATCCGGGAGGGATTCGCGTCACAGCAGGACCTGGACGTGGCACAGGCTCGGCACCGAAAGGCCGTTGCGGCCGTGGCAGGCGCCAAGGCCACCGAACGGGCAAGGGATGCTGCCCTGAAAGCCGCCGAGGTCGCCCTGGACTATACTTACATTCGAGCACCCTTTGATGCGGTGGTGTTGACGAAAAACGCTGACATCGGCGACATCGTCACCCCCATCGGTGCTGCCGCGGATGCCAAGGCTGCGGTTGTCACCATCGCAGACATGGGCTCCCTGCAGGTGGAAGTCGACGTCTCCGAATCGAATCTGTCGACCGTGACGGTTGGTCAGCCCTGCGAAATCCAACTGGATGCTCTGGGAGAAGAACGTTATCCCGGCAGCTTACACATGATCGTCCCGACGGCCGATCGGAGCAAGGCCACCGTGCTGGTCAAGGTTCGATTCGAAACACTGGACACCCGGATCCTGCCGGAGATGAGCGCCAAAGTGGCGTTCCTCTCCAGGGCTGTCGCTCCCGAAGAGGCCTCCCCCCGCACGGTCGTGGGTCCAAGGGCCGTCGTGGAGCGCTCTGGCAGGAAGGTAGTTTACCGAGTCCAAGACCAGCACGTCGTGGAGACACCGATTGCACTGGGGCAAACGTTGGGTGACCTGGTAGAAATTGAAAGCGGCGTGACCGCCGGTGAGCGTGTCGTGCTAAACCCGCCACCGGCACTGAAGGACGGCGACCCGATTAAGGTCGCGGAAAAATAGATGAACGCAAAGAATCCCATTGTGGAAATCGACGGACTCTATAAATCGTATCGGCGGGACTCTCAGATCATTCCGGTCCTGGAGGATATCACCTTCGATATCGCGGAAGAAGAATTCCTGGCGCTCATGGGACCGTCGGGCTCCGGCAAAACGACGTTGCTCAATCTCATCGCAGGATTCGACAAACCGGATGCGGGACTGCTGCGAGTCGGCGGCATCGAGATCTCTTCCCTTTCGGAGACCGAGCTGGCCCGCTGGCGCGCATCCAACGTCGGATTTATCTTTCAGTTTTACAACCTGATCCCGGTGCTGAGCGCCTTTGAAAATGTGGAGCTCCCGCTGATTCTCACCCCGCTCACCCGGGCACAGCGACGGGAGCACGTTGAGACGGCCCTGAGTCTGGTGAATCTTTCGGATCGGATGGAGCACATCCCCGGTCAGCTCTCCGGGGGTCAGCAGCAGCGCGTCGCCATCGCCCGGGCCGTGGTCACAGACCCGACCATCCTCGTGGCCGATGAGCCCACGGGTGATCTCGATCTGGTCTCGGCCCAGGAGATCCTGGCATTGATGGACCGCCTCAATCGGGACCTGGGCAAAACGATCATCATGGTCACGCACGATCCGAAGGC
>CAMYMF010000071.1 GCA_947259355.1 uncultured Nitrospirota bacterium | reverse complement strand
ATGGCACCACCGGAAGAGAAGGTCAAAGTGATGATCCTGAAGCTGGACCGGGACATCACTCTCGGCGATATGGAGCGGATCTGCGATATCATTTCCCGCTACCGGTCCCGGGGGTACGCCTTCTCCATTCTCGATCTGGGTGCCGTGCATCACGTCGATTTTCTTGGTCTCAAAAGGCTGTCTCGGATTGCCAAAGAGCAGCGTGCCGCAGGCGGTCGCCTTGCCCTGTCGGGAATAAGCGGCTATCTGCAGACCCTCTTCCAGTGGGTAGGTGTCTACGAGGATTTCCAGCATTTTACCAATTTCAGCAGCGGCATTCATGCGATCCGGGCAGAGCAGCAGGTCACCAATCTTGATATTGCTGTCATCCACGGGAAGAATCTGGCGACGATCCATTAGACCCCAGGAGGATGGAGGGCACCAAACCTGAAACGAGAGGAGCGGCAAGCTTGATGTCGCGGGGATATGGAGCACCGGCCGGTATTATGGCAAGAATGCCTGGAGGCGTTGAATGTCCGCTCCGGAGGGATCTACATCGACTGTACTCTTGGCGGTGGCGGTCATGGGATAAAAATTCTGGAAGGGTCATCTCCCGATGGAAGACTGATTGGGATTGATCGCGACCCCGAGGCCATCGAGGCGGCGCGCCAGAGGCTGGCGCCCTTCGGCAGTCGGGCGATCCTGATCAACGGGAACCTCCGTCATCTGGAAGCGCTCATGGAAAAGGCCGTTATCGACGGGGTGGACGGCGTGCTCCTGGATCTGGGCATATCGACGCTTCAGCTCAAGGCGCCGGAAAGAGGATTTGGGTTTCAGGTCGATGCGCCGCTGGACATGCGGATGAACCGCAGGGAGCCGGGCATTACGGCTCAGGATATTGTGAACCGGGAAGAGGGAGAGAGCCTCGGTAAGATTCTGCTCACTTACGGTGAGGAGAAGCGATGGCGTGCCATTGCGAAGGCCATTGTGCGGGCCCGTGAAAAAAAACCGATTCAAACGACCAGGGAGTTGGCGATGATCATCGAGAAATCGTTGCCGGGAGCGAGACGCTACAAGATCCATCCTGCCACCCGGGCTTTTCAGGCACTCCGAATTGCCGTGAACGACGAATTGAATGCACTGAGGGAGGGTTTGAAAGCTGCGGTGAAACTGCTCAGAATCGGAGGGAGGCTCTGCGTTATTTCTTTTCACTCCCTGGAGGACCGGATTGTGAAACAGTACTTTCAACAGATGGCCCGGGGGTGCACCTGCCCGCCGAGACTTGCCGTATGTGCCTGCGGGCAGTCTCCCCTCCTCAAGATCGTGTCACGGGGGGCGATTCGCCCTGCGCCTGAGGAGGTGCGGGCCAATCCCGCATCCCGGAGCGCCAGGCTCAGAATCACCGAAAAGCTGGGGGGAGGATGAGGTTTATGGAAACCCGGGTTCTGACGAGGCCGCAGAAGGTCCATATCTTTTCCAAACAGAAGCACGTCAAAATCCGAGTCCGGCTTCCCTTTCTGTTTGTTGTGGTCTTTGCGCTGCTGGTCGGGATTTTTGCCGTTTGGGAGCGGATGCATTACCTGCAGGTAGGCACCGGCATCGAGCGTCTCAAGCAGGAGAACGGCCGTCTTGCGCAGCTTAATCGCAATCTCCTCCTTGAATACAACACGTCCATTTCTCTGGACAAGGTGGAAGAAGAGGCCGGCGGGAAGCTCGGGATGCAGCACCCGGAAAAGGGACAGATCGTCTATGCGAAATAGATCGACTTTAGAGCCACTCTTATGAGAAATATCTTTCGAGATCATTACCGGATCAAGGCATACCTGATTCTGGTTGTGTTTGCCTTTGGCTATGCCCTCGTTGTCTATCGACTCTACCGGCTTCAGATTCTCGAACATGCCGAGCTCAGGGACAAAGCTGAAAGACAGCACAAGCGAACCGTGACCATTGACCCGAAACGGGGTACCATCTACGACCGTAAGGGGCGGGAGATCGCCATCAGTGTTGATACCATCTCCCTCTACGCCGTGCCTCCCCAAATAAAAGACAAACCGGCTACGGCGAAGGTGATTGCGAAAATGACCGGTAAGAAGAGAAGAGAGGTACTCCAGAGTCTTCGGAAGAAGAAGCAGTTTGTCTGGATCGCGCGGAAACTGAATCCGGCCATCTTGAAGAAGTTGGAGGCGTCGGGCCTGGAGGGGGTGCACGCCCTTTATGAGAGCAAGCGCTTCTATCCTCACCGGACCCTCGCGGCAGGACTGCTGGGAATTGTGGGCATGGACAACGAAGGGTTGGAAGGACTGGAGTACAAGTACGACGCCTATATCAAAGGCAAGCCCGGGCTCTTCGTGGCCAGTGTCGATGCCAAACGGCGCAATATCATGATGGACGGTGAGGGGTACGTCAAGCCGAGGGGGGCGAACAACCTGGTCCTGACCATCGACAACGTCATTCAGCATATTGCCGAAGTGGAATTGAAACGGGCCGTGGAACAGTGCAAGGCTGAATCGGGGATGGCGGTGATGATGCGGCCCTACACCGGTGAAATCCTGGCCATGGCCTCCTACCCCGGATTTGACCCCAATGACTTCGGTTCTTACCGATCCAGGAATCGGCGGAATCGCCCCATTCAGGAGAATTTTGAACCCGGATCCACCTTCAAGCTGATCACCCTGGCCACGGCGCTCGACCAGGGGGTGGTCAAACCTAAGGATATCTTCTTTTGCGAGAACGGTGCCTACCGTTTTCACAATACGGTGTATCACGATACCCATGAGTACGGGTGGCTCACGGTACGTCAGATCCTGCAGCGCAGCAGCAACATTGGCGCCATCAAGATCGCCGAACGTCTCAAGAACAAGGATTTCTACCGATACATCCGGGATTTCGGGTTTGGTGAAGAGACCCAAATCGATCTGCCCGGCGAATCGCGCGGTATGCTCCGTTCCACGAAGCGCTGGTCCGGGTTGTCCAGGGCCTCTCTCTCAATGGGGCAGGAAGTTTCGGTGACCGCGCTTCAGGTTCTGACTGCGGCGGCGGCTATCGCCAACAAGGGGAGCCGGCTCCAGCCCCATGTGGTATCCCGGGTGGTTTCACCGGAAGGAAGGACCATTCTGGCAAGAAAGCCGAAAGCGGTCACCCAGGTCATTTCGGAAGCGACGGCGGCCAAGATGATGCGGGTGATGGAGTCGGTGGTCGACAAAGACAAGGGAACGGCGCCCCTGGCCCAGGTTCCGGGGTTTCGAGTCGCGGGGAAGACCGGCACCGCCCAGAAGTTTGATGTTAAACTGGGCAGCTACTCGACGACCAAGTATGTCAGCTCATTTGTCGGGATCGTCCCCGCCGACGACCCGGAGATTGCCCTCGTTGTAATCGTCAATGAACCTCAGGGGCAACTCTACTACGGTGGGTATGTTGCAGCTCCAGCCTTTCGGAGAATCGCCGAGAGAACGCTCCGCTATCTCAAAGTGGTTCCGGAAGATGCGCCGGAGCTGAGGCTGACGCTCGGGGAGGGAAACGAGGCCCCCATTTCGGCGATCGAGGGGAGTGGCTGATGAAACTGAGCCGCATCCTGTCGGTGCTTCCGGAGGCGCGTCTCTCGAGAGGATCGGAGAAGATGGAAATTACGGGTATTGCCGACGATTCCCGAAAAGTAGGCCCCGGCTGCCTGTTCGTTGCCATTCGGGGGACGCGCACCGATGGGCATGCCCATGCTCGTGATGCGGTCGATCGGGGCGCCGCGGCTGTGATCACGGAAAAAGCGTTGAATCTCCCCGTTGTTGCAGAAGTCAAGGTGCCCGACAGCAGCAGGGCGCTCGCCCGGGTGGCATCCTGTTACTATGGATATCCCTGTGACGAGTTGACGGTTATCGGCATCACCGGGACCAACGGCAAAACAACGGTTTCACTGCTGGTGAAGGGTTTGCTGGAAGGGGCGGGCCAGAGCACCGGTCTGATCGGGACCTTGCGTTATGAAATCGCCGGCCGAATCTTGCCTGCGCCCAATACGACCCCCGGTGCACTTCAGCTGCAGAGTCACCTGCGGCACATGGCCGATGACGGAATGGCGGCCTGCGTCATGGAAGTCTCCTCCCATGCTCTTGCTTTGGGGCGCGTCGAGGAATGCCGCTTCGATGTTCGGGTGTTCACCAACCTCAGCCGGGATCACCTCGATTTTCATCCGTCCATGGAGGACTATTATCAGGCCAAGCGGCGGCTCTTTGATGACGCCTATGGCAAGGACGACGGCGTCTCCGTGATCAATATGGATGATCCCTGGGGGCAGCGGCTGGCGCAGGAACTGGACGGTCCCGTGGTCACCTATGGCGTCAGGGAGCCTGCCGATTTTTCGGCCCGGAACTGTATCAGCACCATGGACGGTCTCTCCTTTTCCATGGAGACCCCCGACGGGACGGTGGACGTGAAATCCCCGTTGTGCGGTGATCACAACATAGTCAATATTCTCACCGCTGCGGCCGTGGGCCACGGTCTCAAAATCCCTGTACATAAGGCGATCCGCGGCATCACCGGGGTCCGTGCAATTCCGGGCCGTTTCGAAAAGGTTTCGGGGCCCGGCTTCTCGGTGGTGGTCGATTATGCCCACACCGACGATGCCTTAAGAAACCTGATCGGTGCGGTGCGCAAAGTCTGCGGCGGGCGGATCATCACGGTATTCGGGTGCGGTGGAGACCGGGATCGCGGGAAGCGGCCGCTCATGGGGAGAGTCGCCGCGGAATTGTCGGATATAATCATCGTCACCTCCGACAATCCAAGAACCGAAGATCCCGCTGGCATCATCGACGATATTCTCATCGGCGTGAGAGAGGCGAAGTCGTCGGAGGCCCGGGTGATGGCCGACCGACGTGCCGCCATTCAGGCCGCTATCGATGAAGCCGGTGACGGGGATGTGGTGGTGATCGCCGGCAAGGGGCACGAAGACTACCAGATTCTGGGGGAGAAGAAAATTCATTTTGATGATCGTGAAGAGGCCCGCCGCGCCCTTGACGTGCGGGCCCGCAGGCAAATCGAAAAAAGGTAAGAGACGGTGTTTATGACTTCGACCGTATTGGAAGCCACAGGGGGCAGACTGATCCGGGGGAGCGACCGGTGTCGTTTTTCGGGCGTGTCCATCGATTCGAGAACGGTGCAGGAGGGGGAGCTTTTCGTTGCCATCCGGGGCGATCGATTTGATGGTCACAGTTTTTCCGAATCGGTCCTGGAAAAGGGGGCGGCGGGCATGGTGGTCCGTGAAGGATGGGAGCCGTCGCGGGAAAGCCGGTTCAACGCTCCGGGCAACGAAGCCGACCTGATCGTGGTGCCCGATACCCTCAGAGCGTTGCAGGATCTGGCCCACCACCATCGGATGACCTTTACCGTCCCGGTGGTGGCGGTAACGGGAACCAACGGCAAGACGTCGACGAAGGAAATGATTTACGCCATCCTTGACGTGGGACTCCGGGCTTTCCGGTCGTCGGGGAATCTGAACAATCATATCGGGGTACCCCTCAGCCTTCTCAAAATGGCACGGGGAACGGAGGTCGCGGTTCTGGAATTCGGGATGAGTGCTGCAGGAGAGATCCGGAGGCTCCGGGAGATCGCCAAGCCCACAGTGGTGGTCATTACCAATGTGTCGGCGGCCCACATGGATCACCTGGGGACTCTGGACGACGTGGCCTGTGCCAAGGGGGAAATTCTCGAAGACCTTCCGGCACATGGATGGGCCGTGTTGAATTGTGACGATTCCCGGGTCTTGGCGCTCCGCGAGGAGGTTTGCGGGAAGACCATCACATTTGGTTTCTCGCCGGAGGCCGATGTGACCGCCGATGCGATCGAGATTCTCGGTGAAAGGGGGAGCCGTTTTTGCCTGAGAAACGGTGAAGACCGGAAAACGATTCAGCTGAACCGGCCCGGCAGGCACCAAATCGCCAATGCCCTGGCCGCCGCCGCTGTCGCCCGGGCTCTGGGAAGGCCGATGGAGGACATCGCCCGGGGGCTTGAAATCTGCGATTTCCCGGCCATGCGCTGGGAAACCATGGTGCTCGCCAACGGTGCGGTGGTTATCAACGATGCTTACAACGCGAATCCCGGGTCCGTTGCTGCGGCTATCGGGACGCTGGAAGGGCTCGGTGGAAAGCGGCGCAACATCGCCGTGCTGGGCGATATGGTCGAGCTTGGGGATCAGAGCGAATCACTTCACCGGGAGGTGGGGCGCATGGTCGCCACAAGCGGCATTGTCATACTGGTCACCGTCGGTGATCAGGCCCGGCTTCTGCGAGCTGTCGGCCAGCAGCCGGCCGTGCGGCGCCTGCTTGCCGCGGGTCAGCCAGGGCTCCCAGGTGACCGCGGCGTCGACCTGGCCGGAGACGAAGGCGCTGCCGGCATCGCCGGCGGTCATGTTGATCACATCGATGTCCGACTGCTGGAGCCCCGCCTCCGCGAGCAGCACGTTG
>CAMYMF010000070.1 GCA_947259355.1 uncultured Nitrospirota bacterium | reverse complement strand
CCGCACCATCGAGGAGATTCTGGTCTCCCCCGTGGGGCCCTGGTCCATCGCCCTGGGACGGGTGCTGGCGGGCTGCTTCAAGGGGCTCTTCTCCGCCGGGTTGCTCATGCTCATCAGTCTCTTTCTCGACGCCCGCGTCCGCTATGGTGTGCCGTTCCTGCTGGTGCTCTTTCTGACCTGCTTCATCTTTGCCTCCCTCGGGGTGCTGGCGGCCATGGTCGCCCGCTCCCACGAAGACATGACCAACTTCACAAGCTTTATCATCCTTCCCATGGCCTTTCTCTCAGGGACCTTCTTTCCGCCCCAGCAGATGCCCGAGCCCTTTGCCTCGCTCATCATGGTCTACCCGCTGACGCACGCCGCCGTGGCCCTGCGCAGTCTCACCGCCGGTGCCGGGCTGCCTCCGGTCTCGCTGGCCGTCATGTTAGCCTATGGTGCGCTTCTCTTCTATTTCGGCGGACGGGCCATCAAGACGCTGGAGCTTTGATCGGTTACGGGCTCTAGCCCCCGCTGGACGGTGCCTCGAGTTCCACCGATATGCGGATGAGGAGGGTGTTGCCATGGTGCAGCGTGATCCGGTATCCCGCCGGGCGAAGGGGCGGGGTGTGGTAGCTCCATCGGACAAAGTGCCCGTGGGACACCAGGGTGCCGTTGCGCCGCAGGACCACGCCGATCTCATCGGACGCAGCCTGAAAGGTGAGATCCGAGATGGAGAGATAGACCCGAAGCCGCCGGTCGGGCCCGGGTTCGACGTTGACGTTGAGGGTGCCCCAAGGGGCTCGCTGCAGGCTGTTGGCGATGGTGCCCAGGGGAATGAGCGCTTCCGAGACAGCCAGGTCTATCGCCGCTTCCTGCTCTTTCCGTGCGGTCCCCAGGCTTCTTTGCAGCAGGGACGGAAGGCGATAGGACTCCAATGGGGCCGGGGTGTGCAGCACCTGGAGACCCTTCTCCGTCCAAGAAAAATGGAAGCGGATCTGCGCGGAGTCTCGCCCTGGGCTGCCGGCAGGGTTGCGGGGCGTCATCAGGGCCAGCCCGGATATTGCATGAGTGATCGTGACGAGAGGCCGTAGAAGCAACATAGGCAAGGCGCAGAGAATTTTCTGGCTGTAGACATATTGGGATATTTCAAAGTCAGGAAATTCGCTGCAACGCCGCATATGGCAGCTCATCCGGCCTCGCAGTAGATTTGCTTATGCAATATCCGGGCTAGCTCGTGACGGTGGCGCCGTGATTCTGGTACTTGATTATGAAGGAGACAATCACACGCATGGCGTCTGTGGCGTGGTCCTCAATCATCTCTTCTGTCTGGTGGAAATCGCCGAAACGGCTCGTGAGGAAACGGTCCAGGAGTCCCTGTTCGCCTGCGATCATCATCTTAGAGAAGGGGCCGATGTGGCGCGACAGGATGTGGTGAAGCGGGATGCCAATGCGGCGATAGGTCTTGAGAAGCGCTTCGCCATCGGCGGCTTCGATAAAGGCTTCGTCAACGAATTCCTGCACGTATCGCTCAAAGGGAAGTTGCCGCCGGCTGGTTTTTAGCGGAGGCACGGACGGGGTGGCATCGCTTCCATTGGCGTCTTTTCGCTTCTCGTGAAAGATAACCAGATCGTGGATGAACATCTCGAGTAAAGAAAAGGAGATGCTCAGCGCCCCGAGAATAATGCCGGTCTCCAACGAGCGGGTGATACCGGAGATGAGGTATCCGGCGGAGCCGTCTTTGAGTCGCATCCGCAGCGTCTCGTATTGCTTGATAAGGCGGCGAATTTCGGAAACCTTCTGCGGTTCGAACTGCTCTTCCAGGGCGCGAATCGTCATATTTTTTCCCGGCGGAATGGGTAACGATTGTTCTTTATATCACAGAATGAGGAGAGAACCAAGGAAATAGTGATGCGCTCCAATCGCTCGCAGTGTGTGGCACCAAAAAGAATGGACTGGTCGGATTATGGCTTCTTGGCTTTCAGGGCTGTTCGGCCCGTTGGCAGAGAAACGGCGTGTGCGCGGATCCGCGACGGTTCCCGTTCGGGGGTAATGTCGACGGTCTGAATGACCGCCTGGGGGCTGAGGTCCAGCGTAAAGGGATCCTGGGTGGGGAGCCGGTCGTCAGCGCCACGGATTCGCAGCGTAAAGAAGTACATCTCTCCTTCGCGACCCACCTCGAGCAGTTCGTGACCCAGGCGGTTGCACATGTGCTCCATCTCCCAGGGCATCTCCAGGTCGGTGCTTCTCAGCACGATTCGCTGGCCGGGGCGCATCCGATCCACCAGAGCCCGCACCACGCAGACTTTCGGAAGCATCATGGGACCGATGAGATCGATCTCCGGGATCAGATCGTCCCGGTAATGAACGATCCGCGCCCGCTGATACAGACGACCGATCAGTCTGTCCAGTTGATGTCCCATGATGTATCCGGTCCGCTGGGGCGTTGCTTTGTCCGGTGCACGGGTGCAAGAGCCCGCCGCTGGGCCTTGCGATCTTCTGCTGATCCTGATTGAAGGTACGTTCAGGATAGCACGGTTTGGCAGGCCAGTACAACGACCGCAATCAGAAGGAGGGGATACTCTATGGTCTGAAGGCGAAGAGGATTGCAATAGTCTATCAGAATAAAATGCTTAAAATACAGTAATTTGAAACTATTACGTAATCTGATGTATCAGGTGTCGCAGCTCGGCGCTGCGCATTTTCTTGGCGCCCCTGGGAGGGCTGTGCTATCATGTGAGCAGAAACCAAAGCGGAGGGACTCCCCGTTGGCTTTCGATGATATCCGGTCGGTAAATCGATTGTACGCGCATCATTCACGCCCGTCCCCCACGGTTGCGGGCGCGCAGAAGGAATGGCCATGGACCTGAACTTGCTCTTGGAGACGGCCGTCGCCTTTGTCCAAGCGAATCTTTACGCCTGCGCTGCGCTGGCGGTGCTCTTCGGTCTGCTGATGTTTCGAAGTCCGAAACTCGCCCTGGGCGTCTTTTGTGTTACCCTACTGCTGGCAGGTGTCTTTTTGCTGATTTCGGATGTGGCGACATCGGGGGTCCACTACAAGAGCAAAGGGCTCAACAGCGTTGCAACCGGCGATCGTTGATTCAGCCGGCGCGATGGGCAGAATCAAAGGGCGCAGCCGGCCACGCCCCGGTTCAGACGTATTTCAAACCGACCAGAAAGAGGGGGACGCCTGGTTCGGGCTGAATGCTCCACACCACCACCCCTTTATCGCTGACGGTGTGTCCTTCCGGCGGCTTCTCATCGTGATCGCAGGTCAGTTTAAGTGTGGTTCCGACGGGGAGTCTTTCGATCGTTTCAAAACGAATGCCGCGCTCGCTGATGTCCATAACCGTGGCATCCCGGCACTCATCGCTGGCACCGTCCTCCTCGCGAACATAGTGCAACGAGAACAAAACGTTCTCCCGTATCACTTTGCGGTTTTCCATGCCCTACCCCCGTTCTGAACGATCCCTTAAAAGAGGCGGTCCCGCTGTCCCGCCGAGCAGATGCTTTATGTACAACGCCGACGACGGGTATCGACCCGCAGGGACCAGCCGTCGGTGGTCCTGCTGATGGTTGTCTCATAGCCCACCAGTGATGCAAGCACATTGATTTTCTTGGCGGAGCCTTCGCTGTCCACCAGGACTTCTATAAAATCCTCCAGGGTGCACCCTTCCTTCGTGAGTACGTGTTTGAGGCGCTCGTAGGAAACTGAAACGTCCTGCCCTCTGCCGTCAATCTGCATTCTCTTTCCGTCCTCGCGCTCGCTGGCCGGGACACGGCCCGGCGACTTGCGAGTAGGGCTACTATACCATTAAATGCAATGATCGGCTATTGGTCAGGCCTGTCCAACGGGTCGGCGAGCCTCGTGGGACCCTTTCTTCGACGGGAAAGTTGGCCGCGCCCTGCCGGGGCGGGCCATGTCCTGCGACAGGCGATGGGCCCCTTAGTGGATCTGGACAGAGAACCGCAGAGTGCGTATACTGAGAGCCACCGGGCTTTCGGGACTTGCCGGTGGATCGGATTTCAGGACGGCGTTGGATGGAATGGCTTCCCGGGGGGCGCCATGGAGCAGGAACCACGAGCGAAACGTCGCAGACGGCGCCGCAGAGCCTGTACCTGTGTCGCCTGCGGAGAGGCGGTATCCTTCTGCTGGGACTGTCCCTGCGGTTTCATGATGTGCAGCGTCTGTATGCAGGAAAACCTCTGGGGCATGACCTGCAACAACATCACCTGGACCTGTCCTGATTGCGGGGCGATCCGACGGAGGGGGCCTGCAAGGCTCGCGCCACAGCGGATTAGCGTCTTTTCAGTCTGCGCTTCTGACGGGCTTCGATGGCTGCCAGATATTGCCGTGCCTGTTTTTCAATTTCAGGGTCGGGATCGACGTCGAGGGCAGACAGGAAATACTGGTAGGCCGAAGTGAGCTGCCCCAGACCCTGATAGAGGACGACGCCCGCGCCCAGATAGGCGCGGTCGAGAGAGGGGCCGGCGGGATAGTCCGAAATGTAATGTCTGAAGACCGACAGGGCCTCCGGGTAATGCCCCTCTTTGACCAGAAAATATCCGATCTGGAGCCGGTCACCGGGCAGGGCATTCTCCTTCATATGGGAGACGGGCAGTGAGAAGTACGCGGCGACCGCGCCCTGCAGGTCGCCCCGCTGAATCCGTTCGTGGATCTCTACCGTTCGCGGCGAGACGACAGAATTATCGGGGGGCGCCTTCGCTGCGTCCACTTTCCCGCTCCAGAACGAGCGCCATCCGGCCAGTTTCATCACTTCCGGTAGACGGTCCGTACCGAATGCAATGGCCAGGCCCGCCACGAAGCCTCCGATGTGCGCGCCATAGGCCACACCGCCGCCCTGACCGGAGGCGAAAAGGAACGGCAGCACGTTGTCCACCACGAGATAGAAGCCGAGAACGAGTCGCGCGGGCAGCAGGATGGTGTCAACGAAAAAGGGGAAGAGCACCACAAACACCTGGACCTTATTGCGGGGAAACCAGAGGAAATAAAGACCCAGCACCCCCGAGATCGCTCCGGATGCGCCGATCATGGGGACCATCGACTGCAGGCGAAACACCGTGAAGAAGGCGGTGGCCGCGATGCCGGTGGCGAGGTAAACGAGCAGATACGCAAAGGAACCGAGGCGGTGTTCCACATTGTCGCCGTAGATCCAGAGAAAAAGCATATTGCCCGCGAGATGGAGAAAGCCGGCGTGGAGAAACATGGACGCAAACAGATCCGTCAGCGAAGGGGCTGCAGGCTTGAAACCGTGGGAGAAGACAAAGAGATCGTACGCGGAGATGCGCCGTAACAGTTCGGATAGCGGCATATTCCAGTACTGGGGAACGGCCCGCACATATTCCAGCAGGGCAGGGTCATTGGGATTGACCGCGGCACGGCTCAGTGGAAGGGCGACCAGGAGGTAGACGGCGATGTTCACCCCGAGAAGGAGGTAATTCACCACGGGGGTGCCCCGGGGATTGGGCATGTCACTGATCGGAAGAAACAAGCAACCTCCCTGCGCTGCTTCGACAGGCAAAAGACCGATACGCGGCCCGGTGAGCCGCGCAACGTGCTGCAACTCGACACACCATATTGGAATTGGGGCCGGAATGCAAGCCCTTGAAAAAAACGCTGAACGGGGTATAATAGCGCCAGCCCAAGGGAAAGGAGTTCGTTTTGGCAAAGTCCAGGCAGGCCATGGCATTTCTTCTTGGCCAGGATGGGCGGTGGCGGGAGTTTTCCAGTGAGATCTATCCGCGCATGATGGAGGAAGAGGATTTTTCCGCTTTCCCCGAACATGGTGGCAAGATGATCCGGGTGGCGTTGGTTTGCCTGGACGAGGCAGGGAGCGAGCAGAAGGGGAAGATGGACGTGCGGGCCATCGACTTTCGACGCTGCAAACTCACACCCCAAGGCGCCGTGGACCCGCAGTTTCGCGAGAAGCGAGCCGCCCTGAAGGAAGAACTGGCCGTACTCACCGGTGCCAGCGTCAAGAAGAACGCCAAGGTGGTCCATGCGGCACGCCGTTTCAAGGAACGGCGCTACCGCAATGAATTTTCGTGGTCTCCCTCGGTGTCGGAGGTGCAGAAGCTCTCTGCGTTGATCGAGCGCAAGACAGGGGGTGCCTTGAACAAGCGGGAGGTTCTCGAGAAGATTCTGACACTGACCGCATCCGCGTGAGGCGGTCCCATCGTCGGCCGACACCGAGAAGCGTCCTGGTCTCTCTTCGCCCCCGGTAGGGGACGAGGCTTAATCTTATAGAGGCTCATGATGAAGCTGACCTATCTGTCCCATGCCTGTTTCCTCATCGAAGGGGGACGCTCCCGGATCATCATCGATCCCTTCCTGAAGGACAACCCCAGTGCTCCCGTGGGGCCCGAGGAGGTGACGGTCGATTATGTGCTGGTGACCCACGGGCATCCCGATCATCTGGGCGATGCCGTGGCCATCACCAACCGATGCGGGGCGATCCTGGTGGCGCCCTTTGAGCTTGGGGTTTTCTGCGAGGGACAGGGGGCGCAGCATGTGCATACCATGCACATCGGCGGCAGCCACGCGTTCCGGTTCGGTACGCTGAAAATGACGCCCGCCTTTCACGGTTCCGGTTATCCCGGTGAGCACGGTATGATTTACACGGGAAACCCCTGCGGTTATCTGATCCGGGTGGAAGACAAAACCATCTACCACGCGGGGGATACAGGTTTGATGGCGGATATGAAGCTGCTGGGCGAGTTGAACCGGATCGACCTCGCGCTGCTGCCCATCGGCGACAACTACACCATGGGCGAAGAGGATGCCCTGCATGCGGCGCGCTTTTTGAAAGCCCACACGGTCGTTCCCATGCATTTCGGGACCTTTCCAGTGCTCGCACCGGATGCGGAGGCGTTTGTCCAAAAGGCCGAAGCCGAGGACATTCGCGTGCATCCCCTGGGAATTGGTGAAACGCTGGTGCTGTAGCGGATGAAACAGAGCACATCATGCTGATCTTTCTCACGTGGATCCTGGCCATCGGTGCCCTCTACGGAATCATTTACCTGATGCTTTCGGTGAGCTACGCGCAGAACTTCTCCGGGTGAGGATACCGTCATTCGCCGGAGGTCCTCCGGCTCCTGGAGAAGAAGCTGCGGGCCCGGGGAAAACCGGTTCCCCGCTGGGTGATAGATGGCCAGCAGGTACCGTCATCCTCGGAGAAGATCCGCCAGTGCGGGCTGGGCGTGGTCCGGGAAGAGGCCGAGGCCATCCGGCGCGTCTTGGAGAAGAACGCGCGGCACGGATAATGGGCAGCGCGTGTCGCCCGCCCATGCTTTTGTGCCGCCGTGTCTGAAAAAAGGAAACAGCCATGAAACGCTTTGAGGGTGGTATTGTGCGGGGCCGCAAACAGACCTTCGGCATTGTTCGGGTCGCACCGGAAGTGCTGGCGAACAGAGAGGAAGCCATCCAGACCGCCCAGTCCCTGCTGCCCCTCTTTGACGGTCTGCCGGTGGTCCTGGTTGCGGAGCAGGAGGGGGAAAAGCCTCTTTACTTCGCCCGGCCCGACCTCATGAAGTTCCTCATGGATTTTCACCTTCCCAGCGTCGACTGGAAAGAGTATACCCTCTAGCCCGAATATTGCATGAGTGGTCGTGATGAGGGGCCGAAGAAGCGCCGTAGGCAAGGCGCAGAGAGTTTTCTGGCTGAAGACATATTGCAATATTTCGAAGTCAGGAAATTCTTCTGCAACGCCGCATACGGCGGCTTATCCGGCCTCGTAGTAGACTTACTCATGCAATATTCGGGCTAGCCCAGCTCCCGTTGTGAGGCTCAAGTGGTGGCGCTAAAGAGAACCTTTCGGAAGCGGGTATGTCCATGGGGGCGGATCTGGGCGGCTTTTGGTAGAGCGGGCCGCACGCTGCAGTTGCAATCCTGAGCAATTCTCAGTAAGGTATCGGGGCCAGCATGCCGAGCAACAAATGTTCCATACAGCCTGTTCTTGTGCACCGACTGTCCTGCCCCCCCAACCGCGTCGGGCAAGAAGGGGACCATGGATTTTCAAAAGCATCTGTCGGACATTTTAATTATCTGCGGTGAAGTGGGCGTTCTCATCGTGGGATTTACGCTACTCGGTCTGATCGTCCGGGTGGTGTTCGCACGTCTTGCGAGCACGCCCGCGCTGGCGAAGCGTGAGGCGCAGGCCGAGACGATCCGCAAGAATATCAAGTGGATGTTGATTCTGCTCTGTGCGGCGCTCTGCGTTCTCGTGGTCGGTGCCAACGGTTATCTTCTTTATCAGAAGAAGGATCTTCTCGTGGAAACCCGGGGCTGGATCGCGCGGATTCCCCCGGGGTTCTGGACGAGCCTCGCCATCGGCGTGGGCAAGGTCATCGGTTTGGTCATCGTGGCGACCGTCGGCCTGCGCTATGTTCATCGCCTTCTGACCTACCTGCAGGAGCGGGCCAAGGCGTTCGAACAGATCCGCGCCAACAACGAAAGCATTGAGAGTTTTTTCTCGTCTCTCGATCGGATTGCCGTCAACACAATCTGGCTTCTCGTCCTGGTCTATTCGGCCAGGGCGCTGCAGTTTCCCGCGGCGGTCCCCACCTATTTGGCCATTGCCCTCAAGATTTATCTCATCGTCGCCATCGGGCGGCTCCTGGTGCGCGGCATCGACGCCATCATCGACAGCCTCGATGCACTGAGCCGAAAATACTCCCGTCCCGAAAATCTGCTGCGGTTCTATGATCGGCTGCGGGAGCTCATTCCCCTGTTCAAGCGCTCGCTGGAGTATATCATCTACGTCTATGTGGCGACGCTGGTCGTCATGCAGGTGGAATTCATTTCTCAATTGGCGGCCTATGGACCGCGCATCGTCCGAATCATCGGGATCGTCTTTCTGGCCCGGGTGATCATCGAAGTGGTCAATCTCGCCGTCGAGGAACTTCTGCTCAAGGGAAAGGATCTCTCCCGCGGGCAGCAGCAGCGGCGTCTTACCATTGTGCCACTCATCCGCAGCATCCTGAAATATTGCATCTATTTTGGTGCGGGGATCATGGTTCTCAATGAAATGGGAATCAACCCCACCCCCATTCTGGCCGGTGCCGGGATTGTCGGTCTGGCCATCGGTCTGGGGGCGCAAAACCTGGTCAACGATGTGGTGTCGGGCTTCTTCATCCTGTTTGAAAACCATTTCCTCGTGGGGGACTTCATCGAAACCGGCACGGCCCGGGGGACGGTGGAGGCCATCGACATTCGCACCACCCGTATTCGCAACCCCAACGGTCCCCTGCACATTCTGCGAAACGGTCAAATCGGCGAGATCCTCAACTATTCCAAGGAGCACACCCGGGCGATCGTGGAGGTCGGGGTGGCCTACGAATCCGATCTGGACCACGTCTTCCGGGTTCTGGAAGAGGCGGGCCGTGCGCTCAAGGAGAAGAATCCCAATGTGCTGGAGACCACCATCGTGCGCGGCCTGCAGAATTTTGGAGAATCGGAACTGCTCATCCGGACCATTACCAAGGTGAAACCGGGCGAACACCGACAGGCGCAGCGGGATCTGAGAAAGCTGATCAAGGCGGCCTTTGATCGCGAGGGCATCGAGATTCCCTACGCGCGCCGTGTGGTGATTCTGAAACCCGACGACGGAGACGAGACACCCGCCGCCCTGCAGGCGCCCGAACCTGCGGCCGTCGGCAAGAAGAAAGAGACCCGCGAGGTCTAGCCCGAATATTGCACGAGTAAGTCTATTACGAGGCCGGATAAGGCACCCGGCGCCCGTCGGAAGACGCGCTCGTCTACCGGGCCTGCGTCTCCGGTGACTGCACGACGAACGCCGCCTTTTCCAGAAGCTCCCCATCCGATGAGACCACTTCCACCCGCCAGGGGCCGGTCCAATGGGGAAGAATCTTTTTGGAGCTGTGGGTCCGAAACCGGGGGGAACGGATTGTCAGCGGGACATCCGCCATTTTCCGCTCGTTCCAGTACCAGACATGATGAACGGTGGTCTGCCCTTCGGCGCCGAGGATCAGGCTGTGACAGAACAGCTGACCCGCGTCACCGGCGAAAACCGTGCCGACGCCCACCGGATTTCGCGCCTCCACCGCCCGGGCGATGACCACATTCTCCGCTCGCAGACCCCAGTCATCCGCGGGGACGGTGACGGAGACCTCGCTCGTCTCAGGCGTCGCCGCCCCCTGCTCGGTGGCCACGCGGTCATCGTCGTGGGCCAGCGCGGCATGTAGCGATCCAAGGCAGAGAATACAGAGCGACAGCGTCCAGATAACGAGCCCTCTTTCCACAGACATGTTTTGCCTCCTTTCGTGGGGCTTCGGCCGTGCCGAGGCGCTATCGATGGCTGCGGCCTCTTCGCGGCCCGCTATTCTTTGCGACCGAGAAAGGGTCTCAACAAGTCGATGGGAATGGGAAACAGCGTGGTCGAGTTGTTTTCGCTGCCAATCTCACTCAGCGTCTGGAGGTAACGCAGCTGCAGCGCCACGGGGTGCGCCTCGATGATTCCCGCTGCCTCGGCCAGTTTGGCCGACGCTTGAAATTCACCTTCCGCGTGAATCACCTTGGAGCGTCGCTCCCGTTCGGCCTCGGCCTGCTTGGCCATGGCTCGCTGCATCTCCTGGGGCAGGTCGATATGTTTCACTTCAACCAGGCTGACCTTGATCCCCGCCCCCTCGAAGAGGTCTCGAATCCGCGTTGTCCGCTCGCGGCTCTTCCCGTCGAGCTCACCGATGTACAGCTTGCCGTCCTCCTGGTGCGGCTTGTCACCATCGATAAAGACGAGATCGTCGCCCTCCCATCCCCCACCGGCACCCGGGAATCCCAGCAAGATCACCTCCCGGGGCAGGTGATCGCTGTAGCGATGGAATCCTTCG
>CAMYMF010000069.1 GCA_947259355.1 uncultured Nitrospirota bacterium | reverse complement strand
GCGATCGCCCAGGACTCCCCAGAGGATCCCTGTGAGCCCCTGGGAAGCCATGAAGACCAGCGTGAAGATACCGGCGTAGCTGCTTGGCAGCTCGAAGCGCTCCACGGCGTAGACCGAATAGAAAGCAAGCGTCAGATTGGTGAACGCGATGAGGGCGAAGGCGATGTTGTAGAAGAGAAAGTTTCGGTCGCGCTGCAGGACCCCCGGCAGGGATTTCAGGAAATGGCCCAGCCCGCTTTTCTGTTTGGTGACGGGATAGGGTACTTCGTGTGTGAGAGCAAAGAAGAAAAGGGAGATGTTCAGAATGATAAAAGCCGATGCGAAGCAGAGCGCGAAATTGTAGGGAAACGGCCATGAGCGGATCAGAAAGAAAGAACCGGCCGCGCCCACCACCGCGGCGACGCGCCCCAAGGTAAAGCGCATCCCGAGGAAGACGCCTCGCCGGCGTGGCAGAATGATCCGTCCGATCATGTCGAGCCATGGCGGGATCACCAGACCCCAGCCCGTCGTGAATACGAGATAGAGCATCAGGAAGATGACGACTGGGAAGGGCGGCGGCAGATCGACCATCTTGGGAAGCACCAGTGCCAGAACCAGCCAGGGTAGACGCATGACGGCACCTGCCCCAATGACCACCCCCTTCTTCAGGGGCATGGACTCGATGTAGTGGGCGGAGAATATCTGCGGCAGGAAGATGCCGATCATGGTGAAGGTATGGACCAGGCCGATCACCAGTTTGCTCTCTGTCAGGAGCCGCAAAAAGACGGGCAGGATGGTGATGTGAGAGATGAGGCTCGCGCCCAGCGCGAAAAAAATCCCGTCCAGCCAGCCGACGTAAATATTCCAGCGATGATGGCGGCGCACGGAATGCTCGAATTGTTCCAGTGAGTTCATGCTTTCTCAGTGTCGGCGCCGAACAGAAGCTGGCGTGAAACAAAACTATAGCATAGGCGCATGGACCCACAAAGGTCTTTTTATTTCCGTCACTTGCCTGCCTTTGGCAGTTCGTATACCATGGATCTCAATTTCATTGCCGGGAGGGTGTCATCATGTCCAATGCCTGTCATGCCATCTGGGACTGCCCCATCTATCGCAGTGTGCGGGCGCGCTTTCTGGAAGTGTCCGAACGAATCGGCCTGGACCCCAATGTGGTCAATCGGCTCCAGATGCCGGACCGTTCCATCATCATCACCATACCCGTTCGCATGGACTCCGGTGAGGTGCGGATCTATACGGGGTACCGTGTGCAGCACAACGACGTGCTGGGACCCTTCAAGGGGGGCATGCGTTATCATCCCGAGGTCACCGTGGGCGAGACGGCTGCTTTGGCCATGCTCATGACCTGGAAGTCCGCGCTCGTGGGGCTGCCTCTGGGCGGTGCCAAGGGCGGGATTTCCTGCGATCCGCACACCTTCACGCGAAGTGAGCTGCAGCGGCTGACGCGACGCTTCACCGCGGAGCTGGTCAATGTGATCGGCCCCGAGCGGGACATTCCGGCCCCCGACATGGGAACGGACGAGCAGGTCATGGCCTGGATGATGGATACCTACAGCCAGCAGAAAGGCTACGCGGTGCCCGGTGTGGTAACCGGCAAGCCCCTGGTCATCGGGGGATCCCATGGACGGCGGGAGGCGACCGGTCGGGGGGTGGTCTATGCAATGGCGAAGGCCCTGGAAACCATGGGCATGAGCCTCGGGCGGGATACGACGGTTGCGATCCAGGGTTTCGGCAATGTCGGCGCCAACGTGGCGGCCACCGTTGAAGAACTGGGTGGGCGGGTCATTGCTGCGAGTACGAGTCAAGGCGGCGTCTACAACCCGGCAGGCCTCAATCTCTCCGAATTGCAGCGGTGCTACCGGGAGGACCGCTCCTTTGCCGGCTATGGGGCGGGCGATGTCGTGTCGAACGAAGAACTGCTGGAAGTGCCCTGCGATGTGCTGGTCCCCGCCGCCGTGGCCGGAACCATCCACAAGGGGAATGCCGACAAGATTCAGTGCCGCCTTGTGGCCGAGGCGGCCAACGGCCCGACCACCATTGAAGGGGACCGCATTCTCGACGATCGCGGGATCCTGCTCATTCCAGATATTCTGGCCAACAGCGGTGGGGTGATCGTCTCCTATTTTGAATGGATTCAGGACCTACAGAATTTCTTCTGGGACATCGACGAGATTCTGATGCAGCTCAAGCGGATCATTACCCGCGCCTTCGATGAGGTTCACCGGATCTCCCAGGACGAGAAGGTCAGCATGCGGACGGCAGCCCTCATCAAAGGCATCCGTAAGGTCTCCGAGGCCATGCTGGCTCGCGGCTTGTACCCGTGATCGCGGGTGGGTTCCCGTCAGGAATCGCAGCGCTTCGGAAGCAGGGTTTCATCGGGCGTGACGGTGACGGTTTTGCCGTGGGTGAAGGTTACCATCCCCGGACGGAACCCAGGACCTTTGCGCACGTACTTGCGCAGTGTGTAATCGACGGAGACCCGCGCGTCGCGCCGCCCCGTGCTGTGATACGCTGCCAGCAGTGCAGCTTCCCTCAGGACGGCCTCGGAGATGGCCTGCCGCTGGGGGTTGCGAATGATCACGTGGGCGCCGGGAATCTGGTGGGCATGGAGCCAGAGATCGTCACCGCGAGACAGACGGGTCACGAGGCGGTCGTTGTTGCGGTTGTTGCGCCCGACAAGAATCGTATGCCCCTCGCACGATCGGAAGCAGAGCGGCGGTGCCGGCGCGGCACGTTTGGCCCGCCGGGTCTTCGCGGTCTTCTTCAGATAGCCGCCGGCTGAGAGCTCTTCGCTGATTTCATCGAGAACCTCCGGTGCATCGGCTCTCTCCACCGCATCCAGGACCTGGTGGAGATAGTCGCCCTCTTCGGCGGCTTCCCGGAGCCGCTCGCGGACAATCACCGCCATTCGCTGCAGTTTGCGATACCGTTGAAATGCACGCTGGACGGACTCCCCTGGCGACAAGGTTGGGTCGAGCTGGACGGTGATCGCAGGGGCGGCCTGGCCAGCGGGATCACTCAGGTGGACCTCATGCATCCCCTGTTTGAGGCGATGCATGTTGCCCTTGAGCCATTCGGCCTCCTGTCGGACGGCCTCCAGTTCGCGAGTTGCCGCCAGATCCTCCGACAGGTGTTCGATCCGGGCGCTTGTCTTCTTGAGCGCCTTCTGTACAACCTGAAGGAGGGGTTTCTTCCGGCCCGTGAGCCTTTGACCGCCTTCGGCCTCCTCGCGCTGTCGGGCCGCAGCTTCGTTCATGCTGCTGACGGCGATGCGCTCCCTCTGTAACCGATGGCGCAGCGGGAGCGCTGACAGGATCCAGGCGCCCGTCGCGGGGTCCTGGTAGAGGGCGGGCTCGAAGCGCTCCTGGTCGTAAGCGGCAAGCATCTCGCGAAGGACGGCGGACAGGGGGGCATCGGCGGCCCGATGGACTGCTTCTTTCGCCAGCAGTGGGCTGAAGCCCCGCACCTGCTGCACGAGCCATTTTTCTGCTGCCCGCTCAGAAGAAAAAGCCTCGGGCACCTGTTCGGCCGCGAGGGATCGGGGGTGCAGCTTACGGGGGGGCGGGGGGGGCACGTAGGGCCTTCCGGGCATGAGTTGTCTGAAGCGGTTTTGATTGGAGCCGACATGCCTGGCGCAGTCGAGAATCCGGCCGCTGTCCGCGTCCGTCAAAATGATGTTGCTGCGGGACGCCATTATCTCGACGATGAGAGCATAACGTTTGAGCAGGCCTGAGGGCTTGCGACGCTCAATTTTCAGGGTGAGGACCCGCTCAAGATCTGGGAGGTCTATTTCACGCAGGATCCCCCGGACCAGATGAATTCGCAGGGCGCGACAGAACGAGGAGGGGGGGGCCGTTTCGGGCGGTTTTGTGAGCAGATGCGCGCCGGGCAGTGCAGGGTCGCACGAAAGAAGCAGCAGTTCTTTCCGGCCTCGGCTCCGCAGGCAGAGGCTATAGACCGATCTTCGTATTTCCAGAATCTGCTCTACGCGGGCGTGGTGAATACCGGCTGCCAATTCGGCGGCGATTGCTTTTATGACAAAAGAATCCATGAAAATAGAGTGTAAAGTCTTATATTTGCGTTGTAAAGGGAAAACTTATTTGACAACTCGTGAGATTTGATCTATAATCTGTCCATTTTATACGAAAATAATAGGGATCAAGGATGATCAGGAGCATGACCGGGTTTGGAAGGGGTGAATCCGGCGGATGGGCAACGGAAATCCGTTCCGTCAACCATCGTTTCTGTGAGATCCAGCATCGTCTCCCCCGGAGCCTTGTTTCCCTGGAGGGGCGCTTTCGGGACGCGCTGAAGAAACGGATCAAGCGAGGGCGGGTGGAAGTGGCCTGTTATCCGGACACCCGCCTGGGCAGCGAAACCCGCAGCGTTGTGCTCGATGAGCAAATGGCGGACCAGCTGCTGCGTATTTTTGTACAGTTGAAGGAGCGGTACAGCATCGCCCAGGAGGTGGATCTCTCTCATATTCTTGCGCAGCGGGAGATATTTCGAACCGTTGAGGAATCACCCGATCTTGAGCAGGTCTGGGAGGCCCTGTTGCCAGGCCTGATGGACGCCCTCGAGGCGCACGATCAGATGCGGGTGGCCGAGGGAGACGCCCTGCGGACGGCCATCCGCGAATCCCTGCAGAGCCTGGAAACGTTGCAGGCAGAGATTGCAGGCCGGGCGCCGGCAGTGGTCGAAGGTTACCGGGACCGTCTCTCCAAACGGCTGCAGGCGCTCCTGCCTGGCGAACAGTGGGACGAAGGCCGTCTCCTTCAGGAGGCCGCCGTCTTCGCGGATCGGAGCGACATTACGGAGGAGCTCTCCAGACTGTTGAGTCACTTCCAACAGTTTCGGAGCTTTCTGGAGGGCAGCGGTCCCCACGGCAGGCAGCTGGAGTTCCTGCTGCAGGAAATGAACCGGGAAGTCAATACCATCGGCTCCAAAGCCAATGACCTGTCAATTAGCCAGTGGGTCGTTGCCTCGAAGGGAGAGCTCGAAAAAATGAGGGAACAGATCCAGAACGTGGAATAGCGCTTGCATTGCGGATAGACTTTGGTTTAAGATGCTCACTGGTCGTGAGTGGGTGTCATGAAGTCAGTGGCCTTCATAAGTTTCGAAAGGGGAGACGCTTATGACAAAAGATCTTATCAACATCGGGTACGGGAACGTCGTGATCGCGGACCGCATTGTGGCAGTGGTGACTCCCAGCTCAGCCCCCATGAAGCGGCTCAAAGAGGTGGCCAAGGGTTCCGGCAAGCTCATTGATGCCACGCAGGGGCGGAGGACTCGCGCCATCCTGGTCACTGACAGTGACCACATTATCCTTTCCGCCGTGCAGGCCGAGACAATCAGCCAGCGGTTTTTCTCGAAGGCGGAAAAGGAGTCTTTTGAGGGAAACACCGGGCGGAGTCGTTCCTGATCAGCAATTAAGCTCATCTGTGAGATTCTGAGGGATCGTACTTCCCTTTCGCTTCCTTCTTTTGGCAAACATCTCATTAGGGCTTCAGTTACATTTCATGATAGGTGATCCGCACGCGACTCATCGGGGGATCCTGGTGGTCCTCTCCGCGCCGTCCGGGGCGGGAAAAACATCCCTCTGCCGGGCAGCGGTGAATCAAATTCCCAATTTAACACATTCCATTTCCTATACGACACGCCCGCCGAGGCAGGATGAGGCGCACGGGCACGATTACTACTTTGTAGACGTAGATACCTTTCAAGAGATGGTCCGGGCCGGGGAGTTTCTGGAGTGGGCCCGCGTCCATGGAAACCTTTACGGGACGTCCAGACGTGTGATAGAAGAGATTCAGGCACGCGGTTCGGACGTCATCCTGGACGTAGACGCCGAGGGTGCGCAGCAGCTGATGGCCCAGCCAGCCCTGGACGCAACGTTCGTATTTGTGGTGACCCCCACGTTTGCGGAGCTTGTCGCACGGCTCACTGGCAGAGCCTCCGATGCGGTCGCGGAAATCGAGCGCCGACTGACACAGGCGAAAAAGGAGATCGCCCAGTTTGCCAAGTACCACTATCTCCTGGTCAACGACGATTTTGATCGGGCGCTTCAGGATCTGCTGGCCATCTTCCGTGCCGAGCGCTGCTCGGTGAAACGGGTGGACCGCCGCTGGATCGAGGCGGAGTTCTTGGGGGTTTAGCAAGTGCAGGAAACCGGAGCATGGCTTGACGCTCGTCGGAAGGCCGTCGCGATGGACACGATCTATTTCACATAAAGGCACTTCTGGGAGGAACAGTATGGCAATTTTAATTCCGTTGAAAATTACAGAAGCGGGGATCGAAGGGAGCAAGTTTCGAATGGCCCACGTGGCATCGCAGCGGGCCAAGATGCTTATGCGAGGGGCCAAACCCCTGGTGGAGACGCCGTATTACAAGCCGATCACCATTGCGCTGCAGGAGATCGAGGAGGAGAAGGTGTCCTTTTATGATCCCGAGGAGGCGGCGAAGATTCGTGAAGAATTGGAGCAGCGCGTTAGAGATCAGGAGGAGGCCGAGGCGCGCGCCATCAAAGAGAAAGAGAAAGCAGCGCGAGCTGAGAAGGAAACCGCCGCTGCGCCTTCCTAGGTAGTTTCCATCCGGAAATGGCCCTTTTCCCGATGAGCTGCGTTCTCCGCGGGCTTACTTCCTCGACGTACAATGAGTGCGCCTCGTCGTAAACCCTTGTGCGACCTTGCTTATCGAAAAAATTGCGCATTTCCAAATTGGAAACTAATTCGTGTCCGTTGTAATTTCCGGATGGACACTAGATATGTTTAAACGTGTTGCGAGGCGGCAATGTTGACGGGCATGCGGGTGGTCATCGGCGTTACCGGAGGGATCGCGGCCTATAAGATTCCGCTTCTCGTGCGG
>CAMYMF010000068.1 GCA_947259355.1 uncultured Nitrospirota bacterium | reverse complement strand
GGTGCCGTTGTCGGTGACGGTGAAACTGAAGGTGGCCGTGCCGATCGCGTCGGGTGCGGTCTTGAACTGCATGCCCTGAATCTGGGCCAGGGTGTAGACGCCGGGGCTGACCACGGTGGTGCCGTCGGCCAGGACGATCTCGCCGAGGCTTGCCGGCGGCACGGCCGTGACGGTGTAGCTCAGACTCTGTCCGCTCTCATCGGTGCCGCCGCCGGGCCCGTAGGCGAGCCCTGCGAGCCCAAGGCCGGTAGTGCCTGAGTCCTCGGCGACGGTGAGATTGCTGATACTGCCTGCGGTGCGCTTGGGCGGATCGTTGACTTCCGTGACCGTGATAGCCACATTGTCCGTATCACTTGTCCTTTCCTGAAAGAGATTCGCGATATCTCCGGCTGTCAGGGTACGACTGTAGATCCGAGCTTCGTCCATTCTGCCGTGAAAGCCAAACCCGGGCTTTCCTGTTCCATGATTACCGAGAACGGTATTCGCTCCCAGAGCGTAATCGATGGGTCCCGAGAAGGTGGACGATGCGATCTGAACCCCATCGAGATAGAGCGCCTGCTGTCCGTCTGTGAAGGTATATGCTACGTGGTGCCAGCCGCCACCCGAGATCGTGACGCTCGAGGGCGTCTGTTGCCAGTCGGTGCCATCCCAGAAGAACCCTTTAATGCCAAGCCCGCCCTCGTTCACGCGGATCCCGACGTTGTCTCCCAGAGAGATCACTTCATCAGTGTTTGTGTTGACATTGACTCGCACCCAAGCCGCCAGCGTGACATCCAACGGATCGCCGAACGTCCCAGGGATCGTTACGGAGCCGGTGCCGGTGAAGCGCATCACATCCCCTCGGATGGGACCAGTAACCGGCCATACGCCTCCATTGGGAGTCCCATTGTTTCCCCCCGCAGGGCTGCTGTCCCCGAACGGATCAGTGTTGTCGAAGGTGTAGTAACCTTCAAGACCGGCGGACATATCGGTGGTTATTTGTAGATTGGCCCCACCATTGTAGTGCTCAGTCGGTGTGAAGGCGAGTCCATTGAGAGCATTGTTGATGGCGCTTTCCTGGCCAACGATGGTAACCGTCGAAGTGTTGTCGCCGCTCACGAAGGTCAGGCCTGTTGTAGTCGCAAGCTTCAGCGTCCCATTCGTGACCGATAGGGTTGTTCGCAGGACGGAGTTACTGGCCGTCCCGTCACTCACCGTGATGGCATTTCCTTCGGCCGTAGAGAACTCCAAGGCAACGTCTTCGTCTGTGCCCTGACCCAGAGGGACCAGATTCGTAACGCCGCCGGAAGGTACAACGCTCAGCGTAGCCGTCTCTGTTGCCGTGCTGTAGGGGGCATCGTTGCCGTTAATCGATACATCCACACCGAAAGTACCGCTGGCTAGCCCGTCGGTCTGATCCCAGGCACGGAAGGTGATGTTGCCCGCCGGGCCGCTGTAGTCGGCTTTGGGGACGAATCGTATCAAGGCGTTGGTGTTAAGTACGACCGCGGTCTTTTCATTCGTGGATCCGTTGGCGACGCCGGCATCCACCACGAAGGATAGCCAAGTGCCACCACCGTCTGTGGAATATTCCCAGGTGCCATTGGTGTCATCCACACCAATGACAGCGATTCCTTCAACAGCGACACTGTCTACATCGGTGATTCGGTCCCCACCGGCGCTGACGAGTATTTCAGCCACAGTGTTGCCGGGAGGCGTCGTGTTCTCAACCACGTTGGTAAGAGTCATCGTTCCCGTGTTGTCGAGTACGGGCGCATCATTAACCGCATTCACGGTGACCGTAAAGGTGGTCTCTACAAACTTACCGCCAGTGTCGGTGGCCCGGACCGTGATATCCGCCGTGCCGAACTGATTCAGGGCATAATCGAGGGTCAGGGTGCCTGCCACCCCGTCGATCGGGGTAGCCGTAAAGAGTGCTCCGTTGGTATTGCCGGTAATCGTATAGACCAGGGCCGGATCGAGATCTTCCACATCGGCAAAGGCCGCAAAGAGATCGATCACCGTATCCGGCGCATCCTCATTGACCGTGACATCGGCGATACCCGTAGTAGTGGGTTGGTCGTTGACCGGATTAACGTTGATCGTGGCCACGGCAATGTTAGAGTCGATGTAACCGTCATTGGTGACCGCGCTTAAGGTACGGTCGCCGTCCGTCGGCTCCGCCAGTGTGTTCTGGTATGTGATGCCCTGCAGCAGGGTGTTCAGATCAACAATTGGCATATCACCACCACCGCTCCTGGAGATGGCAAACACGCCTGTTGCCCTGGTGTATGCAATATCAAAATCGGTTCCGCCCACAGTTACTGTATCGGTCTTATCCGCGTTCTGTGCAAAGGCGCTGCCGCCGATGGTGAAGATCTCGTTCGCACCATCCAGGATACCGGCTGCGGTAAGGGTCAGGGTGGACATGGTCGTGTCATCCGGGTCCACTATGCTGGAGTCCAGATCTCCCACCGCCTGGGCCGCAGCACCTTCCAAAAATGTTGTCTCAAATCCTTGGTCATTGGCGCCTCCGCCGCTGTTGTCCGGATCCCAGCTGATCACCGATGCGACATTCACCTTGACCGTAAAGGTGGATTCTGTATACAAACCGCCTGTATCAGTGGCACGTACGGTGATGACGGCTGTGCCGGTCTGAGCAGGCGCGTAGTTCAAAGTAAGGGTGCCTAATACCCCGTCAATCAACGTGGACGTAAATAGTCCCGGATTCGTATTGCTCTCAATTGTGTAGATCAAGGCAGGATCAGCGTCTTCAAAATCCTCAAAGGTGGCAAAAAGGTCAATAACTGTATTCAGCGCACCCTCATTAACAGTGACATCGGCAATTCCCAACGAGCTTGGTGAATTATTGACGGCAGCGCCAAACCATAAAGTGTTATTGCCGCTGTCTGTGGAATTGGCAGGATCGACAGGTTTTTGAGTGATATCAGAAGGGGTAGCGTCCGACCAGGATACATCGAGATAGTCAAGGGCTTTGATGGAGGTATTACTCAACGCAAGCCGCCATTGCGAGCCCGGGCTGCTCGATGTAACGGTCAGCTTCTGTCCCGCATTCTTACCATTCAGTGTCAGCGTGCCCCCAGGAGCAATGGTAATTGTGTCCCCCGCTCCGAAGGTCAATGTATCGGCACTTGTAACAGATTTCGTGAGATCATAGAAGGTCGTTGAACCGGATATGGTCTGGTCTGCACCATTCAGGATTACGGTGCCGGTCCCGGCATTAAAAGTCCAGGAATTGGTAAAATCACCGGCAATGTTAATGGTGCTGCTCCCTGCATTAAAAGTATCAGTATTGGTAAAATCACCGGCAACGTCAATGGTGCTGCTCCCTGCAGTAACAAACCAGGAATTGGTGAAATTACCGGCAACGTTAATTGAGTAATTTGAGGTATCAAGTACTCCCGTTGTGATTGTAAGATCGCCACCTACCGTTAGGTTATTATTAAGCGTAACGCTATTAGCGCCGCTCTTAGCAATGGTAATATCGTCATAGGTAGACGTAGTGCCAGGGTTAAATGTAGAACTTAGGCCAGACAAGGTGAGCGAAGAAAATGTTCCGCCACCGGCACCCCCTGTAAAGGCATCAAAACTTCCCGTGACTTCAAGTGTAGAACTGGGATCGGCTGTAAATGCTGCGTCATCACCAGAGAGAAAAAAATCTCCGTTGACTTCAATTGTTGAGCCGGCACCGGCTGTAAATATTGCGTTATTACCAGAGATAATAAGACCTTTAACGTCAAGCGTAGAACCGGCACCAGCTGTAAATATGGAGTTTGTGCCAGATAAATATATATCTTTTGAGGTTAGGGTATTTCCACCGGAATCGACCGTCCCATCAACTATGATATCTTTTGCAATGATATCGCTTCCGGGGACAAAGGTAGTACCCCCCTTTATAACGAGACGTTTACCTTTAAAATCAAGATTACCCGATAATACTTCATATTCGATCTTAGAGTCCCAATGATTATTCCAAGCATATTCAAGATCGACGTTAGTCACGACGTCATCACTGTCATCTATAATCACTTCATCTCCGTGTATATCAAGATTGGGATTACCTCCGTCATACTTTGTGACTGTTGTTCCTTTTTCACTTCCGCCTGATATATAGACTAAAAAGGTTTCTCCAACGGAGAGCGGTTCATCTATTGTATAGTTACCGCCTACGGTACTGGCGGTGTCGACAGTTACACCGTTCCTTACAAGACTAATGATCGTACCGTCAGCGACAGGATTTAGTGAATCTTTCTCGTAGACTGTGCCGGAGATGGTGGCCAGCACATTTGACCAGTCCGCCTGTGTTTCTGAGCTCACGGCCACATTTGATTCGATGCCGCCTATAGTGTATTCCAGCACCCAGTCGCCGCCAAGGGCTGCATGGCCGGTTGGATCATCACTGGCTGCCACGTCGGCCCCGGTCAGAACGCTGATATTGTCAATGAGGGCACGCCCCTCTTCTGTGGCTGCAAGATCACATCCGTAAAAGAGGATATCCGCGCTCTCTGTCAATGCCAGTCCCCAGGCTTCGATTGAATCGGCATAAGCGTCAATGGTGTGGTTGGTAAGCAACGTGTTACCGATTTGGACAACGCCGTCGCTTCCGTGAGAGATAATATGAACCGCTTCGAGGTCCTGCCGCCCGGCCAGCGTTTCCGTGATCTGGGCCACGCCGTCGCGATGGTTGTCGAGAAGGACGACTTCCCAATGACGCTCATCGTCGGTGTTGGTGAGAAGATCGTTCACCAGGTCCTGGTAATCGGGAACCTGGGTGTCGATGAAGACGACCTCGTGCCTGAGAATCTGTGCCGTGGTGTCATGGCGGGGTCCCAGGATGCTGGGGACCAAGTCGGTCTCGATTGCCGGCAGTTCGGTCAGACCGCTCTGGTAGGGGAGGCCTGCGCCCAAGGTGATCGGTTCGAGATCGGCGGCAAACATCAGGCGGGCCTCCAACTGCTCCATATCAAAATGCTTCGCAGACAGTTTCTTCGCCATGCTTTTCCTCCTGGTCCTCATCCTTCCGTCATGGAGCCATGATCTTCTCTGGTGCACCGGTTTGTTTCAGAGAAGAGTCCTGTTAAAGATATGTGACCGATCGGTTCTAGGAGTTCGTCAGGCTCTTGCCGCGATGGGGAAAAATTTCGGTCATTCATAATAGAATAGTCCATATAAATCGACTTTTTCGGCCATTAGTAACTCTTTTTATATGATATCATCCACTATCAAAATCCGGCAATATTTTTTATTGGTTGAAAAACGGGTTGCCCTGAATGAAAAGGGAGGCGGAATGGTGTTCTCGAGTCAACAAGGCGGGGCAGTCGGAAAATCGGCTGATTGTTTTCTCAAGGACGCCGATAGATTCGGCCTTTTTTGCCCGCCGGTTGTCCGTGTCCCGGTAGCTCTGAACATGAAAAATCCAATAAGATTAATAGTTTGAGAAGTAAGAGGCTTGGGGAAGCTCATTCAGGGCGGCGATCGGAAGTGAAAGGAATGAAATGAAACATCAGCGATTCATATCCATCGAATGCCATCAAGGCGATAAGAAAGGTGGACCATTTTGCCCGGATAGATCACCCCTTGGGACAGCTGTTCTTCTCTCAGGGCGACAGTGAATGAGAGGCTCTCTACGGTAATGATCGCAAAGACTCGGCCTGTCTTCTTCTTTAGGTTGAGCTGGGAGACGACGCCCTGTAAATAGACCACGTTGGGTGAGGGTGAGGCGGGCCTTGCGGCGAGGAGGATGTTATCCACAACGGCGGCCGCTTCCGGTTCCGGAGGCACGGGGACCCGCAGCCGCTGGTTATCCGACAGGGTTTGCCCCCACGTGCCGTCCCTGAAACGTGTCCATGGTCCGAAGAGAATGGTCTCCTCTCCTGCACCGAAGATCCGTCCTTTGAAGAGATGGGCGACGTCTGAGCAGACTTGGTAGAGCCAGGGGCGGTCATGACTGGCGATTACCAGTGTTGTGCCCCATTCCCGCTGGGCGAAGAGGGCAGCTTCCTTGATCAGGTGCACGCTGGCCGCGTCCACACTGGCGGTCGGTTCATCCAGGAGGAGGGCTCGTGGCTTGAGGGCAAGACGGGCAGCCAGGGCAACCCGAAGCGCTTCTCCGCCCGACAGGGCATACCAGGGACGTCCGGCAAAATCGTCGGGATCCATACCGACCAGAGCAAGGGCCCTGTGAACCTCATCCTCCAGGTGATTGGCGTGCTTGCGGATTCTGAGACCGTAGGCGATGTTCATAAAGACAGTTCGTTTCATGAGGCAGGGGTCTTGAGGCAGCAGGGTTACTTTGGACCGTGCCTCCGGAGCGAAAGGCTCCACCGGCCCGCCTGCAAAGCGGACGCTGCCGCGGGTCGGCTTGTCGATCAAACCGAGAAGCCTTAAGAGGGTGCTCTTGCCGCTGCCGTTGGGTCCTATGAGCCCAAGGATACTTCCCCGGTCAATGGCGAGGTGATCGATCGTGAGTACCGGCCGACCCTGGTAGACTTGTTCCAGGCGATCTAATTCATAAATCGGATCTTTCACCATGATGACCTTCTGCGCAACAAGGAAACCGAAAGATTGACAACGAAGGCGATGGCCAGGAGGACAACACCGAGGGCGATTCCCATGGCAAACTGGCCTTTGTTCGTCTCCAGGGCGATTGCGGTGGTGATGGTCCGTGTTTGCCATTTGATGTTCCCGCCGACCATCATGGAGATACCGACCTCTGTCATGACGCGGCCGTATGCAGCGACAGCACCGGCCAGGACACCGTGCCGGGCTTCCCAGAGGCTGGTGAGAAAAAGCTGTCGCCGACCGGCGCCGAGGGAAAGAATGGTGGTACGCAGTCTGGTCTCCATGCTTTCCATAGCCGTGGCGGTCAGCCCCACCACGATGGGGAGGGCCAGGATCGCTTG
>CAMYMF010000067.1 GCA_947259355.1 uncultured Nitrospirota bacterium | reverse complement strand
AATTTCAGGATAGCTGAGCAGTTCTTCCCGGATCGACTCGGCCCGTTCTCGCAGCGCACGGTCTGAGGCATCGCCGTAGACCACCACCGACATTACTTCGTAGCGGTTGAGCAGTTTGGTGATGACCGGTTTCTCGGCATCCTCGGGAAAGGTGATGATCCGGTCGACTTCGCTCTTGATTTCCTGAAGTTTCATGTCGGGCTCTTCACCGGGATAAATCTCGGCGCTCACCGTACCGACCCCTTCTTTGGCGACCGACTTGATCTGCTTGATCCCTTCCACCCCGGTTAAATTCTCCTCGACCTGCAGAAGGATCCCTTCTTCCACCTCTTCCGGCCCGGCACCGGGATAGGCCACACTCACCTGAACCGTATCGAGGCTGATTTCGGGAAAGACTTCCTGCTTGATCGACGAAACCCGGATCAGGCCGCCGACGATGAGGACGATCATGAGCAGGTTCGCGGCCACATGGTTATGGGCCATCCATCGGACTGCGCCCTTCATTGCTCGACTCCCTGTTCGATCGGCCTGAGTTTCATCCCGTTGGCTGCGCCCTGAAGGGCCGTCAGAACCACCCTTTCACCCTCGTTGAGTCCCTGCCGGATCAAAGCGGCTTCACGTTCCAGCCTCGTGACCTCCACCGGCTTGATGCGAAGCTTCTCCTCATCGTCCACGACCCAGACCGTGTTATCATCGCGAAGGGCGGAGCGGGGAATGGCAACGACCTTGCTCAGCACCTCCCCCTCTATGGTCACCTCCACGAACATCCCCACCTCCAGATCGGGCTTGCCATCATCGACGGGCTGGAGCATATGGTAAGGATCCTCCACGGCGACGACGATCCGGGCCATACGCCCTTGAGGGTCAACCTCGCCCAGAGAGCGGACCACCTGCCCGGTCCAGGTGAAGATCTCAGGGCCCATTTCCACCTTGACCGTTGCCGGCGAACCGGCGGCCTGGGCACCCTGCCTCGGAATCTGAAGCCACCGGAGCTGATCGAGAGAGAAGGGGACCACGATATCCGCTCTGTCGGTCCCGGCCAGCACGCCGATACTTGTCCCGGAACGAACGTATTGCCCCACATCGATCTCCTCGGAACGGATTCTGCAGTTGAAGGGGGCCGTGACCTTGGTACGTTGAAGGTCAAGCTCCGCCTGTTTGAGCTGCGCCGCCGCCGATGAGACCAGGGCACGGGCTTTTTTCTGCTGGGGTTCCCGAAGAACCAGAGGATTGGGGACTTCAGTTTCATCCCGGGCCAGCCGCGCCCACTCCTGTTTTGCGATTCGGGCGTTGCTCTCCTCCTGGGCCAGTTCCATTTCAGCCTGCGCCAAGGCAGCCCGGGCACGGTCCACGGCAAGCTTGTAGTCCACATTCTCGATCTTGAAGAGAAGACTTCCCTCTTTGAACATACCCCCGGCAACAAAATTGGGGTCCACGTGGGTAATCCGGCCGCTGACCTGGGGCGTGATGTGCGCCTCCCATCGGGGCTGCACCGTACCGGTCCCGGTGACCTCCACCGTCCGATCCCCGGCGCGGACCCTCATGACCTCCGCCAGAAGGCCGGGGTTGTCCCGAACTTCCTTCTGAGGCGCCGGGCGGGCGAGAACCAGAAAGCGCATGGCGCCAAATCCGATCAGTAAGATCAGAATGGGGAGTAGAATCTTTGTCAATTTCTCTCTTGCACTCATGCTTCTTGTCCTCTTCAGTCGATTACTCTTCGGGCCTGTGTTCTGCCGTCAGGGATAGGGGGCTGGACTCCCCCCGTCGCGCCATCCCCCGCAGTGAGCCTCTTCTCTGTTTCCTCTGTCATCCACTCTCCACCCAGGGCCCGGGCGAGACTGACGCGATCGGAAATGAGCTGTCGCCTTGCGGCCAAAAGTAGACTCTCGGCAGTGAAGTGGGAAGCCTGGGCCGTGAGCACCGGCAGGTAGTCGGAGAGACCCTGCAGGTAGCGCTCCGTGGACATGCGCAGGGCGCCCGCCGCGGCTTCCACCTCCTCTTCCAGTCCGACGATCCGCTCCTCCGTCGCTCGATTAAGAGCCAAGGCATCTTCCACCTCCTGAAAGGCGGTCAGCGCGGTCTTCTGATAGCTGGCCAGACTTTCCCGGAACTCTCCCTTCGCCCTGTCGGCTTCCGCCCGCCGGCGTCCCCCGTCAATGACCGGAAGGGTCAGATCTGCCAGGAGCGTCCAGAACTCTCCCTCGATATCCCCCGTACTGAAGGCGGTGCTCGATCTTCCCCAGCCGCCAATCAGATTGATCGACGGGAAGCGGTCGGCAATGGCGGCAGCCACCCGGGCGTCGCTCGCTCTGACTCGGTGGAAGGCGGCGGCCACGTCCGGGCGCCTGGCCAGAACCTGGGACGGCAGCCCCGCAGGAAAGGCCTCCGGCGCCTCGGGCAGAACCACCACATGGCCGAACGTTCCGCCCCGGGGATAGTCGCCGAGGAGTACGGCTAAAGCGTGTTCCGTGGTCGCCAGAGTCGCTTGAAAGTCGGGCCGCCGGGCTTTCGCCGCGGCCAGACTCTGGCGGGCCTGATAGACATCAAGGGGAGAGACAAGACCTTCCCGATAGCGCCGTTCCACCAGGTTGACCGTGTCGGCAAAGGAGGCGATGGTCCGGTCGGTGAGCGCCAGCTGGGCCCGCTGTTCCACCGCCAGGTAGTAGAGATCGGCGGTGAGGGCCGAGAAGCTGAGGTATAGGGCTTGCAATTCCTCCCGGGAGGCCCGGAGCTCATCGTCCGCGGCCCGGGTGCGGGACTGCCACTTCTGCCAGAGGTCGAGTTCAAAAGCCGCAGCCAGAGAGAGGCGATAGCCGTCGCCGGTGTTGTTTCCGAAAAAACCGGGCGTATCTTCCCGACTCCCCTGGGCCCCGGCTTCCAGAGTCGGCAGCTGCCCCGAACGAACGGATCTCCGGATCGCCTCCACTTGCTCAAGGCGCGCGTAAGCCTGGGCCAGGTCGAGGTTACCGGAAAAAGTCCGGTCTATCAGGGCATTGAGCCGGGGATCTTCGAAGGCTTCCCACCACCGCTGCAGGGGGACGCCGTCTTTGGCTCCTTCGTCAAAGGATTCAGGAACAGGGACCGACAGGTCAATTGCGTAGGGCTGGTGCACGACACAGCCTGTAAGCGTGAGCCACAGCATAAGCACCCACGTGCTCGTGTTATGAATTCTTCCTTTCTTGATCATAGGGCCCTTTCTCCTGCCCGCTGCCTTCGGGACTTCTGTCCTGCGAAACAGAGCAGACGCCGTCGGCTTGGAGGCGCCAGCCGTCTGCCGTGGAGCCGAATCGCTACCTCCCGCTTCAACGCACCTCCATGCCCTGCACCAGGTAAGGTACCAGCATGGCCATCATGGCGTCGGTGTCCGGGAGGGGATTGACCCCTTCCGGGAAATGGGAAAGCTCAAACTTCCCGACAGTCCGCAGAATGTGACTCAAGGCACCCATGGAAAACTGGAGTCGCCAGAAAATGGTTTCCCTGCAAATTTCCGGTAAGGCGTCGCACAAGGTCTCGAAGAGAAGATAAAAAATCGACTTGATATGGGTAATGAAAATCTTCCGGACCGTATCGTCGGGTTCTGAAAGGGCACGGCCAATGAGGGACATGAAATCGTCGGCGCCGGGTTCCGAATCGCGAAATTCCATGGTGGGCTCGATGAAGGCCCTTAAGGTCTCTTCCACCCGGGGTCTCCGGTTTTCCAGGCGGGACTCTTCCCGCACCCGCAACAGTCTTGTCCGGCGCAACTCGTTGAGCGGGAGAAGACGCCGCGCGATCACTTTGTCCAGGAGGGCCTCCTTGGAGCCGAAGTGGTAGTTGACGGCCGCCAGGTTGGCCCCGGCCTCTCCGGTGATGGCCCGAAGGGAGGTATTGTGAAACCCTTCACGGGCAAAGAGTTTTTCAGCAGCGTCGAGAATCCGTTGTTTGGTATCAGTCCTTGTATCCGATTTAACGACTTCTGCCTGATCCATTTCCGCCTGACTCATATCGTCTCTTCCCTTCTATGGTGTAACAGCCTGATCAGCAGACAAACATACGAATGATTTAAACACTTGTTTGAATCTTTGTCAAGTCATTTTTTCTTTGCGCTGTCACTCAGCGTGACCGCCCTATCCTTCTTAGACGGCGGGAAAGAGAGAATAGTTTCGTGCCGACCTTGAATTTTTCCGGTAGGCTGCTTTTCATTCCCCTCGCCGTCCAGAGGGCGGCCCAAGGGGAGAGCCGGAATCAGGATAACAGACCGGCTACTTATTGACGCAACAGCCTAAAATAGGTAGAGTAAGCGAAATGCGCGGCTGGATCGGGCGCCACCGCCGGTCTGGGCGGGACAGGATAGCGGAGAAGATGGAAAGCAGGGCGGACCATCATGGAGATTCCAAAACATATCTTCAAAGGGTATGATATTCGAGGCCTGGTGCCCGACGAAATCAATGAAGGAAACATCTATCCCATTGCCCAGGCCATTCTTCATTTTTTCCAGTCCAAACTGAAAAGAAAGGCGCTGCGCCTGGTCGTCGGCCACGATATGCGAACCTCGGCGCCCCGCCTCTATCCTCTTTTGAAGCAGGGGCTGATCGACGGCGGTGCTCACATCATGGATGTGGGTCTCGTATCGACCCCTACCTGTTACTACGCCGTTTTGGACCTCAAGGCCGATGGCGGCATCCAGCTGACCGCATCCCACAATCCGCCGGCATACAACGGCATCAAAATGGTAATGCGCGACGGGGAGACCATCACGAAGATCGGCAAGTCGACGGGGATTCTCGATATCCGGGCTTCCGCTCTGGACGCAGTCGCCCTTTCCGAGCCCGGAGGTCAGGAAGAAAGGGTGGAAGGCATCATCGAAAGAGAAATTGACTACGCTTTTTCCCATGTCGACCCCAGCAGATTCAAGCCGTTCACCGTGGTGGCCGATCCGGCCAACGCCATGGCCATCACCTATCTGGAGCCCTTGTTCAAAAGGCTTCCGGGCAAACTGATCAAGATGAATTTTGAGCTGGACGGCTCCTTTCCGGCCCATCAGCCCGACCCCCTCGTCTTCGAGAACCTCAGGGATCTCAGAGCCCGTGTCGTTGCCGAAAAGGCCGACTTCGGCCTGGCCCCCGATGGAGACGGGGACCGCATGTTCTTCATCGACGAAAAAGGCCAGATTGTGACCGGCGCCCAATCCACAGCGCTCGTGGCCCGGGAGCTGCTCCGCGCCACTCCCGGCTCGACCATTCTCTTTGACATTCGATATACCATGACCCCCCAGGCCATCATCGAGGAAAACGGCGGTACCTCGGTCGTCACCAAAGTGGGTCACGCCTATATTACGGAAGAGCTGAATACCCGTCACGGCATCTACGGCGGAGAATCGTCGGAACACAACTTTTTCCAATGGACCGGCGGCGCCGAATCGCAACTGATCATGGTGCTTCTGGTGATGAAGATCATGTCGGACTCAGGAAAGACGCTGTCTGCCCTGGTGGAGGAAATCCGAAGGAGTTTCGAATCGGGAGAGCACAACTTTCAGACCGATCACGCCGCAGAAATACTTGAAGCGCTGAAGTCAAAATACGGCGATGGCCGTCTCTCAGAGCTCGATGGTGTGGCGATTGCTTACCCCGACTGGCGCTTTAATGTTCGGACATCCAATACGGAACCGCTGATGCGACTGAATTTAGAGGCCACCGGGGAAGCGTTGATGCAGGACCGACTGCATGAGCTGCAAGCCTTGCTCTTGGCCCACGGTGCAAAGCCCCATGGAGACTGAAGAAGCATGAAGACCCGACTCTCTCAGGAACTGATCCGTGCCGAGACGCCGAAGAACGACATGGTCATGGCGGTGAAGCGGATGATCGCCGAGCTCGGTTTCACTATCGTGGACGACATGTCAGACAAGCCGTGGGGGGCGGGCTATCGTTTTGCCGACCACGACCTGAAACCTTTCCTCAAGGCCTTCTATGGCGATGAGGCCATCGACATTCAAGAAGGGATGACCATGAGCCCCAAGATTCTGGTCATCGCCCCGGAGACCCGCCTCTCCTGGCAGTATCACCATCGGCGCGCCGAGTTATGGAAGATTTTCGCCGGGCCGGTCGGGACCATTCGAAGCGGGTCTAATCGAGAAGAGCCCGTGGAGGTCCACGAGACGGGCGACCTGGTAGAGTGCGCCTGCGAACAGCGACACCGGATCGTCGGTCTCGGCAATTGGGCCATCATCGCCGAGATCTGGCAGCATACCGATCTGAACCATCCCTCAGAAGAGGAGGATATCGTGCGGGTCTCCGACGATTTCGGACGGGAGGGAACCGCATCAAAACGATAGCCCCTGGCCCGTTTCTCATAGCGCCCCGCAAACACCACCATAAATCACTGATATCGACCTGCCCATTTTGGGGCACCGGCAACGGTGACGGAAGTCTACAGTGTGGCTGACCCCCGGGAGGAGAAATCACTGCCCGTCTCGAGAAGAGGGCTGCCTATCGTATGGGCTGGGTGGGGACCATGATCAAGCTAGCCCGCATATTGCACGACCCAATCTATTACGAGGCCGGGCAAGCTGCCGTATGCGGCGTTGCAGAAAATCCCCTGACTTTGAAATATTGCAATATGTCTTCAGCCAGAATAAGGGTGCCAGGCAGGCCTGCCTGGCACCCTTTGCATACGGCGCTCCTACGGCCTCTCATGACTATTTCTCGTGCAATATCCGGACTAGGCTCTGATTTCCTGCCGTGTTAACAGGTTGGGGGTGGTGCATTGAAGACGTTTGTCTATTAATAACGGGAGCCGCACGAAACGGTGCTCGCCTATTTCCACCCCGCGATCCACCGGGAGGTGTCTTTCAATGTGTCCCAGGGCATGGTATAGAGGCGATTGGTATAAATCGCTTCCATGACGATCATGTGCGGCGCTTCGGTCTCTGTTGGGAGCAGGCCCACCACCTCGAA
>CAMYMF010000066.1 GCA_947259355.1 uncultured Nitrospirota bacterium | reverse complement strand
GTTACGGCGACGACTTGGTGGTCGCCGGCTCGCTGTCGAACGGCGTCGAGGCGATCGATGCCGCCACCGGTGAGGCAAGGTGGGCCAGCGGGCCCGGCATCCGCTGTGAGCGGCAGTGGGCCTCACCGATCATTGTGGGCGACCTGGTCCTGCTGCCCCGCCCGGACGGGGCCCTCCACGCCTACGACCCCGCGAGTGGCGAGAGAGTGTGGAGAATCGCCCCGGCCAGTCCGGGCGAGGTGACGACAATCGCCAACTGCACGGGCGGTGGAGGGCAGGTCCAAGATGGCCTTGAACTACAAGCCTCGGTGGCGATAGCCCCCGACGGCACGGTCATCGTTGCCTCGACGTCGCAGCTGATCTACGCGATCGGCGACTCCTAGAGGCCCGATCGTTACGCCGGGTAGCCGACTCCGTCGGCCACTTTGGTCGTCACGTTCCAGAGCGAAAAAAAGAACGCCGACCAGGCGATCCATCCCCATCCCCGATGTCGATGCATGCCCGATCGGATGAGCTTGAAGCAGAAGTAGACCATGGCCACGAGAAAGATCACATGGGCGATCAAATGGGAGTAGAGCCCTTCCGAATGCCCATGGGCCTGGGTGGCCGATGCCGTACCCACCGAGAAGAGGACAGAGAAGAAGAGAAGGGCTCCCCAAAGAATCTGTCCCACCTTATGACTCATGATGCACCTCTTGCACGATCAGCCGATCGCCCGCGCTGTTGTCCACAACGGCCACGGAAAAGATACCCGATCTTGCGCCGCCTGATCCGCTCAGCACCCCTTCGAGGTAGTTGTCGCTCAGCACCCGTGTCGGCTCCTCGGTCGTTCTTGAGTCGGCAATAGCCACCACGTCGAGGGTCTGACCGACCATGCGGTTCAGAAAGGCGGCTTTTTTCTCACCGCACAGATCCCGGAGCCGTCGGGACCGCTCTTTTTTAACCGCCGTGCTCACCTGCCCCTCCATGACCGCCGCCGCCGTACCGTCGCGCCTGGAGTAGGGAAAGACATGAAAGTGGGTCAGCGGCAAGCCGGCAATAAAGGCAGAAGCGTTTTCGAAGGATGCGTCCGTTTCGCCGGGCAACCCGACAATGAGATCTGTTCCAATGGCCATACGGGGATCCCGATCCCGGAGTCGCTGTACCAACTCTCCGTAAACCTCTCGGCTATAGGGCCGTTTCATGCGGCGGAGGATCTGATTGTCACCGCTCTGCAAAGGAATATGAAGATGGCTGCAGATCTTTTCTTCGCCCATCACGACGTCGACGAGTCCGTCGTCGACCTCGGTCGGCTCCACCGACGAGAGGCGAATTCGAAATTCCCCGGGAATCGAAAGGAGTCGGCGCACCAGTTTAGACAGGCCCTCTCGTTCCCCCCGGTCCATGCCGTAGGCTCCCAGGTGAATCCCCGAGAGGACCACCTCGGGGTAGCCCTGCTCAACCAGCAGTGCTACCTGAGTCACCACCCGGTCGGGATGTTCGCTTTTCACCGGACCCCGGGCGTAGGGGACGATGCAGTAGGCGCAGAACGACTGACATCCGTCCTGAACACGAACGAAAGCCCGGGAACGCCCGCCGGCACCGGTGATGAGGCCGTCCCGTTCGCCTCGATCAGAAAGGAGATGAAAATCGCCGTCCACAGCAGCCGACGAAAAGATGGGCCGTAAGCCGGCTTGAAGGGTCACTGCTTCCCGGGCCAGCACCCTGCGGGCCCGCCCCTTCTCTTCATTCCCCATGACGCCGCTAACCCCGGGACTAGCCCGGACCGCATTTTCAGCGACCTCGGCATAACAGCCGGTCACCACCACCCGGGCACCGGGATTCTCCCGAACCACCCGCCGGATCATCTGCCGACACTGGCTGTCGGTTTTCGCCGTTACGGTGCAGGTGTTGACGACACAGAGATCGACGCCATCCCCGGCCGCGGCCGGTTTGAATCCCAGCCCTTCCAGTGTTTCGGCAAGGTGCAGCGATTCGATCTGGTTGACTTTGCAACCCAGCGTTTTTACAGCGTAATGCAATTGGTGAAACCTACAGGATAACTGATTGATTTAACGCAATAATATCATCATACGAGCCGGCTGTCCAGATGAAATACCTGCCCCGTAATCCCCCGGGTCGTGACCAGGGCCTTCACGAAAATCACCACATCCTCGGGATCGCAGACGGTGCCGAGGCAGCTCTGCTGCACCGCCCGTTCCCGGATGCCCTTCGGCAGCGCCCCGGTCATTTCGGTATCCATGAAACCGGGGCTCACCGCATTGACCCGGATATTGTGGCTCCCCCATTCCCGGGCGGCGCTTAGGGTCAGCCCCAGGAGTCCTGCCTTGGAAGCGGCATAGTTGGCCTGACCGGCGCTCCCCCGTATTGCCGAAATGGAGATCACATTGATCATCTGTCCGCCGCCCTGGGAAATCATGGCAGGGGCCGCGGCACGCATGGCATGGAAGGGGCCGGAAAGGTTAGTGATCACCACCCCGTCCCAGTCGGCCTCAGACATGGCCGCCATCGGCGCATCGTGACAGACGGCGGCGTTGTTGATGAGCACATCGATTCGCCCCCATCGGTTCAGGACCTCTTCCACCGTTCGACTGCCCCCGGCTGAATCGGCCAGATCGGCTTGCACCGTCAGGGCCTCCCCTCCCCCTTTTTCCACTGCGCCCGCCACTTCTTCGACAACCTCAACGCCCCGGCGATAATGAAGGGCGACGCGGCTCCCAATCTCACCGAAGCCCGCGGCCAGGCTCCGGCCAAGCCCTCCGGACGCGCCGGTCACGAGAACGACCTCTTTGTCACGGCTCATGGGCCTTTTCTCTTCTCTCACACCGCTCCCTCGATTGACGGAAGAAGCGTATCCAACAGCCGGTTCACCCGGGAGAGATCGGCTTCGCTGTGGGTGGCCATCACCGAAAGGCGAATACGGGCGCTCCCTTCGGGAACTGTGGGTGGCCGGATGGCCGGCGCAAATACCCCCTCCTCGAAAAGGGCCTCGGCCACAGCAGCCGTGCGCTCTACCGACCCGAGAATCACCGGAAGGATCGGTGTTGTGCCGTCACCGCTATAGAATCCCGATTCATTGAGCCGGGCCCCGAGGATCTCCACGTTACCCTGGAGACGCTTTCGAAGGCTCTCACCCTCGGCGGTATGCATGAGTGCCACCGCCGCCCGTGAGGCCGCCAGGACCGACGGCGGCAGGGAAGTGGAATAAATGAAGGGTCTTGCCCGATTGATCAGAACATCGATGATTTCGCGATCACCGGCCACAAAGGCCCCGAAAGAACCGAGCGCCTTACCCAGGGTCCCCATGCGCAAGGTGACCCGCTCCGCCAATCGGAAATGGGCCGCGCTTCCCCGTCCCTGGGGACCGAGAACGCCGGTGGCGTGGGCCTCGTCCAGGTAAAGGGCGGCACCGTACCTCTCGGCCAGTCCGACAATCTCCGGCAGCGGGGCCACGTCGCCGTCCATGCTAAAGACGCCGTCCGTAACGATCCACCGCCTTCTGTATTTATTTGATACTTTAAGTATGTCCTCTAACTCATTCATATCACAATGCTTATAAACACGCTTATCCGCTTTTGAGAGCCGGCAGCCGTCCACAATGGAGGCGTGGTTCAAGGCATCGCTGATGATCAGATCGCCCCTGCCGCACAGGGCGGCCAGAGTACCCGAGTTGGCGCCATGACCGGAGTTGAAAACCAAGGCTCCTTCACATCCCAGGAATCGGGCCAAGTCGTCCTCGAGGGCATGATGGAGCGGCTGGGAGCCGGAAAGGAGGCGTGAGGCGCCGCTGCCGGTGCCGTAACGTTCGGTCGCCTCAATGGCAGCCCGCTTAAGCGCCGGATGGGACGCGAGCCCCAGGTAGTCGTTGGAGGCGAGCGAAATGACCTCCCGGCCGCCGATCCGAATACGGGGCCCCTGCCCACCGTCCAGGCAGCGGAGAACACGGTAGAGCCCCTGGCTTTGCAAGACTTCCAGCTCGTCTTTAAACATGAGGGATCTCTGACACGAGATAGGGTATCGTCTCCAGGGCTTCGATGATGCCGGACACGGCATCACGGGACGCGACGAAAAAAACGCGACCGCCCAAAGGATCGCCCTGGCGCTTTACATGCTGAAGCCGCACGTACCCCGAACGACTGGACGCAACATAACCTGTGGTGTAATCGGGATCGTCGGAGCGGCAGAACTCGGCGACGAGCCCGGGAATCGCCGCGACCTTGGACGCGATCAACACCGCCTCCAGGACCCGGGGATGGCTGATCCCGAGTTTCCGCAGGTAATCCTTGAACTGTTTCCGCACCTCCCGGGCCACGTCGATTCGGGTGACCCGGATGCCCCGGGCGCGATCGGGTTCCAGGCGCTCCCCGGTGGCAGCATGAACAATCATGGCGCCCCGCATGTTCCCGCCGTCTGGCGCCGCCCCTTGACCAACAGCATCAAGAGCCGACCGGGCCGCCTCCCCGGACACCCCGGCGTCCGCCAGCAGGCGGCAAGCCTCCCGGGCGGCTTCCTCAAGCCCTGGAGACCGGCCGGTATGGATCGGAAGAAGAGGAATCCGCCGCAGGGTGTCAGGGGCAATGGGGTCGATTTGTATCCGGATCGAACTCAACGCCCCTGGGCCGTGCTTCATGGCCCGATCCACCATATTCCCCGCGGCTTCCCGCAGTCCGTCGCCCTGGACAATCCGTTCGGCGCCGCAGAGATGAACCGTACCCGAGGCTGCATGCATCCGGATGCTGAACAGCAACCGGTCATCCATGGGGAGAGAATCTTTCGATGCCGTCATGGTAAAGTGGAGGGGGTCCCGATCTTGAGCCCCCGGGCCGTAATCATGTCCCGGTCTTCCTCCGGCGACGTTCCCGTGGTGGTCAGATAATCACCGGTCAACAGACCGTCTATGCCGGCATCCAGGAGTTTTCCCTGCTCATCCTTGAGGTTCACTTCCCGGCCGGCGCAGGCACGGATCTCCGCCGTGGGATTGATAATCCGGAAGAGGGCAAAGGTCTTGAAGATCTCCTCCCGGCTGAGCGGATCCGTTCCAAACATGGGCGTTCCTTCGATGGGATTGAGAATGTTGAGCGGAATGGATGTGACCTCCAGGTCGCGAAGGGCAATGGCCATCTCAATCCGCTGGGCCAGGGTCTCACCCATCCCGATGATGCCGCCGCAGCAGATTTCCAGTCCCGCTTTCTTGGCCCGCAGCACCGTGTGAAGCCGATCTTCATAGGCGTGGCTGGTGCAGACCGATTCGTAGTAGCTCCTGGCGGTTTCGATGTTGTGGTGGTATCGGATGAGTCCGGCCTGTTTCAGTGCAACCAGCTCTTCCAGCTCCAGGGTCCCCAGGGAGGCGCAGGGACGAACCTGCCCGGCATCACGCATGCGGCGCAAAGTGACACCGATTTTTTCTAACTCCTGCGCCGTGGCCCGTTTCCCGCTGGTCACGATACAGAAGAAGCTAACACCTTCCTGGGCCGATTTTTCCGACCCCTTTAGAATTGTCTCTTCCGGAATAAGCGGATAAGAGGCGGCGTCCGTCTTGAACCGGGTCGACTGGGCGCAGAAACCACAGTCCTCGCCGCATCGGCCTGACTTGGCATTGATAATAGCACAGAGACTGACCGCATCGCCCCGAAAAGTCTCCCGGATCTTCCGTGCGCAGGCCATAAGCGCGGGCAGATCCTCCGGTCCGGCCTCCGCCAGACCCAGAGCCTCATCAAAGGTGACGGGAACCCCGTCCACAGCGCGTTTAAGAATCGTCTCTAAGGATTGATCCATGTCACCCTCCCGTTGTGGGCGCCTGCGATAGACCACACCGGCCCAACTCCGGCATCGCCGGCACCGCTGCTGCCGAAGGGACCATTTCACCGTGAGGGGATCAGTGTAAAGAGAAACGGCTATCCTGTCAACCAGGAAGGGCCCGGCAGTTGACGAATCCCTTCCTTCAAAAAATCCTCGATTCAAGGAATCCTTGACAATGCCCCCAATTTTCTATAGAATTTACCAGGTAAATCGGGCCTTTTGAGGCCCGTTTTTTTGTGTCTGCAGCGGAATCGGTGAGATGTCATGATTACAGTACAAAATTACCATCAGAAAGAGGTCGACCGGCGGCGCACCTTCGGCATCATCAGCCACCCCGACGCCGGCAAGACGACGCTCACGGAGAAATTGCTCCTCTTCGGCGGAGCGATCCAACTGGCCGGCGCCGTCAAATCCAAGAAAGCCGCTCGCCATGCCACCAGCGACTGGATGTCCATCGAGCGGGACCGGGGGATCTCGGTCACCACGTCGGTGATGAAGTTCAACTATCGGGACTTCGAAGTCAATCTTCTCGATACCCCGGGCCATCAGGACTTTTCGGAAGACACCTACCGGGTGCTTACCGCCGTGGACAGCGCACTCATGGTGATCGACAGCGCCAAGGGGGTCGAACCTCAGACAGAAAAGCTCATGGAGGTCTGCCGCTTGCGCAACACCCCGATCATAACCTTTATCAACAAGCTCGACCGGGAGGGGCTCTCGCCTCTGGACCTCATGGCCGACATCGAAGATAAGCTGCAGATCGAATGCGCTCCCCTGTCGTGGCCCATCGGCATGGGCAAGACTTTCAAGGGGGTCTACAACTTTCATCGCCGGGAGCTTCAGTTCTTTACCGCCGGCCGGGAAACGCGCCACGGCGACAGCGTGGTCATATCGGACCTTGCCGATCCGCGGCTCGACACATTGCTGGGGAGTCAGGCCGATGCACTGCGGGAAGAAGTGACCCTGATCAATGAGGCGGCCAACCCCTTCGAGCACAGCCATTACCTGAGGGGGAACCAGACACCCGTCTTTTTCGGCAGCGCCATCAACAACTTCGGCGTCAAGGAACTCCTGGACGCCTTCGTGGAGATGGCACCGCCCCCGGGCCCGAGAGGTGCCGAATCTCGGCAGGTGTCGCCCTACGAAAAGTCTTTTTCCGGATTCACTTTCAAGATTCAGGCAAACATGGATCCCGCCCATCGGGACCGGATCGCCTTCCTCCGTATCTGTTCAGGAAAGTTCACCCGGGGTATGAAAGTCCGTCACCACCGGACCGGCAAGGATATTTCCCTCTCCAACGCGACTATCTTCCTCGCCCAGGACCGGACCCATGTGGACGAGGCCTACGCCGGCGATATCATCGGTCTCCACAACCACGGAACCATCAAGATCGGCGATACCTTCACAACCCGGGAGCCGCTCCAGTTCACCGGCATTCCCAACTTCGCCCCCGAGCATTTTCGCCGGGCCGTACTCAACAATCCCATCAAGGCCAAACAGCTTCAGAAGGGTCTGACCCAGCTTGCCGAAGAGGGGGCGGTCCAGGTATTCCGTCCGCTTCTGGGCAACGATTATATTCTTGGCGCCGTGGGGGTTTTGCAGTTCGACGTCACCATGGCCCGCCTGAAAGACGAGTACGGTGTGGACGCCGCCTATCTGCCCGCCGACTTTAATACGGCCCGATGGATCAGCTGCGATGAACCAAAGATGCTGGACCGGTTCATGCGGAAAGCCGAACCCAACCTGAGTTATGATGCCGAAGGGCATCTCGCCTATCTCGCCCCGAGCAGATGGCGCCTCCAGCACGACATGGAACAGTGGCCGGAAATCCGGTTCCACAAAGTTCGGGAAAACGGTTAACCAGCCGGCTCTCTGCCGAAACCCTGGCCACTTTCACGCCTCCGGAAGCGCCGGCCGCACCTTGATGACCGTCTCCTTGCGAATCTGCACCGACCCCGGTTTCGCGCCTCGCGGTTTGGTGACGTAGCGTCCCCGGGTACAACTCACCGCGACCACCCCGCCCTCCCGGGCTTTGCTGTGGTGCGCAGCAATTGCGGCGGCCGCCTTCAGCGTCTTCTTGTCAGGCTCCTCATCGGGACGGGCCACCAGAACCACGTGGCTCCCGGGCATCCCCCGAACGTGGAACCACCAGTCGTTGGGCCCGGCAACCTTGAGACTGAGATGATCATTTTCCCGATCCGTCTTGCCGGCCAGCACGGTCCAGCCGCCGGTGACTGCATATTCATACATGAAAGGACTCCGTGGATTCAGGAGAGATCTAGCCCGGATATTGCATGAGTGATCGTCATGAGGGGCCGTAGAAGCAACACAGGCAATGGGTGCCAGGCAGGCCTGCCTGGCACCCTTATTCTGG
>CAMYMF010000065.1 GCA_947259355.1 uncultured Nitrospirota bacterium | reverse complement strand
GATCGAAGACAAATTCGGTGTATCCGCCGCCGCCCCTGTGGCGGTTGCAGCCGCCGGTGCGCCGGCCGGGGCCGGGGAAGCCGCGGAGGAGAAGACCGCCTTCAATGCGGTGCTCACCAGTTTCGGCGACAAGAAGATTCAGGTGATCAAGGAGATCCGTGCCATTACCGGCCTTGGCCTAAAGGAGGCCAAGGAACTGGTAGAAGGCGTTCCCAAGCCTGTGAAGGAAGGCGTCTCCAAAGAAGAGGCCGACCAGATCAAGGAGAAGCTGGAAGCTGCGGGAGGCAGCGTCGAGATTCAGTAGTTGCAGTAGTTGCATCATTTTGTAGTCAATGCATGAAGGATGCTGGTGCAACCCGAAGGACCGGTCCTTCGGGTTGCACCAGGGCCGCCGTGATTGTTTCGTCCACTATTTGCAGTGCATATTCCATTCACCTCACGTCTGTTCGGATGCGCGTTGGTGGCAGGCGCAGAGCCGATCATACCGCCGGGAGGATGCCGCGGACATTCTCCGACCGTTATTCCCGAGACAGCTTGATCCGTTCCGTTCACGGTTGCATGGGATCGTTACAACATTTGATAGGAGTCCCCGATGCCAAAGGTTAGCAAACCGAGTCTGAGAGTCCGTCAGGACTTCTCCAAAATCCGAACGGTTATGGACATTCCGGATCTCATTGAAGTGCAAAAGACTTCATACCGGATGTTCCTGCAGGATGATGTCCCCTCGGACAAGCGGGAAAACATGGGTTTGCAGTCCGCGTTTGACAGTGTTTTTCCCATTTCCGATTTCAACGAAACCCTTTCCCTGGAGTTCGTCGATTATGCTTTGGGGGATCCCAAGTACGACATCCGGGAGTGTCTGCAGCGGGGCACCACCTATGCCGCGCCGCTACGGGTTCGGGTCCGGCTGATCGTTTACGATGTGCCCGAGGAGGACGGCGAAAAGAAGTCCGTTCGCGACATCAAGGAACAGGAGGTTTATCTCGGTGAGATGCCCCTGATGACGCCCAATGGCACGTTCATCATCAACGGCACGGAGCGGGTGATTGTGAGCCAGCTGCATCGCTCGCCGGGCGCGTTTTTCAGCCATGACAAGGGCAAGGCCCACGCGCCGGAGAAGTTTCTCTACTCGGCCCGAATTATTCCCTACCGAGGTTCCTGGCTCGATTTTGAGTTCGACTCGAAAGATTTGCTCTACGTCCGGATCGATCGCCGCCGCAAGCTTCTGGCGACCATTCTGCTCCGGGCCCTGGGCTACAGCACGGAGGAGCTGCTGCGGATCTACTACCAGACGGAGAAGTGTCACGTGGGCGACTCGGGAAACATCATCAAGGATGTCAACCCCGAGGTGCTCAAGGGCACCCGGGCCACCTCCAACATTTATGCGCCGGGCAGTCGGAAGATTCTCGTGAAGGACGGGCACAAGATCACCAAAGTTGCCCTGAAGCGGATCGTCGAGTCGGGACTGAAGGAAATGAAGATGACGCCCGAGGAGCTTGCGGGACGGGTGACGCTGCAGGACATTGTCAACCCCGAAACGGGGGAAGTGATCGCAGAGGGCAACACCGAGCTGACCGAGGAGATGGTATCGGCCATCCTGGACAAAAAGGTGCGGGAGTTCGAGCTGCTCTTCATCGACAACATCCATGTGAGTGCTGCGTTTCGCGACACCCTGGCCCAGGACAAGGTGACCACACCGGAAGAGGCGATGATCGAGATTTACAAGCGGATGCGTCCCGGCGAGCCGCCGACGCTGGAGACCGCTCGGGAACTCTTCGGCAGTCTGTTCTTCAACCCGAAGCGATACGATCTTTCCCCCGTGGGGCGCCTGAAGATGAACCACAAGCTGGGTCTCGACGTGCCCATGGAGACCCGCACCCTGACGGTGCAGGACATTACGGCGACCGTCAAGCACCTCATCGACCTGAAGAACGGCCTCGGTACCGTCGATGATATCGACCACTTGGGCAACCGGCGGATACGCTCGGTGGGCGAGCTTCTGGAGAACGCCATCCGCATCGGGCTGGTCCGCATGGAACGCACCATCCGGGAACGGATGAATCACCAGGACGCCGAGACCGTGCTGCCCAAGACCCTCATCAACGCCAAACCTGTCTCGGCGGCCATCAAGGAATTCTTCGGCAGCAGCCAGCTGTCCCAGTTTATGGACCAGACCAATCCCCTCTCGGAGATCACCCACAAGAGGAGGCTTTCCGCGCTCGGGCCGGGCGGGTTGACCCGGGAGCGGGCGGGCTTCGCCGTTCGGGACGTCCATCCCACACACTACGGCCGTATCTGTCCCATTGAAACCCCCGAAGGACCGAACATCGGGCTCATCACATCTTTGTCGACCTATGCCCGGGTGAACCAGTACGGCTTCATCGAGTCCCCCTTCTGCAAGGTGGAGAAGGGCCGGGTCACAGAGACCGTGGAGTACCTCACGGCCCTGGAGGGGGAACAGTTCGTGGTGGCCCAGGCCAACACGCCCTTCGATGTGAAGGGGCGCATCACCGCCAAGCTGGTCTCGGCGCGCGCCCAGGGCAACTTCCTCATGGTGCCGCCGGAGCAGGTGGACTACATGGACGTTTCGCCCAAGCAGATCGTCAGTGTGGCCACATCCCTCATCCCCTTTCTGGAGCATGACGACGCCAACCGCGCCCTCATGGGCTCGAACATGCAGCGCCAGGCCGTGCCTTTGCTCAAGACGGAGGCGCCCATCATCGGGACCGGCATGGAGCCCGTTGTTGCGCGCGACTCGGGGGTCGTCTCCATTGCCCGGCGCGCCGGAGTCGTGGACTACGTCGATGCCGAGAAGATCGTCATCAAGGCCGAGCGGGAAAAGGGGGCCAAGGGGCTTGCCGGCGCGAGCCGACTCGATATCTACAATCTGGTGAAATACCAGCGTTCCAACCAGAACACCTGTATGAATCAGCGCCCCATCGTCAAGAAGGGCGAGCGGGTCAGCCAGGGGCAGATCATCGCCGACGGGCCGGCCACCGAAAGGGGCGAGCTCGCCCTCGGGCAGAACGTGCTGGTGGCCTTCATGCCGTGGCGGGGATACAACTTCGAGGATGCCATCCTGGTGAGTGAGAAACTCGTCCGGGAGGACCGCTTCACCTCGATTCACATTGAGGAATTCATGATTGAGGCCCGGGACACCAAGCTCGGCCCCGAAGATATCACCCGGGACATTCCCAACATGAGCGAAGATGCGCTTCGCAATCTCGACAACAGCGGCATCATTCGCATTGGCGCCGAAGTGCGGCATGGAGATGTACTGGTCGGAAAGGTGACGCCCAAGGGTGAAACGCAACTCACGCCCGAGGAGAAGCTGCTTCGGGCCATCTTTGGGGAGAAGGCCGGCGACGTGCGGGATGCATCGCTGAAGGTGCCGCCGGGCGTGGAGGGGACCGTGGTGGATGTGAAGGTGTTCATCCGCCGGGGGGTCGAGAAGGACGAGCGGGCCCTGAGCATCGAAGGCGACGAGGTCGACCGGATCCAGAAGGACTATGAAGAAGAGCTGCGGATCATCCGGGAAGAGCATCTGTCCCGGAAACGGAGCCTCATGGTCGGGTATAAAGTGAAGGAGTCTATCCGCGACGAGGGGAGCAAGAAGGTCCTGGTCAAGAAGGGTGGCGTCCTGAATCCCGATGTCATTGAGGAGATCCCCCTGGAGGTCTTCGAGACCATCCAGGTGGTGGTCGACGACAGCCTCAGCGAGAAACTGGAAGAGCTGGAGAACCGGAACCGGGAGAGTCAGGAGGACATCCAGAACTTCTATGACGAGAAGATCAACCGTGTCCGCAAGGGCGACGAACTGCCCCCGGGCGTCATTAAGATGGTCAAGGTCTATGTGGCCATGAAACGGCGCCTCTCCGTGGGGGACAAGCTCGCCGGGCGCCACGGCAACAAGGGGGTTGTCTCCAAAGTGCTGCCGGTGGAAGACATGCCTTTTCTGCCGGACGGAACGCCTGTGGATATTGTGCTCAACCCCTTGGGGGTGCCGTCCCGTATGAACATCGGGCAGATTTTGGAGACCCATCTCGGTTGGGCGGCAAAGGCCCTCGGCTTGCACATTGCGACACCCGTCTTTGACGGGGCATCGGAGACGGAGATCAAGGCCATTCTGAAAGAGGCTGGACTGCCGAAACGTGCGCAGACGGTACTCTGCGACGGCAAATCGGGAGAGCCCTTTGATCAGGAGGTGACCGTCGGTTACATGTACATCCTGAAGCTGCATCACTTGGTGGATGACAAGCTCCATGCGCGCTCCATCGGCCCTTACTCATTGGTGACCCAGCAGCCCCTGGGCGGCAAGGCCCAGTTCGGTGGCCAGCGGCTCGGGGAAATGGAGGTCTGGGCGCTGGAGGCCTATGGTGCGGCCCACACCCTGCAGGAGTTTCTGACGGTGAAGTCCGACGATGTGCCGGGCAGAACACGGATCTACGAGTCCATTGTGAAAGGACAGAATACCCTGGAATCGGGCCTGCCGGAATCGTTCAACGTTCTCGTCAAGGAGTTGCAGAGTCTCTGTCTGGACGTGGAACTCATTTAGGCAGAATCCGACGTATCCCGACGGGTAGGCGGCCCTGGACCGTCCCGCCGGGTTCCCATCCATATGGGGAGGAAAGACATTGAAAGATATATTCAGTCTGTTCGAAAAACCGAAGAGCACGGTCAGCTTTGACAAGATCCGCATCGGCATTGCATCGCCGGAGAAGATCCGTTCGTGGTCCCACGGGGAGGTCAAGAAACCGGAGACCATCAACTACCGGACGTTCAAGCCGGAACGGGACGGGCTCTTCTGCGCGAAAATCTTCGGGCCCACCAAGGACTGGGAGTGTACGTGCGGCAAATACAAACGGATGAAGCACCGCGGTGTCATCTGTGACAAGTGTGGGGTCGAAGTGATTCAGTCCAAGGTGCGCCGGGAGCGCTTGGGGCACATTGAGCTGGCCTGTCCCGTGTCCCATGTCTGGTTTTTCAAGGCCCTGCCCAGCCGGATCGGCAACCTGCTCGATCTGACGCTCAAAGAGCTGGAGAAGGTCCTCTACTTTGAATCTTATCTCGTTCTGGACGCCGGCAAGAGTGATCTCAAGCCCATGTCCCTGCTCAATGAGGAGCAGTACCGCAAGGCCCGCGAGGAGTCTGGCGACGGCTTCACAGCCGGTATCGGCGCGGAAATCATCAAGCAGGCGCTGGCGTCCATTGATGTGGACAAGCTCTCGGAAGAGCTGCGCGTGGCGGCCCGGACGGTCAAGTCCAAGGCCATTAAAGCCAAGACGGTCAAGCGTCTCAAAGTGGTCGAGGCGTTCCGCCAGTCGCACAACAGTCCGGAGTGGATGATTCTCGATGTCATCCCCGTCATTCCCCCGGAGCTGCGGCCCCTGGTGCCGCTGGAGGGGGGCCGATTCGCCACGTCGGACCTGAACGATCTGTACCGGCGGGTCATCAACCGCAACAACCGGCTCAAACGGCTCATCGAGCTGAACGCCCCCGAGGTGATCATCCGCAACGAGAAGCGGATGTTGCAGGAGTCGGTGGACGCTCTCTTTGACAACGGCCGGCGCGGCCGCATCATTCGCGGACCCAACAAGCGTCCGCTGAAATCTCTGAGTGATATGCTCAAGGGCAAGCAGGGCCGTTTCCGTCAGAACCTCCTCGGCAAGCGCGTCGACTACTCAGGCCGATCGGTGATTGTGGTGGGGCCGGACTTGAAGCTCAACCAGTGCGGTCTGCCCAAGAAGATGGCCCTGGAGCTTTTCAAGCCGTTCATCTTCAACAAGCTCGAAGAGCAAGGCTACGTGACCACCATCAAGAGCGCCAAGAAGATGGTGGAAAAGCTAAAGGATGAGGTGTGGGATGCCCTGGACGAGGTCATCCGGGAGCATCCGGTGCTGCTGAACCGGGCCCCCACGCTGCACCGGCTCGGGATTCAGGCCTTTGACCCGGTCCTGGTGGAAGGCAAAGCAATTCGGCTCCATCCCCTGGTCTGCGCCGCCTTTAATGCGGACTTTGACGGGGACCAGATGGCGGTGCATGTGCCCCTGTCCGTGGAGGCCCAGACGGAGGCCCGGGTGTTGATGCTCTCCATCAACAACATCCTCTCCTCGGCCAATGGCCGGCCCATTACCGTGCCCACCCAGGACATGGTGCTGGGATGCTACTACATGACGGTCCAGCTTCCCGAAGCCCAGGGTGAGGGGATGCGTTTCAGCGGTTTCGATGAAGTCCGCATGGCCTATGACGCCCGCAAAGTGAGCCTCCATGCGAAGGTCCATGTGCGTATCAACGGCACGAGTGTGGAGACCACCGTCGGGCGGGCCCTGATCGGCGAGGTGCTGCCGCCGGCCATCGGCTTTGAGTCGGTGAACAGGCTGCTGAAGAAAAAGGCCTTGGCCTCGTTGATCGATGCCTGTTACCGTATCGCCGGTTCGTCGGAGACAGTAACCTTTCTGGACAAGCTCAAGGAGCTGGGCTTTGAATTCGCCACGCGCGCCGGGGTGTCTGTCTGTGTGGACGACATGCACATTCCCACCAACAAGCCATCCATTCTGGCGCAGGCCATGAAGGATGTGGACGAGGTCGCGCGGCAGTATGCGGACGGTCTCATCACCGACGGCGAGCGTTACAACAAAGTCATCGATATCTGGGCGCAGGTGACGGACAATATCTCCGCCGAGATGATGAAGGAGTTGGGCCTCGAGGAGGAAGGCGAGGAGGCACGGGTTCAGAAGAAGCGGGAGCTTAACCCCATTTTTATCATGGCCGACTCGGGGGCCCGGGGATCTGCGCAGCAGATTCGTCAGCTGGCGGGGATGCGGGGCCTCATGGCCAAGCCGTCGGGGGAGATCATCGAGACCCCCATTACCTCGAATTTCCGGGAAGGCCTGACGGTGTTGCAGTACTTCATCTCGACGCACGGCGCGCGCAAGGGGCTGGCGGACACGGCCCTGAAGACGGCCAACTCGGGATACCTGACCCGGCGCCTGGTCGATGTGGCTCAGGACAGCATCATCCTGGAATCCGACTGCGGGACGCTGGACGGGATTGAAGTGTCGGCCCTGGTCGAGGGGGGAGAGATCATCGAGCCTCTCTACGACCGGATTCTCGGCCGGGTATCTTCGGAAGATATTCTCGACCCCGATGGTGAGACGGTCATCGTCAAGGCCAATGAACAGATCGATGAAGCGACGGCCGCGCGGATTGTCGATTCCGGTATCTATATCGTCAAGATCCGCTCGCCGCTGACATGCGAAACAGAGCGGGGGCTCTGCGCCCAATGCTACGGGCGGGACCTGGCACGAGGCACGCTCATCGACATCGGCGAAGCCGCCGGGGTCATTGCGGCCCAGTCCATCGGGGAGCCCGGTACCCAGCTGACCATGCGGACCTTCCACATCGGCGGGACCGCCAGTCAGGTGGCCGAGCAGACCACCCTGGAGGCGAAAACGGCGGGCGCGGTGGTTTACGAGAAGATCAAGACGGTCAGCAATAAGGAAGGCAAGATCGTGGTGATGAACCGTAACGGCCAGATCCTCGTGCACGACCGAAAGGGCAGGGAGAAGGAGCGCTACAGCGTGGTCTATGGAGCCACCCTGCGGGTCAAGGACAAGGAAAAAGTGAAGGCAGGAGACGTGTTGGTCGAGTGGGACCCCTATACCACGTCCATTCTGACGGAGGTCGGTGGGAAACTCGCCTTCGGGGATATCATTGAGGGTGTCTCCATGCGGGAAGAGGTGGATGAAGTGACGGGCCTCTCGCGACGGGTGATCATTGATTACTCCCACACGGATCTGCGGCCGCGGCTCTCCATCAAGGGCAGCGGCGGCAAAACCCGCAAGCTGCCCGGCGGTCGGGGGGATGCCCGTTACATCCTGCCCGCAGGTGCGAACATTCTGGTGGAAAAGGGCGATGAGGTGTCGCCGGGCGACGTGCTCGTCAAGATTCCGAGAGAAACGACGAAAACCAAGGATATTACCGGTGGTCTGCCCCGTGTGGCCGAACTCTTTGAAGCACGCAAACCCAAGGAACAGGCCGTGATCAGCGAGGTCGATGGAACCGTCAAGGATGGCGGCTTTGTGCGGGGCAGTCGCAAGATCATCGTTGTCACCGAGGGCGGGGAAGAACACGAATACAGCATCCCCCGTGGTAAACACGTCAATGTGCACGAGGGGGACTTCGTGAAAGCCGGGGAGCCCCTGATGGATGGCTCATGACAAGCACATCGAGGTCATTGTGCGCCAGATGATGAAGAAAGTTCTCATCGAGGATAGCGGAGACACCGATTTTCTGATGGGTGAGCAGGTGGACAAGTTCGTCTTTGCGCTGCGCAACGCTGAGATGGTCAAGGCCAAGAAGAAGCCGGCCCAGGGCAAGCCCCTCCTGCTCGGGATTACGAAGGCCTCTCTGAACACGGACAGTTTCATCTCGGCCGCCTCCTTCCAGGAGACGACCCGGGCGCTCACGGAGGCATCCATCGCGGGCAAGGTGGACGAGCTGCTGGGCCTCAAGGAGAATGTCATCATGGGGCGCCTGATTCCCGCCGGGACGGGGATTCGACAATACCGCGACACCATGGTCAAAGTGGATCAACCGGAGGAGCCTGAAGAGGAAGCCGCCGAGGAGATCTCGGAGAGTCTTGAAGAGGTGGCTCACTGATCGAAAGGGGGATCCCCTCGGGGCGCGTGTCCGGGCACAGCGTCGCCGCGACGCGCCCAGAAACTTCTTGACACTCTGTGCATTTTTCTGTAAGGTGCGAGGGTTTTTCGCCTGAGGCGAAGTGCCGCGGGCGGAAAGATGGGAGCCTTTGTATTCAAAGGGGTTTTTCTCGTCTCACGGGAAACCCCGCTGGCCGGGAGGGAAATTGTGCCGACCATCAATCAGCTGGTAAGACAGGGACGAAAGAAGAGCCGTCAGAAAACGAGCGCGCCGGCGCTGCAGAGTTGCCCGCAGAGGCGGGGGGTCTGCACCCGGGTCTATACTTCGACGCCGAAGAAACCCAATTCGGCCCTTCGCAAGGTGGCCCGCGTGCGTCTGACCAACGGATACGAAGTCACCACCTATATTCCAGGGATGGGGCACAATCTCCAGGAGCACTCCATCGTCCTGCTGCGGGGCGGCCGGGTCAAGGACCTGCCCGGGGTTCGATACCATATCATTCGCGGCACTCTGGACGCCACGGGGGTGGCCGACCGGAAACAGGGGCGGTCCAAATACGGCGCGAAACGGCCGAAAAAATAAGATCAGGCAGGAGTCACACTTATGCCACGGCGGAGAGTAGCAACCAAGCGGGAGATCTTACCGGATCCCAAGTTCCACAACAAGAACGTCAGCAAGTTTGTCAACGGACTCATGGGGAAAGGGAAGAAGAGCCTGGCGGAAGACATCTTCTACGGCGCCATGGAGATCATCCAGAAAAAGACCGGCGAAGATCCGGTCCAGATCTTCCAGCGTGCCATGGACAATGTGAAGCCCATGGTGGAGGTGCGCTCCCGGCGGGTGGGGGGCTCCACCTATCAGGTGCCCGTGGAGGTCCGTCCCAACCGCCGCGTAGCGCTCAGCCAGCGCTGGATCATCAGCTTTGCCCGGGGTCGGGGCGAGAAGACCATGAGGGAGCGTCTGGCCGGGGAGTTGCTGGACGCCTCCAACAAGACGGGTTCGGCCTTTAAGAAGAAAGAAGACACCCACAAAATGGCTGAAGCGAACAAAGCCTTTGCGCATTACAGGTGGTAGATGATGGCCGCAACGGCAATGCTGAAAGAGATCGACCGGGGCCGGAGGAAACAGGACGTGGCCAGAGAGTTCGCATTGATGAAGTACAGAAACATCGGGATCATGGCCCATATCGATGCGGGGAAGACCACCACGACTGAGCGGATCCTGTTCTATTCCGGTATCTCTCACAAGATGGGTGAGGTCCACGACGGCGCTGCCGTGATGGACTGGATGATCCAGGAGCAGGAGCGGGGTATTACCATCACGTCTGCCGCCACCACCTGTTTCTGGCGGGATCATCGCATCAATATCATCGATACGCCGGGCCATGTGGACTTTACCATCGAGGTGGAACGCTCCCTGCGGGTGCTCGATGGGGCCATCGGGGTTTTTTGTGCGGTGGGCGGCGTAGAGCCGCAGTCGGAGACCGTGTGGCGCCAGGCGGACAAATACCGGGTGCCCCGCATTGCCTTCGTGAACAAGATGGACCGCCTGGGGGCGGACTACAAGCGTTGTGTCCGAATGATTCACACCCGACTGGGTGCCCATCCCGTGCCGGTGCAGCTTCCCATCGGCAAGGAGGAGCAGTTCGCCGGGGTGATCGATCTTGTGGCCGGCAAGGCCTGGGTCTGGGAAGAAGAGGGGCTCGGTCAGCGCTATAGCCTGACGGGGATTCCCGAGGAGATGCAGGAAGAGGCCCGCCACTATCGGGAGCAGTTGATTGAGGCCATCGCCGAGTTCGACGATGCCCTGATGACCGATTATCTGGAAGGACGGGAGGTGGCCGAAGAGAAGATCCGGGCCGCGCTTCGTGCGGCGACGCTGAAGCTGAAGATCGTCCCGGTGCTTTGTGGATCGGCCTTTCGCAACAAGGGGGTGCAACCCCTGCTGGACGCCGTCGTCGCCTATCTCCCGTCTCCCCTTGACGTGCCTCCCATCGAAGGGATCCGCCCCGGTACGGACCAGCGCATCATCCGCAAAGCCGATGACCAAGAGCCCTTTTCGGCCCTGGCGTTCAAGATCATGAGCGACCCTTTTGTGGGGCAGCTGACCTTCCTGCGGGTTTACTCGGGCACCCTGCAGGCCGGCCATCAGGTCTACAACGCCACCCGGGGCCGGCGGGAGCGGGTGGGGCGGATCCTGCGGATGCATGCCAACAAAAGAGAAGACATTCAGGAGGTCCGAACCGGAGACATCGTGGCTGCCGTGGGCCTGAACAGCTGCATGACGGGTGACACGCTCTGTGACCACAAGAAGCAGATTATTCTCGAATCCCTGGAGTTTCCCGACCCGGTCATCTCCGTGGCCATCGAGCCCAAGACCAAGGCCGATCAGGAAAAACTGGGGGTCTCCCTCGCGAAGCTGACCCAGGAGGACCCGTCCTTTCGGGTGGGCGTCGATCAGGAGACGGGACAAACCATCATCTCCGGGATGGGGGAGCTTCATCTGGAGATTATCGTCGACCGGCTCCTGCGGGAGTTCAAGGTGGACGCGAATGTGGGCAAACCCCAGGTGGCCTACCGCGAGACCATCCGCAAGAGTGTCAGCGCCGAAGGGCGCTTCATCCGCCAGACGGGCGGCCGGGGGCAGTACGGACATGTACGGATCAAACTCACTCCCCTGCCCCGGGGCACGGGAGTGCAGTTTCGGGACAAGACCAAAGGCGGGGTCGTTCCGCGCGAATATATCGCCCCCGTCGAACAGGGGATGCGGGGGGCCCTCGAAGGGGGCGTGCTGGCCGGTTACCCGGTGGTGGACGTGGAGGTCATTCTCTACGACGGATCCTATCACGATGTGGACTCCTCGGAGCTGGCATTCAAAGTGGCCGGTTCCATGGCCGTCAAGGAAGGTGCTTCCAAGGCGGACCCCCTCCTTCTCGAGCCCATGATGGCGGTGGAGGTGGTGGTTCCTGAGGAATACATGGGGCAGGTCATGGGCGATCTCAATGCCCGGCGCGGACATGTGCAGGGCATGGAGAGTCGGGGCAACATACAGGTCATCGACGCGTATGTCCCGTTGGCGGAGATGTTCGGTTATTCCACCGATCTTCGCTCCGAGACCCAGGGGCGCGCCACCTATACCATGCAGTTTGACCATTATGCGGAGGTGCCCCGTCAGACTGCTGATCAGATCGTGGCCAGGATACAGGGGCGATAGGCGAGTCAGAGAGGCCGAGATGAAGAAGTGTCGGGCGGGGATCATGACGCCGTCCGACCCGGCGAAGGAGGAAATTCCATGGCGAAGGCAAAATTTGAGCGGACGAAGCCCCATGTCAACATCGGGACCATTGGGCACGTGGACCACGGCAAGACGACGCTGAC
>CAMYMF010000064.1 GCA_947259355.1 uncultured Nitrospirota bacterium | reverse complement strand
TACGGCGGCCAGTACATCTACGTGTCGCCCTCCTACAATACCGTCATCGTCATAACTTCGACCCTAGACTCGAAAGGGCAGAATTGGGAAAACGAACTGTTCAGGCTGATCCACCAGGGACTTCTTGCCAGTATCGAAATGGGCCCCCGGCCGATCCGGCGGGAAGGGCTGCAGATCGCCACAACCATGAACCCGACGGCCCAGGCAAATCCACCGGGAGACCGGCGGGGCAGAACGAAGACACGCTTGAACCTGCGCCAGGGTCCGAACAAGAGCGATTCCATCGTAAAAACCTTTGAAGCCGGCACCGACGTGCAAATCAAGGAACAGGCCGGTCCCTGGTACCGGGTCAGCTCCGGCAGCCTTAAGGGTTGGGTCTTTGCCCGTTATGTGGAGATACTTCCCTCGTATACGCTGATGTCGTCGACAGCCAAGCCGGAAGCCGTTTCGGGGGTCAAGCTGAGCTTCGCGGTGCCCGGTCAAGAGGCGCAGCATGGAAATCCTCCGGTTTCTGGGGGACCGGCAGAGGTGAAAGCCGTCCAAGACTCCAGGAAAGCGCTCACTGGACGCCTGCGCGCCTCTCAGCAAACGCAAACACAACTGGCCGATGAGCTCACCACCCTTCTTGATAAAGTAGAAAAGCAGCGCGAGGCTGTTGCCGCTTCTGAGGCCGCACGCCAAGACTTGGTCAGCGAACTCGCCGCGGCCCATGCAAAGATTGACACGCTGAACCGTACCCTCAAGGAGTCTGAAGCCGAGATTAAAATGGGAGAAGCGGGGCGGGAGTTGCTGGAACAGGGCATGGCCGCCGCGCAGACACGCCTCGCGGCGACAGAAAAGAATCTTGCCGACAGCCGGAATGATCGTGACTGGCTTGAAACGGAACTGGCCAGAGTGGCTGCAGAACTCGAAACTCAGCGGCAAACCGTTCGCCAGGCTGAAAGTGCCAGGGAGGCCCTGAGAGCCGAGTTGGATGCGCTTCGCGTTGAGAACGGCAACCTTACCGAGAGCTTGAAAACAGCCGAAACCGTGAGAGAGGCGATTCTGGTTGAAACCGCCGCCGTAACCAAGGATCTGGCTGCTCAAGGTGACCTGGTCGCCCAGTCTCGTGCATCCCAGGCTGCCACGGAAAAGGAACTTGCTGCAACCCGAGAACAGATTAAAGCACTTCAGAGTGCCGCCCAGGAGGCAGCCGTCGAAGAGGCAATGGCCCGTGACCAGTTGAACCAGGAGACTGCAGCACTAAAGGTACAACTCGCGGCCGTGGAGTCCGAACTCAACGAGCAGAAGGATGAAAGGGAAAGACTGACCGCTGAACTGGCTCAGGTCGGCGAGGAAGTCGCAAAACAGAGGGAGATGACCAGCCAGTCCGATGCCGCCCGGGCGAGCATTGAATCTGAGTTGGCCGGACTTCGCAGCGAAAACGCCAGTCTCACCGAGACTTTGAAAACCGCGGAGACCGCCCGGGACGATCTTGCAGTCAAGATGGCCTCCTTGAGTAAGGATCTGGCCGCCCAACGGGACTTGGTCGCTCAGTCGCGGTCCTCCCAGGAGACCATGGAAAATGATCTGGTCTCCGCCCGTGAGGAGATCGATAGACTCGAGACTGCCGCCCAGGCTACTGCTGTGGAACAGGCGCAAGCCAGGGAGGAGTTGGGCCGGGAGGCAACCGAGTTGAAGGCACAGCTCGTTGCGGTACAGACAGCCCTTGATAATCAGAAAGTTGAAGAGGAGAGGTTGACCACGGAGCTGGCCAGAGTCGGTGAATCACTGGAAGAACAGCAGAGGATGACCCGCGAGTCCGACAGCAACGGGGAGTCACTGTCAGCGGAATTGGCCGCGCTTCGAGAGAAAAACACCGCGTTGACTGAGTCTTTGAAGGACGCGGAGACCGCACGGAATGATCTGGATGTCAAGACGGCCTCCCTGACCAAAGAGCTGGCCGAGCAGCGGGAACTCCTGGCCCGGGTTAATGGGGCTCAGAGTGCGGCGGAAAAGGAACTGGCCTCTGCCCGCGAAGAGATCGAAAGAACTCAGGAGGAGCGGCAAATCGCCTCGGACCAAGCCGCCGACGCGCAGGAAAGCTTCAGTCAGGAACTGGCCTCCGTGAAAGCAGAGCTGATGAAATTGGAGAAATTGGTGAGCGAGGAGCAGTCGGCGAAGATGAGCCTGACGGCCGAACTGGCTCAAGTGCAAAGGGAGCTGGAAAACCAGCAAGAGGCTACGGCCAATGCGGAGAGCCGCCGGGAAGCGGTTGTCTTGGCCCTTGCCGACCTACAGGGAGAGCTGGCCGCGAGGGATGAAACACGGCAGAAAGATCGGGCCGGACAGGCTGCTCTCAAGCTAGAACTGGCTGCGTCGCGTCAGGAATTGGCTCGACAAAGAGAGATCGCGCAAAGCACCCTGGGAGACCGGAAACGATTAGAACGCGAGCTGGCATCGGTCCATCAAAAGGTGGCTTCTCTTAAGCTGGCCCTCCATGAACCTCAAGAGGCAGGCAAGACACTGTTGACCGCTTCGGCCAAACCGCCGGTGAGCAATAGCGAGCAGCAAGAGCATGCCATGGTGAACCCGGGGCCCGCAACACGGGGCGGGAGCGAGCAAGATGCCGCGAGCAGCAAGCAGGTTCGGCCCAAAGACGAATTTCCATCGGCAGGTGCCTCACTGGCCGCCCGCCCCGATGGGAAAGAAATCGAGTCCTTCGTGGTCTCCTGGGCAAAGGACTGGGAAAGTCAGGATGTCAAAGGGTATCTTGCCCATTATTCAAAAGAGTTTCAGCCGTCTCGGGGCCTGAGCCTCGCCGCCTGGCAGAAGCAAAGAGAAAGACGGATTCTCAGACCCGCATCTGTTCAGATAGATCTCGACCAAATAGAGGCCCGAATCACCGGACCCTCCAAAGCTCGAGTAACCTTTGAGCAGGAATACCGCTCCGATACCTATGGCGACCGCGTCCTCAAGACCCTGGAACTCCAGTGGGAAAAAGGGACCTGGGCCATTGTCAAGGAGAGGAGCAGGGCGATCTAGCCCGGATACCGAGAGAATATGACCTGCAAGAACAGACATGAGCCCCGGGTTACGGAAGCCGCGGTTCTCGTACCTGTCTATCGCGGTGTGAACGGGGCGTTAAGGCTCGTGCTCGTCCGCAGAAGCGCGACCGGTGTACACGGCGGAGAGCTTGCACTGCCTGGAGGCAAGAGGGATGCCGGTGATGGTTCGTTGCGCGAGACAGCTCTGCGAGAGACCCGCGAAGAGATCGGTCTTTCCGGTGAAGGGGTTAGAATTCTGGAGGAACTGCCCGGTGTAGATACGGTGAGCACCGGTTTTATGATTACCCCCTTCCTTGGCGTCATTGTACCGCCGTCTTCCTGGACACTCGCAGAGGACGAAATAGCGGAACTGCTCGACATCGAGTTAACGGAGCTAACAGAGCCGGGTGCCTGCGGCGAAGAGACCCGGCAATACCCCGGCTGGCCCCAACCGCAGCGCATCTCATTCTACCGGATCGGGCGATACAAGTTATGGGGCGCCACCTACCGCATCATCCATCCACTGATTCCCCGCCTTGCCGGGGGCGAATGGAAAATCTGAAGCCGGCGATTTGACCGATGAGCCGCTCCCGATCAGGCGCCGGTGATTTCACGCAGGATCTCAACTGCCATTCGAGTACGATTAGCGGCGTTCATCTCATAGAGTGTGACATCCTGCCTTGTTTTGACTTGCACTATATAGCTTCCTCCTTTCAGAGCCACCGTTGCCAGGAGCGGCTTGGGGCCGTTCAACAGATCATCCATTAGCCGGCGAAACCGTACGGAGCAAAGCTCCATTTTGCCAATTTCATCGATGACGGTGAGTCGGGCTGAGGGATCGGAAAAGGGGAGGCTTTCCAGGAATTGCTCAAATCTAGCGACATCGACGCCGTATCTTCCCACCCGAAAGGGACTTTCTATGTCGACGTGGGCGAGGATCGACCTTCGTCCATCCAGTGCTATGAGCTCAAATCCCCGCCTCAAACCTCGTTGTCGAATTTCGGCGGTGTAGAAACCGACCGGACTGAATGTCTTCAATTGCGCTACCATCTCTTTGATGAGTGTGGTCTTGCCGATCCCCGGCGCGCCGGTGATTAGAATATGATGAGCTGCCATGGGCGGAATAGAACCTTCAATGAAGAAATGATGGGGCCTGATGCAGCATTTTGAAGCCGGCCTCCACGGATATGTCTCGGATCATAAAGACGGTGAAAACAAGGTGATGTACCGACGTATCGAGTTGATCCCAGCCGATGGAAATAAAACCGACATTTCCGAACTGCCCCGGAACATTCTCCGGCGGATCAAGGGCGTTCTCGTCGTCCATCGAATAAGGCCTGGCCCTTATAGGCGAGCCTTCCTCGATCTCCAGGGTGATGAGTATCTTCCCGTATTGGTTAGCCACGATGAGCGATCTCCCGTCAGTCACGTTGAGAAGGTTCTCCCGGTCCGTCATCTTCCCATCGAAAAGTGCACCCTCCCTGGCGGTGTCGGTGTAAACCCGGGTCTCCGGAAGAGAAGGGTGCGGCCGGCCGTCCACGGTCATCAAGGTTTCAAGATTGGAGAAAAAAAGCCCCGGCTTAAAGCGCGGATTGATACGGGTGTCCATGAAGAAGGCATTGGCATAATGGATATGATCGACGGCGATCCTGGGAGTCCTCAATTTCCAGAGAACCCGGATTCGATTCATTGTTCTTCGTATGACCCGCACAGGTCCGTCCTTCACGCCGATCACTCGGGATGTGTAGTCGGCCTCGGTTCTTAGAAAATCGAATTGGTGAAAGAGTTTTCCCCGGTGGCGCACCTTCATGGTATCGGTAAAATCCCGGGAGTACCGCCGTGTCTCAGCCTCCTTCCAGTTAACGGTAGTCAGCAGGAACGGCTTCTCTCGGGAATAAGCGATCCTGTATGTCTCCGTCTCCACCGTATCGTTGACGGTGTGGTAGGCGACGTAGTCCCGGGATGACTTCTCGGGAGGCTCATCGGGAAAGACCAGTGCATAAACGAAGAGGGTTTCTTGTGTAGCGGGGTCGGTGAGTGCAATCTCCGTCGCCCCCGACATCTCCACCGTGTCCGGCAAGGCAGCCAGCCTCTCTCCGGCATCGGCAACCATGAAGACACACTCGTCGTTCTCATCGAAACGTTTGTCCTTCTCTTTCGCGGGAATCTCAAACTGACCTCGCCTGTCTCGGTGATCGATCTGAAAAGGGATGGGCGCCAGCTTGCCCCTTCGAGCGGCATAAAGAGATATCCCGACGATGGGGAGATCCAGAAGGGAAGGGAGTTGTCGTCCCGAGAGAACCACGGGATAGTAGAGGGATGACAGGGGATAGGTCACCGATATCCTATCAAGAATAACCGGTTCCCGGGGTTCTGAATAGACGGGCGCGGCCGGCAAGAAGCACGGAACCAGGGCAAGAAAAAGAATTTGTAACATGGGTTTAAACCGGAGCACGGACATCCCCTCCCAACCATTTTGGGTTCAGCATACCGGCTGACGGATCTTACTGCAACAGGCTCTTTGTCCGGGTCAATAAGGGCCTTGGTGGCCGTCGCCATTCTGAATTGACATTTTGCCCGGGATCAACTATTAATGAGACCATCAATGAGGGAGTGTAACGATCCGATACGGCGGCTTCCGGTTCATGGAGGCCGTTTTGCACGTTGAAACAATAACTTAGCCAGCGAATGGAAGAAGGAACCGATGACAAAGCGCGTCATATTCACTCTGTTGGGCCTGATAATTCTCGTTGCCATTCTCGGGGCCATCAAAAGTCTTCAGATTCGTCGCATGAACGCCGCGGGGGCGGCTTTTAGGCCGCCCCCGGAAACGGTCACCACCGCCGGTGTGACCGAAACCACGTGGGAGACCACTCTCGCATCGGTCGGTTCCCTTTCGGCGGTGCAGGGGGTGACGGTGGCGGCCGAGCTTCCGGGGAAGGTGGTGAAGATCGCCTTCGAACCGGGAACGCAGGTTGCGGCCGGTGCCCAGCTGGTGGAGCAGGATATCTCCTCGGAACGGGCCCAGTTGCCCGGCGCCGAGGCTGCGGTCAAGCTGACCCGGATCAACCTGAAACGGGCCCGTGAGCTGGTAGCCAAACGGATGCTGTCCACGTCGGACCTCGATACGGCCCAGGCCAACTACGATGAGGCAATCGCCCGGGCGGAGAATATTCGGGCCGCCATCGCAAAGAAGAGTATCCGGGCCCCCTTTGGCGGACGTCTCGGGATCCGCCTGGTCAACCTCGGTGAAATGCTCAAGGAGGGGCAGGCCATCGTCTCTCTTCAGACACTCGATCCGATCTTCGCCGATTTCTCCCTCCCCCAGGAAAAGCTTTCACAGGTGAAACCGGGCCTCACGGTGCGGCTGACCACCGACGTCCTGGGTGACGGGGTGATAGAGGGGAAGATTACGGCTTTTAACCCCGACATCGATCCGGCGACGCGGCAGATCCGAGTCCAGGCGACGGTGGAAAACCCCGACGAAATACTCCGACCCGGGATGTTCGTCCGCGCCGCGGTAGTGCTGCCGGAGGTGAAGAAGGTTCTGGTGATTCCCGCCACAGCAGTGCTTTATGCGCCCTACGGCGATTCGGTCTTTGTGGTCGAAGAAAAAACCGGGGAGGACGGCACCTCGGGCAAAGTTATCCGCCAGCAGTTTGTGCGGCTCGGAGAGCAGCAGGGCGACTTTGCCGCTGTGCTGGAGGGCCTGAAGGTGGGGGAGACGGTGGTGAGCACCGGGGTCTTCAAGCTGCGCAACGGCCAGGCCGTCACCGTGGACAATACGTTGGCACCGCCATTCAAGCTGGCGCCCAAACCTGAAGACACGTGATAAGGTGCATCCTGCAAATCAGACGGATTACGCTGATTTGATGCGGGCATCCCGGAACCATGAAGATTACCGATCTTTTCATCCGCCGGCCGGTGCTGGCCCTTGTCGTCAACCTGGTGATTATCATTGCCGGCCTCCAGGCTATCGGCTCACTCAATGTGAGACAATACCCCCGAAATGAAAATTCGGTGGTCACGGTAACCACCGCCTACGTGGGTGCAAGTTCCGAACTGGTTCGGGGGTTTATCACGACGCCGATGGAGCGGGCCATCGCCGCGGCCGACGGTATCGACTACATCGAATCCCAGAGTGCCCAAAGCCTCTCCACCATCAATGTCCGTTTAAAGCTCAACTATGACCCCGTCAAGGCCCTCTCGGAAATCAGCTCAAAGGTCGACCAGGTCCGCAACGATCTCCCTTCGGAGGCGGAAGTGCCGATCATCAATGTGGAGTCGGCAGACAGTGAATTCGCCTCGGCCTATCTGAGCTTTACCTCCGACATTCTCAAACAGAACGAGATCACCGACTACCTGGTCCGCATCGTGCAGCCCCGTCTTTCGGCCCTGGAGGGAGTCCAGCGAGCAGACATCCTGGGAGCCCGAACCTTCGCCATGCGGATCTGGCTCAAACCGGAACGCATGGCGGCCTTAAACATCAGCCCCGTGCAGATCCGTCAGGCCCTGGCCGCGAACAACTATCTCGCCGCCGTCGGCCGGACCAAGGGATCGCTGGTCCAGGTCAACCTGACCGCCGACACCGATCTCACGTCGGTGGACGAGTTCAAACGGCTCGTCGTGCGGGAGGAGAACGGTGTCATCGTCCGAATCGAGGACGTGGCCGACGTGGTGCTCGGTGCCGAAGATTACGAGACGGAGGTCCGATTTTCCGGCCAGACGGCTGTCTTCATGGGGATCTGGGTGTTGCCCAATGCCAACTCCCTCGACGTTATTCGCCGTGTCCGGGTTGAGATGGAAGGGATCCAGAATCAGCTCCCCACCGGCATGGAAGCTCGGGTCGCCTACGATGCCACGGCCTATATCGACAACGCCATTCATGAAGTGCTCAAGACCCTGGCTGATACCCTGATCATTGTCATGGTGGTGATCTTTCTCTTTCTCGGATCCTTCCGGTCGGTGCTGATCCCCATCGTGGCGATCCCCCTTTCTCTCATCGGCGGTGTCTTTCTCATGCAGGTTTTCGGCTTTACCATCAATCTGCTGACCCTCCTGGCGATTGTGCTCTCCGTGGGTCTTGTGGTGGACGATGCCATCGTGGTGGTGGAGAACGTGGAGCGCCACCTGAGTAAGGGGCTCTCCCCCTTTGACGCCGCCATTCTTGGTGCCCGGGAGCTGGTGGGGCCGCTCATCGCCATGACCGTCACCCTGGCCGCTGTCTATGCACCCATCGGACTCCAGGGCGGGCTCACCGGCTCACTCTTCCGGGAGTTTGCCTTCACCCTGGCCGGCGCCGTCACCATCTCCGGCGTGGTCGCCCTCACTTTGTCCCCCATGATGTCGGCCCAGCTGCTGAAGCCGGGTATCGAAGATCGGGGACTGGCCCTGCGCATCGCAAACGGCTTCCGGCGGCTCAGAGCCGCTTACGGCCGCCGCCTCGATGCCACCCTTAGATTTCGTCCCGCCGTGTATCTTGTCTGGGTCGTCGTCGGTCTGCTGGCCATTCCCATGTTTCTCATGTCCCCCGTGGAGCTGGCGCCCACGGAGGATCAGGGGGTGATCTTCGGTATCATCGACGCCTCGGCCAATTCCACCCTGGACCAGACCAGTATTTACGCTGCAGCGGCTAATGACGTCTTTCTCGGTGTGCCGGAAGCGGACTTCACTTTCCAGATCACTTTGGCCACGTCGGGCTTCGGCGGCATGGTCACCAAGCCCTGGGTCGACCGTGACAGAACGGTCTTTGAGAT
>CAMYMF010000063.1 GCA_947259355.1 uncultured Nitrospirota bacterium | reverse complement strand
CGTCTGGCGGCTCTCCGCGCGCCCGCCGGGCTGGACATCGGGGCGCGGGAGCCCGAGGAGATCGCGCTTTCGATCCTGACCGAGATCGTGCAAACGCTCCGTGCGCGCGAAGGCTTCGACTGGTCCCGTGCCGGCTCCGAGGAGGACGGGCCCGCGGCGAGAACCGCCATCGATCCGGTCTGTGGCATGACCGTCGAGATCGCCGGGGCGCCGAGCCACGAGGTCGACGGCACCACCTACTACTTCTGCTGCGAAGGCTGCCGGACCCGCTTCGCCGCCGGGCCCGATGGCTTTCCGGCCGGCGTGACGAGTTGACCCTGCTCGAGGCCATCGCCCGGCGCCCGCTCCTCGCCGACGGCGCCATGGGCACGCAGCTCCAGGCGGCCGGTCTCGAGCCCGGCGGCTGCGGCGAGGCGTGGAACCTCGACGCGCCCGAGAAGGTCCTGGCGATCCAGTGCGCCTACGTCGAGGCGGGCTCCGACTGTCTGATCACCAACACCTTTGGTGGCAGCCGCATCATGCTCGAGCGCCACGGCGAGGGCGAGCGGATCACGGCCATCAACCGCGCCGGGGTCGAGATCGCGCGGCGCGCCTTTGGTGAGCGCGAGGGATTCGTTCTGGGCGACATCGGCCCCTTTGCACATCTCCTTCAGAACGGCACGATGGCCGCTCTCCAATCCGAGGTAGCCCATGCGCAGCTTCTGGTCTGACAGCCGGCGAAGCTCGGCGTCCGTCTTGGCAAGCACATTGGCAGCGTTGACATACACCCCGACGCGCGAGAGCTCGGGAAAGGCCCCGTGCAGCTGATGGAGTATCTCTACCAGCGTATCGGTGGGCAGGGCCAGCGCATCACCGTCGGCCAGAAAGACCCGCCGGGTGTGCGGCCAGCGCTTGCCGGCTTCCGAGATCTCGGGCCGCAGCGCGTCCAGCGGCCGTATGCGAAACTGTTTGTCCTTGTACATCCCGCAGAAGGCGCACCGGTTGTGAGAGCAGCCAATGCTCACCTGCACAATCAGGCTTCGCGCCTCGCTGGGAGGCCTGAACACGGGCTCGTCATAGTGCATAAAAACCTCGTCCTACCTTCCATCCGCATCCGCGCTCGCGCCGCTCAGCGAAAAAGATCCCTCAGCTGGACCATCCGATCAACCATGAAATCGGGCCCGGCGGCTCGCAGTTCTTCCCGCGGTCGAAATCCGCCGGTGAAGGCGCAGGTGAGCACCCCGCCCAGCCGACCGGTCTGGATGTCGACCGGACTGTCCCCCACCATGAGCGTGCCCCTCGGATTTGCCCCGAAGCGACGGACAATTTCATGCACCGGTGCCGCGGCGGGCTTGGGAACAACCTGCCCGTCGCCGCCGATGGCGATACCGAAGTGCGCGGCCACGCCCAGCCCTTCCAGGATCGGAAGGATGTACCGCTCCGGTTTGTTCGTCAGCACAGCCATCGGTTTTCCTGCGAAGTGCTTCAGGGCCGCCCGCACTCCAGGCATGAGCCGCGTGCTCTCGAGGAGATGCTCGCCGTAATAGCTGCGAAAAACAGCAACGGCCTCGTCCACCCTGTCCCGGTGGTTCTCGACGAGACAGCCCCGGAGAAGCTCCAGGACCCCCTCGCCGACGTTGTCGCTGATCACCGCTTCAGGAAGCTCCGGCTCGCCCAGGTGGGCGAGGGTGTGGTTGACGGCATTGGCGATATCCCGCGTGGAATCGATGAGGGTCCCGTCGAGATCGAAAATGAACAGGTCGATCTTATGTTTCATACGCGAACACTCCGCTGATTTCGGCCGGGCTCCTGTCCAGGATAAACCATTCAGCCCGGAAGTGCCAATCCCCACCTGCCCGTCCGACAGAGCCCCTCGCCCTCAGATGGTTGCAAGCTCACTGCTCACCGACTGGGCGCCAGACCGCCTCGACCACCAGCCATCCCGCCTCCCGCCGGGCAAAACCGACGTCGAAGACATAGGCCGCCCCATCCTCAAGAAATGCTTCCACCGCCGGGTCGGCCTGTCGCCGGCGTCCGAAAAGCACCTGAACTCGCGCGTCGGCCCGATCGCCTTCCACCCGAATGTCCGCCCCCCGCACGCGCACAAAAAGATCCCGCCTATAATAGAAGGTGGAAGCAATCAGCCCGTGAATCTCGGCAAGACGTCGTCCCTGACTGTCTTCATATTCCGGCGCGATCATCTCATGAAGCCGTGTCAGCTTCCTCTCATTCGCGGCCGCGGCCGCACCGTCGACAACCCGGCGGACCTGTTCCACATCGGAAAGCGGCGATGCGCACGCTGCGACGGCCATCATCAAGAACAGGCCAACAATCCTTTGAAATAGTTCGGGGCGCACTGTCATGGAAAATCGGGAGGTGTGATAACGGGATGGTCGCTAAAACAATCCGAGAATGGCCCGGGCGAGTTTATCGGGATCGTGTCGCACCTTGTCGGTGTCGGCCAGCAGGTCCGCCTCCACCAGATCCAGACCGAAGGCCCCGATCTCCTCGACATCATAACCGGTCCTCTCCGCACCTTCCGCGCCGTAACGGGAAAGCTGCGCACCGGGAATGGGGGCCTTGTTGATCACCACCCAATCGGCAACTCGGAACCCGAGGTGATCCAACAGGACGCGCAAATGGTCACTGACAGAGAACCCCGACGTCTCACGGGGCTCCGTCATCAGGTTGGCCACGAGTATCTTCTTGGCTGTGGAGCGCCGAACCGCATCGGCCACCCCTCGGATGAGCAGGTTCGGCAAAATACTGGTGTAGAGGCTTCCCGGACCGATGATGATGCCGTCCGCCTTTTCCAGTGCTTCCAGAACCTGCGGGAGCGGACGCACATCCTCCGGAAAAATCATGAGCCGGCGGATGCGTTGGGATGTTCGATTGATTCGGGTCTCTCCTTCCAGGACAGAGCCATCCGCCAGTTCCGCCCGCAGGACTGCCTGCTCGACGGTGGACGGCAAAATGCGCCCCTGAATCGTGAGGATCGAACCGATTTCGGAGACGGCCTTCACGAAACTCTCCTGGAGCTGACTCAGGGCGGTGAGAACCAGGTTGCCAATACTGTGTTGGGACAGATCGGAGTTTCCGTCGAAGCGGTACTGCAGGAGCCGGGTCATGAGACCCTCGTTGGGTGAAAGAGCGGCCAGACAGTTGCGAATGTCCCCGGGCGGCAGCGCGTTGAGCTCGCTTCGCAGACGGCCCGAGCTTCCACCGTCATCGGTCATGGTCACCACGGCGGTGAGACGTTCCGTGGCCGGCAGATCGGTCGGATCGGACCCTTCCGAGGAAAAGAGATGTCGTTTCAGCCCCTGGAGGACGACAGGCTGGCCGGTGCCGCCTCCGATGGAGACCAGGCGCAGGTGCCGGTCGACCCGGAGTGTGGGAGCACGCAAATCCTGGCCCGGCTCCATCTGCCAGTGGACCATGCCGGTCCGCTCGTCGGTCACCGCCCGGTAAAGGACCTCCTTGATCACCTCGTTTCCCTCCTCGTCAAAGACCTTGAGGGGAAACTTCCTATGTGATGCCTCAGACATGGATCATCCGCCTGATGAAAGAATCGCTCTTTGACCGCAGGCCCGAGCCAACGGCCCACATCCTCTGTCTATCGTCCTGTTTCGAGATCTGCCGGATAGAGTGCCGCAGGGATTCTGTTTTTCAGCGAAGCTCTATCCAGATGAAGGGTATCCTAAACGATCTCGGAGGGGATGCCAAGGAGAATCTCCGCAACACGGTTCCAGGCTGGTCGGGGCACACCTTCGCATCCGTGCAAATCAGGACCCGTAGAAACGCCCCGCAGCCACCAGCCGTTTCTCCCAGTACGCGTTGTCCAGACTGGCCATGGAAACCCGCTTGCCGGTCGAGGGGGCATGAATGAAACGCCGCTCACCGGCATAGATGCCAACGTGGGATACCTTGCGCCAGGAGAGACGGAAAAAGACCAGATCTCCGGGCCGCAGCTTAAAGGGGGAAACAGGACGAGCCTGTTCGAGCTGGGAGCGTGTGCTGCGGGGAACGGAAAGCCCCACCCTCCGGTGGGTGTAGTAAACGAGTCCGCTGCAGTCAAACCCATGGGGCGTCGCACCGCCGTATCGGTAGGGTGTTCCGATCAGTTCCCTGGCCTCCGCCACGATCCGATGGCCCAGGCTGGGCGGTGCAGCTGGTCGACCCGTGGCGTCGGGTATCGCCGGCGCGGTTCCGCAACCGCTCAGCACGAGCACCAAAACCCCTGCCAAAGCCCCCGCCAGAAAGGCTGGCCAAAACCCCCACCGTCTGCCAGAGGAAGAGATGTCAAGCCGATTGCAGCTGTGCACGCTTCCGCCACCTTTCTTTTTCGATGGTTGCCTGGGGATTCTATCACAAAGAGCTCCCGTTTTCAAAGCGAGGATCCACCTAACCTGCGATAGACCGCGCAAGCGGCGCCCGACACCTCGGTCGGCCGCAACGGGCCGGCCGGTGTGTCCGCCTTGTGGAATCAGGCATTGAATGGTAAAATAGCAGTAATTACAAGAGGTTATAAATACGGCCGGCTTCAGCGAACCCGAGCCCTCCATGGAGACAAATCGCCCATTCAGGTCAAAGAGGTGCCTTGCTCGATGATTACGGAACAGGATCTCATCATCAGCGAAAAAAACTACCGCCGGACGCGCCTGGCCCTCGACCTTCTCCGAAAGTTTCTCAAAGTAAACATCAAGCTGCATAACCTACGGCACCAGCTGCAGGAAGGGGACATCTTCCTCTTTAATCATTTTGCACGCTTCGAGACCTTCATCCCCCAGTATCTGATCTATGAGCAGACCGGAAAGGTCTGCCGCTCCCTCGCCGCGCCGGCCCTGTTCACAGAAGACACGTTCGGTCGCTACCTGCGCAGCATCGGCGCCGTTCCCACGAACTTTCCGTCGGTCATTCACTTCATGGCCTGTGAGTTGAATCGGGGCTTCAAGATCATTATCTTTCCGGAGGGGGCCATGATCAAAGACCGACGGGTGCTGGGACCCAAAGGAAGATTCCGGATCTATTCGCGGGAAATGAAACAGTATCGCAAACCCCACACGGGCGCCGCCGTCATTGCCCTCTACGCTCAGAAGATGCGGGACCTCTTTCTCCTGGCTTGGGAAAAAGGCAACACCCGGCGTCTTCGGGAAATGGCGGCGCTGCTGCATGTTGAAGACTTGGACCGCGCCCATCTGATCGCGTCCCAGCCGGTGCGGATCGTGCCGGCAAACATCACCTTCTACCCCTTGAGAATCGACCAGAATTTCCTGCTCGACATCGCCGAACGTCTCGGTAAGGTCCAGAGCGAACGAATCGAGGAAGAACTGATCGTGGAGGGGAACATCCTCTTCAAGGATACGGACATGGACATCCGACTGGGAGAGCCCCGCTCGGTTCGGGACTACTACAGCCGGATGGACGGCTCCCTGCTCCGCTCACGCCACCTCGTCGACGAGACGGCGCTTCTCAAAGGGCCCTTGGGGCGGGTGGTGACCCGGCTTGAAATGGTGCGCTCCGAAGTTCTCTCTGAGCGGATCATGGTCGATTACATGCAGGCCATCTACGGGCTGACCACGGTCAATCTGGGCCACCTCTGCGCAGAGATCATCTATGAACTCCTGGAGCGGTACAAACAGAAGGAAGTCGCCAAGGACTTTTTCGACACGGCACTCTACCTCGTCATCAAACGGATCCAGGAACTGGAGCATATCTGTCTGCACCGCACGCTGCTTGACCCCGATCGCTACGGCAGCATCCTGCGCAACGCCAGTCTCGACCTCCAGGAAATGCTTCTTCAGGCGACAGAGACGGGGCTCATTCGGCTCGAACCCGACCGATACATCTTCCTGCCTGCTTTGGAACAGCGTTACGATTTCGATGAGATCCGTATCCGAAACTTCCTGCGGGTTCGCTACAATGAAGTTCGCCCCATGCCAGCCATCGGCGACGCCGTCCGGGAGGTGCTCACCCACTACGACAAACTGATCCGCCCCGATTCCTGGGCCGCCATGCTCTTCGACGACGATCGGCTAAGCTACGAAAGGGATCAGTCGATCTTCTGCGCAAAGAAATACGATGAAATCAACCGGGAAGAGACGCGAAGCGAATCGGGCGCGCCGTTCTACTTCCCCACCACGACCATCGGCCCACAGGCACGGGTGGGCGTACTGCTCATCCACGGCTTCACGGCATCCCCCGCAGAGATGCGGCCGCTGGGAGAGTTTCTTTCAGAAAACGGCCTCGACGTTTATGGGGTGCGGCTCAAGGGGCACGGCACCTCCCCCTGCGATCTCGATTCCCGAAGCTTCAAGGAGTGGTACCAGGCCATGCTGCGGGGGTGGGAGGCCCTCTGCCGAACGTGTGAAGACGTCTTCGTCGTCGGCTTCTCCATGGGTGGGAATCTCGCGCTCATGCTTGCCGAAGAGAAAGGCAACGCGGCGTCCGGTCTGGTCACCATCTCGGCCCCCCTGCGTATTCGAAACCGCAACATCCGCTTCGCCCGCTTGGTGCATCAGGTCAACCGTCTCGTCGCCGGCCTGCCCTATCTAGACGGCATCAAGCGCTTCAAACAGAGCGAGCCGGAACACCCGGAGATCAATTACCGCAACATTCCGATCAGTGCGCTGAAAGAATTCACGCAAATCATGCAGGAGACTGAGAAGTGTCTGTCCGAGATCTATGCGCCGGCCCTGGTCATCCAGGGCAAAGATGATCCGACGGTGGATCCCGTCAGCGCCGGCATGATTCTGAAAAAGCTCTCTTCGCCCCGCAAGAAGATGCTCATGGTCGATGCCGATCGCCATGTGATCGTCCTTGAAAAGGGCTCCTTCGTCCACAGCGAAGTGCTCCGGTTCATCCGCGAGCACCAGCGGGCGACGCTACCGAACAAAGAGTCTTATCCTCTGAGCGCGCCAGGGCGTAGCCCGGGTATTGCATGAGTGATCGTCGTGAGGGGCCGTAGAGGCGCCACAGGCAAGGCACAGGAGATTTTCTGGCTAAAGACATATTGAAATAAAATATTTCAAGTGGTCCTGTTCGCAAATATGGTGACGGATCGAGAGGGTTGTAGCGCGGCCTCCTCAAGGCGCGCGACTGAGACGTACCCACTGTGGTACGTTGCAGGGAGCGGAAAGCAGAGGAGGGCGTGCTAAAGCACTCGAATGCCACCGTATTTTCGAATAGGAGCACCGGGTCAGAAAATTTTCTGTAACGCCGCAGGTGGTAGCCTATCCGGCGTCGTAATAGATTGACGCATGCAATATCCGGGCTCACTACGCGTCGGTGGCCAGGTTGACTCGGCGGGCACTGAGAATGTTGGGAAACTCGCGCATACGCTGGAGGATCTCATCGCTGACCGGTGCGTCGACTCGCAGGGCGGTAATGGCCGTGCCGCCCGCGGCGTCGCGTCCATTGTACATCTGACCGATGTTGATGCCGTATTTCCCAAGGGTCTCCGCCACATCGGCAATTACGCCGGGGCGGTCTCGGTTGTCAAAGAGCGTTCCAGATATACTCCCCTCACCCCGGTCGGTTACAATGCTGAGTGCAATGACATTGCGGTAGTTCACAGCGGTACTCAGACGCGCCTCTTTCAGTCGAATCCCCCGTTGGCCGGCGATGGCCTGCGCGTTGATTCGGTTCACCCGGTCTCCCAGGATCGGTGCCAGCATTCCGGCGAGCGCCGCGCGGGACAGCGCCGCCGTACTCGGAACTTCCCCCTCACCGGCAACCTCCACCCGGACCTCCCGCACACCATAGGGATGCAGCTGAATCAGGAACCGGCCCATGTCCTCACAGAGTCCCAACCAGCGCGCAGCCTCTTCCGTCGCCGCCTCTTCGGCGCCGGGCAGATTGAGGGCGTGGGTGACTGTGCCGCAGGTCAGATAATCGACGACTTGTCGCGCCATTTCCAGGGAGCCCCCGGCCACCGCTTCGCGGGTATGGGCAGCCAAATCGGGCGTACAGATGACGCGGTTCGACAGATAGAGGGGGTGCCCCGAAAGCGCACGCTTGCCATGAAGATCCAGCGCCGCACCGCCCACCTGCCTGCGCATCAGGGCGTCGTGGAGTGCGGGTTCGTCTACGATCTCTGCCGCGGAGCAGTTGATGATCAACACGCCCTGCTTCACACGGGACAGCGACGCCCGCCCGATAAGGCCACGGGTCTCGGCAGTGAGCGGTGCATGGACCGTGATGGCGTCGGACTCCCCGAAGAGTTCGGACAGTCCCACTTGTCGGCACCCCTGACAGGCCACCGTGTCGGCCGATAGGTGGGGGTCGTAAACCAGGACTTTCATCTTCAGCGCAGTGGCGCGCTCCGCCACCAGGCTCCCCACGGCACCGAACCCAACCACACCGAGGACCTTGTCCCGTACTTCGATTCCCAATAGCTTCTCATGATCCCACGCGCCGCGCTTGACTCCTGCATCACTCTCCGGCAGGCACCGTGCCAGCGCAAGGAGCAAAGCCAACGTATGCTCTGCGATGGAAACGGAAACGCTCTCCGGGGCATTGATGACCAGGATACCCTGTGCGGTGGCCGCGTCCAGATCCATCCGCGGGCGCCCTGCGCCCATGAGGCCGATCAGGCGGAGTTGCTGCGCACGAGCCAGCGTATCCCGGCTGATGGCGGCGTCGATCTCCGCTATCAGAACATCCGTCCCACCAATGATCGTGGGGAGCCTCCGGTCGGAACAATCGGGGTCCTCCACCACCTCCGCAGCGGGCACCTTCTTCAACAGGGTAACACCGGCCGGGTCAAGGGCAGCCGCAACAAGAATCTTCATCTCTCACTCCTCCGACCGTCTCGCTACATGCCGCGCCATCCAGTCCGCGCTGAAGAAAGATCCGTATCCTGTCTATATACACAGGAAAGGCAAATGTCAATTCCCGGCGGAAAAGGACGCTTGAAATGGCAGGGCCGATCCGATAGTATAAGATCACTCAGAAATGGAAGGAAGATCATGATCCTTCGGTTCAAGCGTTCCGAACAGCCCACCATCGGGGTGGAAGTTGAGATGCAGCTCGTTGACCTGAAGACGGGGCTGTTGGTGTCGCGCATCTCCGACATTCTCAGCCGAATTCCGGCGACCATGCACGAGAGGATCAAGCCCGAGTTCTTCCAGTGCACTGTTGAAGTCAATACAGACATCTGCCGCACAGTGGACGAGGCGGGGCGGGAACTTTCCGAAAGGTTCGATTACATCCGCCGGCTGGCCGAGTCTTTGGGGATGGGGCTGATCTGTGCCGGGACGCATCCCATCTCCTCGTGGAAGAGGCAGAAAATCACCGCCGACGCCCGTTACAAACGCTTGCTTCAGGAGTTTCAACTCCTGGGACGGCGCCTCAACATCTACGGCTTTCACGTGCACATCGGCGTCACCGACGGCGATAAGGCCACGGCTATTTTAAACATTTTGCGGGGATATCTGCCGCATCTCCTGGGGCTCTCCACCAGTTCGCCTTTCTGGTCGGGATACGATACCGGCATGTACTCGTCCCGGATCAAAGTCTTCGAAGTGCTGCCGACCGCCGGCCTGCCGCCTCGGGTGGGAAACTGGGCCGCCTTCGAAAAGCTGGTGAAGATTCTCATCGCAACCCGCACGATTGAAACCACCCGCGAAATTTGGTGGGAGGCCCGGCCTCACCCCAAATTCGGCACCATTGAAGTACGCGTCTGTGACTGCCCGTCCACCCTGGAGGATATGTTGATCATCACGGCGCTGGTGCAGGCCTTGGTCGTTCACCTGAGTCGGCGATACGAGAAAAACACGCTGCCCGAGATCCCACTGCGCCAGCTGGTGGAAGAAAACAAGTGGCAGGCGGCGCGCCACGGGCTGGACGGCTATTTCATCGATTACCAAACGAACCATACGGTGGGGATCCGGGAGGCCCTGCAAGACCTGACGAACCGGTTGATGGACACGGCCGTTTCACTGGGGACGGGCGGCTATCTGGACAAGGTGGAAACCATGCTGCAGCGCGGCACCAGTGCACACCGACAGCGGGAGATCTTTCGCCGCAGTGGGAACTTGAACGATGTGGTACACGACTTGATGGAGATTTGGAAACCATGATCCGTCGTGAAGAGGTGCGACACCAAGCCGACGCGCTCCTGGATGAGCTGACGGCACTTCGCCGGGAGCTGCACAGGCATCCCGAGCTGAGCAATCACGAGGGGCACACGTCGGCCATTCTTCGCAAACAGTTGGAAGCGATGGCACTCGAGCTGCGAACGGGCGTGGCCGTCACCGGCATCGTGGCCGTGCTTCGAGGCTGCGCCCCGGGAAAAACCCTCGCACTCAGAGCCGACATGGACGGCCTTCCCATTCAAGAGAAGAAACAGAGCGCCTACCGCTCTGTGGTGCCGGGCGTCATGCATGCCTGCGGCCACGACTTTCACATGACGGCTGTGCTCGGCGCCGCGAAGGTGCTCTCATCCCTCCGGGAGAGGATCCGGGGCAACGTCAAATTCATTTTCCAGCCGTCGGAAGAGAAGGTCTCCGGCGCCAAACGAATGATCCAGGCCGATGTTCTGAAGCACCCCGACGTGTCGTCCATCATCGGCTTCCACGCCTTTCCGCTCCTGCCGACGGGCATGGTCGGCATCAAGTACGGAGTGATGATGGCCTCGGCCAACCGCTTTTCCATTCACCTCTACGGCAAACCGGGGCACGCCGCCAAGCCTCACCTTTCGGTCGATACCATCTCCATCGCGGCCATGGTGATCCAGGCGATTCATTTCATCGTGAGCAGCCGCATCGATCCGATCCACCCTGCCGTCGTTTCCATCGGTATGATCCGGGGCGGCTCCACCGAGAACGTCATCTGCGACCACGTCGAGCTGCGCGGCTCCATCCGGGCCACATCGAACGCGATTCGGGATCTCATCATCGAAAAGATCGAGAAAAAGGTGCGGGGCATCACCGAGGGGATGGACGGCCAGTACCGCTTAACCGTGGAGGAGGGGTCCCCACCCCTGGACAATCATGCCGAGATGACCCGCCTGGTGGAGATCAGCGCGCAGGAGATCCTCGGCACGGACCGTGTGCAGCGTCTGAGCGAACCGTCCATGGGCGGCGAAGATTTCTCCTGCTACATTGAGAAGGTTCCAGGAACCTATTTCCGCATCGGTACGGGGAATCCCGCGAAGGATACCTGTCACTACCTTCACAGCGACTTGTTCGACGTCGACGAGGCGGCGCTGCCCGAGGCGGTCAAAGTGCTCTCTTGGTCGGCCATCCGCTACCTGAACGATAACGACGTCGGGGAGAGTGGCCGTTGAGCAGTCAGACCCGTGGTGCCATTGCCGCTGGCCACCAGGCAACAGCGGAAGCCGGGGCCGAGATGCTCCGGCGCGGCGGCAACGCTTTTGACGCTGTCGCCGCCGCCGGCTTTGCCTCCTTCGTCGCAGAAGTGACACTGACCTCCGCGGGCGGCGGCGGCTTCCTGACGGGATACCGGCGGGAAGGGCCGGAAGCCTTCGTGCTCGACTTCTTCTGCGACATGCCCGGCCGGGGGCGTGAGCGTCACGTCTCCCCGGAGATGTTCTTTCCCGTCCACGTCGACTTCGGCTCCACCACTCAGGTCTTCCATGTGGGGCCCGCGTCGGTGGCTGTGCCCGGCAGCGCGGCAGGTCTTTTTCAAGCGCACAGCTCTCACGGACGTCTGCCCGTGGACGCCGTCATCGCACCGGCCGTCCGGCTGGCACGGCAAGGGGTCCGCGTTAACCGCTACCAGAACAACTTCTTCCGGCTGCTGCGCCCGATCCTGACGCTCAGCGAAGAGGGACGCAGCATCTTTGCCCCTCACGGAACCCTGCTCCAAGAGGGCGACTGCCTCTATCTGAAGAACTTTGCTGACACCCTGGAGACCCTGGCCCAAGAGGGGCCCCAGCTGCTCTATCGGGGTCCGCTGGCCAAACGGATCTGCCAGCAGTTTGCCGGCAATGGCGGCCTGCTCTCTCTCGAGGACCTGATGTCCTATGAAGTGATGACGCGTCGGCCTTTGCGCTTTGATTACCGGGACCATACCCTGCTGACGAACCCGCCCCCTTCAGCGGGCGGCGGCCTCATCGCCCTGATCCTCAAGATTCTGGAGGGGGTTGCTTTCAGGACGGACGCATTCCTCACATCAACTGCCTTGAACGCACAGATCGCAGCCATGCAGGTCACCAACGCAGTGCGAGAGCGCGGCTACGATCAGCGGGTACAGAAAGATGAGGCGGTCATGGCAGAACTATTGGCTGCGGAACAGATCGCGCAATGTCGCTGTCAAATGGCAAGGCTTCTCGCGGGGGAGATCAACGCACCAAGCGCGGCCGATGGCTTGGGAGGCCCTGCCAGCACCACCCATATCAGCGTCATGGATGAGATGGGCAATGCCGCGTCTCTCACTGCGTCCAACGGAGAAGGCTCCGGCATTTACATACCGGGTACGGGAATCATGCTGAACAATATGCTTGGGGAGGAAGATCTCAATCCGCAGGGGTTTCACAAACATCCGGCGGGGCGTCGTATTTCTTCGATGATGGCCCCCACCATTGTGCTCAAAGAGGATGAGCCGGTCGCGGTAATCGGGAGCGGCGGCAGCAATCGCATCCGCTCCGCCATCTTCCAGGCGGTGATGAATCTCATCGATTTTGAGAAGTCCGCGGAGGACGCGCTCAACGCACCCCGCATGCACTGGGAGCGGGGCACTCTCAATCTGGAGCCGGGCATCACAGCCGCCATCGCATCGCGCCTCTGTCCGCCCGAGCGGCGGATCCATTGGCAGCAGACCAACCTCTTCTTCGGCGGCGTGCATGCGGTCACCCGCAATCTGGAGACCAACACCATCCGGGGGGCCGGAGATCACCGGCGAGGCGGGGTGATGATCTGTGTGGAATAGGCAGGCGCAACACTGCCTGGACTGCCGGCTGTGTCTGATGGAGGTCAACGCCACCGGCTGGGGAGAATTTCCTCGACCGGCAAAATCCGGTCCACCGTGATGCCCATGCGCTTGAAAATCACCAGCAGCGTTTCATCGCTGGGCGCATCCCATTCGCACACACGGAAGCCCTCTTCCCGTTGATAATAGGTCCGAACCCAGAAAGCAGTGGTCTCCTTGGCCAGATGCCGGTAGCAGTCCTCGAGTTTCGCCCACGTTCTTTCTGGCTCGTGATGGAAGCTCAGAAACTTCGGCATCTTCTCCCTCCCTTCCCGGCTAGGCCAGGCATACGCAATGATGAGAGGCCCAAGGCTCGGGCCGCATAAACCGATGGGCTCTCGCAATCGTCCCGGACCCCACAATAAGTCCGCCCTGGAATGGAGAAAACGGGAAGCGTTCTCCCACATTCACAGCGGCTTTGCTCTTTGCGGCGCCCGTGAGACACCCGGCCATGTATCAACGGGAGAGCCTCCATCAGCTCCGTCGCATGGCATGGGAGAACAGATCGATGGGCGGCGGCTTCGTCATGTTGATGCATCTCCCGCGAGGGCCGGATCCGCTGACCGGCTGATCGTTATCAGACAAAGAGATTGATGTTGGCATCGCTGGCGATATCGAGATAAGAAGCGGCCCCCACAAACTCAATACCATCGATGAATTCACTCTGCTCAAATCCGAAAAGCTCCACTGTCATCTGGCAGGCGAGCATCTTCACGCCCGCATCGATGCACAGACCCCGCAGCTCTTCAATGGTCGCCACGCCGTTGTTCGCGATGGTCTTCTTCATCAAAGTCGTCGCCACAGTCTCGTATCCGGGAATGTTGGCCTGGATGATATTGGGGATGTTCCAGCTGATGTTGCGGAACCACTTGGGCCCCATGGGCATTTTCATCGGCATGGCTGGATTGCCCAGCGGGCTTACCTGGGCCGAGACCTCTTTTTTCAGAAGCGTCAATCCGTAGAAGGTGAAAAAGATGGTGACATCAAAATCAAGCGACGCTGCGGTGGAGGCAAGAATAAAGGGCGGATAGGCCCAATCGAGCGTGCCCTTCGTGGCAATAATGGTCATTTTGGTCGACATGGCTGGCTCCTTCCCTTTCCGCTGAACGCAGGGCGGCAGTGGCAATTGCTGTGGAAGACGTTGACCCGATCTCCGGCAAAGGCTGGACCCCGTCCCCCCATTACCTGCGTCGGGCATATTGAAAATGAGAAAAATCGAATTGGGGAGCTTATCAAATTCGTGCCACGAAGTGAAGCAAAAAATGGGTCTTATACCCGAGCGTATGCCCAGGTTGGGCCACGATTTACCGGAGGGCATTGCAGAGGGGATTCAGCCCTTTTTGAGGAAACGAGACAGGCGCGCGTGGGCCGTGGGGCCCCGGAGGCAGCGGACAGGCGGGCGCGCCTGGCGAACTACATGGGGGCGATCCCCCGCTGCACTTCCTTAATGAACATCTGTTGCAACTGCGACACCCGAGCGCCCACGATACCGGCCACATTGCGCATGAAGAGCGATCCGAACCGGAGATCCTCTTCGCAAAGTTCCATCAACGCCGGACCCTCGAAGGCATAAAGGCTGACAGTATTGCGGCACACCGCTGAGAGGGTGTAGATGTGCGGCGCGATCACCGCTGACCATCCGACCGCATCTCCCTGGCCTTTGTGATCAATGGTAAGCTCGCTCTCCGCCTCGGCCAGGGTCACCATAAAGGTCAGATCGAGGTGGCCGTCTCGAATCAGATAAACTCTGTCGGCCTTCTCGCCCTTCCGGAAGAGATGGGCTTGCGCAGGAGAGGAGACCTCCTTTGCCAGGAGAGCAACCCGTTCCAGCCCGGCCAATGGGATACCGTGAAACATGCTGCTCTGCGCCAATTCGTCCGTCTTTGCCATAACAATCCTCCCGCCCTGAGGCCATCCAAATGTGACTGATTCGCGACAAGAACCTCGCCGATGCAGGGAGCCCTACACAGAAAGAACGGCTTGCCCCATAAGTCTTTTTTCACAGCCGGTTCTCATATTATGAAGCCTCGCCGGTCCCTTCTCCTTGCCCCACCTGCTCATGCCTTTTCTTTCCAAAAAGGGAACGGCTCTCATCCCTCAGCAGACCCCACGCGGTGTAATTCACCACCCACAGAAGGATCGTGACAATCGGAATGGCCACGGTGGCGATCCCCGTACCGGGGCCGGTCGATTGGTGCAATGACCGCGCCGTATGGATGAGGTAAAAAAACCAGCCGAAAAAACCCAGAATAAAAAGGTTGAAAAAAAAGACCATCAGAATCTGTACGATAAAGACGCTCTTGTGATGCACCTGGGACATGGTCATTCCTCCTTTTTCGATTGTTCGCGGCGAGCGGGAACTCTTTTTTCGTCCCCGCTGAGTTGTATGGACATCTCCGTCCGTTGAATGAGGAGCGGATGATAAAGGGACCTGGCGTCAGCCCGCACCGTCAAGGCTTGATTGGGCGAAACCAGGAACTTGAACTCCTCCAACCGGCTCTCCTGGGGCATCAGACGATTGTCGTCGACCAGACGGCACGGCTTGATCATGAGATCCGAATCGTCCTGAAATGCCTGGCCCGTCTCCAGGTCCGCCAGCCGGCGGCGGTAGATCTTCTGGCGGCTCATGATCTGCCCGCCCGGCGTCGTCTCGACTTCGCAGCTAAGGACCAGACTTCTCGAAGGCATCCCCGTGGGAATCATGTGCGCCGCGTTCCCATTGGTGATCTCCACAAAAACCGATAGGCTGGCCCCCTTTCGCACCACCCGGTCTATCCGGGTCCGCAAGGTCCCGTCCGCGGTTCCCGAGGGCTTCTCGCGCAAGGTCCGTGCACTTTCTAACAGGGGCCCAGGAAAGCGCAGCATCCGGTGATCCTTGACCCGCTCAGGGGTAATGCGCATGTGGCAATCCTGACACTGTACCTGCTGCAGCCGGTAGAGACTGTCGCGCCACTCCGAATAGGTTCCCAGGAGCGATACCCCGTTGGCCTCCGTGTATTCATGGCACCCGGCACAGAACTCGGATTTCTGCAACACAGCACTCTGCTTTCCCGAATGGGGGACGCCACTTCCCGCCCTCCCCACAACGCCGGGACTGACATGAAAGGGGGCAGCACTGTTCGTCAGATCCACCGCTGAGACCGAGTGGCAGAAATCACAGGTCACCCCCTCGCCCGTGATTTCCAGCTCCTGATCATAGTCCCCCGTCACCAGGGTCGTGGGCGCGTGACATTTCAGACAGAGTTCCTTCGCTGCGCCGCCAGTCTTCCTGTAGGCCAGGGCGTAGGTCGCCTGGAAGATTGGATCACCCATGGCGTGGGCGTGCATGGACTCCTGCCACATGCGATACTCCTCGGCATGACACTTCCCGCAGACCCTCGCCGAGACAAAACTCCTTTGGGCCTCTTCCGGCCACGCCGGCGCGCGCAACAGCAGCGTCGTGAAAGCGACCAGCACCACCCACACCGGCGCGAAACCAAGGGGGGCCCATTTGAGCCGCGCGAGTGCGGCTCGGGCCGGACGGGGCCGGCGCCCTTTGCGTTCCGGCCTTACTGAGAGAGTCGTGGGCTGAGCCGGCATGCATGATTTCCTCGTCCAAACCCTAAGAGATGCCCCGCCCCCATCCGTTGCAACGGCGATGCCATTTCCGGGCGAAGGCACCATGAATCGGCAACCTTCTGTTTTTCATAGGGTTTTTACGAACGAGAACGGCGATGTGAGACTGTCCGGAAACAGGACACTGACTGAAAAACGCTGTTGGCGCATTTCTTTTGTTTTACAATAAGTTGCAAGCCGAAGACCGCCGATGGCCATGGCGTATGGCCGGATTCCGGACACCCATCTTCTTTCGGGGCTGACGAGATGCAACCCGCCTATCCTGTCTTTAAAGCCATATAAAACGGGGGGTTGGAAAATACTCGAAGCCGCCCCTGTTTGCCGAAGGACCCTTGGCACATGATTTGCTTTTTTCCGGAGCGACGCACCAAGCATTCTCAACAGCGGATATCACCCATCAACCAACGAGGACACACCCATGACAAAAGAGCCCCCCATTGTGATACGTCTCTTTGCTCTTGCCGTCTCGGCTGCGCTGGTACTGTTCTGCACCGGCTCAGCCGGTGCTGTGGATCAGCCCATTGAATACAACCATTACAAACACACCCAGGAGTTGGAGCTGGAATGCACGACCTGCCACGTCGGCGTGGAGACCAAAATCCGAGCGACACTGCCGGGCGTTGAGATCTGCATCGGTTGTCACGAAGAGCCGGTCACC
>CAMYMF010000062.1 GCA_947259355.1 uncultured Nitrospirota bacterium | reverse complement strand
TTTAAGGTTCAACCAACCTGCAAATTGGCTTAAATCAAGAAAGAGTATAGCCTATTTATTTTCGAGGCCGAAGAGCTTTCTACAATATAGCAAGCTTTGTGTCTGGTGAGACAGGTTTTGCTTCTTGCCTTTGACGCGAAGTGCCTTTCTCTGCGATCTCTGCGTTCTCCGCGGTAAGACCGGTTTTCCTAAACGTCCGTTTCCATCACATAGCGCGCGGCGGAGATGGCCGCGACGGCTCCCTCTCCCATGGCGGAGATGATCTGGGCGTCTTCACGGACCACATTGCCGCAGGCGAAGACGCCTGGGTGAGAGGTTTCCATCTGAAGGTTGACGCGCAGAAACCCTTTCTCATCCTTCTCAACATCGACGAAATCGGTGTTCGGAACGTAGCCGATATAGACGAAGACTGCATCCACATCCGTGGGGGAGACCGTGCCGGTCTTGAGATCGCGAACGTCGATTGCCCGAACCACCGTATCGCCCCGGATTCTGTCTACCGTTGAATCGGGTACGATCTTGATCGATTGAGACTCGAGGATCCGCTCCTGGAGAATCTTCTCGGCCCGGAAAGCATCCCCCCAATGGATCAGGATGATCTCGCGGCCGATCTTGGAAAGGTAGAGCGCCCCCAGGAGCGCCGACTCCCCACCCCCCACCACGGCAATGCGCTTGCCCTCGTAGCCAAGTCCCGCGCACTGCGCGCAGTAGTGAACGCCCTTTCGGGTGAACGCCTGCTCACCCGGAACGCCCAGCAGGCGGGGCTGCCCGCCGGAAGCGATGATCACCGTTTTGGTTCCGTACTGAGCGCGCTCGCCGATGACCTGCAGGTGCCGACCCACGTTCTCGATGCGCTGAACCGATTCGGGCTCCACCAGCGTCACCCCCAGTTCCAAGGCATGCTTCTCGAGACGGGTGCTCAGCTCCCAACCGTCGATTTCGGGAAAACCGGGAAAGTTTTCGATCCGCTCGGCCACGGCCGGCTGCCCGCCGACGACGGCCTTTTCCAGCAGCACGGTCTTGAGCCGATAGCGGGCAGCAAAGATGCCGGCCGTCATCCCCCCAACCCCACCCCCGATAATCACCAGATCGTGAATTTCACGCATGTGGATCCGCCGTTGAGCCGAATGACGCTATGGGTTCTTCTGACGCCAGGCACGATGTTTTCAATAAACAAAGTGTGCTAAAAATACGTCCCCGGCCCTTCCGCAAAACAGGCCTCCCACACGGCACAGCAAGAAGCTCCGGATGCAAGGCTTGCGAGTCCTGAGGAACGAGGCGTATCATGATATACGTTGCAGTGACGAAGGACGACGCATAACGCCGCAGACGGACTTCTTACGAAGCCGTTACCTCTGAGTCCATTTTAACTTAGTCCGCAAAATATCAAAATACGTCTTGCCCGGACAACTGATGAGTTTAATGGTACAGGTGGCTTTGTCGATCTGAATTACATCTCCACCCCGCAGGGAGAATCCCACTTGACCGTCCAGCGTCAGGAGCACTTCGGTCTTTTCCGACTTGAGCACGATTTCGATCTGGCTGTCGTCTTTGACCACGACGGGACGGTTGGTCAGGATATGGGGACAGATGGGTGCGAGAATGATGGCCCGCATCTTGGGGTGAACGATGGGGCCGCCTGCGGCAAGGTTGTAGGCCGTGGACCCTGTGGGGGTTGATACGATCAGGCCGTCGGCTTTGAAGTTGGCCACATAACGGCCATCGATGTAGGCCTCCATGTCGATGATCTTGGCCAGAGCGCTCTTGTTGATGACAATGTCATTCAAGACGATGCTCTGGGAGATCTTCTCACCCTGCCGCAGCACCCGGGCCGTCAGCATGAGCCGCTCGTCGTACTCCACGTCGCCGGCAATGACCTTGTCCAGGGTCGGATAGAGCTCCTCCAGGGTGACTTCTGTCAGAAAACCGAGGCTTCCCAGGTTTATCCCGAAGATGGGAACATCGTAGCATCCGATGAGGCGGGCGACGCTCAGAAGGGTGCCGTCACCGCCGAGCACGGCGATGACGTCGACTTGTGCCGGGATCCGGGACTTCTGATGAGAGCTGGTCTCACCGACCAAGGCGGCAGTCTCCGCATCGAGGACGGTCTCAATCCGGCGTTCCCGTAGATAAGAGAGAAACTGGCGGAGGGTGTCGGCGGCCTCGAGATGGGGCTTTGCGATGATTCCGAATCTCATCATCCGGCTCCGGTCAGCCGGGGTATTTGTCGGTGATATACTCTTTGAGGTAGTGGTTCTCCGCCCGGAGGTTGGTCACCTGCGTCTTCACGACATCCCGCATGGAGAGCACCGCTATCAGCTGGTTCTCGTCCACCACCGGAAGGTGACGGATCTTGTTCTTGATCATGATGTTCATGATGTAACAGAGATCGTCCTTCCCTTCGACGACGATGAGATTGCCTGTCATGATCTCCCGCGCTTTGATGTCCTTGAACAGACGCTTGCTGTCCTCCGAAGCCGCGCCGTACCCGATGTGGGTCCAGCATTTGATGACGTCCCGCTCGGAGAGCAGACCCACGGGCTTGCCGTCTTCCGTGACAATCAGTGCCCCAATCTCATGTTCGACCATCTTTTCGATCGCATCGGCCACGCTGCTGTTGTGATCGATCGAATGGACTACATTGGGCTTATCTCTAACCAAATCTTTAACGATCATGGTCTCCCCTTCCCCAAATGTTATTTAATAAAATTTTGACAGGGCGTTGCGAAATATCCGATACATACCAGAAACGAAGCCCACTGTCAAGACGACTGCGACCACACCGATTTCACGCCCGTTTTTGGATGTGTGATCGTGCGACATCCCGTTTAATCAAAGAGCTCGCTGCCAACCCCGGGGGCAATTATACGCTCATCGGCAGGGGTCGGCTCGGTCACATCGGGCCAGGTTTCAGGGCGCGCCTCCGGCCCTTCCCGGGTCACAGCGGTGGGAGCCCGATCGGCCAGGACCGGTTCGCGCCGGATGTCGATTCCCGCAACGTTGTGGCTGAACTCCAGAGGGATCCCGTTGGGATCGTAGGTGTAAATGGAGCGTATGAAGCCGTGATCGATCACATCGGACACGGGAAAGTCCGCGGCTTCCAGTTTGTCCGCAAGCTCCCAGAGTTCCTCCTCCCGCTCAACACCGAAGGAGACATGGTCGAAGATGAACGGACCGCGGACAGGATCCCCGTGGCGTTTGTAGGGCACGGGCTCCACATGGGGCCACTCGAAAAAAGCCACGAGGTCGTTTTTCGAGATCTCGAAAAAATACTGGCGATATCCCGGCTCGCCCATGGTCAGCACCAGCCGCATCCCGAGCAGGTCCCGCCAGTAACGGATCGTCTTGTCCATATCCCCGGTCACGAAGGCCAAATGGTTGAGGCCTGTGAATCGATGCATAACGCTCACTCCCCAACCACATAATCCACATTTACTTTGAGATCCTTGCGCAGCGTATGGTAGACGGAGCAGTATTTCTCGTGGGAAAGCGAAACGGCCCGCTGCATTTTTTTCTCCGTCAGTCCTTTGCCCGCTGCGCGCAGCTTGATGTTGACCGTTTTGAAATATTGGGGCGGCGTCGGATTGCGTTCGGCTTCGAGTTCGATTTTGCATGCGCTAAGCTCGACCCGCATCTTTTTGAGGAAACTCACCACATCGATTCCCATGCAGCCGCCGAGACTCAGCAGCAGGCTCTCCGTCGGTGCGCATCCCCACTGGATGTTGCCGTCCATTTCGAAATCGTAACCGACCTGGGTGCGTGCCTCAAAGAGCAGGTTTTCCTTCCAGGTCACCGTCCCCCGGAGCGCCGGGGCGACATGCTTTTTATAGGTCTCCATCCCCTCCAGGGTTTCTTGCTCAGCCATCTGATGCATCCCTCCTGCGTGTCGTGATGCCCAGCCTCTGCGCGAACCCGCAACGTGCAAGGGTTCAGGGGCTCGAGCGCTGCCATCCCTTTATTTCCATGACTTCTCTGCCGTGCAAGACGGCCATCCTAATATTTTTCCTCCAGGGATGCAAGCCTATTCACCGGTCCCTCGAGGCAGTGCACCGGAGCTTTTCCTTCAGGGCCTGTCCTTCATCTGAAAGCCCGTTCGTCGCACGAATGACACAAATGCCCGGGCCCAGTGGGGATCGCCCGATGCATGGATGTGCGTGTAGGCGGCGAGCACGTTTTTGTGAAGAAGGCCGTCATGACTGCCGTCGATGCCCTGCCCCCGTTTCAAACGAAAGGCATAGGCCGCCTGCCCCACGTTTGTCAGCGTGGAGTGGTGAAACTCATGGGCCCGCACTTCCCGACCCGCCGCCAGCCAGGGCGCTTCTCCCGTGGTCTCCAGAATGACATAACCGTGTCCCTTGGGACGGCGATGCATGGTCACATCGCAGGGAAGCGCCCCCACCATGGACCGGGTCTGTCCTCGATAGGTGATGGAGCGGGACAGGTACATGAGCCCCCCGCATTCGGCGTAGATCGGCATCCCCGCTTTCACAACTTTTCGAATCTCTGCGCGCAGGGAGGCATTGCGTTCGAGTTCGGCCATGAAAATCTCTGGAAATCCGCCCCCGATGTAGAGTGCATCGACGGCAGGCAGATGGGGATCCTGAAAGGTATGAAAGGGGACGAGTTCGGCCCCCGCCTGGTGGAGAGCGAGCAGGTTCTCCGGATAATAGAAGGTGAAGGCCGGGTCCGAGGCCAGGCCGATCCGGACGTCCGGCGGCGGCAGCTCGGTGCTGAACTCGGGCGCTTGATCCATCGGAGCGCCGGCACGGGCCATGGCCAGCACCCGGTCCAGATCGACGTAGCGACCCACCGCCTCTGCGATTTTCTCGATCACAGGGGGGAGCCGCTTGTCTTCCCGCACCGGGGTCAGGCCGAGATGGCGCTCCTCAATGAACAGGGCCTGATCGTCCGGGATGGCGCCCACCACTTCCGCAGTGCAGTAGCGGCTGAGCGCTTCCCGCAGCTTCTTTTCGTGGCGGGCACCCCGTACGCGGTTCAGGATGACTCCTGCAATCTTTGTGTCCGGCTCGAATGTCTCGTGCCCAAGAACCAGGGGGGCGATGCCCCGGGTCATTCGCCGGGCATTGACCACCAGGAGCACCGGTGCCCCCAGGAGTCTCGCCAGGGCGGCCGTACTGTCGGCTCCCCCCAGGTCGAGGCCGTCGTAGAGTCCCATGTTCCCTTCGACAACGCTCAGCTCAGCACCTCGGCTGGCGGTCCCGAAGGTCTCCAATATCTTTTCGCCGCCCATGATGAAGAAATCGAGATTCCGGCATTCCCGTCCGGCCGCCGCCGTGAGCCACATGGGATCGATGAAGTCGGGCCCCTTCTTGAAGGGCTGCACCACGGTAGCTCGCTTTCGGAAGGCCGCACAGAGCCCAAGGCTCAGGGTCGATTTCCCGGAGCTTCGATGGGGCGCCGAGATCACGATGCGGGGTCTAGCCTCTTTCATAGGTCCACCGACGGGGTGTGTCTGCCTGTGTCGACCGGCACGCCATCGTAACGCCGTGATATGACAAAAATCAAGTCCTATCGCCGTTGCAGCGTCGGGGGCAGGAAAACCTTTTTCCTTGACAGATCACTCCCATTTCCTGTAAATTGCGAGCGTTTTTAACCACTTGAAGGGGATAAGAATGGAATGTGAGATCAAATATAAACCCATTATCTGGAAAACCTCAGCTGAAGACGCCGAGGCACTGAGAATGTCGTATCTCACCGGTGACGGCCACTGCCCCGCCTGTCGGCGGGACGGCCGGACAGTCATCATCGAAGAGCGTTACGGTGAAACACCGTGAGAGAGCGATGGAACCTACGCCGTGTGCGTAGAACTCAAACACGCCTCACCGCTCGACTAGTCCACGCTACAAGCGGCCATCCCAACGGATCCGGCCTCTGATGCTATCTCATCTACTGCATCCCTCGTCCGAACAGCTGAGCTCGCTGTCTATTCAGACATTCTAGTTGCCACATGGCCTCTTCCGACAGAAAAACTATTGACTTCTTTCTGAATCTTGTTATAGTGACGGCTGACTCTTTGCTCGCAACCCATTCCGGCAGTCCAATTTTTCTTTCAGATCAGTAACGAGGAGGTGATGCTCTCTTCTTTCTTGTGACTCGTTCAGCATCTGCTGAGGCTCCTACACAAACCGAACAGGGTGGTGATTATGGGACGATCATCGAACAGCAAGCAGTCACAGTCAGACGGCACCATCTATGAATCCCTCGTCAACAAAGGATTCTCCCGAAGAGATTTTCTGAAATTCTGCACCAGCATCACGGCGACGCTGGCCCTCCCGGTCTCCTTGACTTCCAAGGTCGCCGAAGCCCTTGAGACATCACAGAAACCGATCCTGGTCTGGCTCGAATTCCAGGACTGCGCCGGCGACACGGAGAGCACCCTGAGAGCCACCGCCCCGACCATTGGTGAAGTGGTGCTCGATATACTCTCCATCGAATATCACGAAACCATCATGGCCGCCGCCGGGCATCAGGCGGAAAAGTCCCTCATGGACGTGGTCGCCAATCATCCCGGAAAATATCTTGCCGTGGTCGAAGGCGCCATCCCGACGAAGGACGGCGGCGTTTACTGCTGCATCGGCGGAAAATCGGCCGTCGATATCGCCAAAGAGGTCTGCGGCAGCGCGATGGCAACCATCGCCAACGGCAGCTGCGCGGCCTACGGGGGCATCGCAGCGGCCGAGCCGAACCCCACGGGGGCCGTGGGGGTCATGGATCTGCTCCCGGGCATTCCGCTCATCAATATGCCCGGCTGTCCCGTCAACGTGGACAACCTGATCGCCGTTGTGGTCCATCTCCTGACCTTCGGGACGCTGCCGGCGACGGACAAGCTGCTCCGGCCTTATTTCGCTTACGGGAAGCGAATCCACGACAACTGCGAACGGCGGGGCCATTTCGATGCGGGACAGTATGTCCGCCAGTGGGGCGACGAGGGACACCGCCAGGGCTGGTGTCTGTATGAAATGGGGTGCAAAGGCCCCGTGGCATTTCAGAATTGCCCGAGCATCAAGTTCAATGAGGGAACCAGCTGGCCTATTCAGGCTGGACACGGCTGCATCGCCTGTGCCGCCCCCAGGAACTGGGACGACATGGCGCCGATTTACGCCAAGGTTCCGAGCGTTGCCGGCTTTGGTATCGAAGCTTCCGCCGACAAGATCGGGCTTGGCATTGCCGCGGCCGCAGGCGCAGCTGTCGTAGCGCACGGGATTGGACGCATGGTATCGGGCGGCAAGAGACCGAAGGATGAGGATTAGGGAGGAGAGAACCAATGGCAAAGATTGCAATTGATCCTGTTACGCGAATTGAGGGACACCTGAGAATTGAGGCACAGATCGACGGCGGGCGCGTCGTCGACGCCTGGTCCTCCAGCACCATGTTCCGAGGGATCGAGAGGATCATGCTGGGGCGAGATCCCCGGGAAGCCTGGGCCTTCACCCAGCGCATATGAGGCGTGTGAACCACGGTTCACGCCAACGCCTCCGTGCGAGGCGTCGAGAATGCTCTGGGCATCACCATTCCCGATAACGCGCGCATCATCCGTAACTTGATTGCAGGGATCCAATACGTCCAGGACCATGTGATTCACTTCTACCATCTCCATGCACTGGACTGGGTCGATATTGTCAGCGCGCTGAAGGCCGACCCCGCGGGCACGGCGAAACTGGCCCAGTCGATCTCGGACTGGCCGAATTCATCTGTCAGCTATTTCAAGGGGATCCATGCGAAGCTCAAAGGGTTCGTCGACGCGGGGCAGCTCGGTCCCTTCTCCAATGCCTACTGGGGACACCCGGCCTACAAGCTGCCGCCGGAAGCCAACTTGATGGCCGTCGCGCACTACCTGGAGGCTCTCGAATGGCAGCGGGAAGTGATCAAAATCCATGCCATCCTGGGCGCCAAAAACCCCCACGCGCAGACCTATCTCGTGGGCGGCATGTCGATTCCCGTCGATCCCAACAGCCAGAATGCGCTCAATGCCGGCAGCATCGCGACCATGTCGGCGCTGGCCAAACAGGCCCATGATTTCGTAGCCAAGGTCTACATCCCCGATCTACTCGCCGTGGCCTCCTTCTACAAAGACTGGGCGGGATACGGCGGCGGCGTGGGCAACTTCCTCTCCTACGGGGATTTTCCCAACGACAACATCAGCAACACAGACAATCTGTGGCTGCCACGGGGGATTATCCTGAACAAGGACCTCGGCACGGTCCATCCGGTGGACCAGGCCAAGGTCTCTGAGTATGTCACCCACTCCTGGTATGAGTACCCCGGCGGGGACGGCAAAAGCAGACATCCCTGGGATGGGGTCACCGACCACAAGTACACGGGGCCCAATCCGCCCTACGAATTCCTGAACACCGATGGCAAGTACAGCTGGCTCAAGGCACCCCGCTATGATGACAAGGCGATGGAAGTCGGTCCTCTGGCCCGAATGCTGGTGGCCTACGCCAGCGGTCACGAGCGGGTGCAGGCGGTGGTCAACCTGGTCCTGCAGAAACTCGGGGTGGGCCCCGCAGCGCTCTTCTCGACGCTCGGACGGGTGGCCGCCCGCGGTGTGGAGACCCTGGTCACCGCGGAGATGCTTCCCGTTTGGCTGGGCGACCTTGCCGCCAACATGAAGCGGGGCGATCTGAAGATTCACGACGGCGAGTTGTGGGAGCCGTCCAAATGGCCGAAGACGGCCCAGGGCTACGGCTGGCACGAGGCGCCCCGGGGCGCCCTCGGGCACTGGATCAAGATCGAGAACAAGAAGATCGCCAACTACCAGTGCGTGGTCCCCGGCACGTGGAACGGCTCGCCCCGGGACGGCAACGGGCAGCGCGGACCCTATGAGCAGGCCCTGCTCGACACGCCGGTGGCCGATCCTGAACAGCCCGTCGAAATCCTGAGGACCGTCCATTCCTTTGACCCCTGTATGGCCTGCGCGGTGCACGTCCTCGATCCGAAGGGACGGAAGCTCGCGCGGGTTCGGGCTCTCTGACGGGAAGGAGGCTTTCATGGCAAGAGAGCGTCTTCGCACCTATGCCTGGGAGGTGCCGGTGCGGCTCACCCACTGGATCTTCGTCCTGTGTATGGTGAGCTTCACCATCACCGGTTTTTACATCGCCGATCCATACGTACATGCCGTGTCGTCGGACCAGTACATCATGGGATGGATGCGCTACATCCATTACATAACGGGGTACGTGTTTCTCGTTGCCTTTCTCGTGAGACTCTACTGGGCCTTCGTCGGCAATCAGTATGCCAGCTGGCGGGTCTGGATCCCGCTCACGGGGCGGCAGTGGAAGGACCTGTGGGGTGCCGCCAGTTTCTATCTGTTCATCAGCAAGAAACCGCCATACTCCGTGGGGCACACGGCCCTGGCGGGCGTCACCTATTTCCTGGTCTTTCTGCTGTTTGCGTTCCAGATTGTCTCGGGATTTGCCCTGTACAGCATCACCCATCAGGGGACGATCTGGACGCTCCTCGGCGGCTGGCTGACCGGGGTCATGTCGTTGGCCACCATCCGCATGCTCCATTATCTGGTCATGTACGTGCTGTTGGCCTTCACGGTGGTCCATGTCTACATCGGCTGGTACCTTGACCTCAAAGAACGCAATGGTCTCATGGGGTCGATCTTCGACGGGTATAAGTTCGTCACCGGCAAAGAGTGGGAGTAACCTCATCGCGATCCCCTCCCCCGCCCCGCATCAAGATGACAACACGGCCCCCTCTCTCCTAAACCAGCAGAGAGGGGGAGAGGTGCTCGTGTGAATTCAAACAGACCCCCGCAGCCGGCGGAAGAAATAGACATCGCCGTGATCGGCATTGGAAACATTCTCATGACCGACGACGGGGTGGGTGTGCATGCCCTGAACG
>CAMYMF010000061.1 GCA_947259355.1 uncultured Nitrospirota bacterium | reverse complement strand
GGGTGTCAATATCTCATACATAAAACGGAAAGGGCGGTACATGTTTCTCTTTCCGTCGGTAGTTCTGGTCTTCCTCGCCTCGGTGCTCAGTATCCCCTTTTTCTCACGATACGTAGCCTTCTATTTTTGGCTCCTTCTCGGTCTGCTCTTCGGGGCCATGAAGGCCGAGGGATTCACCCCTGCCTATGAAAAAAATCCTGATCATCAAACCAAGCTCGCTGGGTGATGTGATCCACACCTTTCCCATTGTGACAGCCCTTGCCAAGCAGATTCCGGGTGTCACGATCGATTGGGTGGTGCGGCCGGAGTATGCTGATCTGGTGAGAGCCCACCCGGCGGTGCGAAAGGTTCTGCTCTTTGACCGCAAAGGGTGGGCGTTGCTTGGACGTCTCGGGAAAACGCTTTCGGAGGTCTTCCGTCTGATCCGCTCGTTTCGCTCGGCACGCTATGATGCAGCCCTCGATCTGCAGGGGCTTTTTCGTAGCGGCTTGATGGCATACCTTTCGGGTGCACCCCTTCGCATGGGGTTTGCGAATGCCCGGGAGCACGCACCGCTTTTTTATAACCGCAAAGTCGCCGTTACACAGGAGAGGATACATGCGCTGGACCGCTATCTGCTCTTCCTGGAGGCGCTCGGTCTTCAGAAGGCGGAAGAAGCGCAATACGGACTGGTTGTTCCGGCAGAGTCGGAAAGTGCGATTGCCCGAAGACTTGCGGAAGAAGAGATCCTTGACGGTCAGCCGCTCATCGTGCTGAATCCGCTTACCCGCTGGGAGACAAAGAAGTGGGTGCCCGAGCGCTTTGCCGCGCTGGCGGACCAAGTGGCGGACACGTTTCAGGCTCACGTGGTGGCCATCGGCGGTCCTGACGACAGAGAGGAGACAGAAAAGATCCAGTCAAAGATGCGCGCGCGGTTGACTGATTTGGCAGGGCGTACGTCCCTCCTTGAACTCGCGGCACTCTTGCGGCAGGCCGATCTGATGGTGACCTGCGATTCGGGACCGATGCATCTCGCGGCAGCCATGAAGACGCCGGTGGTAGCTCTCTTCGGGCCGACCGATCCTCTCCGTACAGGTCCCCATGGCCTCGGCCATCGGGTCATCCAGGCCGGGCTCGATTGTGCACCCTGTCTGGAGCGGACCTGCCCCGAGCATGGTCGTGCGTGCATGGAGGCTATTTCAGTGGATAGGGTCTTCGAAGCCGTCCACGGCCTGCTTGCAGAGAAGCAACGCACCAAGGCCTCCCGTTCTGTACCCCGTCCCTGAGTATCAAGTTTCCTCGCAGGCTTTGTACAGGTAGAAGCACGCCTGATCCCCCCGGTTTTCGTCGTTCAATGCCGCCGTTTTCCTCTCGAATTCCCGGATGTCGGCTTCGCTGAAGATGGAGCGGCCCGGGTCCCTGCCGTAAGAGCGCTCGTCCATCAGCGGGATGTCCAGCGCATACTGCTCACTGCCCCAGAACTGAAAGATGGTGGCGTCGCAGGCCATCTCCTTGAGCTGAAATCCCGCCTGATCGGCCAGCAATCCAAGGCTCTTCGGTGAATGGAGAAAGAGATGGCGGGGCGCATCGAGCTGCACCCAATTTGTCCGGTAATGCTCCCAGGCGTACGACGAGGTCAGCGGTGAACGCAGCAGCAGACAGCGCTCTGGCTTCAGCAGTCGATGGAGATGCCGGAGGGTGGGCAAAGGATCCGGCATGTGTTCAAACGTGTGGTGCAGCATGATGAAGTCGAATCGGCCCTCCATCTCTCGAACATGTCTCCTGAACACACGGACGCCGTTGTCATACCGGATGTCCTCCTCGATGAACGGATCGATTCCGGTGAGGTCCCTGAACCCTTTCTTTTCCAGGTACAGGAGGCGGGTGCCGACACCGGAGCCGACATCGAGGATGGCGTCGTCCGATCGAAGCTGTGTCTTTTTGACCCACGGCCGGAAATGGGGCTCGCCGGCAATTTTCGTGAAGAGCCGGCCTGCTCTGCTCTTTTCTCCGAGATAGTGGCGCAGCCGTTGCCGTCTCAAGAAGCTCAGCAGCCGGGGCTGTTTTTTCTGCTCCGGCTTGGCCAGGGAGTAGTAGCCTTCGGGATAGTATTGTGAGAGATTCTCCGGTACACTCTCGATCTGCAGGCATCCGCAGTCTGCACACTCCAGGTATTTAAATTCTTCCCGGGTGCCGAAGTACATTTCCCGGACGCCATGGGTTCTGTTCCCCTCGGCATTGCTGCAAATTCTGCATGCATGCATCGGCTGTCCTTCGCCGTCTCCCGTCTTGCGGTCTCGCTTCTTCTCCGTCGTCACCTATCGGTTCCCTTCGGTCTCTGATGGGGCTGCTTCATACTGAATCAGAATCCTGGCTGATGTCAACAGGGCAACGCGTTGTCAGCGGTAGAGGATTCCGTTGATCCCATGTCCCCTATTTGTTATGATCCACCCCCGATCAATCGGCGTCTCAGCGCGAGCTGAAAATCAAGAATCTGTACCTGCCGCAGCGGTCACAGGCCCGACACCTTTCCGCGGAGCGCCGGGAGGGGTAGGTCTTCTCAATAAGATAGGGGAAACGACGTGCCCGATGTCACGGTGGTCATTGTCAGCTACAACACCCGGGATCTTCTCCTGCAGTGTCTCTCGGCGGTGCTCGATGCCGCCGCTTCGCTGAGGCTTGAGACGGTAGTCGTCGACAACGCCTCCGTCGACGGGTCTGCCGAGGCAGTGGCCGAGCACTTTCCCCAGATGCGCCTGATTCGCAACCCCGACAATCGAGGCTTCGCTGCGGCCTGCAATCAGGGACTGGCAGAGGCAAAAGGCCGATACCAGCTGCTTTTGAATCCAGACACCCGGGTGGCGCCGAACGTTTTGGCGGAAATGGTCGCGTTTCTCGACAACAACCCGCGGGTCGGGGCGGTTGGGGCGCAGTTGATTCACGAGGACGGTCGGCTGCAGAACAGCGTGGCCAACTTCCCAACGCTCGTGACGGAACTTTTAAACAAGAGTCTGCTGCGACGATTGTTTCCCGAGCGTTACCCAGGCAAGGAAAGGGCGCCATCCGGACCATTCGAGGTGGAGTCGGTCATCGGTGCCTGCATGATGGTCCGCAAAGACGCGCTCGATGCGGTCGGTCCGTTGGACGAAGGCTATTTCTTCTTCCTGGAAGAGACCGATTGGTGTTTTCGGATGAGACAGCAGGGATGGAAGATTGTCTCATTGCCTTCAGCGAGAGTGGTCCACCTGCAGGGAAGAAGTGCCCGTCGCGATATTGTGTCGGCCAGGATCGAATATTACCGCTCTCGGTACCGCTTCTTTGCCCTGCATCGCTCTTTGATCTCACGCATCGTTCTTCGTGTCGGACTGTTCATCAGGCTAACGCTCGCGTTTCTCGCGTCACTCCTCTTGTCGCTGGTGACAGGGTTTTCCAATCGAAAAGAGCGGGAACGGCTTCGCGTCCGGGCGGGCCTCCTGGCCTGGCACCTCGCCGCGTGCCCCGCCGGCCGCGGCTTGAGAGGCACCCGATAAATGCACCGCCGAACGGCTCTTTGTCGCCGGTTTGTTCCTTCCCGGAAATATCCGGTGCATGCCTGCGACTGCCTCTGCCCTCCACGGCAGTGCTACCCAGGAGGTTTCTGTTGACCCCCTTTCCCCCTTTTGGTATCATGAAACCCCAGCCATCGGATATCTGCAAAAAGGCCATAAAAATCAGCAGGTTACACCCATGACAGTGACCGCCGTGATCCCCGCCCGCTATGCTTCCACGCGACTTCCGGGAAAACCTCTCGCAGAGATTGATGGCCGGCCGATGATTCAATGGGTCTATGAGCGGGTCGAGCAGGCCTCACTGGTGAACGATGTGCTCGTTGCCACAGACGATCAGCGGATCGTCGATGCGGTGCAAGGCTTTGGCGGCCGCGCCGTCATGACCTCCGCCGATCATGCGTCCGGTACAGATCGGCTTGCGGAAGTGGCTCGGCAACTCGGCGCCAAGATCATTGTAAACGTGCAGGGCGATGAGCCGCTTATCGCCGCCGAGGTGATTGATGCCTGTGTACGGCCCATGCTGGAGGGGGGCAATTTCGACGTGGTCACACCCTGCACCCGGATCATAAGCAATGCCGAGCTTGCCAATCCGAATGTGGTGAAGGTGGTCAGAGACCGTGCCGGCTGTGCACTCTATTTTTCGCGGGCAGCCATTCCTTTTGATCGCGACGAAGCGGAGCCCAGTGCAAAGGCCGGGCAGCGACTATATTACAAGCATCTCGGTCTTTACGTTTACCGGCAGGAATTTCTTGTGACCTACAGCAGCCTGGAGCGGACCCCGCTGGAGGTTCGGGAAAAGCTCGAGCAGCTTCGGATTCTGGAGAACGGGTATCGGATCCGCGTCGTCGAGACACAGTACGATTCCATCGGGGTCGATTCCTTGGAGGACCTGGAAAAGGTACGAAAGCTCGTGCATGCGCAGGCAGAGCGTTAACCGTTGAATCGCCGAGCGCTTGCATCCGTTGTCACTGGCTGAAGGGGATGAGAACCAGGGAACTAGAGAGTTTTCGTGCAGACAATGAGGCGGATAAGGAATTAGTTTGCAATGCGGGAATGAGCAATTTTTCTGATGAGCAAGGCCGCACAAGGGTTTACGAGCAGGCGTACCAAGTGTACGTCGACGAAGCAAGCCCGCGGAGAACGCAGCTCAATGGAAAAGGGGCCGTTTCCGGATGGAAACTAGGGAAAAACACCTAAAGGAGTTGTAATGACCCCCAAGTACATTTTCGTTACCGGTGGTGTGGTATCATCCCTGGGCAAAGGACTGGCCGCGGCCTCCATGGGCGCGTTGTTGGAGAGCCGGGGACAGACCGTGACATTGCAGAAACTCGATCCCTACATCAACATAGACCCCGGGACCATGAGTCCTTTCCAGCACGGCGAGGTGTACGTCACGGACGACGGTACGGAGACCGATCTCGACCTGGGGCATTATGAGCGATACACCAGCGCACAGCTGAACCGCAACAGCAACTTTACCACGGGCAAGATCTACTACTCGGTCATCATGAAGGAACGGCGCGGCGATTATCTAGGCGGCACCGTGCAGGTCGTGCCCCACATTACCAACGAGATCAAAGACAGCATCAAGTCCGTCGCCCACGCCGTCGATGTGGTGATCGTCGAGATCGGCGGGACCATCGGCGATATCGAATCCCTCCCCTTTCTCGAGGCCATCCGTCAGTTCCGCCAGGACGTGGGACGGAAGAATGTCATCTACGTCCATCTGACCCTGGTCCCCTACATCCGCGCAGCAGGGGAGCTGAAGAGCAAGCCGACCCAGCACAGTGTGAAGGAGCTGCTCCAGATCGGGATCCAGCCTGACATCCTCATCTGCCGGACGGAGCACTTCCTCCCGGATGATCTGAAACGGAAGATCGCGCTCTTCTGTAACGTCGATCACGACGCGGTGATCTCAGCCCAGGATGTGGAGACCATCTACGAGGTGCCGCTGCTCTTTCACCGGGAAGGCCTGGACGACAAGATCGTTGAGCTGCTGGACATCCAAAGCGGCCGACAGGACCTCTCCGAGTGGGAGGCCATCGTCGACAGGATCAAGCACCCCACCTACAATACCACCATCGGTCTGGTCGGCAAATACGTCGATCTTCGGGAGTCTTACAAGAGTCTCAACGAGGCGCTGACCCATGGCGGGGCGGCCAACGATGCCCGTGTCAACATCAAGTGGGTAGATGCCGAGGAGATCGAGGCCCGGGGCGCCGAGAAGCTGCTGCACGATGTGGACGGAGTGCTTGTGCCCGGCGGCTTCGGCGATCGGGGGATCGAAGGGAAGATCGCGGCCATCCGGTATGCCCGGACGGAAAAAATCCCCTTTCTGGGCATCTGCCTCGGCATGCAGTGTGCGGTGATCGAGTACGCCCGTCATGTGTGCAATCTGCCTCAGGCCAACAGTTCGGAATTCGATGGGGAGACCCCGGACCCGGTGATCTATTTGCTGGAGAAATGGAAGGATTTCAAGGACAACACCATTCAGGAGCGCACCGAGCAGTCCGACAAGGGCGGCACGATGCGTCTCGGCGCCTACCCCTGCGTGCTCAGCGAGGGCAGCTTCTCGCATCAGGCCTACGGGGTCCGTGAGATATCCGAGCGGCACCGCCACCGCTATGAATTCAACAACGACTATATGGACGTGTTGAAAGAGCACGGCCTGCAGATCTCCGGCATCTCTCCCGACAAGGAGCTGGTGGAGATCGTGGAGGTCAAGGACCACCCATGGTTCGTGGGGTGCCAGTTCCATCCGGAGTTCAAGTCGAGGCCCCGAAAGGCCCATCCCCTGTTCCGGGAATTCGTCAAGGCCTCCCTGCGGCACAAGCAGGAGCCCGCGGTCCACAAGAAATAACCGTCCGGGTGGGCTCCTCCGGCGGTAAGGCGAAACCATGACACAAGCAATACCAATCGGCAGCATCACGCTAGGTGGCGGCGCCCCATTGGTGCTGATTGCAGGACCCTGTGTGATTGAAAGCCGCCCGCTGGCCCTTCAGGTGGCCAAGACCCTGAAGCAGATGACCGACGAGCTCGACATCCCGTTCATTTTCAAGTCCTCCTATGACAAGGCCAACCGCTCTTCGTTGGCCTCCTTTCGCGGCCCCGGCCTGACGGAGGGACTGAAGGTGCTGCAGGAAGTGCGGGAGACCCTCGGGGTGCCGGTGCTCTCTGATGTGCACACGAGTGCCGAGATCGCCCCGGCAGCGGAGATCCTCGATGTGCTGCAGATCCCGGCTTTTCTCTGCCGGCAAACAGATTTTCTCATGCAGGTCGCGGGGACGGGCAAGCCCGTCAATGTCAAGAAGGGACAGTTTATGGCCCCTTGGGACATGAAGAATGTCATTGAAAAGTTTAAGGGTGCCGGCAACGAGCAGGTCTTTGTCACCGAGCGGGGCGCTTCCTTTGGCTACAACAATCTCGTGGCCGATCTGCGCGCTCTGCCGGTGATCCGCAGCTTTGGCACGCCGGTTGTTTTCGACGGGACCCACAGCGTCCAGCTGCCCGGCGGTCAGGGCACAGCCTCCGGCGGTCAGCGCGAATTCGTGGCCACCCTGACGCGCGCAGCCGTGGCGGCCGGCGTGGACGGGATCTTTCTGGAAGTCCATCCCGATCCCGACCGGGCCCTGTGCGACGGCCCGACCATGGTGGCGCTGAAGGATCTGCCGGCCCTGTTGGTCAGTGTCCGGCGGATCGACGGGCTGATCAAAGGGGAGATCGTATCGTCTTGAGCGGACGCAAGCAGATGAAGGCAAAAGAGAGAACCATTCTCGAATCGGCGAGGCAAACCTTGACGATCGAAGCAGAAGCCATCATGGCCATGCGGGCCCGTCTGGACGAACGCTTCGAGCAGGCGGTGGAAGCCATTTATCTCTGCCAGGGACGCACCGTGGTCACCGGTATGGGTAAATCGGGCATCATCGCGCGCAAGATTGCCTCCACCTTTGCCAGCACCGGCACACCGGCGCTCTTCGTCCATCCCGCCGAGGGTGTCCACGGCGACCTTGGGATGATTCTCAAGAAGGACGTGGTCCTGGCCATTTCAAACAGCGGAGAGACGGAGGAACTGTCCATCCTGCTGCCCCTGATCAAACGGCAGGGCAACGTGCTCATTGCCATGACGGGCGATGCCCACTCGACCCTGGCGAAAAAGAGTGACGTCATCCTGGATGTGGTGGTGGCGCGCGAAGCCTGTCCGATGAATCTGGCGCCCACAGCCAGCACGACGGCGTCTCTGGCCATGGGGGATGCCCTAGCAGTGGCTTTGCTGGAAAAGCGGGGTTTCAAGCCTGAGGACTTTGCCCTCTTTCATCCTGGCGGCCGGTTGGGGCGGAAACTCCTGCTGCGGGTGGCCGATGTGATGCACGTGGGTGACGCGATCCCGCTGGTTCTCGATTCGGACATGATGCGGGAGGCCATCTGTGAAATATCAGCCAAGAAACTCGGCATGACCACCGTCGTCGACGCATCGGGACGACTCCAGGGGATCATCACCGATGGGGATCTGCGACGCCTATTTCAGCGCGAAAGCGGACGCGGAAGCGACCCGCTCTCCAGGAGGGCCGGGGAGGTCATGACCCGGGGAGCCAAGACCATTGAGGCCGACGCCTTGGGTGCCAAGGCCGTACAGATCATGGAGCAGCATGCCATCACCTCGTTGGTGATCGTCGATGCGTCGCAAACACCGGTGGGGGTGATCCATCTGCACGACCTGTTGAAGGCAGGTGTTGTGTAGGGCTTACCGCGAACCATCCGCTCCCTTTCAACCGCAAAGAGGAGGATCTTATGCCGCAGAATAGGGACGCCCAGATCCTGGATGCGGTCAACAAACTCCTGGTGCGCTATTCACGGGACAGCGCCAAGTTCATGGAGCAGGTCGACCGTCTGCAAAGCAAGTTTGGCGACGATATCTTTCCGCATCTGATCTTCACCACGGCCCATCTGGAGTTCAAGAAGAGAACGGCCAAGAAGCACTGGCGGGCCGTTCTGAAGCACTGGGAGTTTCTGCGCAAGTCGATCAAGCGGGAGATCGATTTCCGAGTGGCCCTGCTCGATTACTTCATCGACGTGAACCGGCGGATTACCAACCCCAAGATCATTGAAATCAAGATCTTTCAGAAGACGCAGCAGGAAACGCTGGTTGACGAGCTGACCCAGCTCTACAACTACCGCTATTTCGATCAGGCCCTGGAGCACGAACTGGTGCGGGCCAACCGCTATCACGCGCCGCTTAGTTTGGTGATTTTCGACGTGGATGACTTCAAGCATTACAACGATACCAACGGCCATATGGCGGGGAACCGCGCGCTCGCCAAACTGGCCCAGATCTTCAAGAGCAGTATCCGGGACGTCGATATTCTCTGCCGGTACGGCGGCGAGGAGTTTGCCTTGATTCTTCCGGAGACCAATAAAGAGGGCGCCTGGGTGATCTCCGAGCGGATCCGCAAGAAGGTCCTGCGCCACAAGTTCCCCAAGGAAGAGCTGCAGCCGCTGAAGGATTTCTCCATCAGCGGCGGGGTGGCGACGCTGCACGTGGATGCCGAGACTGGCGGCGATCTGATGCACAAGGCCGATCAGGCCCTCTACCGAGCCAAGGCCCGTGGCAAAAATATGATCTTCCTCTATGTGGAGGAGCGGCGGGACTCAGATCGCGCCCCTTCGTCTATCACGGGGCGCTTTACCATCGCCTCCGCGGCAGGGGACATCTTTGTGGTGCAGAACATCAGTGAAGGAGGGATTCTCTTTCAGTTTCAAAAGGCGCTGCCCATCGGCTCCACCCTGAACCTCTCCCTCAATCTGCCGCAGCGCAAAACCCCCTTGACGTGCAAGGCCAAGGTCAAACGGGTCGAAGAGCTCAAGAAGAACGCCCTCTACGAAATCGGCGTGAAGCTGACCCACATGAGCCAGGCGGAGAAGAAAGCGCTGCACCGCTTCGTGAAGATGCTGCTGCAAGAGGAAAAGACGGATTAATTTGGGTGGTTCTCAACAGGATCGTGTGGGTAAATCAAGTTTACCCGCGACCAAGTAAATGATCGTTCGGTAATATTGAAAGTTCTTAAAACCATAAGCCCGTTTGAGGGCGGTCTTGATTTTGCTGTTGATACCTTCAACGATACCGTTGGTAATGCGTGAGCGCGTGTAGTTCAGAACGCCGTCCCAGTGGCGCTTGACGGTCTTTGCAAACTCAATGATTGGCTCCAGGCGGCTGTGGGTGGCCCAGTAATACCATTTCTTCAAGTAACGAGCGGCGGCTTTCGGGTAACGAAAATGCCAGAGTCGCTGCAGGGCCAGTTTAATGTGGTAAGCTCGGGCAGTCTTAAGATCAAGGGTCTTGAGATCCTGGATTCGTTCAACCTGGTATGAGCTCAAATTGCCGGGATTCTTGAGCCACAGGTATCGGGAACGCTTCAGCAGCTCCGGCTGCTCCTTGGCTTCCGCACG
>CAMYMF010000060.1 GCA_947259355.1 uncultured Nitrospirota bacterium | reverse complement strand
ATCTTTCGCAATAAGGCACATTATGACGGCTGGAACAAAGAGCTGCTAAGGGGTGAGACCTACACATTCTACATTTTGCTCGACGGGTCACTGATTTGTTGATAGCTTGACTCTGAGAGGAGGAAGGCAAGCGTGGCCCGTCCGTTGCGGATCGAGTATCCCGGCGCGTTTTATCATGTCATCTCCCGCGGCAACGGGCGGCAGAAAATCTTTCTTTCCGATGCCGACAAGAAGCGGTTCTTGCTCTTTCTGGAATCAGGAGTGGAACCCTTTGGCTACCACATCCATGCCTACTGCCTGATGGACAATCACTACCACTTGCTCATGGAGACGCCCCGCGCGGGTAATGTCAAAAATCTTTCGCACTCTTGGTGGTAGCCTTCAGTCTGGAACTTTGCCTTAGGTGGTGTTCGCCATTCTTTCGGCTTAAAACAGCCGTTCCATTTTCATGTATCTTTCGCTACCCTATTTCGTGCCTGCGATATGGCATAGCTTTACTGTTGCAAGCATGAGAGCCTCCCGCCGTTACCTGGGCCTGGCGATAATTCCGAGTCGGGTTGGCAGCAGCTTCTGTCCGATAAGCTCTCTATATATAAACTTCCATCACTCACTGTCTGACATCCTTTGACACCGAGCCCGAATATTGCATGAGTGATCGTGATGAGAGGCCTCAGGAAATTCTTCTGCAACGCCGCATACGGCGGCTTATCCGGCCTCGTAATAGACTTACTCATGCAATATTCGGGCTAGGTCTTCCTACAAAAAGCGGGTCCTTCCAACGGCTTCCCATTACAGGGGTGTCGGCAGCGCAGGAACGCACGGTTTTTCCACTCAGGAAATTCACATTTCATTTCGCCTACCACAATTCTGAAATCTTCAATCCGCAATTATTGAAAGTTCTTCGAGTCAGCTTTTCCCCATTTTTCTTGGCCGCCTCAAAAAAAAACGTGTCTCATCGTAGCCCATCATAGCCCATCGTCGCACAGACAAGACGGATCTGATCGTGTAGAATCAGATCACAAATGATGATGACGCATTTTCTGAGGTCCTATCCCGGAGCTGACGTTCCAATATTCTTCCATGGAAACACATAGCCTGTAGTTCTTCTCTGTTCAGTATCCCCGCCATAAACGATCAAAGAATCACTTGGATCCTGCCCGGAGAGTTTGTTCCAATATAGTATATTTTTGAAATAATCCTCTATGACGGTTCGTCCTGATTTAATCTCTACAGGAATCAAGGTTTGGCCCCGATCAATCAGGCAATCAATTTCGTTTCCCACCTTGTCCCGCCAAAAATATAGGTTGTTTTCTTTGCCTTGATTCAAGCGTTTCTTGAGGAGCTCGGAAATAACAAAGGATTCAAAGAGTGCGCCTTTGAGAGAGTGGTGCTCCAAGTGGCGGACATCCTGAATGTCTGCCAAGTGCGCAGCAAGGCCCGTGTCGGTAAAATACAGTTTCGGCATCTTGACCAGTCGCTTGTTGAAATTCTTGTGATGAGGTCTGAGAAGAAAAACAATAAAACTCGTTTCAAGAACAGAAAGCCATGCCTTCGCGGTATTGTGTGTAATACCGCAATCGTTTGCAAGGGCTGACAAGTTGATGAGTTGGCCGATCCGGTTGGCGCACATTTTTAGAAACGTGTGAAATGCCGATAGATTTTGGACATTTTGTAATAGTCTTAAATCCCTTTCCAGATACGTTTGTACGTAGCCCGCATAAAAATCCTGAGGGGTGATCGACATATCATACAAACGGGGATACATCCCTCGAAACAGATACTCCTCATAGGTCTCAAAGGAAATTTTCGAGGCCTTTAACTCATCTAGTGTAAAGCATAGTAACTTCACGAGGGCGATGCGGCCCGCAAGCGATTGGGTCACCTTTTCCATGAGCAGGAAATTCTGTGAGCCTGTTAAGATAAACATACCGGGTTTGTTTGCAGCATCGATCACTCCCTGCAGATAAGAGAAGAGTTCCGGAACACGTTGGACTTCATCCAGCACAGCCCCATTGGGAAACTGAGCCAAAAAACCGCGCGCATCCTTTTCGGCAAAGAGGCGGACCTCGGGGTCCTCCAAAAGCACATAGGGCTTTTTTGAGAAAACCTTTTTAACAAGCGTTGTCTTGCCGGACTGACGAGGCCCGATTACGGCGACGGCGGGAAAGCCCTTTGCGAGTTCTTTGAGTTTTTTCTCAGCATGTCTTTGTATCATGGCATATTGACCATACCAAGCGTGGTCCAAATTGTCAAACGTATTTACAATTTGTCCATTGCGCCGGTGGCTTTTTGCAGAGGGGGTTTGAAACGAGTTTCGAAAGATAGGTTCTGTCTACCCGGCTTCGCCTGTTGGGCTCTTGTCGCGGCGAAGCCGCAAGCGGAAACGGAGCGCCGCGGCAGTCTTCGCTTTCCGCTGACGCTCCAAGCGAAGACTGGTGCCCGGGGCCGGAATTCCCTCGACAGGCTCAGGGTAAACTCACTGCGGCGTCGATCCGTCAACACGAACAGCAGAAAAACAATCAGTCCCCACTTCGGGGGACTTCTTGTTTTCATGGTGCCCGGGGCCGGAATCCCTTCGGCAAGCTCAGGGTGAACTCACAGTTTTTGCGAGGAGGCCTTTGAGATCAGATCGAGCTTCTTTTGTCGGCTCCAACCTTTAAGCGTTTTCTCTCGTTTGAGAGCCTCAGTCTTGGATAGAGGTCCTTCGCTATACAGAGGTGATAGCACACCGTGTTGTCGCATTCTGTTCTGAAGGTCCGTGGAGACGCCAACGTAGAGTCTTGTTTCTTTTTCAACAATGTAGACCCACCAGCGGTCCAAGAGGCCTCCTCACAAAGGCTTCGATCCGTCAACACGAACAGCAGAAAAACAATCAGTCCCCACTTCGGGGGACTTCTTGTTTTCATGGTGCCCGGGGCCGGAATCGAACCGGCACGGAGCCAAGCTCCAAGGGATTTTAAGTCCCTTGTGTCTACCAGTTCCACCACCCGGGCTTTGGGGGACTTCCTTGAACGTAAATGCGGTGGATGGGGGTGTCGGTATGGTTCAGCTGCGTGCTGAAATAATGGAGGCGGCGACCGGATTCGAACCGGTGCATAAAGGTTTTGCAGACCTCTGCCTTACCACTTGGCTACGCCGCCGTAAAATAAAAAGAGCAGGATTCGATTGGTGGTCTGAACCGCTTCATCGCAACACCTGCCCTCGTCGCTTTTGAATGGAGCGGGAAACGGGATTTGAACCCGCGACCCTCGCCTTGGCAAGGCGATGCTCTACCACTGAGCTATTCCCGCAACTGCGTAACTATGGAAATTAACAAGAATCTCCGAAGTTGTCAAACAAAAAATGGCTTGAAAAACCCTTTCTTATTGACATCTTATGGGGCAGCCGATATATTGATTTGGTTTGACCAAAGGAGTCCCTCCATGAAGATCAGCTCGGTCCGGGGAGTCAAAGATATCCTCCCGGAGGAAGTGTGGAAATGGCAGTTCATCGAATCGGTGTCCCAGCGGATCATGGAGGATTACGGCTTCACCGAAATCCGAATTCCCGTCTTTGAATACACCGAGCTCTTCGCCCGCAGCATCGGGCAGGAGACGGACATCGTCGAAAAGGAGATGTATACTTTTCAGGACAGCAAGGGTGAGAGCCTTTCACTGCGCCCCGAGGGGACGGCGGGGGTGGTGCGCGCCTGCATATCGCACCGCCGCCTCCAGCCCGACTCCGTGAGCAAGCTCTACTACTCGGGCCCCATGTTCCGCCACGAACGGCCCCAGAAGGGACGGTACCGCCAGTTCTACCAGATCGGCGCGGAGGTCTTCGGCACCGACAACCCCTGGGTCGACGCCGAAATCCTCTCCATGCTCCACCTGCTCTTTCAGCGGCTCGGCATCCCGGGCACCACGCTGCAGATCAACTCCCTCGGCTGCACCGACTGTCGCCCGGCCTACCGCAAGGCCTTGCAGGAATTCCTGGTGCAGGAGGAGGCCGCCCTCTGCACCGACTGCCGGCGCCGCACCCAGACCAATCCGCTCCGGGTGCTCGACTGCAAGCGTCCCGACTGCAAGGAGGCCACCCAGGGAGCGCCCTCGGTGCTCGCGTCGCTCTGCCGGGACTGCATGGCCCACTTCGAGGCGGTCAAGGAGGCCCTGGGACTGATGGGGGTGCCCTATGAAGTCAATGCCCGGCTGGTGCGCGGCCTGGACTACTACACCCGAACGACCTTCGAGCTGCTGAGCGATCAGCTGGGCGCGCAGAATGCCGTGGCCGCCGGTGGACGATATGACGGCCTGGTCGAACAGCTCGGCGGCCCGCCGACGCCGGCCATCGGATTCGCCCTCGGCATGGAGCGGCTGGCCACCCTGCTGCCGGAGGAGACGAATCACAGCCGCGCAAAACCGCTCTACCTGGCCCCCCTGGGAGAAGCGGCCATGGAGCGGGTGCCCGTGCTGCTCCACAAGCTGCGGGCCCGGGGCATTGCAGTGCAAACGGATTATCTCGGCAAGAGTCTCAAGAGCCAGATGCGCCAGGCCGACCGGATGGGCGCCGCCTACGTCGGCATCCTGGGGGAAGATGAGCTGAGTGACGGCGTGATTCTGCTCAGAAACATGGAGACCAAGGCACAGACCAAGGTGCCCCTGGAGGGGTTTGTCGATCAGATCGCCGAGACCATGTCCGGGGAGGGCGCATGACGACCCTCAAACGAAACCGTAACTGCGGAGAGCTACGCGTCGGTGACGCCGGCCTGTCGGTGACCCTCACGGGCTGGGTGCAAAAGCGCCGAGACCACGGCGGTCTCATCTTCGTCGACCTGCGGGACCGCTCCGGCATCGCCCAGGTCGTCTTCAGCCCCGATGTCTCCGCCGATACCCACGGGGAGGCCCATGCGCTGCGAAACGAGTTTGTCATCCAGGTCCGGGGCGAGGTAAGGGAACGCCCGGAGGGGATGGCCAACGAGAAGATCCCTACCGGCGGGGTGGAGGTCTACATCGATGAGCTGGAGATCCTGAACAGGAGCCTCACCCCCCCCTTGATGATCGAGGACAATGTCGATGTCTCCGAGAGCCTGCGGCTGAAGTACCGATACCTCGACCTGCGGCGAAAGCCGATGCAGGATGCCATCATCCTGCGCCACCACGTCTCCCGGGTGACCCGGGAGTTTCTCAACGGCGAGGGCTTCCTGGAAATCGAAACGCCGGTGCTGACAAAGTCGACCCCCGAGGGGGCCCGGGACTATCTCGTCCCGAGCCGGGTCAACCCGGGCCGCTTCTACGCGCTGCCCCAGTCGCCGCAGCTGTTCAAACAGATTCTCATGGTTGCCGGTTTCGAGCGTTACTACCAGATCGTCCGCTGCTTCCGGGACGAAGACTTGCGGGCGGACCGTCAGCCTGAGTTCACCCAGATCGACATGGAGCTCTCCTTCGCCGACGAGGAGGATATCTTCGCGGTGAGCGAACGGATGATCGCGAGGATCTTCGAGGAAACCCGGGGGCTCACCGTTGCGACACCCTTTCCGCGGCTCACCTACGCCGAGGCGCGCGATCGCTACGGGCTGGACAAGCCTGACACCCGTTTCGGCCTTGAGCTGAAGGATATCTCGGACCTTGCGGGCGCATGCGGGTTCAAGGTCTTTACCGACGCGCTCGCCGCGGGCGGGACCGTCCGGGGCATTCGCGTTCCCGGCTGTGCCGGTTATTCACGTAAGGATCTGGACGGGCTGACCGACACCGTCAAGGTCTTCGGCGCAGGCGGCCTGGCCTGGCTGAAGGTGTCCGAAGGAAAGATCGACTCTCCCATCACCAAGTTCTTCTCGTCCGAGCTTTTGGAGCAGATCCGGCTTCGCTTCGAGGGCGCGCCGGGAGATCTGCTGGTCTTTGTGGCCGATCAGGCGGATGTGGCCTTCGACGCGCTCGGGAATCTTAGAAACGAAATGGCGCTGCGATTGAACCTCATCGACGAGAGCCTCTATCACTTCGTGTGGATCACCGATTTTCCCCTGCTCGATTGGGATGTGCAGGAGAAACGCTTCGTCGCCATGCATCACCCTTTCACCGCCCCTGCGCAGGCCGATCTTTCGCGCCTCGGCTCGGATCCGGCCGCGGTGCGTGCGCGAGCCTACGATCTGGTTCTCAACGGCTCGGAGATCGGCGGCGGCAGTATCCGTATCCATCGCAAGGAGGTGCAGGAACAGATGCTGGCGGCCCTCGGCATGGATGCCGAGGAGGCCAGAGCCCGTTTCGGCTTTCTGCTGGAAGCGCTGGAGTACGGGGCGCCCCCCCACGGCGGGATCGCGTTCGGTCTGGACCGGCTGATCATGATCCTGGGCGGCGCGCGCTCCATTCGGGACGTCATCCCCTTCCCCAAAACCCAGAAGGCAACCTGCCTCATGACCGATGCCCCGGCCCCGGTGGATCAGAAACAGCTCGACGAACTGATGATCCGGACCCGGATCCTGGAGTAGCACTGATGCCTGTCGGAGAAATGCTGCGCCGAAATATTGTGATGTCTGCTGTGCTCCTCCTGCTGTCGTCGGGATGCGCCAGCATGCCGCTGCAGGAGATTTCGAACGCGCGGGCACTGATGGAAGCCGCCAAGAACTCCTGCGCCGAGGTCTACATGCCGGCGGAAGGGAGTTGGAAGCCCTGGCCGCCGATGTCCAGGAACTCTCCAAGGAGATGATCAATCAAGCGGCCCGGACCAAGTCGGAGCTGCGCGACCGGATCCAGGAGAAGCTCATCGCAGCCATCAAGAAGATCCACGAGGGCGAAGAGGCCGAGGCGAACCGGTATGCCCGGCGCGATTATCTGAAAGCCGTCGAACGGGTGCAGGAAGCGCGGCTGCTGCTGCAGGACGAGTGCCGATACTGGGAGGCCCTCACGAAATCGGAAGAGGCCCTCGCCCTTGCCGAGGCCATCAAGATCCAGGCACCCACCGTCAAGAAGGAACTGGAGCTGAAGCTCCCTCAGTACCACATCGTCCGAAAGGGCGAAACCCTCAAGAGCATCGCCCGGGATTCCAAGCTCTACGGCGACGAGTCGTACTGGGAACTGATCTACAAGGCGAACCGCGACCAGATTCGCGACCCCCGTATCCTCTATCCGGGACAACAGCTCTACCTTCCGAAAAAGCCCTGATTTTCAGAAACCTCGCTGCCCCGCGGCCCCCCCCGCACCGCCCGACTTTTTCATATCCCGGCGGTAAAGACGCGTGGTATAATTTTGGTAAATACGAAACGGTTACCATCGGTTGACCCGCAACATAGCGAGACCCCCATGTCTTTTGGCGAGAAACTTTCAGCGCTTGTCGGATCGGTCCAGGGGATCAGCGCCTCCACCTGGTTGGTACTCGCCTTTTTGGCCTTCGGGATCGGACTGATTCTGGGCCGCGGCGGTAGGGGCAAGACTGATGCGCAGCGCCAGAACCTGGAGCAGGAGCTTGGGCACACCCGCAAAAGGGTGGAGTCCCTGAGTCTGATCAAGAAGCGGCTCGAGGGCGCGGTCGATGCGCTGAAGCGGAAAAACGGGGAGATGCGGGCGTTGACATCGCTCCTTCCCGACGCCGTGGAGAAGCTGAACACCGCGGGGAAACTGGAGGACCTGCTGCAGACCCTCATCAAGATCACCGAACGGCTGGTGGGTATCAAAGATGTCTCCATCTTTCTTCGGGACCGGGAGGTTCTGGTGCTCGGTGCAGCCAGTGAGTCCGCATCCATCCCGTCACCGGCTCCGACGATCCAAATCGGCGAGGGCCGCGTCGGCTGGGTGGCCCAGAAGGGGATCACCATGCGGGAGAGCGATTTCGAAGAGGAGAGCAACCTGGTGAAAGCGAGTATGGCCGACGACCGGTTGAGCGTCCCGACTCGGATCTGCTCTCCCATGATCTACAACGGCAAGCTCCTGGGCGTCGTCAACGTCGGCGAGACGCCGGCGGATCCTGAGCAGGGGTTGCGCATGGTCCGGATGATCACCTCCCTCGGCGCTTTGGCCATGGGCAACATCATGCTCAAGAATCAGCTCCTCAAAGGGAACGAAACGGACAGCCTCACCGGCTTGGCATCCCTGCAGCATTTTCTCGGCTGGTTCGGGAAAGAGCTGAACAAGGCGCGCCGATACGAGCGGCCCCTCTCGCTGATCCACTTCGATCTCGATTTCTTCCAGCGATACAATGAGCAGAACGGCTATCTCGCGGGAGACGAAGTCCTGCGCATGGTGAGCAAGATTTTCAGGGATCACCTGCGGGAGCAGGACATGGTGGCGCGCTACGGCGGCAAGGAATTCATTCTCGGCTGTCCCGAGACCCTTCGGGAGTCCGCGGGCGCCCTGGCGGAAAAGCTGCGCACCATCATCGAAGAGCACCCCTTTCCCCACATGGAAACCATGCCGGAAGGGCGGATCACGATGAGCGGCGGGGTCTGTACTTATCCGAGGGACGGCGGCGATGAAGCGAAGCTGATTCGGGAAGCCGTGGCTGCCACCGACATCTCGAAGGAGGCCGGAGGCAATCGCATTTCCCTGGCAGGCACCCAGCAGGAAGCGGGCGAGGTCTCCCTCCAACCCTAACCCCCCACCCTTCGCCTAACCCTTCGGCGTTTCACACAATCCCGTATTTCTTCCGCTTGCGATAGAGGGTGGAGACGTTGATGCCCAGCTCTTTGGCCACCAGGGCCAAGGTGTTGGGATAGCGGGCGTACTTCTCTTCCAGTTCGACGAGCAGAGCCCTTTCGCTCTTCGGCTTGCGCACGGTTTCAGCGCCCTTGAGCATCTGGAAGTGGCGCAGCTCGAGCGATTCCCCCTTGGAGAGAATGACGGCCCGCTCGATACTGTTTTCCAGCTCCCGCACATTGCCGGGCCAGTCGTATTTGAGCAGGGTGATCATCACCTCCGAGGGGATGACCTGGGTGTCCTTGCGGTGCTTCTGACTGAACCGCTCCAGGAACTTGTGGGCCAGCGGATAGATATCGTCCCGCCGGTCCCGCAGGGGCGGGATGAAGACGGGAACCACGTTGAGTCTGAAGAAGAGGTCTTCCCGGAACCGGCCCTCACGGATGGCGGCCTCCATCTCCCGATTCGTGGACGCGACGATCCGGACATCGACCTTGATGGTTTCATCGCTGCCGAGCTTCTCGAACTCCATCTCCTGCAGCACGCGGAGCAGCTTGGCCTGCGTGTTCGGCGAAATGTCGCCGATCTCATCGAGGAAGAGCGTGCCGCCGTCGGCCGTTTCAAAGCGCCCCCGGCGGTCACGGGTGGCCCCGGTGAAGGCCCCCTTGACATGGCCGAACAGTTCCGTCTCCAGGAGGGTGTCCGGCAGCGCCGTGCAGTTGATCTTGACGAAGGGTTTCGCAGCCCGAGCACTGCCGTAGTGCACGGCCCGGGCCACCAGTTCCTTGCCGGTGCCGGTCTCGCCCCGGATCAACACGGTGGCGTCCGTTTCGGCCACATTGGCGACCATCTCCAGCATGTCCAGCATCTGCCGGTTGTTGGTGATGATCTGCTCGAAGCGATTGCGACTCCGCAACTCCTGCCGGTAGCGCTGCACGTCCTCCACGAGGTGCTTCTTCTCCAGAGCCTGCTTGAGCAGGAGAATCATCTCGTCGTAATTGAGAGGCTTGCTGAGATAGTTGAAAGCCCCCTTCTTCATGGCCTCCACGGCCATCTCGATCGTCCCGTGGGCCGTGACCATGATCACCGGCACGTCGGGGTGCTTCTCCCGGGAGCGCACGAGAAACTCGAGGCCGTCCATGCCGGGCATTTGGTAATCGACGATGACGGCATCCATGGCGCGGTCCGCCAGAACCCGGAGGCCCTCTTCGGCCGACGGGACCGTGAAGACCCGGTAGCCCTGGCTGGTGAGGTTGAGCTGCATCACCTGCAGAATGGCCTCTTCGTCATCGATGACCAGAACGGCGGATCGGTTAGACATGGGTCTTGTCCTTGAGGGCGGTCTTGACGGGGAGTCGAACGATGAATTCGGTGCCCGGCCCCGGCACTCGCGGCAGGACCCGCAGCTCTCCCTGGTGCTGGGAGACGATCTGACGAACAATGGAGAGACCGAGACCGCTGCCGTTGGTTTTTGTCGTGTAGAACGGCTTGGTGATTGACTCAAGGTTTTCCTCTGGAATCCCGCGGCCCGTATCGAGCACGGCCAGCTGTACGAAGGCACGCCGGTTGTCTCCCGGCTCCCCGTTTCGCGTCCTGAGGATGATGGTGCCGCCTGCGGGGGTTGCCTCGATGGCGTTTTCCACCAGATTGATGATGACCCGCTGAAACTGATTGAAATCGAGACTGAGCCGGGGCAGCCCCGTCCCGTAGTCTCTCTCCAGGGTCTGCCCGGCCGCCCGGACCTCCTCTTCCAGAAAGGAGGCCGACTCCTCCACCAGCCGGTTCAAATCGCATTCGGTGAAATTCGGAACCATCGGCTTCGACACCCGGAGCAGATCCTGGGTGACACTGTTCAGTCGGTCCACCTGTCCCCGGATCAGATTGGAGATGTTCAGGACTTCCGAATCGCCCTGGTATTTGTTGATCAGGTAGTGGATGCCGCCTTCGATGGCGTTCAAAGGGTTGCGCACATCGTGGGCCACCTTGGCGGCCACCTCCCCGAGCTGGGCCAGGTTGCGCGAGAGATTGAGCTCTTCGCGCATCTTCTCCTTCTCGGTGATGTCCTCAAAGACCACGATAATCGGCGTCGGCCCGGCCGCAACATCGCCGTGCAGGGGCAGGACACTGAGGTTCAGCGTCATGAGAGCCCCGTCGAGCTTTTTCGCCGTGGCCTCCTGGTCCAGCACCGGCGCACCACTCTCCTGATACTTCTCAATGGCCTGCAGGATCAGGCCGAAAAAGCCGCTGCAACGGGTACAAACATTCTCCACCTCCACAACGTTGTGCCCCAGCAGCAGGTCCACGTCGGCGCCGAGGATGTTTTGCGCCGCGCGGTTGAATTTCCGGATGATCAGCTGCTCGTCGAGGGAGATCACTGCAGACGAGAGGCTGTCCAGGATCCGTTCGTGGTGGATCCTGATCTCCAGATTTTGCCGATTGGCCGCATCCAGTTCCGCAGCCGTCTTCTCGACGCTCTCCTTGGCCTCCTTCATCCGCTCCGATTTGTCCAGAAGCTCCCGGACCATGATATCGAATCCGTCGTTGAGCCGCTCCAGATCGTCGCCGCTGTTTTTCTGATAGACCACACAGTTGCGGCAATCGCCGATCTTCTGTGCAAAGACCCCCTGGACCTCCCCCTTGCAGAACGTCCCGGCCACGGCCCAGCACTTCTCCGACTTGTTCATGTACGAGGGGCAGCCCTCCTGATGGCAGTTCAATTCCTCCCAGCAGTAAACGTAATTGATGGGCAGTTTCTTCCGGGGGTATTCGCCCCGGAGAACACCGTAGGTCTTGTCCGCCAGCATCCGCACGGGGTAGGAGATGAGGCGGGTAATGACGAACGCGCCGGCGAGTCCGAAGATCGCCGCAAACAGAACAACCCCCAAGATGTACTGGAGCGTGCTGCGTCTCGGATTCTCAAAAAGACTCATCAGTGTAAGCGGTTCAAAGGTTACCACCACCGATCCGATGTAGCGTCCCTGGCTCTGGGCCGGTGCATAGACGGCCTCCGTATCCCCGGGATCGAGCTTGGAGAAGTAATACCCTCTCTGCCCATACGCCTCTTGCGCATCGGGACCCACGGGGATCTTGCGGCCGATCATCGCCATGTCGGTGTGCGCAAGGGCAACGCCCCTCTCGTCGAGAATGGCACAGTCTTTGACGTTGGGGAGGCGCCCGACGATGTTGACCAGCCGGTTGAGCATCATCCGATGATCCGCAACCAGCATGGGCTCCACATTCTCTGCGAGGTTCTGTGCCAGGGCCACGTGCTCTTGCTGGATGATCGATTTCTCATTCTGAACGACCAGCAGCGTGCCGGCGCCCCCGATGATGAGGACGAAGGCCAGATAGGCCAGCACCACCTTCGTATTGATGGAGAGATGCTGAAAATAGGAGAGGAGTCTTCTTCGGTTCATTCGAGATCGTTGTCCGTCTGATTGAGGGCTCGCAAACTCTTGCTCACCAGATGGTCCACCGCTTCCAGTCGGACTTCCAGCCCCGCCAGGCGGAAGGTGTGCCAGTTGTTCCGGCAGCCCGAGAGCTCCGTGGCCGCAGCCGCAAGGAGCTGCTCGGCACGCTCGGTGGCGACGCCGCGCTGCGCGACGCTCCGGACGGTGGCGCGGGCCTGCACCAGTCTGCGTTTCGTCTCCGCCATTTGGTGGAGAACCCCTTTCGCCAGGGGACCCACCGCCGGCAGGGATCGGCTGCGCGGATTATGGCATAGGGTACAGAACATTTCAACCTTGGCGGGCGACAGCACCTTGGTGGACATGGCATCGTGACAGGTGACACAGTTCGGGCCGGTCCCTGTCTCCATCAGATTCCGGTAATGGCCGCTTGTCTTGAAATCGGCCAGCGCCTGCACGTGGCACGACCCGCAAAGGCCGGGAACCTTGCTGTAGTAAACGGGACTTCTGGGGTCCATGGATGGGTAGACGCCGCGATGCGATGCGTCCTTGTCGGCGGTCGCCCCATCGCCCCCGTGGCACTGCTCGCAGCGAATCCCCTGTTGGGCATGGATCGACACCTCCCACTCCCCGTGGTATTGCCGAAGCCTGGGCGACAGTGGGGACTCGTGGCACGCAACGCAGCTGTTGAATGTCTCCGCATGGATCGGCAAGGCGTACAGAAGTAGGCAGATGGCCCAGAATATCCTCGATTTCTTCATAGGACTCGCGATTATACAAGAATCCAGCCACCTTTGCCAGTCCGGATCGGTTAGGCGGCTGCGGGCAGATTCGCGAGAGGTCAGGGGGTGCTGCCGTAGGACGCGAGCGAGCGGAGTCGTTGAAATCGCTTCTCCACGAGTTCTTCCGCTGGAATGACTTTCAACTCGGCCAGTGCCTCCACCAGGACCCGGCGCAGGTTCTCCGCCGCTTCCTTGTGATTTCGGTGCGCACCGCCCAGCGGTTCGGGCACGATGCGGTCCGCGACGCCCATGCCCAACATATCCCGTGCCGTGATCTTCAACGCCTTTGCCGCCTCTTCTGCCCGGGAGGTTTCCCGCCAGAGGATGGACGAGCACGACTCGGGGGATATCACCGAGTAGACGGAGTGCTCCAGGACCAGGACCCGGTCCCCCACACCGATGGCCAGCGCCCCGCCGCTTCCCCCCTCGCCGGAGACGACGACGATGATGGGGACCCGAAGGCGCGACATGTCGTGCAGATTCCGCGCGATGGCCTCTCCCTGCCCGCGCTCCTCCGCACCGAGGCCGGGGTGGGCGCCGGGCGTGTCGATGAAGGTGATGACCGGGACACCGAACTTCTCGGCCATCTTCATCAACCGCAGGGCCTTGCGGTACCCCTCCGGCCCGGGCATCCCGAAGTTCCGTTCGATATTCTCGCGGGTGCTCCGCCCCTTTTGATGGCCCATGACCACCACCGATGTGCCTTGAAATCGGGCCAGTCCCCCCACCAGCGCCAGGTTGTCCCCAAAGAGCCGATCGCCATGGAGCTCGTAGAACTCATCCATGAGCAGTGCAATGTAGTCCAGGGTGTACGGCCTTCGGGCGTGCCGGGCGAGCAGGGTCTCCTGCCAGGGCGTGAGATTGGCATAGGTGCTTTTCTGGAGGTGGCCCAGCTTCTTGCGGAGCCGTCGGATCTCGTCGGAGAAATCGTGGCCGTCGTGAGAAGCCCGCTGGCTGAGCTCCTCAATCTTTGCCTCCAGATCGATGATCGGTTTTTCGAAATCGAGATAGTTGTTGGACATGGGTTTCTCGCCCAGGTGAAACGTGGATGACCCGTGTTTATTTCACTTGTCTGAATGCGTGCGCGCCGATGGGCAACGGACAACGAACCCCGATCAGCGGTGAATGTCAACTATAACGCCTATTTTAGATTTTTTCTACCTTTGATTCCTGACCGTCAATCCTTGATCTGCCGCCTAAGTGACGCTCACCGTCCTGTCCCCGGCGATCCGCTCGACGGCGTGGACCATCTTCTCCGACGGCGTGACCCGCATGTCTTCTCCCACCGAGATGACGGCTTCACTGTGGTTGGGCACGACAATGTGCAGGTAGACCCCGCAGGAGCCCTTGTGCTGCGCGAGGACATCGCGGATTTGGGCGAGATGATCGTCGCTCAACCCAGGGGAGTGCAGTCGGATGTCCACCCGGGTCGCATCGCGCTCGCGAACATTCTGCAGCAGCGCGATCTCGTCGGAAATCACGGTGACCCCCTTTTCATCTTTCTTCACGCGCCCCTTCACCAGGACCGGCAGGTCGCTCTCCAGCAGATCGTGCGCCGCCTCATAGACCTTGGGGAAGACCACCACTTCGGTGAAGCCCTGCAGGTCCTCCAGCGTGAGCACGGCCATCTTGTCGCCCCGGCGGGTGACTTTCTTCTGGGTCCCGGTGATGACCCCGCAGAGAGAGACCTCGGCGTTTTCCGTCATGTCATTGATGCCGATGCTGTCGGCGTTGGTGAACTTGCGGATATCGCCGCTGCAGCGGGTGAGGGGGTGACCTGAAATGTAAAATCCCAGCGACTCCTTTTCGAAGCGCAGGAGCTTGTTCTCATGCCATTCGTCCATCTCGGGGAGCAGCGCCCCCGTCTCGTCGCCGGCCACACTCTTGGCAACCCCGCCGAAGAGACTCCCCTGACCCCGTTCACGGTCCCGCTGCGCCCGTTGGGCCATCTCCATAGCCTGCTCGCAGACCGCCATGAGGTGCGCGCGCTTCGCTCCGGTGGAATCGAACGCGCCGCATTTGATGAGCCCTTCCACCACCCGTTTGTTCACCTTCTTGAGATCGACCCGTTCGCAGAAATCGAAGATCGACGTGAAGGGCCCGTCCTCGGCCCGGGCTTTGAGCACCTCCTCAATCGCGCCCTGACCGACATTCTTGACGGCCGCGAGGCCGAAGCGGATCCGACCCGATTCCACGGTGAATTGCGTGGAACTCTTGTTCACATCGGGCGGGAGGATCTCGATCCCCGTCCGGCGGCACTCCGAGATGTACTGCACGACCTTGTCGGTGTTGTCCATGTCGGAGGAAATGAGCGCGGCCGTGAAGGCCACCGGGTAGTGGGCCTTGAGGTAGGCCGTCTGATAGGCAATGAGCGCATAGGCAGCGGAGTGGGATTTGTTGAAGCCGTAACCCGCAAAGTATTCCATCTGGTTGAAGACCGCTTCCGCCTTCTTCGCGTTGAACCCTCGCTTGACGGCACCGGGAATACCGAGCTTTTCATCACCCCGCAGAAAGATCGCCTTGTGCTTGGCCATCTCTTCGGGGATCTTCTTTCCCATGGCCCGGCGCAGCAGGTCCGCGGCACCCAGGGAGTAGCCCGCCAGCACCCGGGCAATCTCCATCACCTGTTCCTGATAGACGATGACCCCATAGGTTTCTTTCAGCACCGGCTCCAGTTCGGGCAGCAGATAGGTGATTTGGGTCTTGCCGTGCTTGCGCAGCACGAAGTCATCGAGCATCCCGCTGCCCATGGGGCCCGGACGATAGAGCGCGACCAGCGCAATGATGTCCTCGAACGTCCGGGGCTTCATCTTGACCAGGAGGTCCCGCATCCCCGAGCTTTCGAGCTGGAAGATCCCCATGGCATCACCCCGGGAGAGAAGGTCGAAGACCGCCGAATCGTCCAGGGGGATCTCTGAGATCTGCAGCGGCTCGGCGGTCCGCTCGGCATCCTCTTGCCCGTTGATGATCTTGACGGCGTTGTCGATGACGGTCAGGGTCCGGAGCCCTAGAAAGTCAAACTTCACCAGGCCGACCTGCTCGACGATCTTCTTGTCATACTGCGTCACGATATCGGCCTCATCGCTGCGGTACAGCGGCGTCCACTCCCGCAGAGACCGGTCGCCGATGACGATCCCCGCCGCGTGGGTGGACGCGTTGCGATACAGCCCCTCGAGGGCCAGCGCAATGTCGAGCAGTTTCTGGATGCGGGGGTCCTTCTTGGCCATCTCCTGGAACTTCTTCTCTTTGCGGATCGCGGCTTCCAGCTTGATCCCCAGTTCGTTCGGCACGAGCTTGGCCAGTGCGTCGGCCTCCGCGTAGGGAAACTCCAGCACTCGGGCCACATCCCGGATGACGCCCCGGGCCTGGAGCGAACCGATGGCCATAATCTGCCCCACGGCCTCTTTGCCATAGCCCTTCTCCAGGCTGTACTTCCGGGTGACGTAGTCGATGACCTCCCCGCGACGGTCCATGCAGAAGTCGATGTCGAAATCAGGCATGCTGACCCGCTCGGGATTCAGAAACCGCTCGAAGAGCAGCCCGTAGGCGATGGGGTCGATGTCGGTGATCCCCAGGGCATAGGCAACCAACGAGCCTGCGCCCGATCCCCGGCCGGGCCCGACGGGGATCTGCTGCTGTCTGGCCCAGAGGATAAAGTCCCACACGATGAGAAAGTAACCGGCATAGCCCATCCGGATGATGATGTCCAGCTCGTCGGCCAGACGCTGGCGGTACTCTTCTTTGCGCCCCGCCGGGATCAGCCCCCGGCCAAAGCGGCCTCGAAGCCCCGCCTCAGCCTGTTTCCTGAGATAGGAATCGAGTGTGTCGCCCTTGGGCACATCGTAAGTCGGCAGATGGGTCCGGCTGAAGTCGAGCTTCAGATTGCACCGCTCAGCAATTTCGATGGTGTTGGCGAGCGCCTCCGGAACATGGGAAAAGGCCCGCTGCATCTCGTCGGGAGACTTGAGGTAGAGCTGGTCCGTGGTGAATCGGAAGCGATCCGATTCACTGAAGGTCTTGCCCGTCTGGACGCAGAGCAGGACCTCGTGGGCCGCCGCGTCCCGCTGCCGCAGGTAGTGGCAGTCGTTGGTGGCGACCAGGGGCAGATCGAGCCTGCGGGACAGCGCGAGCATCCCATCGTTGACGAGCTTCTGCTTCTCGAGCCCGTTGTCCTGTATTTCGAGGAAGAAATTGCCGGGACCCAGAATGTCGGTGTATTGCCCGGCCGCGCGCGCGGCCTCGTCCGGATCCCCGGCCAGCAACGCCATGGGAACTTCCCCGTGGAGGCAGGCCGTGAGCCCGATGAGCCCCTCGGCGTGCTCGGCCAACACCTCCTTGTCGATGCGGGGCTTGCGGTAGAAACCGTTCAGATATCCCTCGCTGACCAGCCACATGAGATTCTTGTAACCGGCACGGTTTCGGGCGAGCAGTACCAGATGGTGGGCCGTCTCCTCCCCGGCGGACGGCTTTTCGAGCCGCGAGCCTGGCGCGACGTACATCTCGCAGCCGAGGATCGGTTTGATCCCGCTCTTCATCGCTTCCTTGTAGAAATTGACGGCACCGATCATGTTCCCGTGATCGGTCATGGCCAGTGCAGGCATCCGGTACTCCTGGGCCTGCTTGAAAAGGTCCTTGAGGCGGATCGCCCCGTCGAGGAGGCTGAACTGGGTGTGGGTATGCAGATGAACGAACTCGGCATGTCTGGTCATGGCGCAACCCTGGGATGCGTTGGGCGAGTTTCTTCTCTGGTGCTGATGGTCACGGCGATTTTACATGGATCGATGCGGCAAGTCAATGAATATGGGGCCCAGTGGAGGGGGGCCAGGCACGCAACACGCAGACCGGACCGTCAGAGCGCAAGGGAAGGATTCCCTATTATTTACAACTCTTTATCAGCCAAGAGGAACGGCCATGGTGTCTCCATCCGATCCGCCTTCGGAGCGGCGCGCGTCGCCAGGGGCTGTCGTGTCACCGCTTGGGAGACGGCGGAGAATACCCAGGCCCATCGGGAGATCCGGATCAATACTGCCAGGGCCGCCGGAAGTCCAGGACCGTTTGCCGGGATGTGTGCGTGAAATGCTTTACGAAGACTGTCCAGAGCAGGGTCATGCCGACCATCTCCAGGAACTCCTCCAGCGACTTGGCAAAATGCCGAACGGTGTAGCTGTCACGCACATGAAAGCGACTCTCGATCCAGGTGTGCAGATTCCACGGGTGGCGGGTGTCGAGCCCTTCGATGAAATCGAGTCCCACGGCCGCCGCAAAGAGTCCGAGTGCCGCCACGACGACAATCCGCGACGACGGCGGATCGAGCTTGCGCCAGAGAAAGAGGAGCACAAACAGGCCCATCACCGCGAAAAAGGGGAGCAGCAGCGCCTGCCACGGGTAGCTGGGAAAGACATCGAGAATCCTGGTGCCCAGAGAGGGAGGCC
>CAMYMF010000059.1 GCA_947259355.1 uncultured Nitrospirota bacterium | reverse complement strand
CGGGAGGAAGTTCGCCTTTTATGCCTGGACAGGTACCCAACTGATTGTGTGGGGCGGACTGGGCGTGGGAGATGTGGCGCTCGACGACGGCGGCATCTACGATCTCACCACGGACAGCTGGACACCCATTACCACTACCGGCGCACCGTCGGCTCGCGGCACGACCGTTCCGGGCATCTGGACAGGATCGCACTTGATTGTTTTCGGTGGCATGGAAATCTCGCCGGGCCCCACGTTCAGTTATCCCGGTGACGGCGGCATCTACGATCCGGTCACCGATGAGTGGACACCCATCCCGGCCCCCACCGATCTCGATCCGGCCGGGAAAATTCAGATCGTTTGGACGGGCACCGAAATCATTGCCTGGAGCGGCTGGACCGGCGGTGCGACCTATTCTGACCGGGGAGCCATTCTGACGCTCAATCCGACCTATTACCCGTAACATGGGAAAACCGTCGGCTCTGACAGGAACTCCAGAGGCGCCGTTCGATTTTCGAAGACACAAGCGCGCAAGGACGGACGGGGGCCGTCGATGTCCTTGAGTCACAACGCAAAATCATGCCGCTTTTCCTACCGGACGCTTTTTTATCGGGCAGAAAACCATCTCCACAAAGATTGACGGTTTCGACGCATGCCGTCACTCCCGGCACTCCGGATAATCCTATCATTGCACCATCGAGAGTTAAAAAAATTGATTATAGAAGTATATTAGATACTTAAGACCAAATACTTGTATTTTATTATTAAAAACAGATAATAACGCCTTATAATTTTATTTTTCTTGAATATTGATTGCCTATTGGCTTAGAATGGACTTTACATTCAAGAAAATGACGTCAAAAAGATGTCTTTTTCTGATGGCAATCGGAACAAGAGCCGAAATGGATGAAATCACAACCTCACCGTGCAAGACAAGTCCTCTCAGCAGTTCCGCTGTTCGCAATTTCCCGGATAACACCTTCACCGCGGGACCCAACCAAAGGAGGTCGCTGTGATTAGACGCTTGGGAATCCAAGGCCGTGGCGCACGCATGTCGGCGAACACCAGCAACCGTGCCCGTAACAGACAACTGCCGTGCCGATGTTCACGCCTGATGAGAAAATCGGTCTCCCTGGCGGCAGTGTTGCTGTGCCTTGTGGGCACCCGTAGTCCACTCCAGGGGTTTTCCATCACGGATCAATATATGCTCGAGCTCATCAACTGGTCGCGAGCGAATCCACAGGACGCAGCCGACAGCTATCTCGATGGAGATCTCAACGAAGGGCTCTCGCCCGGCACGATCACCGCAACCCCTAAGCAACCTTTGGCCTTCGATCCCAGCTTGAATGCAGCTGCGTTCGACCATACACAGGATATGATCGCGAACAATTACTTTTCTCATACCGGAAGCGACGGGTCTTCGTCCCACGGACGGATGACGAGCGCCGGCTATCCCTTCAGTGGCGCGTGGGGAAGCGGCGAGAATCTTGCCGCACGCGGTCCCTTTGACTCGGCGAGCGCCGCCGCGGCGTCGCAGCTGTTCGCCGACCTCTTTATCGACTCGACCATCGACGGCAGAGGTCACCGTCTGATTCTGATGAACCCCTTCTACGAAAACATCGGGCTCAGCATGCAACACACCCCTTCCTTTGGCCCGTTCGGCGGTGTCTCAGCCAATCTGGTCACGCAGGATTTTGGGTACACCTCCGCACTCGGACCGTTTGTCACGGGCGTTGCCTACAATGATCTCGACGGGAACAACTTCTATACGCCTGGCGAAGGTCTGGCCGGGCTAGACGTCACTGTTTTTCTCAGCGGGACGTCCACGATTGCCAACACCACGACGACCATTGACACCGGCGGCTACGCATTGGACTTGACGCCCGGCACGTACGACCTTCGTATCGATGGGCCCCTGGGAACGTTGTCTCATTCAGGAATCGTTCTTAGCTCCCAGAACATTAAATTCGACTACACGGGTGCCTCGGCCATACCGGAGCCCGCCTCCCTGCTCCTGCTCGGCTCGGGACTCGCCGGGATGATCGTGATGCGCAGGAAGCGGAGAGATTAAATCGCCCTTTAATCCGTCCAGATATCGCGGCGCACGCGCAAACCCTAAGTCGACCGCCGCTTTTTTCAGTGCGGGCGAAACTTTTTCCACCTCATATTTGTCTATTTGTAACAAAGGCCCGATGTTCAATTCTTCGCAAAGGAGTCCCATTATGAAACGAGTATTTGCTGCTATCCTTACTCTGATCGTAGCATCTTCCATGGCGTTGCCAGCGATGGCCTGGGATCGCCCCTCTCGAAAGGAGATACGTGACTATCGTATAGATAGACGTCAGGACCGGCAGGATTTCAGACAGGATCGCCGTGGCGACCGGCGAGACTTCAGGCAGGACCGCCGAGGGGACCGCCGGGAGTTGCGCGATGAAATGCGGGAGAATCGTCAAGACTTCCGCGAAGCTGACACCAAGGAAGAAAGGCGAGAAGTGAAACAGGAGGCACGAGAGGACCGCCGGGAGTTTCGTACGGAACGTCGAGAGGACCGGCAGGACTTCCGTACAGAGCGAAGAGAAGACCGACAGGCATTTCGAGAGGAGAGGCGGGAAGACCGGCAGGAGCTGTGGGGCGACTAGTTCGACAGCTTTGAGGGGCGTGCGGAGGGTGGCGTTGTGCATCGCCCTGTCATAAGAATCATAGTCTTACGTAAACGACCCTGTGAGCATCTAATGTTTCACAGGGCCGTTTTTTTCATTTAGCCTTCCCAGTCAGGCATATCTCAGAATCGACGGCATCTGAATCCGCAAACAACCGGGAACGCCGGCAGGCATTTCCTTGTTTCAACCCTACATTTCAGTATGGAGATGGGCCCCTCCGAGGAGAAAGGGACGCCCATCTTTGCAGGAGGAATCGAATATCTTCAATTAATTCCGGCGGTTCTGCGCGGGCATGAGCGCGTGTCCCCCGAGATGTCACAAAGTTCCGCCCCGTTGCAGGACCAATCGTAACTGCTCAGGTTGCTTCCATTTTCCCGCAGGACAAGGCGTGAGGAGCGCAAAACCGGAGGCGTATTTTTCATACGTTGACGATTTGAGCACCGCAACACCTCAAGATACCTTGTTTTCGTAGCCGCCGAAGGCGGCATGAATTCTCTAAAGCGAGTCTCGCGACGCTCCGTAACTTTGTTACGGAGCGGAAAGCGTAACGCAGTCATGCGGCAAAAGAGAGGTGACCTGAGTAGTTACGAACAATCAACTCTTGTAAGTTCCGCGATTTTCGTTATACTTAGGAGGCCTCAGAAGAGAGGCAGCCGCCCCCTGTCCAGGCCGGCTGGAATCATTCATGAAATGCCAGAGGAGCCGCATGAAAACTTCATCATCGTCGCTGAGCCGGGAGATAGAGCGTCTCCATGAGAAACTCCACCACGTCGGATGGACCCGCAAGCACTGTGAAATGATTGCCCCAACCACACTGGAAATCAATCGGCTCAAGACCGAGCAGAATGCTGTCATACTGGCCCATTCGTACCAGACGCCGGACATCATGTACGGCGTGGGTGATTATGTCGGGGATTCCTACGGCCTGAGCCGAATGGCCATGGAGCATCCGGCCCGAAAGATCATCTTCTGCTCGGTCTATTTCATGGGGGAGACGGCCAAACTGCTGAACCCGGACAAGGAGGTTGTCGTGCCCCGCAAGGCGGGCTGCTCGCTGGCGGATGCCGTCAATGCCGAGCAGGTTCGGCGGCTGCGCAAACAGCACCCCGACGCCGGCGTTGTCTGCTATGTAAACACCTATGCCGAAGTCAAGGCCGAGAGCGATGCCTGCTGCACCTCGTCCAATGTCGTTGCAGTCGTGGAGGCCATGCCCCAGGAGGAGATCATTTTCATCCCGGACAAACTGATGGGACTGAATCTTCAGAACATGACTTCCAAGAAGATTATCACGTGGGAAGGGACCTGCATCGTCCATGAGGAATTCGACGAGTCGAGCATCAAAGATATCCGGACACGATTTCAGGACGTGAAGATCCTGGCGCACCCGGAGTGCTCACCGGGCATTGTGGCGCTCGTTGATTTCGCGGGCGGCACCGAAAGCATGCTCAAATACGTCCAGGAGTCTTCGGCCAAAACGTTCATGCTCGTTTCCGAATGCGGCCTGACCGACCGTTTCAAGGCGGAGTTTCCCGGCAAAGAGATCGTCGGGACCTGCATCCTCTGCCCGTACATGAAGGAAATCCACCTGGACGACGTGCTCCAGGCATTGAAAAACCCGACGCCCGAGCAGATTGTCAACATCCCCGAAGATATTGCCGAGCGCGCGCGAGCCAGTCTCGACCGGATGTTTGAACTGGAGCAAAAGGGGCGGGCCCTGCTCAAAGAGCGCAGCTGACCACGCGATGATGCACAACACATCTACTGCGAACGTGACGGCGGACAGACCGCTCCCTTTTTCCGTCGGCCGGGATTGAGAGAAAACCCGCGTGAATAACTTTTGAAAGAACAGCAGGTATGATGCAGATCTTCGGTGTCGATTTCACGAGCGCACCCCATGAAGGCAAGCCCATCACCTACGCGGCCTGCACACTGCGAGACGGGCTTCTGGGGGTCGGGTCCATCGGTCACCTGACCAATTTTCAGGGCTTCGAAACGTTTCTGATGCAGCCGGGACCCTGGGTGGCGGGTTTCGATTTTCCCTTCGGTCAGCCCAGGAAACTCATCGAAAATCTCGGATGGCCCGGATCCTGGGCGAAATATATTACGCTGGTGGACGGCATGGAAAAGGAGGACTTTGAGGCGCTGCTAAAAATCTATCGCGACGGGCGGGCACCGGGCGACAAGCATCACCTCCGGGGAACCGATATTCACGCCAACGCCCGAAGTCCCATGATGCTCCATGGCGTCCCAGTGGGAAAAATGTTCTTCCAGGGCGCACCCAGACTGCTTCGCTCCGGTGTCTCTGTGCTGCCCTGCCACCCCGTCGATGACAACCGGGTGGTTCTGGAAGCATACCCCGCCCTGGTCGCTCGGAAATGGATCGGTCGGCAAAGCTACAAGAGTGATGCAAAGAAGAATCAGTCCGCGGAACGGGAGCAGGCGCGTCGGAACCTGGTGGTCGGACTCTTTTCGGAGACCGTGAGACACCATTACGGATTCGGCATCGACCTGGGCACCGATCTCGCGGTCGCTGCTATTGAAGATCCCACGGCCGATCTCCTGGACGCGCTTCTCTGCGCCATACAGGCGGCATGGGCCTTCACTCAGCATGAGCACAATTTCGGCATTCCTAACACGTGCGATACCCTGGAGGGCTGGATCATCGATCCCGAGATGCCAGGGGCACAGGAGGCATCCGTCCCCGAAGCCGTCTCGCACCGCTCGGACACGGAGCCTTGAGGTGGACGACAACTACGCCCGAATCGTACGGGACAACCTCTTCCGACTGTTTAAAGATCCGCCGGAAACGCTGGCCGATCATCTGCCGGCCCAACGGGAGAAAGACCGGTACCACTTCCAAGCCTTTGGCGAGAAATGCCGTATCGACCCTGGAGGCATCCTGCTCGGGGGCGAGCCTCAAACCGGCGCTCTGGGTATTTTGATTTCTCTCTACGCGCTGCATGCCCGAGCGGAACCCTGCCGCATCGAGCCGCTTCGGGCCTACAAGGAATTCCCCAACGGCACCATCTATGCCGGCGCCTTTGTGGCGCGCACCGAGCAGACCTTGCTTCCTCACGTGGATCAGATCGAGGCATGCGCCAAAGTGATCTCCGACACGCTGCAGGGTCGGGACGCGTCAAAGATGATCCATGGAGACTTTTCACTGCTGCTTTGGCCCTGCCCATCGATGCACTGGCGGACGTCGGAGAGTATACATCGAAGAAAATCCTGAGCCTCGTGACATGAGATCAGCAATCGCACGAAAAAGACGGACGAATACAAGCCTACTGGTTCTAGGCATACTCCTGCTCGGCGTCTCTGTTGCGCCGGCGGACCCCCTGACTCCGGTTGCGAACTTCGGCAGCAATCCCGGCCGCATCAAAATGTACAAACATGTGCCGCCCAACATGCCCTCGGAGGCGCCGCTGGTCGTTTCACTGCACGGCTGCCTTCAGGACGCTGCAACTTACTCCCGTGTGGGTTGGAAAGCGCTGTCGGACGAGTTGAAATTCTACGTGGTCTTCCCGGAACAGACCGTTGCCAACAATCCTTATCGCTGCTGGAACTGGTTTAAACGGGACGATACTCGCCGAGGCCGGGGAGAAATTCAATCCATTGTGGCCATGGTGGAGAAGATGCAAGCGAATTACTCCATCGATCCTCGACGCGTCTACATCGAGGGACTCTCCGCGGGGGGCTGGATGGTACCGGTCATTCTGGCCTCCTATCCGGATGTCTTTGCAGGCGGGGCGAGCAACGCCGGCGGACCTGCCTTCTGCGCGTCTGTCCAAAAGCATTTCTGGGATTTTTTCGGATGGTGGCATGCCTACGAAAGCAGTGTGAGCGCAAAGCGGTGCATGCACGGCAAGAACTATTCTCCCCGACGGTGGGGGAATCTCGTGCGGGACAACGGCTATGGGGGATATCGCGGCCCTTGGCCGGTGCTGTCGATCTGGCAAGGCAGCGCGGACGGCGTCGTTTACAAAATGAATCAGCAGGAGTTGGTGGACCAGTGGACGAATGTCCACGGGATCGACCTGCGGCCCGACAAAGAGGAAAAGATCGGCCCCCGCCACCGCGTGCTGCATCAAGAATATCATGACCGAGACGGCAAGGTGCTCGTGGAGACGTACCTCATTTCGCGTATGACGCACGGAACACCCATCGCGGCGAGCTCCGATGAGCGCTGCGGAGAGCCCGGCCCCTACATTCTGGACGAAGGCATCTGCGCCGTGCGTCGCATCGCTCTTTTCTGGGGGCTCATGCGATGAGACGTCGGCGGACTACGGCAGGCTGGTCTCCCCCATGAGGAAGCGGTCCACTTCCCGGGCGGCGCCGCGGCCCTCGTTGATGGCCCAGACAATCAGCGACTGACCGCGGCGGATATCCCCGGCCGCGAAGAGACCGGGAATATTCGTCGCGTAGTGCTCAAACCCGGCCTTCACATTGGAGCGCTCGTCCCGCGCCACACCCAGCCCTACCAGAGGCGCCTCTTCGGGACCGTCAAAGCCCATCGCCAAAAGCACCAGGTCCGCCGGGATACGCTTTTCAGTGCCATGCACCTTTTTCGGCACCATCCGCCCCCCGTCGTCCTGCCAGTGGACATCGTGGATCTCGATCTCCCGGACATGTCCCGCGCCGTCGGCCACGAACCGCTCGGCCGTCACGAGAAAGCGGCGTGGATCATGCCCGAAGCGCTCAATGGCCTCCTCCTGGCCGTAATCGACCATGAAGACCTTCGGCCATTGTGGCCACGGATTCTCCGGGCTCCGCTCCTGCGGCGGGCGCGGCATGATCTCCAACTGGGTCACACTGCGGCAGCCTTGACGAACGGCCGTGGCCACACAATCGGTGCCCGTGTCGCCACCACCGATGATCACCACGTCCTTTCCCGCGGCGCTGAGTTCCAGCGGCGTATTGTCGAGAAGCCGGCGGGTATTGTGGGTCAGGAATTCCATGGCGAAGTGGACCCCTTTGGCTTCGCGCCCCTCGATCGGCAGGTCCCGGGGCTGGGTCGCGCCGCAGCAGAGCACCACGGCATCGAAGTTTTGCAGCAGCTCTTCCGTCGACAGATGGACACCGATTTCGACGCCCGTTTCAAAACGAATTCCTTCCGCGCCCATCAAGTCGACGCGGCGCTGCACCACGCGCTTGTCCAGCTTCATGTTGGGGATGCCGTACATCAGCAGGCCTCCGATACGGTCCGCCCGTTCGTAGACCGTCACGGCGTGCCAGGCCTGGTTGAGCTGCGCGGCGCAGGCGAGTCCTGCAGGTCCCGATCCGACCACGGCCACTTTCTTGCCGCTGCGCCCGGCAGGCGGGCGCGGCACGACCCACCCCTCTTCAAATCCGCGGTCAATAATGGCCTGTTCGTTGGCCTTGATCGTCACCGGCGGCTCGATGATGCCGAGCACACAGGCCCCTTCGCAGGGTGCCGGGCAGACGCGGCCTGTGAACTCGGGAAAATTGTTCGTGCGGTGCAGGCGGTCGAGAGCCTTCTTCCAGAGTCCCCGGTAGACCAGTTCATTCCATTCGGGAATGAGATTGTAAATAGGACACCCCGACGCCATGCCGGCCAGGATGAGCCCGGTCTGACAGAAGGGCGTGCCGCAATCCATGCACCGCGCCCCTTGTTCACGATTCTTCGACTCATCGTGGTGCAGATGAAACTCCTGCCAGTCCTGGATCCGCTCGCTGACGGAACGGTCCGGCGGGAGTTCTCGGTAGTAGTCTAAAAAACCGGTGGGCTTACCCATGCTCGAACCTCAGTTGCGCGCCTGGAGGAGACCACGCTACAACCCTCTCGATACGTCACCATATTTGCGAACAGCACCCCTTAAACATTTCAATATGTTCAGCCAGCAAATCTTCTCCGCCTTGCCTGTGGCGTCTCTACGACCATGACGATCACCCATGCAATATGCGAATGAAAGGTTTTGAATTCTGCATAATTTCCTTCGTTCTTTCGTTCCCCCTCACCCCAACCCTCTCCCCAAGACACTGGGGGAGAGGGAGCCTGCGCCAAAGGTCTCAGTTTCAGTTCCCGCTGACTCGCGCCAGGTCGTGGATGTTGGCTTCGAACGCCGCAGCTAGCGCCTCGTCCCCGGACAGGCCCTGGACCCGCACCTGCTCCATGGCTTCGAGCATGCGCCGGTAGTCCCGGGGGAACACTTTCACAAAACGCCCGACGTGTGCCTCCCAGTGGGCCAGCACCCTATCCGCCAGCCGGGAGTCCGTCAGTGCCCGGTGCCGCTCGATCATCTGCCGTACCTCCGCGATTTCTTCGGCACGTTCCATGGCAAAGAGATCCACCATCTCGGTGTTACACCGGCCGGCAAACGAGCCGTCCTCATCGAAAACATAAGCGATGCCACCCGACATGCCCGCGGCGAAGTTGCGCCCCGTCCGCCCGAGAACCACCACGACCCCGCCTGTCATGTATTCACAGCCATGGTCTCCCACGGCTCCGACGACGGCCCGGAGACCCGAGTTGCGCACACAGAAGCGTTCCCCGGCCATACCCCGGATGTACGCCTCGCCGCCCGTTGCCCCGTAGAAGGCCACGTTGCCAACGATGATATTGTGCTCCGGAACAAACGTCGCCTCCCGCGGCGGATAGACGATGATGCGCCCGCCGGAGAGCCCTTTGCCCAGATAGTCGTTGGCGTCTCCCTCGATCACCAGGGTGAGTCCCCGGGGTGCAAAGGCGCCAAAGCTCTGTCCCGCGGAACCGTTGAATTTCAACCGGATCGTACCGTCGGGAAGACCCTCTGCGCCATAGCGGCGGGTGATGGCACTGCCCACCTGGGTCCCGACGACGCGGTTCGTGTTGCTGATGGGCAGGGTGGCATGCACGGCTTCGCCCCGTTCCAGGGCGGGGGCGCAGAGTTTCAGCAGCATGGTCTGGTCCAGGGAGTGCTGCAGGCGATGATCCTGCGCCACGCAGCAGAAACGACCCACCTCCGAACCGACCTCGGGTGCGTGCAGAATCGGCGTCAGATCGATGCCCCGGGCTTTATAGTGCGCGATGCCTCGGCGCATCTCGAGGCGGTCGCTCCGGCCGACCATCTCTTCGAGTTTCCGGAAACCGAGGCGGGCCATGAGGGCCCGCACTTCCCGGGCCACAAAGGTAAAATAATTGACCACGTGATCCGGCGAGCCCCGAAACCGGCTGCGAAGCCTCGGATCCTGTGTGGCGATGCCGACGGGGCAGGTGTTGAGGTGGCAGACCCGCATCATGATGCAGCCCAGCACGACCAATGGTACGGTGGCAAAGCCGAATTCCTCGGCACCGAGCAGCGCTGCAGCGACGACATCCCGGCCGGTTTTGAGCTGACCGTCCGTCTCCACGGCGATGCGGTCGCGCAGGCCGTTGAGCATGAGCGTCTGATGGGTCTCGGCCAGACCCAGTTCCCACGGAAGCCCTGCGTGATGAATACTCGACACGGGCGACGCGCCGGTGCCGCCGTCGTGTCCAGAAATCAGCACCACATCGGCCTTCGCCTTGGCTACCCCCGCTGCAATGGTCCCCACCCCGACCTCGGCCACGAGCTTGACGCTGATGCGGGCTCGGTCATTGGCGTTTTTCAGGTCGTGGATCAGCTCCGCCAGGTCTTCGATGGAGTAGATATCGTGGTGGGGCGGCGGAGAGATCAGCCCCACCCCGGGCGTCGAGTAGCGGACCCGCGCGATTTCGGGATAGACCTTGTGCCCCGGCAGCTGACCGCCCTCCCCCGGCTTGGCGCCCTGGGCCATCTTGATCTGGATCTCTTCGGCATTGACGAGATAATTGCTGGTCACACCGAAGCGGCCCGAGGCGACCTGCTTGATGGCGCTGCACCGGTTGTCCCCGTTCGGATCGGGTGTGAACCGTTCGGGGTCTTCGCCCCCTTCGCCCGTGTTGGAGCGCCCGCCGATGCGGTTCATAGCCACGGCCAGTGCCTCATGCGCCTCGCGACTGATGGAGCCGTAGGACATGGCCCCCGTCTTGAAGCGTTTGACAATGGCCTCGACCGGTTCGACCTCTTCGAGGGGCACACCTTTCTCGGGAAACTTCAATTCTAGCAGTCCCCGCAGCGTGCTCATTTGTACACTCTGATCGTCCGCGAGGCGGCTGAAGTCCTGGAAGAGACGAAAGTCGTTCCGCCGGGTGGCTGTCTGCAGCAGGTGGATGGCCAGGGGGCTCAACTGGTGATGCTCTCCGTCGTTGAGCCACTGGTGCTTGCCCCCGGAGTCCAGGTCGGCACTCTGGTCGGCACGCCGAGAGAAGGCCCTGCGCTGACGGCGGAGACACTCCTCGATCAAAGCGTTCAGGTCCGCGCCGCCGATGCGCGACGCGGTCCAGGTAAAAAAGCGGTCGATGACTTTCTGGTCAAGCCCCACGGCTTCAAAGATCTGGGCACCCCGATAGCTTTGAATCGTAGAAATTCCCATCTTGGCCATGGTCTTGACGACCCCCTTGGTGGCCGCCTGGATGTATTTGCTCACCGCCCTTTGATGATCGATGCCGGTCAACAGATTCTCCTCGATTATCTGATCCAGGGCTTCGTAGGCTAGATAAGGATTGATGGCGCCCGCCCCGTAGCCGATGAGTACTGCGAATTGGTGCACGTCGCGAGGCTCGCCCGATTCCAGCACCAGGCCGGCCAGGGTCCGGGTACCGCTGCGGATCATGTGGTGGTGCAATCCGGCCAGGGCCAGGAGTGCCGGCATCGCGGCCCGCTCGGCCGTGACACCCCGATCGGAGAGGACGAGCAGGCTGGCCCCTCCGGCCACGGCTTCATCGGCCCGGCGGCAGAGCTCGGCGAACGCCGCTTCAAATCCCGCCGTGCCCTGGGCCGCATCAAAGAGCATCGGCAGCGTCACCGCCCGCAGGCCCGGTTGGTCCACCTGCCGGAGCATTTCCAGTTCTTCGTTACGCAGTATGGGCGTTTTGAGACGGGCATGGCGGCATGCCTCGGGCCCGGGGTGAAGCAGGTTCCCCTCGGCTCCCAGGGTTGTCTCGGTGGCCGTCACGATCTCTTCCCGGATGCTGTCGATGGGCGGATTGGTGACCTGGGCAAAGAGCTGTCGGAAATAAGCATAGAGCAGCTGGGGCTTCTCGGACAGGACCGCGAGCGGGATATCGGCTCCCATCGATCCGACGGGCTCATACCCGCTGTTCGCCATGGGTACGAGAATCGTCCGGAGCTCCTCGAAGGTGTAGCCGAAGGCGCGCAAGCGCTCAAAGCGTGTCGACGGTTCTTTTCGAGCCGAAGCGGCGGCGGGAGACAGATCGTCCAGTTCGACCAGATGTTCGTTGAGCCACGTTCGGTAGGGGTGTTCGCCTGCGATGGTCTCCTTGATTTCCGGATCCGCGATGATGCGACCTTGCGCCGTGTCCACGAGAAACATGTGGCCCGGGTGCAGCCGACCGTGTTCCAGAACACGCTCCGGCGCGATGGGGAGCACACCCACTTCGGACGCAAGCACCACCAGCCCGTCCCGGGTCACCGTATAGCGGCAGGGGCGCAGGCCGTTTCGGTCGAGCACGCCGCCGATCTGGGTGCCGTCGGTGAAGATCACCGCGGCCGGTCCGTCCCATGGCTCCATGAGACACGCGTGGTACTCGTAGAACGCCCGCTTGGCGTCGTCCATCTCCTGGTGCCGGGCCCAGGGCTCAGGAATCATCATCATGATGGCATGCGCGAGGGAGCGGCCGGAGAGGGTGAGAAACTCCAGGCAGTTGTCGAACATGGCCGAGTCGCTCCCCGCTTCGTCTATGACCGGCAGGATCTTTGCCCAGTCGTCCCCGAGGTGCCGACTGGCCAGCAGAGCCTGGCGTGCGACCATCCAATTGACGTTGCCCCGCAGGGTGTTGATCTCACCGTTGTGGGCGAGCATGCGGTAGGGATGGGCCCGCTTCCAGTCGGGAAACGTGTTGGTGCTGAAGCGCGAGTGGATCAGGGCCAGGGCACTCGTCACCACGGAATTGGACAGATCGGGGAAGTAAGCCTCCACCTGCCCCGGGGTGAGCATCCCCTTGTAAATGATGGTCCGGCTGGAGAGACTGCAGACGTAAAACCGATCGGCCTCGGACAGGCGAAGCCCCTGGATGCGGTTGTCCATGTGCCTGCGACAGACGTAGAGGCGCCGTTCAAACGCCAGTTCGCTCTCGAGATCATCACTGCGGCGGACGAAGAACTGCCGGATCACCGGCTCCAGTCGGCGGGCACCCCGCCCCAGGCTGCTGTTATTCGTCGGCACGTCCCGCCACCCGACAAAACCGAGTCGATCCTCGGCGACCACCTCCTGGATGACTGCTTCGCATCGGCGGCGTTCTTCGGCATCGTGGGGCAGAAAGACCATCCCGACGCCGTAGTGTCCCGGCTCGGGAAGCCGGATGAGCTCTTCGGCACATTCTTCCGAAAAGAATGTGTGCGGAATCTGAAGGAGAATCCCCGCCCCGTCGCCTGTGTCCGGTTCACTTCCCCGCGCGCCGCGATGATCAAGGTGCACGAGGACCTGCAGGGCCTGGCGGACAATCTCGTGGGATTTCTCACCACCAATATTGACCACGAAGCCAATCCCACACGAATCGTGCTCATGGCGGGGGTCGTAGAGACCCTGTTTCGCAGGGGTGGCTTTTTTCATGGACATGGTCAGTACCCCGACAACAAATACAGAGAAATGCGGCCCTATTTTACGGGATTTGATTCGCTTTGTCGACCGGTTCCCACCACCCGTCCCCGGCCCGTCCTTGGGGATCCTCAAAGACACCGCGCCGGTGCTACACCGATCCGGTCAGACAGAAAGCTCAGCGTACGACAGGCTCCGGCTCGACGGCTCGTGGCTCCGAAGGTTCTTCCAATGGTCTTTGGAGACCCTCGCCCAGCCGGTCTTTCGAATGGTCCCGGGCCACGAGCATGTAGATCGACGGCACCACAAAAAGGGTAAAGAGGGTGCCGATGGCCATGCCGCCCACGAGCACCAGCCCGATGGAGTTTCGGGCTTCCGCGCCCGCCCCGGTGACGAGCGTCAGGGGGAAATGACCGGCCACCGTGGCCGTGCTCGTCATGAGAATCGGACGCAACCGGGTCATGGCCGCCTCCCGAACGGCGTCCAGCTTGGCGCGTCCCTGTTCCTGAAGCCTGTTGGCAAACTCCACGATGAGGATACCGTTCTTGGAAACCAACCCCACCAGGGTGACCAGCCCGACCTGGGAATAGATATTGAGCGTCGTGGTCCAGCCCTGGGTCCAAAAGGGGATGTTCGGGTCGGGCATTTTCAGAAAGGTGAAAGTCAGCGCCCCGAACATGGCCAGCGGCACGGAGCCGGCAAGGATCACGAAGGGATCGCGAAAACTATTGAACTGGGCCGCCAGGACCAGGAAGATCAGAATCAAGGCCAGTGCGAAGGCCGGCAGAAACTTGTTCCCCTCCGATCGGAGCTGGCGGGACTCGCCCGTATAGTCAATGACATAGCCCTGGGGCAGGACACCGGCGGCTTCGTCTTCCAAATAGCGCAGGGCCTCTTCCAGGGGTCGCACAGGTACGCCGCTGATTTTGACAGCATTGAGCTGCTGAAAGCGGTTCAGGGATCGGGGTACCGTCGTGTTTCGAATCGTCGCCACAGTGCTCAGCGGCACGAGTTCTCCGCTCGGCCCGGTGACATGGATGTGCCGGAGCTGTGCCGGATAGAGCCGATGGACCCGCTGGATCTGCGGGATCACCTTGTAGCTGCGCCCCGCAATGTTGAAGCGGTTCACAAAATTTCCCCCCACCATGGCCGCTAGATCGGCGCCGACGTCCTCGAGGTTCAGACCCAGGTCCGCCACCTTGTCGCGGTCGATGACGATCTCCGACTGGGGCTGGTCGATCTTGACATCGATGGTCGGCGGGAAAGCAAACAGGCCGCTCTGCATTGCTTTGAGCTGGAGCTGCTGCGCAAACTCGAGGATCTGATCCGGCTCCGCGGTGGACGCCAGCACGAACTCCACCGGGAAGTCGCCGCCGCCGGGCAGCGCCGGCGGTGTCACCGGAAAGAGCTGGATACCGGGGATGCTCTGGAGCTTGTCTTGCACCTCGGGCAGCATTTCAAAAACGGTACGGTCTCGATCGTCCCAGGGTCGGGTCACCAGGCCGCCGAAGCCCGAGGTGGCCGAGGTCAGCTGAAAGGTGAAGTCCGTCTCCGGTATACCGAGGAATACGTCGTTCGCCGCCGCCGCATAGAGGCTGGTTTGATCGAGGGTGGAATTGGCCGATGCATCGACGATGCCGAAGATCACCCCCTGGTCCTCCATAGGTGCCAATTCGGTAGGTGACAGAATGAACATGGGCACCGTCAGTAAGCTGATGACGACCCAGACCAAATAGACCGCCGGGCGGGCGCGCAGGGTCCCATCGAGCCACCGGCCGTAGCCCGCCTTGAGGCGCTTGAAAAACCGGGCGATGGGAGCAGCCAAGCCATGCTCCGCCAGCCCCGCCTTCAGCAGCTGGGACGACATCATGGGCGACAGGGTGAGGGCCACGACCCCAGAGATGGTGACCGCCCCGGCCAGGGTGAACGCGAATTCGCGAAAGAGCGAACCCGTGAGCCCGCCCTGCAACCCAATGGGAAGGTAAACCGATGCCAGGGTGATGGTCATGGCAATGATGGGCCCCACGAGTTCTCGGGCGCCCCGCAGGGCGGCATCCAATGGGGCCATCCCATCGCTGAGATGGCGTTCCACGTTTTCCACCACCACAATGGCGTCGTCCACCACAAGCCCCACGGAAAGAACGATGGCCAGCAGTGTCAGCAGGTTGATCGTAAAACCGAACACCTGCATGAGAAAGACCGCCCCAATGAGAGAGAGGGGAATGGCAACGACTGGAATAAACACCGAGCGGACAGAACCGAGAAAGAGAAAAATGACAATCATCACGATGAGCAGGGTGTCTCCCAGGGTTTTGAGAACCTCGTGAATGGCGTTGTCAATATAGGCCGTGGCATCGTAGGCGATGCGTGCCTCCATCCCGGTGGGAAGCTGCTGCTGAATGGCATCCATCTCCACCCGCACCCGTTTGATCACATCGAGGGAGTTGGCATTGGGCAGGGGCCAGATGCCCATGAAAACCGCCGTTTGACCGGAGAAGCGCACCTCCGTGTCATAGTCTTCGGCCCCGAGCACCACCTGGGCAATGTCTTCCAGACGCACCAGAGCGCCCCCCTCTTCGCGCACCACCAGGCGTTTGAACTCCTCCACGGAGCGCAGATCGGTATTGGCCGTTAGATTGACCTGAACCAGGGACCCCTTGGTACGGCCCACGGCCGCGAGATAATTGTTGGCTGCCAGCGCGCGGCGGACCTGGGCGGGGCTGATATTTAGGGCCGCCATTCGGTCGGGTTTGAGCCAGATCCGCATGGCAAACGTTCGGGCGCCGAGCACGTCGGCCCGCTGCACCCCTTCGAGCGCGGATAGCCGGGGCTGCACGATGCGAACGAGATAGTCGGTGATCTCATTCTGAAGGAGAATGTCGGAGGTGAAACTCAAATAGGCCGAGGCAAAACGGCTGTCCGCCGACTCGACGTTGATGATCGGCACTTCCGCCTCCGGCGGCAGGTCATTGCGGACCTGGTCCACCTTGGAGCTAATCTCCGACAGTGCCTGAATGGGATCGTAGTTGAGTTTGAGACGCACATTGATGGTGGAGAGGTTCTGCGCGCTCTGGGATTCGATATAGTCGATCCCGTCGGCGGCCGCGATGGCGCGCTCCAGGGGTGTGGTAATAAAGCCGCGCACCAGATCCGCGCTGGCGCCGACGTAGACCGTCGATACCGTGACCACGGAGTTTTCGCTCCGGGGATACTGGCGGACATTCAGGGTACGGATCGCCTGCAGGCCGGCGATGATGATGACCAGATTGACCACCAGGGCAAGGACGGGGCGGCGTATGAAGAGGTCGGTGAGTCGCATGGGTCAGCGCATTTCCTCAGGATCGTACTCGCAGGCCGCAACCGGCCGCACAGATCAGTTGTTTTCAGGCTTCGGGGCCAGCTTGAACTCGGGCACCACAGCATTGTTCACGACGACCGCCTGGCCGTTTCGCAGCTTGAACACGCCTGTGCTCACCACCGTTTCGCCTGCTCGGAGTCCCGCCGTCACCGCAACAAAATCGCCTCGCGTCTCTCCGAGCCGCACGAACTGCTGACGCACCACGAGGCCGTCGGGCTCATCCGGTTTCTGCTCCACAATAAAGACCGAATCGCTGTAGGGCGCGTACAGAACGGCCGTCGCCGGCACGGCGAGCACCTGCCTGCGGGCGGCCAGGGCAACCTCCACGTTGACGAACATGCCGGGACGGAGTCGTTCCTTTGGATTCGGCAGCGTCGCCTGGAGACGGACATTTCGGGTGGCGGCATCCACCTCGGGATTGACAACGGTGAGCGTGCCTTGCATCGCGTCGCCGCCCAGCGCGTCGGCGCGCACCCTTACGATGAGGCCCGGCGCAATCTGTGTGACCTCCTGCTGCGGCAGCAGGAAGTTGACGAAAACGGGATCGAGAGACTGGAGAGAAACGATGGGGTCGCCTTCGCGCAGCATCTGCCCCAGATCGACGAAACGAATCCCGAGCCGACCCGCGAAAGGCGCACGGACGGTCTTCTTGGCAATGGTGGCTCGGAGATTGTCCCGCGTCGCCACGGCCTGTCGGTACGTTGCGAGGGCCGCATCCCGGTCAGACTGGGACACCATTTTTTGCACCAGGAGTTTGCGCGATCGGTCCAGATTGATTTTCGCCAGCACGACAGCCGCTTCCGCTCCCGGGAGCTGTGC
>CAMYMF010000058.1 GCA_947259355.1 uncultured Nitrospirota bacterium | reverse complement strand
CAGGTTGCAGGCTTCATAGGGCAGCAGCGGCTGCTCGCCGCAGGGATTGGTGCTTTCGATCTCGCCGAGTTTCGGCGTGGGGTTGTCCCGGTTGAGCCGATCCAGAAAGACAATGCCGGGATCGCCGCTCTTCCACGCGAGATGGACCACCTGGTCGAAGACTTCCCGGGCTCGCAGGGTCTCCGTCACCTCTCTTGTGCAGGGATCGATGAGGTCATAGTATCTGTCCGCCTTGACAGCCTCCATGAAGGCCTCCGTGAGCCCCACCGAGAGGTTGAAGTTGTTCAGCGTGCCGTCATTCTCCTTGGCATGGATGAATTCGACGATGTCGGGGTGATCGATGCGCAGGATCCCCATGTTGGCGCCGCGCCGAGTGCCCCCCTGCTTAACCTGCTCCGTGGCAGTATTGAAAATGCGCATGAACGAAATCGGACCGGACGCCACCCCGCCGGTGGACCCGACGGTGGAGTTTTTGCGCCGGATGCGGGAGAAGGAAAAGCCGGTCCCCCCGCCGGATTTGTGGATCAGCGCGGCATGCTTGAGGGAGTCGAAAATCCCCTCCATGGAATCCTCGACGGGAAGGACGAAGCAGGCCGAGAGCTGCTGCAGTTCCCGTCCGGCATTCATCAGAGTCGGTGAGTTGGGCAGAAACTCGAACTGGGTCATGAGACGATAAAAAAGGCGCGCGGCTTCCGAAACATCGGCGTTCTTGTCGTAATTACGCTCCGCCTTGGCGATATTCCCGGCCACTCGGAGGAACATGTCCCGGGGCTGTTCCGTCGGCCTGTTCTGATCGTCCTTCTTGAGGTACCGCCGCTCCAGCACGGTGATGGCATTCTCCGACAGCGGCAATATCTCTTGCGTCTCCGGCACCGGCCCCGGAAAGACCATAGGCGGGAAGCGGTTGATGCCGTATTTCATCAACTTGGCTTCGATCATCCGCGCCATGACGGCCGCCGGCAGGGGCTTCTCCTTGAACGCAGCGAACTCCCGTTCGAGATCCCGGCTGATCATATTGGCCATTTCGACATTTCCGTGGCTTTCGCGCAAAAGAACGCTCATGAAGTAGTCCTGGTCCCAGGAGGCAGGGGTCGCCGCAGCACTCTTTTCGCACAACTTGCTTCCCGTATCACTCGCCCTCCTTCCAGCCATAGCGCGTCTCCTTTTCAATGATCCGCCGTCTCCATCAAACAGAAAGGCGACGGGAACAGTCCCCAGATTCCCCCAGTAAAACCCGCTTCCGAAAAAAGAGCAAAAAACAAGGGGTTGCTCAAGAGTGGCCCAAAAATCTCGACAGCTTCTCCACAAGTCCCCCTCAATGCCCCCACAACATTTTCACAGCTTTTCCACAAAAACCGCATAATATTGTGTATGAAAGATCACTATACTACAACATTTTGTGATGTCAAGAAAAAAGAAACCTTGGGGGTGAACAAAAAAAGCGGTGCTCGACGAAACCTTATTTTAACCCGATTTAGGGGAGGCGCAAATCGATTTCGAAACTCCAACAGGCGCCTTTCACGCATTCTATTTTCTCTGTCGGGTTTGCGGAAGGGATGATATGGCTGGGGGCACGTTGCGCGCGATCGTCGTGTTACGGTTGGCGGTTCCTAAATCCAAGGATCCCGAGAAGTCCGCTGCCCAGCAGGAAGAGCGAGAGAGGCTCCGGAACCACAACCGGTGGCGTCTCCACGCCGGCCGGTAAAGCCCCGTCGAGGAGATGGGCCGCCGATTCCCCGGGAATGATGTCAGCGTTTCCATCGATCCCTGGGGCGTAAGCAAAAAGCGGTCGCTCTTCCGGGAGAGCCCCGTCCGGAACGATCCCGCTCGACGGCATCGCATAGAGACTCTCCATGGGGGTCTCTGCCACGGTGGTTACCCGCACGACCGGTTGCCGCCCCCGCAGGGTCACAGTTGCGGCCACCAGGGCCGCAACGCCGGCGATGATGAAGATCTTGAGCCATCGAGCCCGTCGCCGGGATCGTTTGGATTTCCTGCGCTTGCGTCTCCGGGAGACCATCATACTATCCTTATTCAATTCCCTGAAGATTCCGCCTGGCGAGCCCGGCCCGAGCAGAAAAGCCCCACCGGGGTGGGTGGGGCTTCGTTTGCCAGATAAATTGAGCCGTTCATCGAGTCCGTCGCCCGATGCCGACGAGGCCAAGCAGCCCGGAGCCAAGCAGCAAGATGGAAGCCGGCTCGGGTATCACCTCGATAATCGTCTCCTCAGCCTCGATGGTGAGTTCCGCATAGTCGATGGCGATCATATCCTTCAGAGTACCCCCCAGCGTGTCGAGTGAAACCATCAGCAAACCGTCTTCCAGCAGGGGGAAAAAGGACGAGGACAGATTGAAAGTGGACAGATTCGGCATCAGTCTCGTGTTGCTGTGCCCGTCGGGCGTATAAACGTCGTCAAAGGCGCCCGCGACTTCAACACTGTCCAGATAGAGCCGATCGTCAAAGGGACCACCGCCGCGCCCCTCACCGGCTCCGGCGTCTTCCATATCGAGCGTCAGGATGCTCAGGGTGGCGCTCTGAATCGAAAAACCGGTGGGCAGCGTGAAGGCATGCGCCCATTCATAGACATTGATGGACTTCGTCCAAAGGTCGGTGACCCCGTCATCGCCCCAGCCATAACGAATGGAGCCCACCGCCACGGGGCTCCCGGCCGGTAAATTGGAGCCGAAACTGTCCTTGTCTCCGACGAGACTGGTGATGGTCAGCGCTTCCGCGGACAGGCTCACCATACATACCAGCATCAGTGCGTATAAAAATGCCAAAGTTTTCTGCATGTTTACCTCTCCCTAAACGAATAGAGAAGGACCGGAACGGAGGCTTCATTGCGTCCCCACCGGCCCTGCCTCATCTTCTGTCGTATAGGTAACATCCAGAGGAGAAAAGTCGCGCTGCCCGAGAGCAAATATTCAAAAAATCGCTTTATTTTGACAATTATGGCAAAATTTAGCCATTTTAGACTTTATTTAATAATTATTCTATCCCTGGTGGCTTATAATTCCCACCCTTGCTCCAAAGGTCTCATCCACTTTGTGAAGGTGCTGAGAGGCAACGACAAACTTTCACGCGGACGGCAAGAAGGTTTCTGAGAAAGCGGAGGACGGCGAAAAGCCGCTGGGCACTATTTCAGTGGTCAGTGGGCGGATTAAAGACCGGAGGACGGACTGACAGATGACAGAAGACGGCAAGTTCAAAAGACTGTGTCAACCCGGTGTCAACCCGGTGCCAGGCACCGGGTTGACACTGCAGAATCTGCTGTCAGGCTTTGTCTGATTTTTGTGTAGGACAGAGGCTGATTTTCCTGTCGGGCAGTGTCCTACGGGGAGACGGAGGACAGCGGACGGAGTGAAGAGCCGGTGGGCAGTGGGCGGTGGGCAGTGGACGGTGGACGGTGGACGGTGGGCAGATGAAGACCGGACGACGGACTGACAGATGACAGAAGACGGCAAGTTCAAAAGACTGTGTCAACCCGGTGCCAGGCACCGGGTTGACACAGAGCACAGAAAAGGAAAATGCCGGAGATTCGATTTCTCCAGCATACTTTGTAAGTGCTTGATTTTAAATGGCGGGAGAGGGCGGGAATCGAACCCACCAGGCAGGGTGTTAAGCCGCCCCACCGGATTTGAAGTCCGGGTCGGACACCAGCACCGAATCCTCTCCCCCGGCAGTTGGAAAACAGAAAATCGAAAATGGGAAATAGGAAATGGGGCACCGACGAACTCAAGCGCCCCTATTCAGATACTCCTTATAGTAGCCGAACTCCTCCTCGAAGTTCGGGGTGAACATGCCGCTTCCGAGATGCCCTTCGATCTCGGCGAGGGACCAGAAGCGGACCTCGGTGATCTCTTCCGGATCGAATCGGATCGCGCCGTCATGACGGCAGAGATAGGTTCGGACATTCTCCGACTCGATCTCGTTTCGCATGGGGTAGGCGTAGAGAAAGACCAGGTCCGCGCCGGCGACGCCGAGCTCTTCCTGCAGCTCGCGGTAGGCCGCAGTCTCGTAATCCTCTCCCCGATTCAGATGGCCCCCCACGGAGGTGTCCCACTTGCCCGGCTGAATGTCCTTGTGGGGGGATCGCTTCTGCAGAAGAAGCTCCCCCGCACCATTGACCAACAGCACATGGGCCACCCGATGCACCAGGGCCGGGTCCCCGTGGCAGTGCTCGCGGGGTGCCGACCCGATGGCGGCATCGTTGTCATCCACGATATCAAAGAGTTCACGCATATCTGACCGTTGTTCCATCCCCCAGGCCGCACGCCTCACCGAGCGGACGATTGGAGCATCCGCAGCAGGTTCTCCAGGGTGCTGACGTGCCCTTTCTCAAATTCCACCAGCTCCTCAAACGCTTCCCGCGTCTCGGGGTCCTTGGCCATCTTGACCAGCTCGGTGTAGAAGCCGACCGCGTCCTTTTCAAAATTGTAGGCCAGGGATACCGCCTGAATTTCATCCTGCAGCTCCATGGCCGCCGCTTCGGCGTCGGTGCCGGCGGGGAAGATGCCTCCCTTCATATACTCGGCAAAATACTGCAGGACGATCTCTTCCGTCGCGGGATCGAGGTACCACTCGCTTTCGGGATCTTTCAGCATGGCCTCGATGTCCCGGACATGTTTCTTCTCTTCCTCGGCCATCCGGTTGAAGACGGTCTGAATGTTTTCGGTGCGGACCCGATCCTTCATCCCCGAGTAGAACTGAAAGCCCTGGCGCTCCAGGGCAATGGCGATTTTCTTTGCTTCATCCACATTGAAGGATTTTCCCTCAAAAACGCTCATTAGATTCTTTTTCATACCCTCTGACTCCTTTTTTTATCTGGGAAAGCTGCCCGATCTTATCAAGACGATCCGCCCGTATCAAGTAAAACCTGCTCCCACCTCGGTGTCAAGTTCCGCAATCCCGGCAGGACCCGTCAAATTCCTGGGCCACGGTCACCTCCGCTCCCCGGCCCCCTTCGAGGAAACTGAGTACCTGGTTCGCGCGGCTGCCGTAGCGGTAGACGGTAATCCCCTTGCACTTGAGTGCATGGGCCTGCAAATAGATCCGCCGCACATCTTCCGGAGCGGCCTCCCGGGGGAGATTGACCGTTTTGGAGACGGCATTGTCCGTGTGGCGCTGAAAGGCCGCCTGGATGCGAAGATGGGCCTCCGGCGCGATATCCATGGCCGTCTTGAAAAGGGCCCGCATATCGGCCGGGATGCCCCCCATCCCCTGGATGCTCCCGCAGCCGGTGAGCGCCGCCTCGACGTCGTCCCCCTGCAGACCCCGCGTGCGGACCATCTCCTGGAAGAAGGGATTGGTCTCCGTCAAAAGGGTTCCGTCCAGAATTCGCCGTACGAAGGAGACGGCAAAGAGCGGCTCGATCCCACTGCTGGTACCGGCGATGAGACTGATGGTGCCCGTCGGCGCCACGGTGGTGACGGTGGCGTTTCGAAGGGGGGCAGAGCCCTTTCTGGCATAGGCGCTTTCGGCGAAATTGGGAAAGCGCCCCCGCTCCCGGGCCAGCTCGGCCGAGGCCGCCCGAGCGGCCCCGGTGAAACGGCGCGTCAACCGGGCGGAGAGCCGCACGGCCGCCTCCGAATCGTAGGGGATTCCCAGCTGGACCAGCATCTCGGCAAATCCCATGACACCGAGCCCGATCTTGCGGTTGGAAAGCGTCATCCGTCGGATCTTCGCCAGGGGATAGCGGTTCAGATCGATGACGTTGTCGAGAAAGCGCACCCCAACTGCGACGGTCTCCTCCAGCCGGGCATAGTCCACCCGACCGCGGCGGACCATCCGGGCCAGATTGATGGAGCCGAGATTGCAGCTCTCGTAGGGATAGAGGGGAAGCTCCCCGCAGGGATTGGTACCAGCCATCTCGCCGAGCGCAGGGGTCGGGTTTCGCCGGTTGACTTCGTCGATGAAGAGAAGACCGGGGTCCCCCGAGTGCCACGCCGCCCGGCAGATCAGATCAAAGAGCGCACCCGCCCGTTCGCGCCTCACCTCCCGGCCGGTGCGGGGATGGATGAGCGGGAACGCCCGGTCCTGTCGTACCGCTTTCATGAACCGGTCGGTGACGGCCACGGAGAGATTGAAATTGGCGAAGGCGTGGGGCTCCTCCTTGGCGCCGACGAAGGCGCGGATATCTGGATGGTCGACCCGCAGCACCCCCATGTTGGCACCGCGGCGGCGCCCCCCCTGCTTGACGACCTCCGTGGCCTGGTCGAAGACCCGCATGAACGAGACCGGTCCCGAGGCGATCCCGCCGGTCGAGCGCACCCGATCGCCTTCGGGTCGCAGCTCGGAGAAGACAAAGCCCGTGCCGCCGCCGGACTGATGGATCCGAGCCATCTCCGACACGGCGCCGAAGATGCCCCGGATGGAATCGGGTACGGGAAGGATAAAACAGGCCGCCAGCTGCCCCAGGCGGGTGCCCGCGTTCATCAGCGTGGGCGAGTTGGGGAGGAAATCAAGATCGGACAAGACCGTCAGGAAGCGCTTCGCGGCCCGGTCGGAGCCCCAGCCCTTCCGGTAGCGCCGCTCCGCGCGCGCCACGAAACGGGCGACCCGCGCAAACATCTCCTCCGGCGTCTCGACCACCTCCCCCTGTGCGTCGCGCCGCAGGTACCGTTGGCGAAGGATCAGCCGCGCGTTCTCACTCAGCACGCTCACCGCTCCCCGCTTCCTTCGATGCAGAAGCGCCTGCCAGGATCTCCCGGATCTCCGCCGGGATCCGCAGGGGCCGTCCCGTTTCATTGACGCAGGCCATGCGGGTCATGCCGCTGGCTACCAGGGCGCCGTCCAGCTCCCGGACGACCCGGTAGGCGAGATCGAAACGGGCGCCCGAGAGGGCCTCGCAGCGGGTTTCGATGGACAGGACGTCGCCGTATCGAGCCGAGAGGCGATAATCGACCTCCGCCCGCACGACCACAAAGAGCACCCCCCGATCGATCCAGTCGGTCAGGAGTGCCCCGTGCTCCCGCAGGAACTCGGTTCGGGCCGCCTCGAAATACCGTAGGTAGTTGCCGTAGTAAACCACCCCGCCGGCGTCGGTGTCCTGATAATAGATGGTCACCCGGTACATGCCGCTCCCTTCAAGGGGCCCTGCTCTGATAATGCTCCTTGTAGGCCACGTAGTTGGCCGCGGACTGATGGATCCGTTCGATCTCCGCCGCCGTCAGGTCCCGATAGGGTTTCGCAGGCCGGCCGAAGGCGAGAACACCCGACGGGATCACGGTGCGCTCCGTCACCAGAGAACCGGCGCCGATGAAGGCATGCTCCTGGATCTCGGCACCGTCCAGAATGACGCTGCCGATGCCGATCAGCGTGTTCGAGCGGATCGTGCAGCCGTGGAGGATGACCCCATGCCCCACGGTCACACCGTCGTCCAGGATGAGCGGATGCGTCTCGCGGGTGACGTGCAGGAGCGAGCCGTCCTGCACGTTGGTCCGCTCCCCGATCCGGATGTAATTGACATCGCCCCGCACCACCACGTGGAACCAGATGCTGGCATCGCGGCCGATGATCACATCCCCGATGATGTCCGCGCTGGGCGCGATGTAGACGGACCCATCGATCTTCGGGTGGTATTCCTTGAAACTGAGAATCACCGTCTGTTTCTCCCTGATCGGCGCGCTGCTTTCGGACCGCCGGCCCCCAGGGTCTTCCGGGCCAGCTTTTCCAGCCTTGGGGTCAGCCGGGGGGGCCGGTACCCCGGCCGGTCTTTCACATAGGGACACGCCGCGGGGAGCACGCCCAGGTCGAGTACCCGCTTGGTGATCTGCACACATTCCGCCTTCGCCCGAGTCCGAAACTCATAGACGATACAGAGCCCCGTGTCGAGATCGAGGTAGCTGCAGGGTCGGTCCGTATAGACGACGGTGCCGTTCTCGGCGATCACCTTCTCGTAGCAGCATATGGTGCAGCGGCGGCAGAGGTCCTTCATGCCTTGAGCCCCCCTCCCTATCCTCTATCACCTCCCGACGCTGGTGGCAAGCGCTCTGTTGGCTGCCCTCCAGGTCAAAGGGAATCTCCCTGCGCGGAAGATGGGACGCGGATGCCGTCCATGGTGTGCGGCTACTCGGGCACCCAGAGCCCGCCGTGGACGGGAAGGACCGCACCGGTGATGTAGGCCGCCCGATCGGACGTCAGGAACAGGACCGCGTCCGCGATCTCGTCGGGGGTGCCGAAACGCTTCTGGGGGACCCGGTCCCGCCACTGGGCACGCACCGCTTCCGGATAGTGCCGGTAGTCGTCGGTCTCGATCAGGCCGGGATTTACGGCATTGACGCGGATGTTGTACTTCGCCTCGGAGCGGGCGAGCATGCGGGTGAGCATGAGCACGCCCGTCTTGGCGATGCCGTAGGCCGGGGAATTGGGCAGCCCTCCCGGTGCGATCTCGCCATGGAGGCAGCCCATATTCACGATCTGGCCGCGGCGGCGCTCCCGCATGAACGGGAGGGCGAACCGGCAGCAGTAAAAGACGCTGTTCAGGTTCGCGCCGAGCATCCAGGCCCACTCGTCGGGCGAGGTATCGGCCAGAGGTTTCACCAGCATGGGGCCAGCGTTGTTCACGAGAAGATCAATGTGGCCGAAGTCGTCGATGACGGAGCGGATGAGCCCTTCCGCGGCGGACGGGGACGAAAGATCGGCCTGATAGAGCAGCGAGGACGGGGAACGCTCCTGCACCGCGGCCCAGGCCGCCTGGGCCGTCTCGTGCTGGCTCCGGTAGTTGAGCGCCAGAACTGCGCCGTCCTCGGCGAAGCGCTCCGCAATCCGCCGGCCGACACCTCGGGTGCTCCCGGTCACGAGCACGACTCGCCTGTCATCCATGTTTTCTCTCTCCATGAGCCCCGGTCTGAAACCGAAGGCCGTCTGCGGACAAAACCCGGGGAGTTGTTCAGGCGGCGCCCGGCGGGGACTGAGGGCGAATCACAGACCCGGCCGGCAGCCATGGAATTGACCGGTCGCCCATCTCATTTACTATAATACGGCCGAGCGGTCTCGCCGCTTCCAGAAGGGGGAGAGTTCCCGGAGACGGCTGATGATCGGGGGGATCTTCTCCAAGATATAGTCGACATCTTCGTCGGTGTTGAACCGGCTCAGGCTGAAGCGAATGGAGCCGTGGGCTCCCGTAAAGGGCACCCCCATGGCGCGCAGCACATGGGAGGGCTCCAGGGATCCTGAGGTGCAGGCCGATCCAGACGACGCGGCGATGCCCTCGCGGCTCATGAGCAGGAGAATCCCCTCGCCCTCGATGTATTCAAAGCTCAAGCTCGAGGTATTCGGCAGCCGGTGTTCCCGATGGCCGTTGAGCAGTGCGTTGGGGATTTTGGCCAGCAGGCCCGCTTCCAGCCGGTCGCGCTGCGCTTTGACCCGTGTCTTCTCCTCGTCCATATGGTCCATGGCCAGCTCGCAGGCCTTGCCCAGCCCGATGATGGACGGCACACTCTCGGTGCCCCCTCGCCGGTTATGTTCCTGATGCCCGCCGATGAAAAAAGGCGTGAAGCGCGTCCCCTTACGAATATAGAGCGCACCCACCCCCTTGGGAGCGTGCAGCTTGTGCCCCGAGAGCGATAGCATATCGATGCGGTTCTTTCTCATATTGATGGGGATCTTGCCCACAGCCTGGACGGCGTCGCAGTGAAAGACGGAGCCCTTCTCCTGGACGATCTCGGCGATCTCCTCCACTGGGAAGATCACCCCCGTTTCGTTGTTGGCCCACATGACCGACACCACCGCCGTGTAAGGGGTGATGGCGTCCCGCAGCTGATCCAGATCGAGCAGCCCCTCGTGATTGACGGGCAGCTCCGTGACGCTGTAGCCCTGCTTCATGAGATGGTTACAGAGGGTCAGCACGGCCGGGTGCTCCACCCGGGTGGTCACGATGTGATGCTTCTGCGGATAAGAGTGGAGCGTACCCCAGATGGCCGCGTTGTCGCTTTCGGTCCCGCAGCTGGTGAAGACGATCTCCGAGGGATCCGCGCCGATGAGCGTCGCCACCTGTTGCCGGGCTCGCTTCACGGCGCCGGCCACCTGCCCCCCGAATTTGTGCATGCTGGAAGGGTTCCCGTAGAGATCGCAGAAATAAGGCTCCATCTCCCGGAACACTTCGGGATCCACGCGGGTGGTGGCGTTGTTGTCCACGTAAACCGTCTTCATTGCTCTACCTCTTCCACTGTGATGGCATTCGAAACGAACTCCTTCAGCTTGGCTTCCACACCGGACTTGAGTGTGAAGGAAGAGGCCACACACTCCGCACAGCTTCCCCGCAGGGCCACCAGTACCCGATCGCCGTCGATGTCGATGAGTTCAATGTCGCCCCCGTCGGCATTGAGGCCCGGACGGATCTCCCGATCGATGGTCTCCATGATGAGATGCATCTTCTGAATGTTGGTCAGTTTCTTCGGGCGCCCCTGATCGGTGCCGGTGTCGACGGCCACACCCTTTTCCGCTTGGACCTTCTGAATGATCTCGTTAATCTGGGGGTGGCATTCCTCACAGCCACCGCCGGCTTTGCAGAAATGGGTCACATCTTCGACGGTGGAGAGGTTGTTCTCCCGAACGACCCGTTCGATCTTCTCGTCGGTCACACCGAAGCACTTGCAGACAATCGTCCCCTCCAACTCCTCGTGCTCCACCGGCCGTCCCCGATAGTTGTTGATGGCCGCTTCCAGCGCCTCCATCCCCATGACGGAGCAGTGCATCTTCTCCGGTGGCAGCCCGTCGAGCTGTTGGGCGATGTCCTTGTTGGTGATCTTGGACGCCTCTTCCAGGGTCAGCCCTTTGATCATCTCTGTGAGGATCGAAGATGACGCGATGGCGCTGCCACAGCCGAAGGTCTGGAATTTGGCATCCGCGATGCGCTCCTTTTCGTCCACCCTGAGTGTCAGACGAAGGGCGTCCCCGCAGGTCATGTTTCCCACTTCTCCGACGGCATCGGGGTTTTCAATTTCCCCGGCATTGCGCGGATTGAGAAAATGGTCCATGACTTTTTCCGAGTAGTCCCACATGATGCATTTCTCCCTATGCTGTTAAATTGCAAGACTATACCATAAAGCTGCATATCTGTCAGGGGGTTAGGTAGAAAACTGCTCTTCCGGGTCGTTTTGTGACACTCTCACGGAGGTTCCCGGCGTGACACGACGGCAAAATGTAACGATGACTCGTAGATGCCGTCTGCAGCGAAGAAGTGGTTCAAACCTTCCGCCTGGTCACGTCAGGCAGCCTTTGCGCAAGGACGGTGCCCCGAAGCCCCCTTTCTCTAAAATCTCTCTTTCACTTGCCATGGCCATGTTCGGTCCCGGTACCCAGGACAACACCGACCTGCGCCTACAATCATGACATGGCCACAAAAAGTGCCCCCGATGGGATGGGGATGCTCTGAATACCGTCCTTAGGAAGTCCTTCAGAGAAGAATGAATACGGCCCCCGTTGTCATGCCTCAGCAATCGTGCCTCTCGTGTAAACATCGCCATGCAAGGCCCGACCTTCTTTACAATTCGCCTTCCGCCTGGGTCTCGCCCAATGCTTCTTCAATCTCTTCAGCAGTTTTCTTGCCGCGCAGGACATCGACGGTGACACCGCGCGTATTAAGAACCTGCTTTTCCGCATCAGCATATTCGGCGGGCACGTGGTCGCCGAAATGCACCACACCGTTTTCGTCCACCCAACGGTATAGCCGCTGGTGCTCGTTGGCCATCGAGGCCAGGGGCGCCAGCAC
>CAMYMF010000057.1 GCA_947259355.1 uncultured Nitrospirota bacterium | reverse complement strand
TGCTCTTCCGAAGATCCTGCTATTTAAACGTGGACCAGATTTTCGCAAGCCATAGGTTTTTGTGAACGGCGACCACAAAAAAACTTGATTCACGCTTCGAGATTCATTACTTATTATGGAGCAGTTTTCGAAATTCGTCGTATAGGTCCCGTCGATGCCCGACATGGTGAACTTCAATCATCTTCTTTCCGGTTTCTACACGGTAAATCACTCGATATCTTTTGAATCGAAGTGAATAGAATCCGGCAAGCTCTTCAATCAGAGGTTTACCCTGATAGGGATCTGTTCGCAGGCTCTCAATTTCTTTCTTGAGTATGGGTTTCAAATCGGGATGGAGAGTCTTGATAACTCTTCGGCAAGCCTCAGAATAGCTTAGACGAAATCGGCTCAATCCTCCCAGACCTCCTTATGGCCGACAGTTCTTCCTCTTTCGAAATCCTTCATAGACTGCTTCAGCACTTTCATGGTCCTCGGATCAGAGAGGATTTCTATGGTCTCAAGCAGTCCCTCATAACGGTCAAAAGGCATCATCACACTAACGGGAACACCATTTCTCGTAATCGCCACAACCTCATCCAGCTTCTCCATCCGTTTGATAATCTCAAGCAGGTTCTTCTTAACAGTTGTGACAGGCAGGATCTCCTGCAAATCTTTCATGCCTCACTCCTCTAATTAATAAATAATAGTAGTCATTATAATGACCCTATTCGCCTCTGTCAAGTATATTTAAATGATCGACAGTAGACCGGTACCGGCCCCATCAGTAAGTATAAAGATAGCCTAATTTCTGCCCCGTTTCGACTTTCGCAACCGAGCTGGTATCCTCTTGTTTCGTTCCCTTTACAGCCTCTTTCGTCGGGCGGCTTCCGCCTTCGGGTATTCCACGTCCACGTCGGTCACGTTCCAGGCCACGCCCAGCCAATAGGTGTAAGTGGTGCCCTTATGCTGGTCGACGACACCAGCAGCGCCCCGCCTGTTTTGTCCAGAAGGAGGTTGCGCGTCACGCTGTCCTTCAAGTGCAGGGTGAGGCTACGCGTTCCATTGGTAGACGCAGTGCGAGACGTCTATGCGCTCCAGGAACCGTCGTAATTGACTGCGCAGGGCGAGCCGAAGCTTGTGTCAACCGTTGCACGCAATCTCCCTAAACCTCACCAGCCACCGCGCAATGATAGCAAGGCTTTGCGGCCCCTGTGGTACACCTGATTGGAAACTGGAAAATTGGAAATAGGAAATCGGTAAAGACAAGATTTGCAGGGGGGTACACCGGTGACCCACCGCATTAGAAACTGGAAAATAGAAAATCGGAAATGGCGACAGACACGGAAAGCAAGGAATAGCCCGGTTTCGCCCTGTGGGCTACCTCGCAGGAGCCTTCGCTTTCCTTTTCGCCACTGAAAAGCGAAGGCTGGTGGCGGTGGCTGGACTCGAACCAGCGACTCTACGGATATGAGCCGTATGCTCTGACCGACTGAGCTACACCGCCGTCTCTGGATGGAATAGATGGGATAAACTAATGGATCGATGGGGGATTGTCAAGAATTAACGTAACTACTCAAGTTGCTTCTATTTTCCCGCAGGACAAGGCGTGAGGAGCGCAAAACCGGAGGCGTATTCTTCATACGTTGAGGATTTGAGCACCGCAACACCTCAAGATACCTTTTTTTTGTAGCCGCCGAAGGCGGCATGAATTATCTAAAGCGAGTCTCGCGACGCTCCGTATCTTTGTTACGGAGCGAAAAAGCGTAACGCAGTCATGCGGAAAAAGAGAGGTGACCTGAGTAGTTACGAAGTAACGGCATTACTGGACGTACTCGCGAATAGTCTCGCCGAGCGCGGCAAAGAGGGCGTCGAGCCGCTGGCGGATCTCCTGGCGGAGCATGTAGGTGGAGACGCCGGGCTCCGAAACAAAGGTGCCCTCCCGGATGCCGATGAGTGCGCCGTCGCTGGAGCGCACAGCCCGCAGCCAGAGGGAGACCTCGTATTGCCCTTGCGGCACGCCCGTGCTCGAGGCAGAGTGCACCGTGTCGGTCGCTCCGGGCGAGACGGCTTCCGCCGGTTCGGGGCCGATGGTTCCGGTCGGCTCCGCGGGTGTTTGGATGTCGACCAACCCGAGGATGACGGCATCCGCGCCGAGCCGCCGTCCTTGCAGCGCCGTCAACCGGTTGTTCAAACGCAGCTTTTCCAGACCTTCGACACTGTCGTCCACAGAGACAGTCCCCTGGACCACCTGGAATCCGCGGGTGCGGTACTGCTGCACGGCAAATCCGTTGAAGTCAAAGCCCCGTGCTGAGGCCAGCTCGGCAGCGATCTGCTCGTCTGTGCGCGTGCGCATCAGGATCCCCAGCTCCACCACCTTCTCCTGATGGCGAATGAGGCCGATGTCGGCGAGACGCTCTTTGACCTTTTCTTCGGATATCCAGGCTTCCACCTCGACCTTGTAGACATTGCGGTCCCGGACGTCTGACAGCACCCGGTATTTGTCCACATAGGTCAGCGGATCGTCGCTTCGGATCTCCTCCAGGATCTCCTGGAAACTGGCCATGTTCTGGGCCCGGGCCACGCTGGTCACCGATTCCTCCAGGGCATCGCCGAAGGCCTTGTCCAGGGCCCGCTGCCGGGCGGACTGGACATCCCCCTTGAGAATCACGCTGATGCCGTAGGTGTGAATGGCCTTCTCGGCAGCCATGACCGCCGGCACAAACACGAGCAGCAGTGCCGCCAGCACCACACTGCCCATGGCGCCGGTGAGGTGTCCGATGGGTGATCTCTTCATGGTCTCCCCTGCAGCATCTCGACAAAGGCTTCGATGCGGATCCTGGTTCGCTGATCCAGGGGGCTCGGTTTGTCCCCTTCCAGCGTGAGGATGGGCACGTTCAGCTTCTTGCGCAAGAGGATGTCTTCGATCTGCCGGAAACAGAAAGCCTGTACGTAATGAATGATGCCGTCTATCTCACGGCGGCCGATCTCCGCCTGGATGTCTTTGATTCGGCCGTGGACGCTATAGGGATAAGTATAACACAGGTACTGGCTGATGAGATCGGCTGTTTCGTGGGGCATGGCAAACTGGCGCTGGATTTCATTGAAAACGACCCGGGCGCCCAGCTCTTCGACGAACTCGTAGATGCCGCTGGTGATGGGCGGCACACCGACGAACCCGAGCCGCATCCCGTGGGCAAAGGGTCTTCTCTCCTGGATATGCTGCAGGAAACGGTCGAGCTCCCGTTCATAGACGTCGGGATCCCCCCGAAAGTCACTGGCGCAGACCTGATGCAGATGGTTCTCGAGGCCGGTGATCCGGTTGCCCTCCCAGGTCTCCCGGTCGACGGTGGCGACCTTGGCCCGAATCCCATCGAGTCTCTCTTTGACGCAGAGGGCTTCGGCATCGGTGGTGTCGAAATGGGAGATCATCTTGTCGATCTGCAGCCGCAGCAGGTCCGCATCCCGGTCGTAGGGAAAGGCGAAGGGAAAGATGGGCAGTCCCTCTTCCTCCAGTACTTCCATGAGGGCGTGGGTGTTGCTGCAATCGCCCTGGGTCACAGCGACCATTTCACTGAGCTGCTGCCGCTTCGCCGCGGCGTAGATCCCCTTGATCCACCCGCAGGTGTTGCGGGGAAAGCCCACGGCCTCAGCGTCCTCGACCCGGCGGGGCGCCTGGGGATCTTCAATGAAGATATTGTTGAGGTCCACCGGAAAATATCCGGCCGCAAAGAGGACTTCGACGGGAATGGTGGTGGTGAAACCGACACGTTTCTTTTTCATCGGACTGCTTCCGAAGTTCCGTCATTGGAACCGGGGTTACTCTACAATACTGCCCCGCCCCTGTCAATGTTTCGGCCGGCACGCGGTCACCCATCGCAAAATCCTTGACCTGCCCGGGCGGATTCATCTATGATGACTTATAGTCCTTTCTCAGGATATGCAGGTAACGCTGTGAAACGAATCGTTATTGCCCTTGCCCTCCTCCTGATCCTCAGCTGGTGTGTGCTTCTGCCTGCAGCGACGGCCGACCTGGCTCGTGTGGTGGTCCGCAAGGCCAATGTGCGCTCGGCACAGAAAACCAGCGCAAAGATCGTCGGGACCTTTTTCAAGGGAGACACGCTCACCCTGGTCGAATCGAGCGGGACATGGCACAAAGTGCGTCTCGATGACGGACGGGAAGGCTGGATCTTTGCCAAGCAGGTCGAGGTGGAGCGGGATCGTTCAGCGCCTCAGATTGAGGAGACGGCCAAACGGGTTCTCGGCGAGAATCTGAGATGGGCCAACCTGAATGAATTCTACCTGGAAGAGTATCAGACGGCGCGGCTCGACGTGATGGTCGATTCGGACTGGCTCCGGCTGAAGCGCGAGGAACAGGAACGGACCATGATTGCCCTGGCCCGTGAGTTCGCACAGATCTGTGAGCAGGACGATCTGCTGAGGACCCACCGGCGAGAGAAACCGTACGTGGTGTTCTTCGACCGTTTCAACAGCCTCATCGGTAAAGCCAACGACGTGGCCGCGGTCTTCGCCGCCGACGCAAATTGATCGCCCGGGCTTAGCCCTTCTTTCCGTTCAGCTCGTTGGGCGGTATCCGCTCGGGCGGTCCCTTCTTCTTCTCCTCTTCCGACGGTTTCTGGCTCATCATAAAATCGCGCGTGTCGACGAAATCTTTGCGATCATATTGGGCCATCTCCACGATGCCCGTATCCATCCGGATGGCATCCACGGGACAGGCTTCCACGCAGAAACCGCACATGACGCAGCGATCCACCACGATGTCGAAGGAGACGGGATATTTCTCGATGGCCGGATTGGGACTCTCCCCGGCGCGAATGTGGATGCACTGCGCAGGGCAGATGGTGGGGCACATCATGCAGGCCACGCACTTGGGGCTGCCGTCTTCCCGCAGCAGCAGCCGGTGGCGTCCGCGGTAGCCCACCGGAATGGTGCGGCGTTGTTCGGGGTACTGGATGGTCACGGACGCAGGCCGGTCCTTCATGAGTCCAAAGAGATGGGCCGTGTGGACGAAGAGGTTCTTGAAGAAATGGCCGCCGGTAATCCCCAGCCCCTTGACTACTTCGATCAGGTAGAGCCGGTCGAGTCGCCCCAGCTCCATGCGTTTGACGTTCTTTTCTTTCACGTGTATCAACTCCCCGTGGCCAACAGGACCACGCCTGTGATCACGATATTCAAAAGCGACAGCGGCAGGAGCACTTTCCAACCGAGGCGCATGAGCTGATCGTAGCGGAGCCTCGGGAAGGTCCATCGGATCAGCATCTGAAGCCAGCAGAAGAAAACGACCTTGAAGACAAAGGCCGACATCTGCAGCAGGACCACCAGAAAGCCCGGCAGTCCGATCTGGAGCCCAAAGGGAAAGACGAAGCCCCCGCTGCCGAGATAGGGGACCTGCCAGCCGCCGAAGAAGAGCGTGGCCACGAGAGCCGACATGACCACGATCTCCACGAACTCCCCGATCCAGAGAAGCCCGAATTTCATCCCGCTGTATTCGACGAAGAACCCGATGATCTCCGACTCGCCTTCGGGCAGGTCAAAGGGGATCCGCTTGGTTTCGGCAACGGCGGCAATGAAAAAGATGAGGCAGCCCAGGGGCTGTACCACCACGCCCCACCCTGGCAGTCCCCAGACCAGCTCTCCCTGGGTCCTCGCGATTTCCCCCAGGCTGAGGGAGCCGAAAACCATCAACAGTCCCATCACCGAAAGGGCCATGGAGACCTCATAGGAGATGGTCTGGGCAGCCCCCCGCAGGGCACCGAGGAGTCCGTAACGGTTAGCCGACGACCAGCCGGCGAGGATGACACCGTACACCGAGAGGCTGGTCACAACGAAGATGAAGAGCAGGCCGACGTGTATGTCGGCCACCTGCAGGGAGATCTCCCGCCCGAAGAGGTGTACCTTCGGGCCGAAGGGGATCACCGCAAAACCGACCAGGGCGGTGGTGAAAGCGATGAAGGGTGCCAGGGTATGGACGAACCGCTCCCCCGAGGGGGGTATGAAGTCCTCTTTGGTGAGGAGCTTCAGCGCATCCGCGAGGGGGTGAAAGAGGCCGATGATCCGCAGGCCGAAGATGTCGGCCCGATTGGCGCCGATCCGGTCCTGCATGACCGCGCTCTGTTTGCGCTCGACCCAGGTCAACAGCACGCCCAGGGTCATGAGGAACCCGATCATGAAGAAGATCTTTACGATGATGATGAGGGTGCCCATGTCTCCTGTCCCAGTCGCCAGCACTCCGGATGAATTTCCACCTTCAGGGCCTCGCCGAGGCGCTGCAGGATTTCGCAGGCCGGCAGTGCTTCACCCAGCGGGGCCAGGGCGGCGTCGAAATGCTGCACCCGTCCCTCGAAATTCACAAAGGTGCCATCCTCCTCCGCCGGCATGGCGGCGGGCAGCACCATGCGCGCGTGCTCATCCTCCGGGCCGGCCGTGGTTTTCTGAAGAATGAGAATCCCCTCCCCCGCGCGGATTGGCGAGGGTGCTTCGGGATGCTGAAACCGCACCGGATCATCTCCCAACACATAGAGGAGTTGAATGCGGCCCTCGGCCCAGTCCGCGGCCAGCTTCTCGGCCGGGACTTCTTCTCCTTTGGGCACGAGCCCGATCATCTCCAGTCCCCGTCGATTCGGTGCACTGTCCCGCCGGATCAGAACCTCGTCTTCGAATCCGGCGGGATCCACGGGAAAGCCGGTGCTTACGTTCCGGATCTTGAGCTGTTCGACAAAGAGTTCCCGTACCGCCAGGGTCGTCTCGCACGAAACGGTGGGGTGCACCAGAACGCCGACGCCCTTGGGCCCGGTGCTTGCCAGCGTCTCGCGGATCCTAAGCGCCGCCCGCTTGATCACTCGGTCCCATCCGACGGGAGTCAGTCGCTTGCCCTCCCGCAGGAGCGGTTCCCGAATCCGCTCGGCAGCATCCAGATGTTTGTAGCCGTAACGACCCACGTCGCACATCCAGTATCTGTTGACCATGGGATTGGGGCGCGGCCGGAATCGGTAGACCCGTCGGTCGTTGACCTGGATATCGCTCTTCTCGTTGAAGTCCACAATGATGTTGCAGCCCCTTGCACAGTATGGGCAGACGGAGTGGCCCTGTTTGAGCATCCACACCCGCTGGTTGAACCTAAAGTCCCGATCGGTCAGGGCCCCCACGGGGCAGATGTCGACGATGTTGCCGCAGTAGCGATCTTGCAGAACCTCCCCGGGATAGGTGGAGAGATAGGCTTCGGCACCCCGTTGAAAGATGCCGAGGCGGCGCACCCCCGACACCTCTTCAAAGAAGCGGACACAGCGCGAGCAGAGCACGCAGCGCTCCTCGTCCATGACGATGGTGGGCCCGAGGATGAAGACCTTGCGTTTGCGCCAGCGGGTCTCCAGAAAGCGGCTCGTGTAGCGCGCGTAGTCCGTGTAATAATCCTGCAGCAGACACTCCCCCGATTTGTCGCAGATGGGGCAATCAATGGGGTGATTGATCAGCAAGTATTCCAGGATGCTGCGGCGCGCATCCTGCACGGCTTCCGTGTCGGTGCGCACCACCATCCCGTCATGGACCGGCGTGGTGCACGCGGTCTGCAGCTTCGGAATCTTTTCGATTTCCACCATGCACATCCGGCAACTTCCCGCGGCCGAGAGGCCCGGGTGGTAGCAAAACCGCGGGATATGGATTCCCAGTCGGTCTGCGGCCTGAATGACATTGAGCCCCGACTCCACGGTGATGATCTTGCCGTCGATTTCGATGGTTGGCATCTCGTTGTGTCCTTCCCCTCAGCCTTCCTGCCCCCCGGCCCGGGCGTGACGTGCCGCCCCGGCCGGACCGGTTTCGGAACCCGGCGAAGGCAAGAATTCGTCGCGAAACTTGCTGACGAAACTCTTCACCGGCCCGGCCGCGGCCTCGCCCAGCGGGCAGACCGTGCGGCCCGCCATGTGCTCGGCAATGTCGATGAGGGTGTCGGGATCCCCGGCTGTGCCTTCTCCCCGCTCGATGCGCTCCAGGATCTGGACGATCCACCGGGTCCCCTCCCTGCAGGGCGTGCACTGTCCGCACGACTCGTGGGCGAAGAAGCGTTCCAGGTTGAGCAGGGTGGCCAGCATGGAGGTCCCCTCGGCCAGGACGATCACCCCGCCCGAGCCGAGCATGGACCCCGCGGCCATGAGGGTGTCGAAATCCATTTTAATGTCGAGTTCGTGCGCCGCCAGGACCGGGCAGGAAGCCCCACCGGGAATGACGCCCTTGATCTTTCGTCCGCCGGTGACACCGCCTGCGTGCTTTTCGATCATTTCGAGCAGCGGTATGCCCATGGGCAGCTCATAGAGGCCGGGCCGGTTCACGTGGCCGCTGATGGTGAAGAGTTTTGTTCCACCGCTCTTTTCGGTCCCCAGGCCGGCAAACCAGGCTCCACCCTTCTCCAGGATGAGCGGCACATTGGCCAGGGTTTCCACATTGTTGACCACTGTGGGGCAGCCGAAAAGGCCTTCCACCGCGGGAAAGGGCGGCTTCACGCGGGGCCAGCCCTTCTTCCCCTCGATCGATTCAATCAACGCCGTCTCCTCCCCACAGATATAGGAGCCGGCCCCGTAGTGCACGTGGATGTCCAGACTGTAGCCGCTGTCCAGGATGTTCTCACCGAGGTACCCTTTTGCATAGGCTTCGGCGATGGCGGCTTCCGTGCGCGCGCCCGCCAGCACGAACTCACCCCGGATATAGATGTAGGCCGTCTGCGACCCGATGGCATAGGCCGACAGGATGGTCCCCTCCAACATCATATGGGGGTCCTGCTCCATGATGTGGCGGTCTTTGAACGTTCCCGGTTCGCCCTCGTCGGCGTTCACACAGAGGTATTTGGGCTTGGGCGAGTCCTTCGGGACGAACCCCCACTTGATCCCCGTGGGGAATCCGGCACCCCCGCGACCGCGCAGGTTGGAGGCCTTGACCTCCTCCACCACCTGCTGGGGCGTCCAGGAGGCCAGCACTTTGCGCAGCGACTGGTAACCGCCGCCCGCCTCGTAGACCGCGAGGGTGTGGGAGTCGGGCTTGCCGAAATTGCGAGTGAGTACTACTTTTTCCATCTCAAAACCTAATTCGTTTCCGGATGGAAACTAATTCGTGTCCGTTTTAATTTCCGGATCAACATTAATTAAACACATTAAACAAAACAGATTATATATCCAGCTTAACCATATAATTCTATGAAGTTTTTCGACACCAACTATCACCATCACCCCCTCCCCCCAGGGAGACGGAATGGTTCCATAGGAGCTTCCTTCCGTCCTCTGTCCTCCGCCTGCCGCCATTCGTCTTCAGCCTTCAGTCCACCGCCCACTGGCCGCCGGCTTTTCACTGCCCACTGTCCACGGCCTTCTGTTTCTCCTCCAGGATGCGATCGAGCTCTTCCGGGGTCACCGGCCCAAAGAGCTCGTCGTTGATCATCACCGCCGGAGCCTGGTCGCAGCAGGCCAGGCACTCCGCCGTCTCCAGCGTGAAATGTTGGTCCGCCGTCGTTTCCCCGATCCCGATGCCGAGCCGTTTCTTCAGATGCTCCAGTATCGTCTCCGAGCCGAGCAGGGCGCACGAGATGCTTTCACAGACAAGAATCAGGTGCTTGCCCTCGGGTTTCTCGCGAAACATGGAATAAAAGGCAACGACTTCCCGCACACGGCTCGGGTGGAGCTCGAGAATCGCTGCGGCATACTGCTCAGCTTCCTTCGAAATATAGCCCTCCTTCATCTGAATGGCTCGCAGCAGCGGCATGAGCGCCGCGTCCTTATTCGGATAACGGCCAAGAAGTTTCTTTACTTCTTTCTTCGGCAGAATTTGTTGCATGGGCGAAACCTTTGTTCGTTGATCTATTGTCTTCTTTCTTCTCCTTCAGTCTTCAGCCTTCAGCCTCTAGACCTTTCTGTCCTCCGTCCTCCGTCTTCCGTCTTCCGTCTTCCGTCTTTCGTCCTCTGTCTTCCGTCCTCTGTCTTCAGCCTTTTCCCTACCGATCCAACTCTCCGGCGATCATGTTGATGCTGCCAAAGATGGGGACCACGTCGGCCACCATCCGCCCCTGTATCAGATGGGACAGGCCCGCCACCAGGGCGAAGCAGGGTGCCCGGACGCGAACCCGGGCCGGAATCCCCGTGCCGTTACTCACCACGTAGAACCCCAGCTCTCCGTTGCCCCCTTCCACCGGCATATAGGCCTCTCCCGCGGGCGGTTGAATGCCGTGACCGTCCATGATCAGCTTGAAGTGGTTCATGAGCGCCTCGATGGTCGTGTAGACCAGCTCCTTTGGCGGCAGCGTCATCCGCTTGTCGTCGAGACAGATGGGCCCCTCGGGCAGATCCCGCAGGGCCTGCTCCACGATCCGCATGCTCTGTTCCATCTCCACCATTCGGACCTGATACCGATCGTAGCAGTCCCCGTCGGTTCCCAGGGGCACCTCAAAATCGAACCGGTCGTAGACCAGATAGGGTGCCGCCTTGCGCACATCGTAGGAAACCCCGGTGGCCCGCAGGCAGGGACCGGTAAAGCCGAAGGAGGCGGCGTCCTCCGGCGTGATGACCCCGACGCCCCGCATCCGGTCGAAGAAGATCCGGTTGCGACTCAGCAGTTTGTCGCACTCCACAAGGTCCGCACGCACCTTGCGGAAGGCCTCCCGGCATTTCTCCTGGAAATCGGGACTGAGATCTCCTTTGAGCCCGCCGATGCGGGTATAAGAGGTGGTGAGCCGCGCGCCGGTGACGTCTTCGATCAGATCGTAGAGATACTCCCGAGACTTCATCAAATAGAGAAAGACCGTGAAGGCCCCCAGCTCCATGGCAAAGGCGCCCACACAGGTGAGGTGATCGGTAATGCGGGATATCTCGGACATGATGACCCGGACATACTGGCACCGCTCGGGCGTCTCGACCTCGAAGAGTTTTTCCACCGCCATGGCGTATCCCACATTGTTGATCAGCGGTGAGACATAGTTGAGGCGATCGGTATAAGGGATAACGCCGGTGTAGCTGTGGGTCTCTGCCTCCTTTTCGAAGCAGCGGTGCATGTAGCCGATCTCAACGTCGGACGCGATGATGGTCTCTCCCCGCAGGGCCACCATGATCCGAACGACACCATGCATGGCCGGATGGGACGGCCCGAGGTTGAGATACATCAGCTCTTCTTTAAACCCGTTGCCCGATACCGACCCTTTTGCCTCATCCAGCACCAGCACGTCCGTAATCGAGGCAGTCTTGTCGAAGGCGGTCTTCTCGGTGCTGCCCGGTCCGACCCGGGGCTGGCGGCGGTTCTTGGGATAGTCCTTGCGCAGGGGGTGTCCCTCGAAGCCCGGGTACATGAGGATGCGGCGCAGATCGGGATGACCGTCAAAGACGACCCCGTACATGTCCCAGGCCTCCCGCTCGAGCCAGTCGGCAATGCGGTACTCGCCCGTGAACGTGGGGACATGCGCGTCCTTGGCCGCCACCCGGACCTTGATCCGAAGTCTTTCGTTTGTCTCCCCGGCGTAGAGGTGGTACACCACTTCGAAACGGGGGACCTCCTCCAGCCGGTCCACCACGGTCAGATCCATCAGGAAATCAAAGCCCCGCTCATTCTTGAGATACCGCACAACATCGAGCAGGCGCTCCCGCTGCAGAACCACTGTCTCATCACCGAGACGGCTGTGGGTCTGCAGCACGGCCTGACCGTATCGTTCTAAAAGTTCCTGTTTAACGCTCATAGATTTTCCGCGTTCCACGATGCACCGCCAGCACGTCACATACAGGCACCGGGAATCAGTATTCCTGCTGCTCGCCCTGAATCTTCTTCTGAAGTTTGATCAGACCGTCCAGAACCGCCTCGGGGCGGGGCGGACAACCGGCCACGTAGATATCGACGGGGATAATCGAGTCGATCCCCTGGACGGTTCCGTAGTTGTCGTAGAACCCGCCGGACGTCGCACAGACCCCGAAGGAGAGGACCCATTTGGGATCGCACATCTGGTCGTAAACATGGCGCAACACCGGTGCGAGCTTATGGCTGATGGTGCCCACGACCATCAGGAGGTCAGCCTGTCGCGGCGACCACCGAGGCAGGCCAGCCCCGAAGCGGTCGATGTCGTAGTGCGAGCAGGCCACCGCCATGTACTCCATGGAGCAGCACGCCGTGGCAAAGGGGTATTG
>CAMYMF010000056.1 GCA_947259355.1 uncultured Nitrospirota bacterium | reverse complement strand
CAACATCGATGTTCCCTGGGGCGAATCTGTCAAGCCGGAGGCCGTTGAATCGGCACTGAAAAAGGACCCGAACATCAAAGCGGTCTTCGTGCAGGCCAGTGAAACCTGCTCGGCTTCGGTCCATCCCATTCAGGACATTGCAGACATTGTCCGGAAACGGGATGACACAATTCTGGTGGTCGACGCCATTACGGCCATCGGCGTCATGGATCTGCCCGTCGACGCCTGGGGGATCGACATCTGCGTGACAGGATCCCAGAAAGCCTTGATGCTCCCCCCGGGCGCCGCGTTTATCAGTGTCAGCGACAAAGCATGGCATTTCAGCGAAACGTCCAGATGCCCGCGGTTCTATTTCGACCTTAAAAAAGAGAAAGCCAAAGCCGACGCCGGCCAGACCAACTTCACCAGCCCGGTGGCCATGGTGATCGGTCTTCGCAAGGTGCTGGCAATGATGCAGGAGGAGGGCCTTCAGAATATCTTCGCCCGCCACGCACGCCTGGCGGAAGCCACTCGAACGGCTTTGCGGCAACTGGGGTTGCGACTCCTGGCAGTTGATATCCCGAGCAATGCCGTCACCGGAGCCTATCTCCCGGAAGGAATTGACGGCGGGGCTTTCACCAAGAAGCTGCGGGAGGAATACGGCGTGACCGTCGCGGGTGGACAGGCGCAGCTGAAGGGCAAGGTTTTTCGAGTGGCCCACTTGGGGTACGCCGATACGTTGGATGTCATCACAGCCATGGCCGCGGTGGAACGAGGTCTTCGGGCCTTCGGGCATCCTCTGGAACTCGGAGTCGGCGTCAGGGCTGCTGAAGAAATCCTTTATGGCAACGGCCGATAGAAACAAGATGGCCCACGGGGAAGAACGTGCATGAAAATACTGATCAGTGACAACCTCGCTCCGGAAGGGGTGAAGATTTTCGAAGAGGCCGGGATCGAAGTGAATGCCCGATCATCGACGCCGGCCGACCTATTGGCGGAAATGATCGGGGAATACGAAGGCCTGGTCATTCGGAGCGCAACGACCATCACCCCCGAATTACTCGAACGAGCCCAATGCCTGAAAGTCATCGGTCGCGCGGGCACCGGGCTGGACAACGTGGACATCCTGGCCGCCAGCCGCAAAGGGGTGGTCGTCATGAATACGCCCGGCGGCAACACCGTGACCACCGCGGAGCACACCCTCTCCATGATTATGGCACTCTGCCGAAACATCCCGCAGGCTGCGGCGAGTCTCCGAGAGAACAAGTGGGAGAAAAAGAAGTACACCGGTACGGAACTCCTCGGCAAAACCCTCGGCGTCATCGGGCTCGGCAACATTGGGAAGAACGTGGCCAAACGGGCCCGCGCCCTCGAGATGCAGGTCATCGGCTATGATCCATACATGACAGAGGACATGGCTCAATCCCTTGGTCTGAAACTGGTATCCCTGGACGAGATATATGCACTCTCTGACATCATCACCGTGCATACCCCCCTGACACCCGATACCCGACATCTGCTTTGCGCCGAGACCATTGCAAGAATGAAAGATGGGGTCCGCCTGGTGAACTGTGCCCGAGGGGGCATCATCAAAGAAGACGACCTTCTGGAGGCACTGCAATCGGGGAAGGTGGCCGGTGCGGCTTTGGACGTTTTCGAGAAGGAGCCGCCCCTGGACAATCCGCTGCTGGCATTACCAAACGTCATTGGGACGCCGCACCTCGGGGCCTCGACGAGCGAAGCACAGATTAACGTCGCCGTCATGGTGGCAAACCAAATGGTGGAATACCTCAAGACGGGTGTGGCCCGAAATGCCAGAAATCTGGCCGCCGTTTCATCGGAAGAACTCAAGAAGATCCAACCCCACGTCTCCCTGGCCGAGAAGATCGGATCGCTGCTGGGGCAGGTGGCCGACGGTCGGGCGGATGAGATCGCCATGGAGTTCTTCGGAGATACGGCAGAGCTCAGCAGCGAGCCACTCTCGGCAGCGATCCTTAAAGGGTTCCTCTCCCACTTCGCCGACGTGAATCTGGTGAGTGCTCCCTTTCTTGCCAAGGACCGGGGGATCAGAATCTCAGAGACACGCTCCAATGAGCGCCCTAATTTTCAGAACAAGATGACCGTCACGATTCGGGGAAAATATGGCCAGAATTCAGTCTCCGGGACGCTCTTCAACAACCGGGATCCCCGCATCGTCATGGTCGACGGCATGCCCCTTGAGGCTATCCCGGAAGGCGAGATGCTCATCTTCCGGAACAACGATAAACCCGGCGTGATTGGCAGCATCGGGCGCGCGTTGGCCGATGCCGGCATCAACATCGCCCGGATGCAGTTCGGCCGGGAAGAAGCTGGCGGGAAGGCCATCTCCATTGTCAATGTTGACAGCCCCGTTGCGCAAAATGTACTGGCCCACATGGCCACCTTGCCCAACGTAGTCGATATTCGGGTGGCCCGTTTGTAAGGCCTCACAGGGCGGCCGGATGTGCCACAAGCCGGTCCCGAGTCATTCCTCGTCTGATTGGACATCCAGGAACAATTCATGCGACGCACACGACGGCAGACAAAAAGGAGTCACCTGTGGCAACACTAGTGGTTGTCGGATCCCAATGGGGTGATGAAGGCAAAGGAAAGATCGTTGACATCCTCACGGAGGATGCCGGGCTGGTGGCCCGCTATCAGGGCGGTCACAATGCCGGCCACACGGTGGTCATCGAAGAGAGTGAATTCGTCTTGCACCTGATACCATCGGGCATTCTGCACGCACAGAAACAATGCCTCATCGGCAACGGCGTGGTCATCGACCCAGCGGCCCTCATTGAAGAGGTCGACGACATCGAAAAAAGAAATCTCGATCTCAAGGGGCGCTTTTACATCAGCCGCAATGCCCACCTCATCATGCCTTATCACTTGGCCTTGGAGAAGGGGAGTGAGAACTCACTGGGCGATGGGAAAATTGGCACCACCGGCCGCGGGATTGGCCCCGCCTACACCGATAAGATGGCCCGAATGGGTCTGCGCGTCGGCGACTTGCTTCACCCTGACCTCTTTGAACAGAAACTGCGTGCAAACCTGCAGCATTACAACACCGTCATCCGGGCACTCTACCACCAGGAGCCGCTTCGGGCAGAACCAATATTGCAAGCCTTCGTCCGCCACACGGAGCGGATGCGCCCCTGGATCGCGGACACCTCACTGCTGGTGCACAACGCCATGATCCGGGGGGAGCATATCCTGTGCGAAGGTGCGCAGGGAACCTTGTTGGACATCGACCACGGAACCTACCCCTTCGTGACCTCGTCCAGCGCAACGGCCGGAGGCGCCTGTACAGGTCTGGGCTTTGGACCCGGACGGGTGGACCACGTACTGGGGGTCGTCAAGGCCTATACCACCCGGGTCGGCTCGGGCCCCTTCCCCAGCGAAGTTCAAGGGGCGTTGGATGAGAAATTCAGAAGTATCGGAAAGGAGTTTGGAGCCTCCACCGGCCGGCCGCGCCGTTGCGGCTGGTTTGATGCTGTCGTCGTACGCTACGCCGCACGGGTCAACGGTCTCAACAGTGCCGCTTTGACCAAGCTCGACGTGCTCGACACCTTTGACCCGATTCCAATTTGTACCGGCTACCGACACAAGGGAACGCTCCTGAGCGATTTTCCGACAGATCTCTCCATCCTGGAAGAGTGTGAGCCCGTTTATGAAGAAGCCCCCGGCTGGACCACCAGCACCATCGGTTTGACGGAATTCGATGCGCTCCCGCAAAGAGCACAAGACTACGTCCGCCGTCTGGAGGACCTGATTCAGACGCCCTTCTCTCTCATCTCCACGGGACCCGCGCGAACCCAAACCATTCGTGTGTGCGACCCTTATCGATAGACCTCGCGCAAAAAGGCACCGAACAGAGCCAGCGTACCGGTGGTTGAGAACTCGCCTGGGATAAAAAAAGAGCAGAACATCTGGCGGGGCGGACGAGACTCGAACTCGCGACCTCCGGCGTGACAGGCCGGCGTTCTAACCAACTGAACTACCGCCCCCTCAGATATTCTGCTGCGGTTTCTCTAAAAAGCTGCGACCTTCCCTGTGATTACCGGGGAGCCAGCACAAGCCCCGTCTTTCCTATCTGTCCATTGCGGGGAATGATGAACTGGTAGGCGGAACAGGGCTCGAACCTGTGACCCCCGGCTTGTAAGGCCAGTGCTCTCCCAGCTGAGCTATCCGCCCCCGTTGCGATCTCGTCCTCCTTGATGCAATCCAGTGCCGGTGAACGCCATCCACCCCGAAGTGCGCCGTGAGTAAATCGTCGCGCTCTTCGCATCGAAACCGGCTTCACTGCCTCCTACGCGCTCGACAACCGATGGAAGGCTTGGTGTCCCCAGGGGGATTTGAACCCCCGTCGCCGCCGTGAAAGGGCGGTGTCCTGGGCCAGACTAGACGATGGGGACAACGGCTCTCTGAACGGAGTCTGCGGTGAAGGACTGCGGACAAACCCAGCCTCCTCCGTGCTCCGACGATCACCTGGTGAGCCGTGTTGGGCTCGAACCAACGACACCCGCCTTAAAAGGGCGGTGCTCTACCAACTGAGCTAACGGCCCTTCAACAGGGGTGTTTCGAAGCGACAGCAAACGCCTTATCCGTGCCCCTGCCATGAATGTGGACGGCTTCGAAAAGCAGCTATCGCCTGCAGAGGATTTGACCCTTCGCGGCCTTGGCGCACGAAAGAACGCCCCCCAAACCGGACCCACAGGCTTTAAGCGGGGCCTTGTCTCCCACCCCGTCAAAATGAAACTCTTTGCGAGACCGTCAACGGCCGAAGCTGACCCCGCGAGCCCCCGCGAACCGGTGCGTGCAGGACGTCAACCTTGGCTTTCAAGAAGCCGAAACTATATTAAATCGGCCTCTCTTTGTCAATAAAAAATAGGTCGCCTCCTGTGTGCCCCGGGGTTTCCGGGTGCCCTGCTCCTTTTCTGATACCTGGGAAACGGGGGTAGAAAATCCGAGCGTTCTCGTATAGGATAGGACCCTGTCATCCAAGAGCGCACCTGCGATGAGCATCACAAATCCAACCTACCCGAGGGCCATGAAAGCCTGGAGCCGTCTCATTCGCCGACCAGAAGTCACCGTGGGGGGAATTGTCGGAGCGATTCTCACCCTTGCCATCGCAGGCACCATGGACCTCTTCCTTCCCGAGGCCGGCGGCGGGTGGTCTGAGGCGATTCGTCGGAGCGTCGTGCAGCTCTTCGGGCACCCCTGGGAAGAGGTTCTGCTCGTACGCATTGTGGTGGGAACAACCGCTGTAACCCTCATGACACTTGTCGGTGCCCTGCTGGGCGCGCTCTTCGGCCTGCTGCTGGCCGGCTTCTTCGCACGGCTTCTGCGCTTCATCGAGAAACACCACAGCGACTGATCGTCCTGCATCACTTTACCGCACGACAACCCTGCAACCGGTGCCGCGCCGTATATTCTAGTCAGGATGAACCAGCGGCACGAAACGCACCGGCAAAAGATTCTCCCGTTCGACCTGCTGGCCCCGCTTGGTGAGCCGGATGAGAGACTGCACTGAACCCGTCGGCCCGACCGGGATGCAGAGTTTCCCGCCGTCCTTCAGTTGGGCAACCAGCGGTTCCGGAATTTTATCGGCAGCGGCGGTGACGATAATGGCATCAAAGGGAGCCCTCTCCGGCCAACCCAGATAGCCATCCCCAATGCGAACGTTTACGTTTCGGTAGCCGAGGCTCTCGAGACGCTCTGCCGCACGCTTTCCAAGCTCAGGGATGATCTCAATGCTGTAGACCTCGCGAACGATTTCAGCCAAGACGGCCGCCTGGTACCCCGAGCCCGTCCCAACCTCGAGGACGCGGTCTTCAGGAGAGAGGCCGAGGGCCTCGGTCATGTAGGCGACGATGTAGGGTTGCGAGATCGTCTGCCCCTGCCCAATGGGAAGCGGGCTGTCGGCGTAGGCCAGGGGCCGGTAGGCCTCGGGCACGAAAAGATGCCGGGGCACTTTCAACATGGCTGCGAGGACTGTCTCGTCCCGGACCCCCATGGCCTGGATTTGCGTCCGAACCATTCGCTGTCGCGCATCAGCATGGCTTTGGGCCATCTCCTCCGTGACGATCGGCCGGTCCATGGCAGAGAGCCCGGCCCCTGCCACCACCCATGGGATGACACCCAGCATATAGAACATTATGCGCATCACGATTTCTCCCTGGTTCACACTCTACCCCAGAAAAACAGGTGCCGCAATAGGGCCTGCGGCAAGGTGGATACGGACCTTCCGCGCCGCTGGGCGCACCCGGGACGGACGGCTGTTTGACCATTGAAAAACCGTCAAGTATAGTATGGGGTTGATCTAGGCGGCCATGGGGCCCCCATGGGACCGAAAACTCCACAGGGATGCACGACGAACAACAGGGACGAAAACGATGCTCTACAACGTCAAGACGTTCTTTACAGCTCCGAAACAGATCACCTACCAGATTGTCCGACCCTTCCAGTCTTTCTTTCGCAAGACCGCATCCAGCAGCATTCTCCTGCTCCTGGCTGCCCTTATCGCTTTTGCCTGGTCCAACTCGCCTCTCTACGAGAGCTATCACCATTTCTGGCACGCGGAGGTCACCGTCCGCTTGGGCCCCTACCAGCTGAGCAAATCTCTGCTGCACTGGATCAACGAAGGGCTCATGGCCTTTTTCTTTTTCACGGTGGGCCTCGAAATCAAACGGGAGATGCTGGTGGGAGAACTGGCATCGCTCCGCAAGGCACTCCTACCGGTCGCGGCCGCCGTGGGTGGGATGCTCTTCCCTGCGGCGTTCTACTTTGTGCTCAACAGGGGAACGCCGGAGATTACCGGCTGGGGCATCCCCATGGCCACAGACATCGCTTTTGCCCTCGGCGCCCTGGCGGTCTTCGGGACCAAGCTTCCCCTGGGGTTGCGGGTCTTTCTCTCAGCCTTCGCCATCGCCGATGACCTTGGCGCTGTCTTCGTCATCGCGGTCTTCTATACGGAAGAAATCGTATTGCACTATCTTTTCATTTCGCTCATCCTGATCCTCTGCCTCGCCGTGGCGAACCTTCTCTGGATCCGGTGGACATTGCTCTATGCCACCCTGGGGCTGGCACTCTGGCTCACCGTCCTGGGCTCCGGGCTCCACGCTACGCTCGCGGGCATCATCGTGGCCATATTCATTCCGGCCAAGGCCATGTACAACACCGACAAGTTCGTAGCAAAGGTGAATCATTTCATCGACCAGATCGAATGCCCACCAGAGGGGTGCGGCTTCACGATCCTCATGAACCAGAAGCATCAAAGCGCCGTCCAGTCGATTGAGCTGGCCTGCCACCGCGTCGAGACCCCCCTGCAGCGCCTCCAACACGTACTCCACCCCTGGGTAGCCTTTCTGGTGATCCCTCTCTTTGCGCTGGCCAACGGCGGCTTGACGCTAGGCGACATCGATTTTGCAGAGGCCATCGCCTCCCCGTTGACGCTGGGGATTCTGACCGGCCTGCTTTTGGGCAAACCCCTGGGCATCACATTGTTCTCATACGGGGCCGTCAAGATGAACCTGGCTTCTCTGCCTGCCGGGGTACGATGGATTCACATTCTCGGGGCAAGCCTCCTGGGCGGAATCGGTTTCACCATGTCGCTCTTTATTGCACTCCTTTCCTTTACGTCGGAACAGGCGATCTCCTACGCCAAGCTCGGGATTCTGGCAGGTTCTGTTCTCTCGGCCCTCTTCGGACTCGGGGTGCTGGGATTTGGAATCCTGCGCGAAGGGGCCCGAAACTCCCAGCCCGGACAAATTGAAAAGGAGCGCCCCCTCTCGACTGTCTGATGCCGCGGGCTGGCGCCTGCCGGCTCTTAGACGGGGGATCCGAAACCACCACCGCCGGGCGTCTCCAGCACGATGCGCTCACCGGCCTCCACACGTAGCGTGATCCGGTGCGGCAGTTCACGGACAGCCCCGTCCCTGTGCACCAGGCGGTTTCGGCCGGGCTTTCCCGGTCCACCGCCTGCCATGCCGTACGGGGCACAGACCCGGCGCTCCGACAGGATGGAGACGCTGGCCGGTCTCAGGAAAAGCACTTCTCGAATCACGCCGTCACCACCGGGCCATCGCCCGTGCCCCCCGGAGCCCTTGCGCAAGGTGAAGCGCTCAACGCGTACCCGGGGATGGCGGACTTCCAGAATCTCCGGGTCGGTGATGCGGGTGTTCGTCATATGGACCTGGACGCCCGATGCGCCCGGGCAGCCTTCCAGGGCCCCCGAGCCGCCGGCAATGGTCTCATAATAAGGGCTCTCCCCCTGCACTTGAAAAAGGAGGTTGTTCATCGTTCCCTGGGACGCGGCCGCCACCTGCAGCGCCCCCAGCAGAACATCGACAATTCGCTGAGAGGTTTCTACATTGCCCGAGGCCACCGGTGCGGGCGGCTCCGGGTTTAGAATGCTCTTTTCGGGCACCAGGATTTCCACCGGCTGCAGGCAGCCGGCATTGAGGGGAATATCTTCGCCGGTCAAGGCGCGAATGGCATAGAGCACGGCGGAGCGGGTCACCGAAAGGGGGGCATTGAGATTGTCCTCCCGATGATAGGCACCGCTGCCCGAAAAATCAATAACGGCCCGTAGGCTTTCTGGCGGCCGCGCCCCGGCCAGGATCTGGACACGGACACGAAGGGGCGTGCCGTCGTCCAGCCGATCCTCAAACGTCGCCTCAAAAGCACCCTGCCCTTGTAGGAAGGGCGACAACGCTTGTTTCACCGCGAAGGAGGCATTCTCTTGAACGAACCCCATGTACGCATGAACCGTCGGCCAGCCATATCGCTGAATCAACCGTAGCAGCTCTGTCTCCCCTTTACGACAGGCTGCGATCTGTGCCTGCAGATCGAAAAGACGCTCCTGAAAGTGCCGGACGGGGTAGGGGGACTCGCACAGACAACGTTTCAGTTCCGCCTCCTGGAAGACACCGTTACTGACGAGAAGCAGATTGTCGATGAGCACCCCTTCTTCCGCGATATCGGCCACTTGCGCGGGCATGGATCCGGGCGTGATGCCGCCCATGTCGGCATGATGGCCCCGGGCCGCAGTGAAGAACCGGAGATCTCCCTCCGGCGAGAAGACGGGACAAACCACGGTGGTATCGGGCAGATGGGAACCCCCTTTGTAGGGATTGTTCGTGAGATAGAGATCGCCCGGCTTTAGAGCGCCCGCGCGCGCCTGCATGACCGCCTGGACGGTATCACCCATGGAGCCGAGATGCACCGGAATGTGGGGTGCGTTGGCAACCAGGCCTCCGGCTTCGTCGAAGACAGCACAGGAAAAATCGAGCCGCTCTTTAATGTTGACCGAGTGGGCCGTGTTTCGCAGTGTATGCCCCATCTCGGTGGCGACAGCTTTGAAAAGGTTGTTGAACACTTCCAGCAGGATCACAACGGCCGTGGTATACGGGTCCACCACGAGACAGGGGCCTTTCAGCACACCTCCCGGAACGAGACGATCCCGCAGATAGACCGGGGCGTGCACGGCCCCATGGACGTCGTGGAGCGTCTGAAAAGACACCGGTTCGGGAGGACCCTCCGTCGGTTGGGCCCGCGGCATATAGGGGGGCAGGCCCGGTTGCATCTCCGTCACTGCGAGCCGGACGTTGACCACCTCCAACGCAGCCCGTTCGGGATAAAAGCCGTATACCCGCTGGAACCGCTCCGTGAAAGCCGCCACTGTCTCTTCATAAGTGCTATACTTGAGCGTCATGCTCGTGTCGCTCCCGGCATGCCTCAGATCGACACGGCGCGTCACATGGAACTTGGATGACTGCAGCTCGCCGGACACCAGCTCGGCCTCCAGCGATCGGTAGATCTCCTCCAGACGGGCGTGCGTCATCGGATCATACCCCGTAAGAACGGTGCGTGCCGCTTTGTGGACGGGGCGGGCCAGGCCTATGCCATAGGCCGAAAGAAGGCTGCTCAACGGGTGAAAGAGAACCCGTTCCATTTCGAGAGCGGTCGCCAGCTGACAGGCGTGTTGACCGCCGGCGCCACCGAAACAGACCAGTCCGTAGTTGCGTACATCCACGCCCTTGGAAACAGAGATCTCCTTGATGGCCATGGCCATTGTCTCGTTGGCGATTCGGAGAAAACCCAGCGCCACCTCCTGCGGGCACATCTCTCGGTGCAACGTCTTATTGATGCGGCCTGTGAGCCTTTGGAAAGCCCCGTGGACGTTGCCTGTGTCGATGGGCGACTTTCGGTCTTTGCCGAATGTTGCGGGGAAATAGTCGGTCACGATACGCCCCACCAGCAGATTCGCATCGGTGACTGTCAGCGGACCCCCGAATCCGTAGCAGACCGGACCGGGGTCGGCTCCGGCGGACTCCGGCCCTACCCGCATCCGCTGCCCATCAAACCAGAGAACGGACCCACCACCGGAGGCCACGGTGACAATATGGAGCATTTCGGTCTGCAGCTCCACACCGGCAAGCACCGTTTCATAGATCTGCTCCAGCTCGCCGTCGTAGCGGCAGACGTCCGTCGATGTCCCTCCCATGTCAAACCCGATCACCCCCTCTGTGCCGAGGGTGTCGGCCAGAGATGCCACGGCGACCACGCCACCCGCAGGCCCGGACAAGAGCGCATCCTTTCCCCGAAAGGCCTCGGGGTGCGCCAACCCCCCGGAGCTGAGCATGAAGGCAATAGGAATCTCGCCGGTGGCCTTTCGGATCCCGTCGATGTGCCTGCCGATCACGGCGCTGAGATAGGCATTGACGACGGTGCTCTGGCCCCGGCTGACCACCTTGATAAGGTTCAGGGTCTGGTGAGAGAGAAAAACAGACGCTATCCCGACTGCTTTGAGAATGCGGTCACAGAGAAGCTCGTGGGCGGGATTCCTCCAGGCATGCACGAGCACCACCGCGACGGCCTCCACACCCGCGTGCAGGAATTGATTTGCTGCGCGCTGCACGCCTTGTGGATCGAGCGGAAGAACCACTTGACCGTCTTGGTCGATCCGCTCATCCACCTCACAAACCATCTGGTAAAGAATCTCGGGTTTGCGGATACAGAGATCGAAAATTCTGGGTCGACTCTGGCTGCCGATCTCGAGCAGGTCCGCGAATCCCCGGGTCATGAGCAGCCCCACACGGCCCCCTTTTCGCTCGAGCAGTGCGTTGGTGGCTACCGTCGTTCCAAAGCGGATCTCTGAGATCCGCTCAGATGACAGGGCTTCCCCGCCGGAAAGACCCAGGATGCTTCGTATCCCTTCAATGGGGGCGGACTCGTATCGGGGCGAGTCTGAGAGAAGCTTCTGAGTGTGCAGGCTTCCCTTCGGCGAAAGACCGATCACATCGGTGAAAGTCCCCCCCTGATCAACAGCGAATCGCCATTTTCCCTCGTATCCGCCCGATCCCGCTTCGTCTTGTGACATGCAGACCCCCCGTTGCCGCTTTCGTGTGATGGAACAAAACGTTTCTCATTGTAGAGTGGATGGATGCTCACGACAACCCCCAATGGCCATGGGTGATGGAGAGATGCTTGGGCCTCAGACAACGGCTCCCGCGGTAGCATCACCGCCTCGTGCAGGGCCTGTCGGAATTCGTTACAAAGCTAACCTATTGATTTAATTGCATTAAACGAGAAATCGATGCTGCAGTGTGAAAAAACTGTTAATAATTCTGACACTTTTTGCCACTCAGACGCGGAGGCACGGACATTTTAGAAATATTTGCGATTAAAATCAATGTGTTAAAGACGCGCCACGTTTGGCATGGTTTTTGCTTTTACTTGTGAATACTGACAATAGGGTTTCGTTCCCGCCCCCTTTCATCAAAGGCGGTTCCAGAAATTTTTCGGTTTTTCTGGATAAAATAAGAACCGGAAAGGGCCCTTGGGGGACGCTCCCCCGGGGGCTTTAATTGTCTGGCCCAGAGGATGTGCATCGTCCTCTATCACCCCGGGAAGAGCCGTTCTTCATGGCAAAGAACCTACTGATCACCGGCCCGCCCGGTGTGGGCAAAACCACCATCATCCGGAAAGTGTGCCGTCAGCTGGCAGTTCTGCGCCCCGTCGGTTTCTTTACGCAGGAGGTGTGCGAGGGAGGCAGGCGGGTTGGCTTCAAACTGGTCAGCCTGGACGGCCGGGAAGAAACGCTGTCGCACGTTCGGATCGACAGCCCTCACCGAGTTGGCAAATACGGCGTCGATGTAGATGGTTTTGACGCCTTCCTCGAGACACTCGATCTCACCGGGTTTCCCGGCTCCCCCGTCGTCATCGATGAAATCGGCAAGATGGAGCTTCTCAGCCAGTCATTCCGAAGGTTGATTGCCAATCAGCTCGACCGTCCCGAACCGCTCCTCGCCACCATCGGGCAGAGAGGCACGGGTCTGCTGGCCGAGATCAAACGGCGCCCCGACGTGATCCTCTTGCAGGTGAGTGAGAAAAACCGAGAGACCTTGGTGGGGCAGATCGTTGAACGGCTGATGCCGGCTTAACAGCGTCTGCGACTCCCTTGCCCTTCGACAGGCACGAACCCGAATATTGCATGCCCGTCGTCAACCAACATACAGAGAAAAAGCCGCGGCCTCAGGCAAAATAGTAATATCTCAGCCAGACATAGATCATCGAAATAAAGACGGTGAGCACCATGATGGGCGCGCCATAGGCGACGAACTTCATGAAGGAGATCTTGTGCCCGGCCCGCTCGGCCATCCCGACGATGATGACATTGGCCGAGGCACCGATGGGCGATCCGTTGCCGCCAAGACAGGCACCCAATGCCAGGGACCACCAGACCGGCATGAGTTCGGGATGCTGCAGCAGTGCCATCCCACTCTCGTGGGGCCAGAGCTGCTGGGCCATGTCGATCACCAAAGGATTCATGGTGGCCACGTAGGGAATATTGTCCACGATGGCCGAGGCAACGGCCGAAAACCACATGAGTATCATGCTCGTCGCGAACATGTTGCCCTGGGTCAGGGCCAGCACTTTCAGCGACATCATCTTGATGAGACCCACTTTCACCACCCCGCCGACGATGATAAAAAGTCCCATGAAGAAGAAGATGGTCGGCCACTCCACATCCGCCAGATAGTGGTGAGGATCATGGGTATTGGAGAGCAGGAGCAGCAGTCCGGCGCCGAACAGGGCGACCGTGGCCGGCTGATAGTGGAGCACCCCGTGGAAGACGAATCCCAGCAGGACGATCCCAAGCACAATGAGTGATTTCTTCAGCATGACAGGGTCCTTGATCGCCTCCATCTCATTCATCTGCAGAATGCGCTCCTTGAGTTCCTCCCGGGTCTTGAGTCTCTTGCGGAAGACGACTTTGACGATCGCCAGGAATACCACCATCATCACCACCACAATGGGTCCAAGATGGTAGACGAAATCCATGAAATTGAGCTTGGCCTTGGAGGCAATCATGATATTGGGCGGGTCCCCGATGAGTGTTGCCGTCCCGCCGATGTTCGACGCCAGGGCCTCCACGATGAGGAACGGAATCGGATCGACCTCGAGAGCATCGGCAATCAGCAGGGTCACCGGCGCCAGCAGCAGCACCGTCGTCACATTGTCGAGCAGGGCACTGAGGACCGCGGTGACCACCGCAAAGATAATCATGATACGGAGCGGCTCCCCTTTGCCCACCTTGGCACTCTTGATGGCAATGTATTCGAAGAACCCCGTCGGGCGCATCAGATTGATGATGATCATCATCGAGATGAGCAGGAAGACCACGTTCCAGTCGACGCCGAGCTCCTCAATGTGAAAGGCCTCATGCTGCTGGAGGATCTTCATCACGATCATCAGCGAGGCACCGACCACGGCCACGACCGTTTTGTGCACCTTTTCGGAGATGATGACTGCGTAGGCGAGGATGAAAATGATGGTGGCCGTCCAGAAGGTACCATCCATTGCGTAGGTTTCAGCGGCCGCCGCTGCTTCGTGGGCTACAGTGGACATATCTCCTGTCCCTCAAAGAGCACTGACACAATCCTATAGTAGAGGTCTCGAACGTAAATGATCCCCACTACCTTCTTCTGTTCGTCGAGTACCGGCAGACGCTGCAGGTTGTGCTTGATCAGCAGGTCGGCACACTCCATGAGGGGCGCGCTCTCAGGCACGGTGACGACTTTGGTCGTCATGAATTCGGAGACCTTCTTGTCCGCCACTTTCTTGGCCATCTCCTCCAGCATGCCGTCCCAGGTGAACCCGCCGAGTTTCGTGACCTTCAGATACGAGGGGATGACGGCACCGAGAATATCTTTGATCGACACGAGACCCACGAGGTTCCCGCCGGCATCGAGGACCACCATCCCCTTGACACCGACCAGACCCTCGCCGCGCCCGCACACTTTCATCTTGTTGACAGCGGACTTCAAGGTGTCGTCGGGCGTCAGATATGCCTTCAGCGGCTCCATAATGTTTTTGGCCTTCATGGCTCTCCTCCGCGTCTGCGACGCTCAGCGGCGCCGACTTCTATTCTATTAGAATTCGTGCATATTAATGGTTGACGTCGCGAAGAGTCAAGGAGAAATATCGGTCTTCTTGCGAGGGTTCGCGAAAAACCCGGACACCGGGGGGCCGCGCCGAACCTGCCGCCTCTCGATGCGGATATCATCATAACAAGCGGAGGCGGACTCTCCCGTATTGTCGGTATCGGTCATGAGGGCGATGGCCCCCACGGACGGCGGCGCCTCCCCGAAGAGTTCCCAATAATCGTCAAAAACATTGCGCCGCTCCGTGATCCACCGTCCGACGTTTTCTGCCCCGCTCTGAACCGCGACCATGACGGCCTTGTCGTAGAACGCGTTCGGGCGGTGGCTGCCCCGGGGCATCCGGTTGGCCCAGATATAATTGATCGAGCGGGTCTTCAGAGGGATCCAGTGGGGAAAAACGACGTAGATTCTGGCGGCATAATCATCCCCCTCTTTGCGGGAGGCGTCCCCTCGGGCCAGTATGTTATCGACCCTCCACCGCCACGTGAGAATGGGATAGTCCGTGAGATCGTACCGCAGGCGGTAGATGAGCCCGGATGCGGCGGCTTCGCTCTTGGCCATGAGGCAGAGGCCATCGTCCATGGCAACGATGTTATACGTGGTCTGGCCGCGGAAGTCACGCCGCTCCCAGCGCTCGCTGAGCCCCGACTCAAAGTCATCAATCAGGCGGAACGTTTCCTCGGCTGAGCCCTCAGCAACCAGGGGTGCCCACACCAGCCACAGCCCCAGGAGCCAGCGCCCCTTCACGAATCGCATAAAACCCATTCCTCTCTCCTTCGGCGTATCGATGGGTACGCGCCGCTTGGATTGTATACCAACGATTGCTTTTCCCGCAAACGGGACGCCAGATTCCGCTTGCGCCCCGCGGCCCCGCCATGATAAATTTTTATAAATCCGCAACTTATACGCCCCCGGCGGCTGTGGCCGGTTGGATGGACCCCATCGCTACTAGGACGACCCATGGCAGCAGCGCCGACGAAGCGGAGCCAGTGGAAGTCAAGGACCGGCTTTATCCTGGCGGCCATAGGCTCTGCCATCGGGCTGGGAAACATCTGGCGTTTCTCCTACCTCGCTTACGACAACGGCGGCGGCGCCTTCCTCATCCCCTATCTGGTCGCCCTGGTCACCGCAGGCATCCCCCTGCTGATTCTCGAGTTCGGCATCGGACATGAGCGCATCGGCAGCGCGCCCTTGGCCTTCGCCAAGCTCAGGAAACACTGGGAGTGGCTCGGCTGGTGGCCCGTCATCTTCGTCATGTTCGGCATCGTACTGTACTATGCAGTGATCATTGCCTGGTGCGTCGATTACGTATTCTTTGCCATGCGGCTCAGCTGGGGAGATGACCCCGATGCTTTCTTCTTCCAGAAGTTTCTCCAGCTCAGCGCCCGACCGTCGGAAGTCGGCACGATCCAGACACCGATTCTGGCCGCCCTGCTCGCGGTCTGGGCCATCTGCTGGGCGATTATCATGCGGGGCGTCAGCCGGGGCATCGAGCTGGCCAACCGGATCTTCATGCCGCTGCTCCTGGTGCTGACGCTCTTCCTCGTGATCTGGTCGGTGCGCCTCGAGGGCGCTGCTCTGGGTATTCACGCCTATCTCAATCCGGATTTCAGCAAACTGGCACAGCCCAAGGTCTGGATCAGCGCCTACGGGCAGATTTTCTTCACGCTGAGTCTCGGCTTCGGCATCATGATTGCCTACGCGAGCTATCTCCCCTACAAGACCGATATTACTGGCAGCGCCGTTATCACGGCCCTGACCAACAGCGGGTTCTCGCTGCTGGCGGGCTTCGGCGTCTTTTCGGTCCTGGGCTTCATGTCCCACACACAGAACCTGCCCATTGAAAAGGTGGTCAAAGAAAGCATCGGCCTGGCCTTCGTGGCGTATCCCAAGGCCATTTCACTCATGGGACCTGCGGGCCCCCTATTCGGCACGCTCTTCTTTGTCAGCCTGGTCGTGGCCGGTCTGTCTTCGGCGATCTCCATCGTGGAGGCCTTCACATCGGCAGTGGTCGACAAGTTCGGCACTGACCGAAAGGTTTTGGCCACCATTCTCTCCATCGCCGGCTTTCTCGGCGGCATCATTTTCACCACCCAGGGTGGCCTCTTCTGGCTCGATATCGTGGATCACTTCATCAACGCATACGGACTGGTGGTGGTGGGGCTGCTCGAATGCATCGTGGTGGGATGGTTCTTCCGCCTGGACACCATTCGAAAGCACCTGAACAAAGTCTCCCGGCTTCAGCTCGGTACCTGGTGGAACTGGACGATCAAATGCCTCCTGCCGGGCGTCCTGGCCGTCATCCTGGCGAACCAGCTCGTTGAGGAGGTTACCAAACCGTATGGCGAGTACTCCTGGGCCAGTCTCATCTCCATCGGATGGAACTGGGTGGGCGTGACATTTCTGCTCTCCTTCATCCTGGCGGTCCAACCGTGGCGTTCCGGGGCCCACCTCGAAAAGGGCCGGAGTGACGGCCACCCGGAATGAGCGCAATATTCGGGTGGAATGTGATCTGCATCACTGTCTCGCCAGCGATTTCTCTGATACACTCTCTCATAAAAGCAAAACCGTCCCACGAGGGATGACAGAAAAAAGGGAGTTTTTCATGTCGGAAGAGAAACAGGTCTGCTTCATGTGCGGGATCACCGAAGACGAGAACGTGCTGATCCCCTGCCGGAAATCGGGGCGGGAGCAATGGGTTTGCGTAAGGTGTCTGCCGCCACTGATCCACGGCCAGCATTAACCAGGAGCCGGCGCCAGTCCCAAGACCGGCCCAACCTTTATTCCGTTGCCACGGCCCCGGGGGCGCAAGGGGCGGCACTTTTTGGCCGAGTGCCTTCCGGCCGGAGTGCGAGCTTTGGCAACCGCGAGCGGCGAAGAGCAAAGAACCATGGCCTTTTTAATCTCTAAACCTCAGACTGAGGCCGAGAGAATCCGCAAAGACATCCGAGTCCTGGCGGACCTCACGGAGGTCTACTGCAGGGCGAAACACCGCGAGCGCGAAAAATCCGCACCGTTGCCTCGGGGGGAGCTCTCGGCCTATGCTTCGGAGCTAAATGTTCAGCTCTGCGGCGAATGCACCAAGTTGGTTCTCCACGGTGCCGTCAAAAGAATGCGCTGTCCCATCGACCCCAAGCCCGAATGCAAATACTGCCCCGAGCATTGTTACAACCCCCGATATCGCGAACAGGTTCGAGAAGTCATGCGTTTCGCATGGCGCCATATGCTCAAACGAGGCCGTTTTGATCTCGTGATCAAACATCTGTAACCTCTTTGCTGCAAAGCATCCTCTTGAAATAGGCACCGTTGCCTCCAGGGCCAGCCAACCCGAATATTGCATGATTGATCGTCCAATATGGGACTTACTTTTTACTTCCATCAGAGACCACGGGTGGCGTACAATTTCACCGAAGGCATGGAAGCAATCAATCGACGCAAACCGCATAGGCCCAGGGGAGTTGCCATCATGCGAGGGTGCTGCGCGCTGACGATCATACTGCTCTGCTTTCTTTGCGCAGGCTGCAAAACCGGCGAACACCGCTACCGAATCTCTTTGACCCCCCTCACCCCGACGCAAGGAGAGCTCCGCGCCGACGGCGGTGCGATCACTTTTGAAAAGGAAGGCGTCTGGGGCGCCCTCTGGCCGCTGAACCACGAGGACCTGGCACATCCCGCCGCCATCAATCGGGAGTGGACCTTTCCCGACCCATTCAACGGGCTGTACGATGAATACACCATGCCCGTGACTTTTTTTCTCGTGCTTGAGAACCGATCGGGCCGGGCGTTCACATTCAATCCGTCCACCAGCTTTTCCCTAATCGATGCCAGCGTCCCCCTCTTCTCGATTGAGTACGATGATTTCTACGAACGCCTCTACGATCAGCCCGGCGGGGACCAGCGGCTCGCATACGTCCGACAAATGCTTTTCCGCAACTACCAGACGCTTCACCCCGGCGATCAGGCGCGGGGACTGCTCTTCTTCAAGCGCCCCCGAGAAGAGGCCGGCATCCGCCCCGTGCTGCTTCTCATCCGGCGGGTCTTTAAGGGGGATGAGGAGATCGACTTCATGATCCCCTTTGAGATGCAGACCGACGAGGTGCCTACCCCGGGGGCGAGTTGAAACCCGCCGGGCCCGTCCCGGCCAATGCCCAAACGGGCGCGGCACGACTCACAGGCCCTCTTGACAGTTCTTTCCGTTCTGTGCTTTGATATGATCTGCCTCTTCCATCGATTCGAAACAGGCACGTCATGAAGGAAGATCCCAAGAATTCACGTCCCCATCAGGTAACCCTCTCGCCGGATACGCTGGAATTCCAGCGTATTCTGCACAACTACAAGCAATACCTTCGTTTTTACCCTGACTCCGCCGAAACCTATTACAACCTGGGACTCGTGTACTCGCAGTACGGAAAAAAGGAAGAAGCCATTGCTTCCTATGAAAAAGCCATCGCCCTCAAACCGGAGTTGGTGCAAGCCTATTTGAACCTGGGGGCCATCTATTTTCAGGAGGGCCATTTGCAGGCCTGTTTGGCTGAGATCGAAAAAGCCATCGCCGTCGATCCCAAATTTCCACCCTGTTACAGCAATCTGGCGGCCGTGCGTATCCAGGAAGGAAAGATCGATGAGGGGATCGCGCATTACCGAAAAGCCTTGCAGCTCGATCCCGATTTCACGGCTGCCGGACTGCACCTCTCTGCGGCGCTTCTCGAGCAGGGCGAGTATGACGAAGTCATTGATCTCTGTCGGCGGGCCCTGCAAAAGGATCCGCAGATCGGCACCGCCGAGAACTTCCTCGGTGTGGCCTATTTTCACAAGGGGCAGTATCGCGACGCTGTGACTCATTGCGGCCGAGCACTCAGTCTGGGCTTTCCGGTCGACCCGGTGTTGCTCAAGAAACTGGAACCCTACGTGCCGACCGAGCCCGGAACACCGGACGATTTACGCTGAGACAGAATCGGCCATGCGACGCAAGACTTCCGAACAGGCCATGCCCTTTTGCCCTTTCTGCAGAGCGGGCATTGCGAAACCCCAACGGTCCGACATGCCATTGCGACAGTTTCCCTCCGGTAGCTGCCGCTGCGGTGCCGTCTATGTATCGGATCTCACCGGCAAGAACGGCGGGGAGGCTCTCCTCGAGTCGCTGGCCCTGGCCTGCAACGAGGACGAAGGGCGCGCCTGGTCCCTCAGGGACGGGGAGGACTATGTCCTGCGGATCATGAGTTATGACACCCGCAAGCATCTGTTCAACAAGCGGGGGCACTTCAAAGACGGCATGGCCCGGCTTTATTTCGTCAAACTCACCAGCAGCGAGTGACGGCCCGCGTCACATCCTCTGCCCCTTCCCGGCATCCCCTGTTTCAGATTCTGGCCCGTGCTGAAACAGACGGCGCAGGGAAAAGAGATTGTGCCGCTCGATCCATCGGGGCATGAGGAAGAAGATCAGTACGAACACCGCACCCCCCGTCAGCGCCAAGCCCCTCCCGACGTTCAGAACCGATCCAAAAGCGTTGTACGCAGCTGTCAAGGGGATCATTCCCAGAAAGGTGGCCCCGGCAAAGTGCCCGGGAGACATCTTGGTCAGTCCCGCCCCATAGCTGATCACATCGAAAGAGACCATCGGGAGGAGCCGAGAGACGAATACGATTTTCGTGAGGAGCCTATTGGAACACTCCGTGCAGAAGTTGATGTGGCCGCCCAGAAGCGGAGCGATCAACTCTCTCCCGAGTACCCGTGCAATGGCAAAGGCCGCCACCGCACCCACGAGCGCACCGCTCACCGAGTAAACCGTACCCCAAAAGGGGCCGAAGAACGCCCCCGCTGCGATGTTTAGGGGCAGACTGGGAATCGGGCTGAGGACCACGGCCAAGGCCATGGCCCCCATATACACCAGAGGTGCCAGCCGCCCCGCGTCGGCCAGCAGGCTCCGAATCCGCTCTGGATCCAGATAGGTCGCGGTGTCCCAACGGAACACGACCAAGCTCACGATGAGAGCTAAGACCAACCCCAGAACAACTTTCATGCGCCACAAAGGCCCTGCCAACGCACGCCCTCCCATCAGAACCGCTTTCCCTGTAGCATCTCGCTGTTCCGAGTATACGCCAGGTTAAACAAGCCCGCCAACGGACAGCGCTCCTGAGGGCCGCACCGGTCCACAACCGGCCCCCGAAACCATGATCCCCAGGCGTCCATCAGCACGCCATTTGCCGAAACGAGCCTTCTTGCGGTAGCATCGCAGCAACGCGTGAGGAGTTTTCCTGTGAGCCGAGTCACCCACATCACGCAAGCACGTCTGCTCCCTGTCATTCTCGCCGCCTGCCTTGTGTTGCCGGCCCGTGCGGTCTGTGAAACCCCCGCGCCACGCCTGGACGTGGCAACCAAACGCTACCCCATCGCGGACCCTCGCTACCCAGTGGTCCTCCACGGACGGGATCTTCCTTCCCTGCTGAATGTTCCTATCGGCAGGATCCGTCTCTTTGCGTGGAAGCACGCGCGGCTCACGCCCATCCCTTTTCAGATAGACGGAAGGGACAAGCACGGTGGCTATCGGATTCCCAGAAACGATGACGAGCGGCGTGAAGAGGAAGCGCTTCCCTTTGGCCCGGAGGACGAATGCGTCTTCATGGCGGCCGACCTGGGCGGCCACGGAAACCCCTCGCTGGGAACCCACCCGCGCGCCACCGCCACGCAGATCGAGCTCACCGATCCGCGCAGCGGCCGAAGGGCCTGGGTCTTCGCGCTGGTCTTCAATGAAACGCCGCCGCCGCCGGCCGATCGGGATTACGTCGTCTACGACCGCGACACCGATGCCATCGAATCCGACACCTATCGGATCGCGTTTTCTCGGGAGAAGCCCTTTCTCGTGGATCGGCTCCACTGGCGGGTGGCTGGAACGGTGGGATTCACCCCGGACCTGGCAGACACCATGAAGGTGCGCCACACGGGTAAGCTCTTTCATCAATTCGACTTCAGCCGAACAGAATTCGATTGCTACTCGACACTGCTCGGCGTAAAGGATGGACCCGTCCGGGTCATTCGGAGCACGTCCAACCGGGTGCGCATCATTCTGCAGCTCAAATCGCCGACCATCCGCATTGACTATATTGCCTACGGCGCGGCCTTTTTCATGGATTCGGAGGTTCGCATTCCCTTTCGGATCGGGACATTCTTTTCTGATGTGAAGACGCTCATGACGTTGGACGGTAACAATGATCCGTCGCTGCCGCCGTTTCAGGTGTTCAGTCCCTCCTTCCTGAACGGTCTGACCATTAATGGCGAGATGACGGAAGACAAGAGCGCCTTCAATCGATCGGGCGACCGAGAGCTCTTGGTCGCGAGCCCCTATGGTAAAATTCTGATCGGGATGCAGGTTGCGCGCGATTTCCCGATTCACTACCAGGTCTATCTCATGGATGACCTCACCGTTGCCGACCCTCCCGAACGGACCCGCGGGCAGCTGGGCAATGTGGGATTCATGACCACCGGCTGGGAACATCTCGAGGCGTCTTCTTACCGCATGATCCTCACGGTCTACATGCTGCGCGACATCTCCGTGGACGAAGCGCTGAAAGCCCTTCGCGAGGCCCCCAAGTTTGTTCCGTGAACGCACCGACCGAGACAACCTATCCGGCGCAGGGCCCCTGTTGCTTAAGCTCCGGGGGGGTTGCAGAGCCCAAAAAACTGGTTGCCTGCCGTACCCAATTATAGTAACGTGATGCCGGTCGTCAGGCGCGAAACGCAGGATCCTCTGTTCACCCGGGTGTTGCGTGCGCGATCGCCATGGGAAGCCGGAAAGGCCGGC
>CAMYMF010000055.1:13065-20765 GCA_947259355.1 uncultured Nitrospirota bacterium | reverse complement strand
GCTGCCTCGGCCTTCTGCTGCTGCTGTTCAAGGCCAATGATCCGCGCTTTGTGTGACGCTAGCCCGGAGATTGCAAATGGAAAATAGGTAACTACAGTAAGGCGGGTTTTGGTTTTGACAAGAAGGGGGCCTTTCTTTGTGCCCTTTGTGCCTTCCTGGTGCGATAGGTTTTGAGTTTGCCTTTAACGCGAAGTGCTTTTCATCCGCGCCCTCTGGGGTAAGATTTGTTTTCGGTTCAAGCTTGAAGGGTGAAGACTGAAGGCAGAGAACAGAACTCAGGCATGGGGCTCGGTGGCGTCGAAGGCGCCTCGGATGAGCGTCACTTCGGGGGCGCGCCCGCCGCGGCCCGTGGTGACGGCCACCACATCGAAGCGGCAGGGCACGTCAGGCTCTCCATGGGCTTTCAGGAATAGCTTTGCCACCCGGATCAATTGGCGCTGCTTTCGCGGGCCCACCGCCTCCTGAGGCAGTCCGTACGTCCGGGTGGCGCGGGTCTTCACCTCAATAAACGCAACGGTCTCCCCATCCTGGGCCACAATGTCTATCTCGCCCAGGGGGGTCCGGTAATTCCGGGCGAGAATCGCGAATCCCGCTTTCGAGAGAAACCGCACGGCATGGCGTTCACCGATTTTTCCAAGGAGAAGATGTCGCATAGCCGCCGCTAGTCGATTCGATGGCCGCAGAATTCGCGCACACACCGGAAGGTTCTTCTGTGAATGGCGCTCGGCCCCAACGCTGCAATCTTGAGGCGGTGCTCCCGGGTCCCGTACCCTTTGTGCTTTGCGAAATTGTATCCGGGATATTCGGCGTGGTAGGCATTCATCATCCGGTCACGGGTCACCTTCGCAATGACCGACGCGGCGGCGATAGAATGGCTCCGCAGATCACCCTTGACGAGATTCTTCTGGGGTATCTGGCAGACCAGCTCAACAGCATCGATGAGAAGATAGTCGGGGGGCGGATCAAGGCAGGCGATGGCCGAGGCCATGGCGCGCCGTGTGGCTTCGAGAATATTGATCCGGTCGATGAGCGCGGCGTCCGAAATGCCGATTCCCACGGCGAGAGCACGCCCTTGGATTTCATCGAAGAGTCGCTCCCGGAGCCCGGGCGTAAGTTTTTTGGAATCGGTCAGCTGGGCAATACGACAATCTGCAGGCAGCACGACTGCAGCTGCCACCACCGGCCCCGCCAAGGGACCGCGACCCGCTTCATCGATGCCGGCGACTCGATGGTAGCCGCGACGGCGGGCTTCTTCTTCGAAAAAGAGAGGGGCGCACTGCGGCTCTGCCGCGAAGAGATCCCCCGAACGTTTATCCCTGCCTCTCCAATGACCCGCCACTCGGTCCTTTCCGCAAAGAGGTTCGCCTCAATCCGACGCGTTCTCAGCGTTCTTCATCTTCTCCCGCTTTTCCCGGGAGATTTCCTGGAGTCTCGCCTGCTTGCCCGATCGCTTCCGCAGATAGTTGAGCTTGCCTTGACGAACTTTTCCATGCTGGACGACCTCGATCCGATCGATGATGGGCGAATGCAGCGGAAAAGCGCGATCGATACCGACGCCGTTGGAGATCTTTCGCACCGTGAAGGTCTTCCGGATCCCCTTACCCGAGGTTCCCATCACCACACCTTCGTAAATCTGGATACGCTCTTTCTTGCCCTCCACGACTCGCACGTGCACGCGCACGGTACTGCCCGCTTTGAACGTGGGAATATCCCTTTTCAACTCCCGCGTTTCCAATGACTCCAAGATGTTCACCGTTGACTCTCCTTTTCGATAAATCGCGTTAGAATCCCTCAAACCCCGCCGGTCGACCGCCGCCGCTCCGTTGCAACCGGGCCAAATATTCGCGGTCCTCCTTGGAGAGTTCGGCCTTCTCCAGTAGGTCCGGACGATTGCGCCATGTCTTTTCCAGCGCTTTGCGCCGCTGATAACGGCGGATCTCTTCGTGATGCCCGCTGAGCAGTACAGCCGGGACGGAGAGGCCCCGATACACCTCCGGCCGGGTATACTGGGGATGCTTGAGAATCCCCCGGTAAAAGGAGTCGGACGTCACCGACCGCTCGTCTCCGACCACGCCCGGCAGGCAGCGCGACACGGCATCCACTACCACCAGTGCGGCGAGCTCTCCTCCCGAGATGACATAGTCTCCGATGGAGATCTCTTCGTCGATGAGGCGCTGTACCACCCGCTCGTCGACCCCCTCGTAGCGTCCGCAGATCAGCGTCACCGCCTGGGGGCCGCGGGCCAGACGGAGCGCCGCTGCCTGATCAAAGGGCCGTCCGCCCGGCGACATGAGAACCACGCGAGATTCGGGGGTTTTCTCACGGACACAATCCACGGCCCGAAAGATCGGCTCCGGCTTCAACACCATGCCGGGGTCGCCGCCGTAGGGATAATCATCGGCCATCCGGTGCTTGTCCCGCGTGTAGTCGCGGATGTCGTGCACCCCGACGGTGATGGCCCCCTGCTTCCGAGCCCGCCCGAGGATACCGGCATCGAGATAGGCCGTGACCATCTCCGGGAAAAGGGTCAGGACGTCCCAGACAAAACTACCCAAGGAGCCCCTCCATCACGTGGATGACGAGACGACCGCCCTTTAGATCAACCTCCCGGATCACCTCCCGAATGGCCGGGATCAAAACTTCCCGGCCCCCCTGCGATACCACATAGACCTCGTTGCTACCGGTCTCGAGAATATCCGTCACCTTGCCGAGACACTGACCGGCCTCCGTATAGACGGACAGGCCGATGATGTCTGCAAAATAGTAGCGCCCCTCGGGCAGCGGCACCGCCTGGGAGCGATGCACGAGAATCTGCCCCTGCAGGTACGGGGCCACCGTCTCTGCGGAATTCTTCCCTTCGAAGTGAAGGATCACGCGGTCCTTCTGAAATCGCACCCGATCAATGGTCGCGCCGCATCGCCCCCCGCGGCGATCTTCGATGACAACATCGGTCAGGTCGAGAAAACGCCGGGGCGAGTCGGTGAGGGGATAGACCTTCACGTCTCCCCGCAAACCGTGGGTGCGGTAAATGGTCCCAACGACAATCCACTCTTCCATAGCCCCGCACACGTACAAGCACGCCTACTCAATGATCTCGAGCACGCAGCGCTTGCCGAGCTTGGTCCCGGACGCGTTGAGAATGGTTCGAATGGCCCGCGCCGTGCGGCCCTGCTTGCCGATCACCTTTCCTAGGTCCTCCTGGGCGACCTTGAGTTCTATGACCGTTGTCTTCTCCCCCTGGATTTCGCGTACATCCACCGCCTCCGGATTGTCCACCAGCGCCTTGACAATGTACAGTATGAGATCTCTCATCTTCGGTCACCCCCTCCCAATGTCCATCCAACCCGCGCGCGTCTGCTCAGCCCGTCTGGGGTGTCTGGGTGAACTTCCCCCAGATGCCCTGGCCCTTGAGAAACCGCTTCACGGTCTCCGTGGGCTGGGCGCCCGTTCGCAGCCATTTCAGCACGGCCTCTTCATTGAACTTGACCTCCGATGGCTCCTTTCGGGGATCGTAAGTGCCGACCAGCTCAAGGAACTTACCGTCGCGGGCCCGCTTGGAGTCGGCCACGACGATGCGATAAAAGGGGACCTTTTTCGCGCCGCGCCTGCTCAGACGAATGGATACAGCCATGACTCTCACCTCCTTATGGTCACGAATGAATTCTACGAAACCGAGTTGCCGTGCATTCTCAGGGGCATCGGATGCTCACGACAGGACTGCCCGGCGTATGGGGCAAACCCACCCGTTACCGCCATGTTCGAAATACGAGGCTTCGCAAAGGGCCGGTGGGTGAGCATCCGTATCACCTTCGGATCTTACGCTTCTTCTTGGGCTTCTTTCTCAGCTTTCCGCCCATATTCAGCGGATGGGCCATCCCCATCCCAGAGCCGGGCATTCCCGCGGGCAGCGCCGGCATGCCCCCTTTGGTCAACATCTTCATCATCTTCTGCATCTGCGCAAACTGCTGCAGCAGCCGATTGATATCCTGCACCGTCGTGCCACTGCCGCGGGCAATCCGTTTGCGGCGGGACCCGTTGATGAGCTGGTACGACGACCGTTCAGCGGGGGTCATGGAGCTGATGATCGCGTCGATGCGGGCCAGCTCCCGTTCATCGGGCTGCATGGTATCGAGCGCCTGCATCCGGCCCATGCCGGGAATGAGCTTGATCAACTGCTCGAGGGAACCCATCTTCCGGATCCCCTTGAGCTGATCCCGGAAGTCATCGAGGGTGAATTGCTGCTTGCGTATCTTCTGCTCCAGCCGGACAGCCTGCTGCTCGTCGAAGGTGGATTCGGCTTTCTCAATGAGGGTCAGCATGTCGCCCATGCCGAGAATACGCGAGGCCACCCGGTCGGGGTGGAAGACCTCCAGCTGGTCCATCTTCTCACCCACCCCGACAAACTTGATCGGTTTTTCGGTGACGGTGCGAATGGACAGCGCCGCGCCGCCCCGGGCGTCCCCGTCCAGCTTGGTCAGGATCACCCCGGTGATCTCTAGACGTTCGTTGAAGCGCTGGGCGATATTCACTGCATCCTGACCGGTCATGGCGTCCGCCACGAAGAGGATCTCATGGGGCGACACATCCGCCTTGATCCGTTCCAGCTCCTGCATCAGCACGTCGTCGATGTGGAGCCGACCGGCCGTATCGAGAAACAACAGGTCGAAGCCTTCGGAGAGGGCCTTCTGTTTCGCCGTGTGGCAGATGGCCACAGGGTCTTGGCCATCGGCGCTGTAGACCGGTATCCCCAGTTCCCGCCCGAGCACCTGCAGCTGGTCGATGGCCGCCGGTCGATAAACGTCGGCCGCGACCATGAGAGGACGGTGTCCCTTCTTCTTGTAGATCCGCGCCAGCTTGGCCACGCTCGTCGTCTTCCCGGAACCCTGAAGCCCCGCCACCATGATCACCGTCGGCGGCGCGGAGGCGAGCTGCACCTTGCTGTCGGTGGACCCCATGAGGGCCGTCAGCTCCTGCTGGACCACCTTGATGAACTGCTGACCGGGATTGAGGCTGCGATGCACCTCCTCACCCAGGGATCGCTCCTTGACCCGGTTGAGAAAGTCACGGACGACTTTGTAGTTCACATCGGCCTCGAGGAGGGCCATTTTTACGCTTTTCAGCGCGTCCTGGATATTCTCCTCGGAAAGCTTTCCCTTACCGGTCACATTGCGGATGACGGTATTGAATTTTTCCGTGAGGGTGTCAAACAAAACGGCAAATCCCCTGCTTGCGGGCCGACTGGCGTCGACACACGAACGCGTGTTTCAGGCACGCACCTATTGCGACCTAAAATAATTGATAATATTCATTTTTGCGAGGGGAGTCAAGAAAATAAAGGCTGATTTTTGCCCACGCGACCGGTTGCCTGCGCTGGCCGAAGGGTTCCGTCCCGCCTGGAGGCACGCACGCTGCTCCCACAACCGAAAAGGTGCCCGCCCTCTCTACAAAACGAATTGATTTGAATCAGGAAAGCACCTGCCGGTAGCGGGCGAGGGTGGCCTTGTAGTCTTTCGTTCCGAAAATGGCCGATCCCGAGACGAGGACGTCGGCGCCGGCATCCGCGATTCTCCGGGCATTGTCAACAGTCACCCCCCCATCCACTTCGATCTCGCAGTTCAGCCCCTGGTCCCGAATCGTTTCTTTGAGGCGGGTGATTTTCGGCAGCACCCCTTCGATGAAGCTCTGCCCACCGAAACCGGGGTTGACCGTCATGATGAGAACCCGGTCCAGATCCTGCAGGACATACTCCAGGACGGCCAAAGGCTGATGCGGATTCAGGGCAACCCCTGCACGGACCCCCAGGTCCTTCATCTGCTGCACCACCCGATCGAGATGGACGCACGCCTCGGCATGGACCATCAAAATATCCGAGCCGGCCTGGACGAACTGCGCCACATAATCTTGGGGCTCGGATATCATGAGGTGCACGTCCAGAGGCAGGCCGGTCACCTTTCGGATCGCCTTCACCACCGGCGGACCAATGGTGATGTTCGGCACGAAGTGCCCGTCCATGACATCGACGTGAATGTAATCGATCCCCGCCTCTTCGACGGCCCGTATCTCCTCGCCCAGTCGTGCAAAGTCCGCCGAGAGGATGGAGGGTGCGAGCTTGACCATGAGTTCTCCGTTGTTGTTTCGAGACCCGCGCAAAGACGGGGCTCACTCTAACCGATGGGTTGTTTTCTTGTCAAGCCATTCGCTGGATGCAGGCCTTCCCGGCAACACCGTTGCGCTTCCCCATAGGGAATCAGGTCTTGAAACTCAAAGAGCGTGCCCATGGCCAGGTTTTCCGTGGGGATGCCGGCCTCCTCCACCGCCGCGACCGGATTGAGACCTCCCGCCACAATGATGCCGACCCGGCCTTCCACCACTGGAATATCGAGCAGCGGCTGGTTCGGCCTCCCCACCGCCAGCACGGCCCCCAGGCCAACGCCTTCCAGCTGCTTCAGCAGCTTGCCCAGGTCGGCCAGGGCCGCGGCGGGGATCTCCCGAAAGCTGGCGCCGATCCGTCCCCGTCCCGTACGAACCGCATCGGAGACCCTCGTCATGTGTCCCTTGATGAATATCTCCAGCGGATCGAGGGAAGAGCCGTCGTAATGAATGATCTCGGTGAACCGGTACGGCTTGCCCTGATAGATTTCAAGCAGGCCGCCGAACTTGGAGGTGACGGGGATCCCTGCATGGATCAGCAATCCGTTCAGGGCCACGGAGCAGATCGTCCCGATGGCCGTCTTGCCCTCGGGCACCGGGAAATCTCCCATTTCGGTGCCGGCCCCCCCGAGGCAGAGGTGCTGCCCCATGCCGAGGTTTTTCTCGAATACCGGCACCATCCGATGGATGGCCTCTCGAAGCCGCCGCGAGTCGACCAGGGAGATGTTCAGTACCACCTGTCCTGCTTTCTTTTTCAGAGAGAAGTTCATGCGATAGGCCAACGCGTCCATGCGGGAGGAGACCAGCCCCACCTTGTCCACAACGAGGGCATCATGGAGCTCCGCTTTGCCAGCCGGGGTGATGGTCCGGCCCAGCCTTCCGGACGCCTTGCGCGTGAGTCCCTGCGCGTCGGTCATCAAGAGATAGTATCGAACGGTGCGATGGTTCAGATGAATCCCGAAGGCCTCCAACTGCTCGGCAATCTGGGAGCTGCCCAGGGGCCCGCGCGCATTGCTCAGGACCCTGAGAATGGCGATGATTTTTCGCTGTCTGCTGATATCCACCGCGTCCTTCCTTCTTTTCCGGCCGCTCAAAGCCGTGTGGCGTCCCATTGACGTGAAGGCAACATTACCACAAATAGAGAAGATTCACCACAGAATTACGGCAACATGGCCGCTTGCCTGGCATATCTTGAACTTAATTGCGTGGCCCTTTGGGCTTTGTAGTACCCCGCGCGCGCCTCGTTCGAATCCTGCATGATTCACGCAACTTATTGGTGTATCAGGAACATTCATGGCCCCGGGCCGTTGGCATTTTCTGGTTGACACAGGGGTCTACAATCAATAAAATGGTAAAGCTCTCGTGGTCACGACATGCCGATGAAAGAGAATCGGGACGGATCGAATACGGCATCGATCATCAGGCTCCATGTACAACCCAACGGTTCGCTTTAGCCCGGATATTGCATGAGTGATCGTCATGAGGGGTCGAAGAGGCAAGCCAGGCAAGGCGCGGCAGATTTTCTGGCTGCAGGCATATTGAAATATTCC
>CAMYMF010000055.1:0-13038 GCA_947259355.1 uncultured Nitrospirota bacterium | reverse complement strand
CAGGCATATTGAAATATTCCAAAGTCAGGAAATATGCCGCAACGCCGCATGGCGCAGCCTATCCGGCCTCGTAATAGATTTGCTCACGCAATATCCGGGTTAGCAACCTGCCGAGTTTCAGCAGCACCCATCCATTCCATTGGGAAGCGCTACGATGCAGGTTGAGCGGTATCCCGGCTCAGCACGGAAGTCATGCCGTCGAGGCCGCCCTCGACATATAACGATAAGCACGAAGGACACACCATGTGCCGTTTAAGTGCCATCACATCCCACGACTACTTCTCGCCCATGGAGAACATCCTGGCTCTTGACACCATGAAGGAAGGGCATGACGGCTCCGGGCTGGGGCTGGTGCTCAAAGACCTGGGGGGCGAGTTTGAACATCTCAAGGCCTATCCCATTCTCTCGGGCATCGCTTCGAACGATGGGATCAGGACGCTGGACCGCCACATGGCCGCCGCGGGTTTCCGGGAGAAGTATTCCTGGGAGCCGACGATCCGGGAGGTGCGCGGCTCGGAAATACGCCGACGGGGTCACTATTTCGCCAAGGCCTATCAGTATCCCCAAGTCTACGAAGACAAAACCCGGGAAGAAAAAGAGCAGCTTCTCATGGAGACGCGCCTGACCCTGCGGACCCTCGGTGAACAGGACGAGTCCCTGTTCGTCTTCTCCTTCTATCCCGACGTGATCACCTTGAAAGAAGTGGGAGATCCCTTGGCGGTGGCCGAGTTCTTCGGTCTCGAGAGCAACGGTCTCACGGCCAAGATCGTACTCGCGCAGGGGCGGCAGAACACGAACTACGCCATCTATCTCTATGCCTGTCACCCTTTTTTCTTGCAAGGCTACTGCACCATGACGAACGGCGAGAACACGGCCTTCGTGCCGATCCGGGAGTTTCTCTCCGGCCGGAGATTCCCTGGCTACATGGGGTACAACAGCGACAGTGAGGTGTTCGCCCATATCCTGCACTACTGCCACCGGCAGCTGCACTATCCTTTGCCCTATTACAAGGACGTCATCACGCCGTTGCAGGATTCCGAGATGGCGCGCCGTCCCGATGCCGACGCGCTGCGGTTGATCAAGAAGTCTCTCAGGCCCCTTTGTATCGACGGGCCCAACTGTGTCATCGGGTTCACACCGGACGGCACGCTCTTCATGGCACAGGACGCCAAGAAACTCCGCCCCGGCGTCGTGGGCGGCGTCCCCGGCAAGGTCGCCCTCATGTCGGAGGAGTGCGGCCTGGATCGGGCGGTCCCCAAGCGGGACAAGGCCCGGGACTTCTCACCCATGAAATACGATATGGTCATGGTCCCTCCGGGGGCCGGGGAGATCCGCCTATGGAACCAGCTGAACGGCTAGATCAGAATCACGAGTTGACCCTCAAGGAGCTTCCCTACATCATCCGGTGGCGGGAAGACCGCTGCACCCGCTGCGGCCGCTGTACCGCCGTCTGTCCGGTCAACGCCATCGAACCGACTGTTTTCGCTCAGCGGTTGATTCACTCCGAAGGGCCCGTGCCAACGCCGAAAACGGTCCGCCGCCTGACCCAGGGGGTCCGGCAAAACGTCGACATCGAACGCTACTGCACAGGCTGCGGAAGCTGTTCTCTGGTCTGCCCCACGGTGGCCATCGAGCCCGAGTACAATCCGCAGCACAAGTTCCTCATCTTCAAGAACAAGGGGGGCGTGCCTTACAAGCGAGGCGGCCGGCGAAACGACCCGAGTCCCTCGACGGTGGACCAGCTCAAATTCACCCGGATCTCCATGCTCACCGACCCCGCCCTCGATGCGGGACGCCACGAGTTTCGGATCCGGACCCTCTTGGGGCGAAACCTGCCGCCGGAAAAACTCCCGCTGGAGCAGAGGAACGGACATCTCCAGGTGCGTGAGGAATCAGGCTTTATCCCCCCCGTCCGGGAGATCTTCCCCATTCGGATTGGAAGCATGTCCGTCGGTGCCCTCTCACCGCATATGTGGGAAGGCCTGGCCATGGGCGTGGCCTATCTGAATGAGGTGGAAGGCCTGCCGGTCGTCATGTGCTCCGGAGAAGGGGGCATGCCGCCGCGGCTTCTCAAATCCCGTTTTGCCAAATACTTTATTCTTCAGATCGCCTCGGGCTACTTCGGATGGGACGAGATCGTCCACGCCATCCCCGAGATGACGGAGGACCCTGCGGCCATCGAGATCAAATACGGCCAGGGCGCCAAGCCCGGCGACGGGGGCCTGCTCATGGCCTACAAGGTGCTCAACCTGATCGCCAAGATCCGCGGGGTCCCCCTGTACGTCGACCTCGCCTCGCCGCCGACGCACCAGACCAAATACTCCATCGAGGAGGCCGTCGCCAAGATGATCCAGTCCATGTCCATGGCCTGGGGCTTCCGGGTCCCCGTCTATCCGAAGATTTCGGGAACCAAGACCGCGCTGGCCGTGCTCAACAACCTGGCGAGGAATCCCTATGCGGCGGCGCTTTGCATCGACGGCGAGGACGGCGGCACGGGCGCGGCCTACAATGTCAGCATGGACAAGATGGGGCATCCCATTGCCTCCAACATACGGGACTGCTACCTCGATCTGGTCAAGCAAGGCAAACAGAATGAACTGCCCCTCATCGCCGCCGGCGGGATGGGCAAGGCCGGCAATCTGGCGGCCAACGCGGCCGCCATGATCATGCTCGGCGCCTCGGCCGTCGACATCGGCAAGTACATCATGCAGGCCGGGGCGGATTGCTTCGGCGACGAGTACAATCGCTGCAATCTGTGCAATACGGGACGCTGCCCGCGAGGCATCACGACCCAGGATCCAAAACTCTACCGCCGGCTCGACCCCGACAAGGTCGCCGAGCGGGTCGTCGATGTCTTCAAGGCGGCCGATGTGGAGCTCAAGAAGATCTTTGCCCCCCTCGGGCGGAGCACCGAGCTTCCCATCGGCATGTCCGATGCGCTCGGCGTCGCCGATAAGGCCGTCGCGGAGCGACTCGAGATCAGCTACGTCTGTTAGAGGCAACCATGGTGATACAGGGAAAGGTCAACGGGAAACGGGTCTCCTCCCGGGAGCTGGAAGAGCAGATTCAGCAGGCCGCGCGAGCGGGCAAGCAAACGCTCACCATTCATGCCGACGGTCAGCACGGCATCGGCGGCCGCATCTGGCCCAACGGTAAGAAGCTCAGGATCACCATCGACGGCCCCTCGGGTCAGCGCCTCGGAAGCATGGGAATGGCCGGCACCGAGATCGTTGTCAGGGGGAGCGCTTCTGACGATGTGGGCTGGATCAACTGCGGGGCCAAAATCACCGTCTTGGGAGACGTGACCAACGGGGCCCACAACGCGGGTGCCCAGGGAATTCTCTATGTTCAGGGTGGCGGCGGCGCGCGCTGCGACACGATGACCAAATACAACCCGCGCTTTGAGCCCCTGCAGTCGTGGTATTTCCGCGACGTGGGCGACTCCTTTGCGGAGTTCAAGGCCGGTGGCATCGCGGTGGTCTGCGGCGTCGAGCCGCGCAACCCCGACAACATCCTGGGCTACCGCCCCTGCGTGGGGATGGTCGGCGGCACCATTTATTTCCGGGGCCCCATCCAGGGCTACAGTGAAAAGGATGTCCAGTGCGTCCCGTTGACCCCCCAGGACTGGGAGTGGCTCACGAAAAATATCAAGCCCTACCTCAAGGCCATCGACCGGATGGCCTATCTCGAAGAACTGACCCGCTCTCCGGAAGACTGGAACAAACTCATCGCGTACACTCCCGCAGAGAAGGCGGCCCGTCGGGGCATGAAGGTCCCCATGCACGAGTTCCGTACGCAGGTGTGGGACGCAGGCGTTGGCAAGGGGGGCATCTTCGGTGAGTACCTCGAGCATGACCAGACGATTCTGCCTTACATCACGACCGACAAGAACCGGCGCTTCCGACCGGTGTGGCGAAATGACTTCTACCTGCCACCCTGCGCCTACAACTGCCCCTCCCGCATCCCGTCCCACAAGCGGGCCAGCCTGATCCGGCAGAACAGACTGGAAGACGCCCTGGCCCTGGTGCTGCAGTACAGCCCATTTCCGGCCAGCGTCTGCGGGCAGGTCTGCCCCAATCTCTGTATGGACGCCTGTACCCGCGGCGAAATCGATCAGCCTCTGGACATTAAGAACCTGGGCAGCCTCAGCCTCGAGATTCCGGCACCGGAGAAGGCCCGCGCCACGGGCAAGAAGGTGGCCGTCATCGGTGCCGGTCCTGCGGGGCTCTCCACCGCATGGCAGCTCGCGCTCAAGGGACACGAAGTGGACCTTTACGAAGGCTCCAATCACCTCGGCGGCAAACTGGAGATGTGCATCCCACGGGAGCGGCTCCCGCAGAAGATTCTGAAGAAGGAAATCTCCCGCCTCGAAGAGATGGGGATCAACGTTCATCTCAAAACAAAGGTGAGCCGGAAACGTTTCAAGGAGATCTACGACACACACGAGGTCGTCGTGATTGCCGTCGGCGCGCACGAAGCACGGATGGTTCCCTTCAAGGGATACGAAGACGTGATCCCGGGCATCGAATTTCTCAAGCAGGTCAACTACGGTGAGACCTTGGACTTCAAGAAACAGGATGTCGTGGTCATCGGTGCTGGCAACGCCGGCATGGACATCGCCTGCCAGGCCTACGCCTGCGGCGCCCGATCAGTGACGGCCGTCGATATACAGCCCCCGGCCAGCTTCAGCAAGGAGCAGGAGCTCGCCCGATCCAGGGGAACCCAGATCCTCTATCCCAAGGTGACCGAGAGGTACGACCCCAAAAAGAAGAAGGTCCACTTCAAAGACGGCACCGCTGTGGACGCCGACGCAGTCATCATGTCCATCGGCGAAGTGCCGGTACTCGACTTTCTCCCGCAGAGCATCCACACCGAACGGGGTTACCTCGTCGTGAACGAGCTGGGACAGACAACGGATGTGAAAGTCTTCGGCGTGGGCGATGCGACCCAGCCCGGACTCGTCACCCACGCCATCGGCCAGGGCCGGATTGCGGCCGACGTGATCCACACTCAGATGATGAACTACGACTATGTGCCGGAAATCCAGCGGGAGATTCCCCGGGAGCGAATCAAGACCGTTTATTACGAAGCAGCCCGTTCGGATGAGTTCGTGGTCGAGGAGGAGGCAAACAAATGCATGTCCTGTGGCTCCTGCCGAGACTGCGGCATGTGTGAGGTCTCCTGCTACTATGGTGCCATCAGCCGGATCGGGGGCGACGGCGGCACTTTCGAATATGTCGTGAAAGACGACCTCTGCATCGGTTGCGGTTTCTGTGCCGGCATCTGCCCTTGCGGCATCTGGGAACTCGAAGAGAACGTCTAGAGGAGGGCCAGCCCCTGACGGAATCCGACATGCCCCCCTGGCTCGCCTGGGCCCGGGAGATCCAGTCCCTCTGCCAGACGGGCCTTGCCTTCGCCGGCACCCGTTATGAGACTGAGCGATACCAACGGCTCACCGAAATTGCCGCAGAGATTGTCGCGCAGCACACCCGCTGCTCGCAAGCGACTCTCGCCCGGAACTTCCTCGCGCAGCCGGGCTATGCCACCGCCAAGATCGACGTGCGGGGCGCCCTGGTACGGGACGGCCGGATTCTACTTGTCCAGGAGCGGATGGATGAGCGGTGGTGCATGCCGGGCGGCTGGGCCGATGTCGGGGAGATCCCCTCCGAGATGGTCGCCCGGGAAGTGCTGGAGGAGAGTGGCTTCGAAGTGACTCCGCGAAAGGTGATCGGCGTCTTCGATGCCAACCGCGGCGGCAAGCCCCTCGCCTTCTTCCACGCCTACAAGATCGTCTTTCTCTGCGACATCACCGGTGGGCAGCCGCAGGCCGGCGATGAGACCATGGACGTGGGCTTCTTCGGCTTCGACGCACTGCCTCCGCTCTCCCAGGCCCGCACCCACGCGCGTCATCTCGCCGAGGTGCAGGCACACCTGCAGGATCCGAACCGCCCCGCCGCGTTTGATTGATCCTTCACAAAGAATAGCTTTTACCGCAGAGAAACCCGCTTTTCATTAAAGGCAAGATCTAGAAGCCATCTCACCACAGACGCAAAGGGCGCAAAGAAAGTCCTTTCGCGTTAAAGCCAAGACCCGAAACCATCTCACCGCTCGCCCCGAGAAACTGCCCCTGGTTCTAATGGGGCAGAGCACGCAATTGAACCAGATGACGGCAAAAACCCATCGTCGGTCATTCGAACTGCCTGTCTTCCGTCCTCCGTCTTCCGTCCCCCGTCTTCCGTCCTCCAGCTCTTCACCGCCCACTGCTCACCGCCCACTGCTCACCGCCTACTGCCCACTGGCCTTTCTCCGTCCTCTGTCCTCCGTCTTTCGTCCTCCAGCTCTTCACCGCTCACTGCCCATTTCTCATTTGCCATTTTCCAATCTGGGTGTGCCGTTTTCTGTTGACGCGGAGCGGCAATCCCGATATAAAACGATAGCAATGGGACGGGAGCTTCCATTAACGCTTATTTTCCTTCCTCAAGAAGCACTATTATTTTGAAATGACGACGTTTCGAATCGGGTCCGGTTGCCGGTAACAAGTCTCGAAGGAAGTGATCCCTACCTTAGCGCCTTCAATCCCACCCAAAGGAGGTAGACGATGAATCTGCAACGACCCAATGCCAATGAAGCAACCCTGACCTTCAATCGATCGAAAAGTATCACCCCCATGAGCGGGATTTGTACCCGCTGCGTGGATGGCTGCCGGGGCAACTGCGAGATCTTCAAGGCGACCTTCCGAGGGCGGGAACTGATCTATCCAGGCCCCTTCGGTGAAGTCACCGCGGGCGGGGACAAAGACTATCCCATCGACTATTCCCATCTCAACATTCACGGCTATGCCCTGGGTGCCAAAGGACTGCCGGAAGGCGTGGAAGGCAATCCGGACACGGCCCGCTTCCCCGCGGTGAACACCGAGACCGCCTACGGCTGGAGCCAGAAGGTCAAGATGGACCTCCCCGTGTTCACCGGCGCGCTCGGATCGACCGAAATCGCCCGCGTCAACTGGGAGCATTTCGCCGTCGGCGCCGCCCTGGGCGGCGTCACCATTGTCTGCGGAGAAAACGTCTGCGGCATCGATCCGGCACTGGAACTCGACAAGGATGGCAAGGTCATCAAGTCCCCCGATATGGATCGCCGGATCGAAAGCTACCGCCGCTATCACCGGGGCAACGGTGAGATTCTGATTCAGCTCAACGTGGAGGATACCCGCCTGGGCGTGGCGGAGTATATCATCAACCAGCACGGCATCGAAACCATTGAACTCAAATGGGGCCAGGGCGCCAAATGCATCGGCGGCGAGATCAAGGTCAACACCCTGGAGCGGGCCCTGGAATTGCAGAAGCGGGGATATATCGTTACCCCCGATCCCTCGGGTCCGATCAACCAGACCGCGTTCGAAGACGGTGCGCTCAAAGAGTTCGAGCGGCACAGCCGTCTCGGCTTCATCGACGAAGGGGAATTCTATGCCGAGGTGGATCGCCTGCGCAAACTCGGCTTCAAGCGGATCACGCTGAAGACCGGCGCGTACGGCCTCCGGGAGTTGGCCATGGCCATTAAATGGTCGTCCAAGGCCAAGATCGACCTGCTCACCATCGACGGGGCCCCCGGCGGAACGGGCATGAGCCCCTGGCGGATGATGGAAGAGTGGGGGATGCCGTCGCTCCATCTCCATGCGGCGGCCCATGAGTTCGCCAAGATGCTCCACGACAAGGGGGAGCGGGTGAGCGACATGGCCTTTGCCGGCGGCTTTAGCGCCGAGGATCACATCTTCAAGGTGCTGGCACTGGGGGCGCCCTTTACCAAGGCTGTCTGCATGGGCCGGGCCCTCATGATTCCCGGCATGGTGGGCAAGAACATCGACAAATGGATCAAAGAAGACAACCTGCCGAAGACAGTCAATCATTATGGCATCAAGCCCTCAGAAATTTTCGTAAATTACGAAAATGTCGTCGACCTGGTCGGCACATCGGAAATCAAAAAGATTCCCCTCGGTGCCATTGGGATCTATAGTTACTGCGACAAGCTGAAAGTAGGCCTGCAGCAGTTGATGGCAGGCGCACGCTGCTTCAACATCGAGTCCATCACCCGCAACGAGCTCATGTCCCTGAGCGAGGAGTGCGCCAAGGTGACCGGTATCCCCTACCTCATGGACTCCTATCGGGAAGAAGCCATGAACATTCTCAACGCGTAGGGAGGCGGGTGATCCCGCCTCCTCCTTGCACGGAATCCAGATGGGTTACTTTGTCCTCGCCGGGAAACGGAAGATCCCTTTGAACCTGCGGCGGTTCTCTTCCGTGCAGATGCTCACTCCCGAGCATACCCCTGAACGGGTGCCGTGGTCCACCCTGAGGGCATCGCTGAAAGAGTATTTCCGCAAGAAAGGGCGCCGCCTGGCCGGCAGGAAGATCGGCGTCATTATCCCCGATCCCACCCGGGATTTTCATGCGCGAAAGATTTTATCGCCCCTGGCGAAGAGACTGACGGCTCTTTCGGCGCAGGTCGAGTTCATTATCGCGCTCGGCCTGCACCGGCAGCTTACGCCGCAGGAACTTGCTGATTTCCTCGGATCCGACTTTGTCGCACAACACCGCATCACGCAGCACCACCTGAGTGGCGTGCGGCGTTTCGGCACCGCATCGGGTATTCCCATTACACTCAACCGCAGACTCCTCTCCTGCGATATCCTCTTCACCGTCAGTGTGGTGGAGCCACACCTCTACGCCGGTTTCAGCGGCGGGGTCAAGGGGATCGCCATCGGTTTGGCAGGCAAAGAAACGATCCTCAAAACCCATTCGGTGGCTTATCTCTCCCAAAAAAGTGTGCGCGCCGGCAACATCCGTACGAACCCCTTCCAGCTGTTCCTCTGGCAGGCAGTCGATCAGATTAGCCTCCCCATGGATTCCCTGAACATCGTCAACAACGCACAGAAGGAGCTGGCCGGCTTTGCCATCGGCGAGGCCCGCAGATCCTTTCTCGACGCGGTCCGGCTCGCCCGGCGCGTCTTCGCCTGCAAAGTACATGGCCAATTTGACCTGCTTGTCATAGGATCTGACCACCCGAAGGACGAAAGCCTCTACCAAACCTCTCGGCTTTTCAACTACGTTCTCGAAGGAAGGCGTCTCGTGCGGCGGGGCGGCGCCATCGTGCTCTTCGCGGGTCTCCGGGGCCGTGGGCAGAGCCCGGCGGAGAAAAACTTTGAAGCCGTGCTAAGAAAGCCCGCACTGCCGGCGGCCTACCCTTTCCGTAAACCGGGCGAGCACCGAGCCTTCAAGGTCCTGGAGGCCGCCCGTACGGCACGCCTCTGCTTGGTCACACAGAATCCGCCCAAGGGCCGTCTGCCCTCCCTGACACTACTTCCTGATCAGCGGGCTTTGCGAAGATGGAGCGTAGAGACCTACGGCCCCGCCCCCCGGATCGGCGTGATCCCTGCTGGTTTCTCCTTTATCCCTGCTCGGTGATGTGCCGTTCATTCCTCGAGGATCGCTTCCACAATTGACAGGCTCCCCCGCCGCGGTAAAATGTGGCCATCATTGCGACATGAGGCTTCATCGTGCCCTACAGAGCCTGGCCAATTCTTCTGCCCCTGCTCCTGCTCGGCATCATCGCGGGTAGCGCGACGCCCATCAGTCACGCAGAAGAGGATGGGGACAGGGAAAGCATCGGCGAGCGATTCCATGGGCAGACCTCATTGACATGGCCGGACATCGTGCTCGATCTGTTTCGCCTGAAACCGGACAGGCCGGCAGCTTACAAGAGTTATTCCGGAGCCACCGTGACGAAATTGCCGAAACCGGATTATCGGGGGGTGCCGCTGGAAGAGTCCCTGGCCGAACGACGCTCGGTGCGCAACTACGCCAAGAAATCGATGCCCCTGTCCACCCTCTCCCAGTTGCTCTTCGCCGCCCAGGGCGTGACGGGGAAGATCTACGGACATACCCTGCGCACCGCCCCTTCCGCAGGGGCGCTCTATCCTTTCGAGGTATACGTCGTGGTCAATCGTGTAACGGATCTTCCGAAAGGAATCTATCACTATGCCATCGAAGCCCATGCTCTCGAGCAGGTGCGCGAGGGGGATTTCAGCGGGGAGCTGACGAGTGCAGGATTGAACCAGGAGATGCTTGGCGAGGCGAATGTCACCTTTGCCCTGGCAGCGGTTTTTGATCGGATCCGTCACAAATACGGAGAGCGGGGATATCGGTACACCTACATGGAGGCGGGCCACATCAGCCAGAATATCGCTTTGCAGGCCGTCTCCCTCGGCCTGGGTTCCGTGCCGGTCGGTGCTTTTCTGGACAAGAAGGTCAATGAACTCATCGGCGTCGACGGCCGTCGGGAAGCCGTCATATACCTGCATGCCGTGGGCATGCTATGAAACGCGAGACGCTTCGCTACGTTGTCAGTCTTATGCTCCTCGTCTCCATCTGCACCACCGGTCTCCTCGGTTACATCCAGTCCGAACTGGAGCTTCGCAGGTTCGTACCGCACCGCTACTTCGCCTACACGACACTCTGCCTGGCCGCCGTGCACCTCTATTTTCACTGGGGAAAGCGGTGCCGGTTCGTGCACCGTGTGAGAAGGAGAGCCCAAAACACCGACGCTTCGGGCTTTTAGGCGTGGGCGAAGCAGCCATCCATATCCCGGCGACTTTCGCCTTACACCGATTGTCGTGACTAACGACCATGCCGCTCCTCAAAGCTACTGCAACCCCTGTATTCCTTCTAGCTGCACTGTCACACCCACGACAGATCTGGAGCAGGGGCGCTCATGGAAGATTGCCTCGCGAGGGTGTTCCGTGGAAACGATCATGGCAATGGGGGTTGCCTCAACGATCTGGGCCCCGCCATCGATTCAGAACGACACTGCGCGGACCTATCATGCATCGAAACCATGATTCGCTATTTAAGAAATAACTTGCTGCTGGGATTGAAGACAGCGCCTTTGAATGGAGTCCAGTATTCGCTGGGGATTGCCCTCTCGTATGCTTTGATTGCATTCGCATTCGGCTCAAGTGCCGGACTGTTCCGTTACGGATTCGTCGACTCCGATTTGGTTCTTACACTGCCTCTTACCCTTTTCATCTTTCCATCGCTTCTTGAAGAATTTTTTTTTAGAGGTGTATTGATCCCTAACAAAGCGAAGGAAAAAGGTGTTCCGTTTACTTTATGGATCACGTTGTTGAGCGCCACTTCATTTGTTCTCTGGCATCCTTTGAATGCTCTGACAATCAATACTGCTGCACAGGAGTTCTTTCTGAACCCTTTTTTTCTGGCAGTCGTATTTTTCCTTGGCTTGGCATGCAGTTTATCGTACATTATTTCGCAGTCTCTGTGGGTCCCGATCATCTTGCACTGGCTGACGGTTCTGGTGTGGGTGTATTTCTTAGGGGGCCGCAATATCGTTCTGGAGTGAGTCGCACTTTGACCCGCCGACTGTGCACACCGTGTGGTAAGAATCGGATGGGGCTTCCAGCAGAAGGGGCGCATGCCGTTTCCCTGCGCTTGGAACGGGGGAAAACAGTATGGAGGTGGCATGAAATGAATATGAAAAGCATCAGAATCGTTTCTTTCTCTTTGGCCGGGCTCCTTCTGCTCGCATCCTGCTCAACGCAGGCGGCGTCCATCAATGTCAATGCGGCCGGTGTGGCCATTCATGGCTATGACCCTGTCGCTTATTTCACAGAGGGGCGGCCCATCGCAGGTCAAGAGGCCTTTTCACATCGGTGGCAAAACGCCACGTGGTTGTTTGCAAACGAGGCGCATCGCGAGCTCTTTCAACAGAACCCGGAGAAGTATGCACCGCAGTATGGGGGATTTTGAGCCTACGCGGTAAGCCGTGGGTCCACGGCTGATATCGATCCGGATGCCTGGGACATTGTGGGTGGAAAACTCTATCTTAATTTCAATGCCCAAATTCAACAAAAATGGGCGCAGGACAAGGTGACCCATATCACAGAGGCAGACAGCAACTGGCCGCGCTTGATGAGGCGCTAGCCCGGAGATGGCATGAGTGATCGCCGCACAGCGAGCCGCGGCAAAGTGACGGAGTGAGGCACACAGATCCTGCGCGGCAACAGCGAGAGGGGGAAACAACAGATGTCAACCGATCTTTGGAGAAAGATCACGGGGACGGGCCCCATTTGCTGTCCGCTACCTACCAGATTTTGGTTCTCCCCTTGCTATTCATACTCCTGCCCGGAGCCCCACGATAGTTAAGAAACCAAAACAAGGCCGCCATCGCTGGGATTTAATTCTGGACAGGAAGCACATTCTGGGTTATTTTCTGACCTCCTATGAAAGCTAATCCTTATTGTTCAGAGGAGAGACACCCATGGAAGCTACAAAGATGCGGCCCCTGACAGCTCCTGGTGCTGAAGTTGCGTGGAAAAGGTTTCAGGGAGTGAAATGGCAGACCGGCATCGACGTGCGCGATTTCATCCAGAGGAACTACCGCCCATACACCGAGGGACCGGAGTTCCTCGCCGGCCCCACCGACCGGACAAAACGCCTCTGGTCCAACGTCTTCGACCTAACCCGGGAAGAGCTGAAGAAAGGCGGGCTTTTGGACCTGGACACCGTGACCATCGGCGGAATCGCTGCCCACGGACCGGGTTATATCGACAAGGATCTGGAGGTGATCGTCGGCTTGCAAACGGACAAACCGCTGAAGCGGGCTACCATGCCCTTTGGCGGTATCCGAATGGTGGAAAACTCCTACAAGGCTTACGGCCACGAGGTTCCCAGGGAGATCCAGAAAATCTTTAGCGAATATCGAAAAACCCACAATCAGGGCGTGTTCAACGCGTACACCGACGAGATGCTGCGGGCCCGGAGGGTGGGCATCATCACGGGGCTGCCCGATGCCTACGGCCGGGGCCGGATTATCGGGGACTATCGGCGTGTCGCCCTCTACGGTGTGGATCACTTGATTGAGAGCCGCCAGCAAGATCGACGCAAGCTCGAAGCGGGGGTGATGGACGAGGAAGCCATCCGGTTGCGTGAGGAGACCGCCGAACAGGTTCAGGCTTTGGAGGAGCTCAAG
>CAMYMF010000054.1 GCA_947259355.1 uncultured Nitrospirota bacterium | reverse complement strand
GAACCGAAGCCCCGGTAAACGGCGGCCGTAACTATAACGGTCCTAAGGTAGCGAAATTCCTTGTCGGGTAAGTTCCGACCTGCACGAATGGCGTAACGATTCCCGCGCTGTCTCAACCAGGGACTCGGTGAAATTGAATTGCCGGTGCAAATGCCGGCTACCCGCGGCAAGACGGAAAGACCCTGTGCACCTTTACTACAGCTTGGCAGTGAATTTTGGGTCAGCATGTGTAGGATAGGTGGGAGGCGCTGAAGCCGGGACGCCAGTTTCGGTGGAGCCAACCTTGAAATACCACCCTTGTTGTTCTAGAGTTCTAACCTCGATCCGTTATCCGGGTCAGGGACACTGTCTGGTGGGTAGTTTGACTGGGGCGGTCGCCTCCAAAAAGGTAACGGAGGCGCGCGAAGGTTCCCTCAGGCTGGTCGGAAATCAGCCGTAGAGTGTAAAGGCAAAAGGGAGCTTGACTGCGAGACCTACAAGTCGAGCAGGTGGGAAACCAGGTCTTAGTGATCCGGCGGTTCCGCATGGAAGGGCCGTCGCTCAACGGATAAAAGGTACGCCGGGGATAACAGGCTTATCTCCTCCAAGAGTTCACATCGACGAGGAGGTTTGGCACCTCGATGTCGACTCATCGCATCCTGGAGCTGAAGCAGGTTCCAAGGGTTCGGCTGTTCGCCGATTAAAGCGGTACGTGAGTTGGGTTTAGAACGTCGTGAGACAGTTCGGTCCCTATCGGCCGTGGGCGTAGGAGATTTGAGGAGAGCTGCTCCTAGTACGAGAGGACCGGAGTGGACGAACCTCTGGTGTTCCAGTTGTCACGCCAGTGGCACGGCTGGGTAGCTACGTTCGGAAGGGATAACCGCTGAAAGCATCTAAGCGGGAAGCCCACTTCAAGATTAGATCTCCCTGGGCCTTCGGGCCCCTAAAGACCCCTTGAAGACTACAAGGTTGATAGGCTGGGTGTGTAAGTCCCGTGAGGGATTGAGCTAACCAGTACTAATCGGTCGTGAGACTTGACCATTTTATTTGCTTTTAGTTGAATCAACCTAGAGGCGGGAAATAGAAAATAGAAAATAGAAAATAGGAAATTGTGAGAGCAAGAACGCAGTGACCATTTTCTATTTCCAATTTCCCAATTTCTGAATTTAAGTTTTCTCGGTGGCGATAGCGGAGGGGTTCCACCCGATCCCATCCCGAACTCGGAAGTTAAGCCCTCCAGCGCCGATGGTACTGCAAATTTGTGGGAGAGTAGGACGCTGCCGGGAATTTCATCAGAAGGCCAAACACCTGTTGAGGTGTTTGGCCTTTTTGTTTTTGAGGTTGCAGAGGCTGTCCAAACCAAGGAACCCGCCCGCGCTATTTGAGTTGCAAGGTCAGCCGGCTGATACCCTCGGGGCCTCGCTCGGCCGTGAAGCCCAGCTTCTCGCAGACCCGCAGCATTCGCTTGTTGTCGGAGAGCACATCGCCGTGGATGTGTTCCAGTCTTCGCTCCTGGGCGATGCCGATGAGGGTATCGATCAGTTTGTACCCCAGCCCCGTTCCCTGATAATCGTCATGCACGACCACGGCGAATTCACTGTTCCTGAAGTCGGGATCGATGATGAGACGACCAATGCCGATGAGTTGGCGCTGTTCCGCTTCCCGGATTTCCGCGACGATAGCCATTTCGCGGTCATAATCGATGTTGCAGAAGCGGGTGAGCATTTCGTGGGGGATGTTTCGGATGACCTGGAAGAAGCGGCCCCGCATCGACTCCTCCGAAAGGGTGCTCAGCATCTCCCGCTCCAGCGGCTCGTCCTCGGGCCGGATCGGTCGCAGCAGTACCTCCCGGCCATCGGAGAGTTTCCACGGCATGACGTAACGGCTAGGATAGGGCGTAATCACCAGATGGGGGTAGGGGGACTCCGTCTCCAGTGACGTTTCGTCGATGACGATGCGCGCGTCCAGCGCCCACACCGTTCCCTGCGATATGGCCAGAGGGTTGATGTCCATCTCGGCGATCTCCGGAAAATCGACCACCAGGTTTGAGAAGCGCACCAGGATCTGCTCCAACTCCCGCATGTCCGCAGGCGGACGTCCCCGGAAGCCCTGGAGCATCCGATAGACCCGGGTCTCCTCCATAAGTCGGCGGGCCAGGGTCTGGTTCAGCGGTGGAAGCCCGACGGCGACGTCGTGAAAGAGCTCCGTGCCGATGCCGCCCATCCCGAAGAGGATGACCGAACCGAAATCCTTATCCTTTTTGGCGCCGAGGATCAGTTCATAGTCGATCCGCTCGACCATGGGCTGTATGCTCACGCCGGCGATCCGCGCGCGCGGCGCGGCGCCTTGCACCCGCTGCAGGAGGGCGTCATATTCACGGCGCAGGGCCTCCTCGGAACAGATGGCCGTGACCACACCGCCCACATCGCTCTTGTGCGTAATGTCCGGTGAGACAATCTTGAGTGCCACGGGGTAGCCCGTCCGCCGCGCGGCCGCCAGGGCTTGTTGCAGATCCGCCGCTTCATGGATCTTCGTGACGGGAATGCCGTAATTCGACAGGAACCGCTTCGATTCCTCTTCGTTGAGAATGGCCCGCTCTTCCCGAACGGCCCGACGGATGAAGGCCTTGAGATGGTGTTTCGGCGGGGCCTGGTCCACCGACAGCTCCTCGGGCGTTTCATAGAGTAGCTCAAGATTTCGGGCATACTTGGCCATGTGCAGATAGGTCTGTACCGCGTCCTCCGGTGTATCATAGGCCGGGATGCTGTTGCGAAGGAAGATCTCCCGGCCAAGTCGGGCACGCTCGCCTCCCATCCAGGCGGCAAGGAGCGGCTTGTGGGACTGCCTCGCGATCTCCGCCATTGCCTGGGCCAGCTCCTCCGAGTTGGCCGCGCCCTGGGGTGTGTAGATCACCAGGACACCGTTGACGCTCCCCTCCGAGAGGCAGACCTCAACGGCTTGCCGATAGAGCTCAACGCTGCAGTCTCCGAGCACATCGACCGGGTTGCCCCGGCTCCAGTGCGGCGGCATCACGGCGTTGAGTTTCTCCAGGCTCTTCTCAGAAAACTCTGCCAGCCTGCCTCCCCTTTCGATGAGGGCGTCCGTGGCGATGACCCCAATGCCGCCGGCATTGGTGACAATGGCGAGGTGCCTCCCCCGGGGCAGGCGTCTGGACTGGAGCACCTCGGCGGCATTGAAAAGATCGGAGACCTGGTTGACCCGCACCATGCCGGCCCGGCGGAAGGCCGCCCGGTAAACCTGATCATCCCCCGCCATGGCCCCTGTGTGGGAGCGGGCGGCCCGAGCACTTTCGGCGAATTTGCCCGGTTTCACCACAATGATCGGCTTGTTGCGCGCAAAGCCCCGCGCGGCACTCATGAGTTTTCGCGCGTCGCCGACGCTCTCCATGTAGAGCATGATGCTTCGCGTATCCGGATCCCGGCCGAGAAAATCGATGAGATCGCCGAAGTCAATGTCGATCATGGACCCCAGGGAGGCAAACATGCTGAAGCCGATATGGGCGCTGACCGCCCAGTCGAGCAGCGCACTCCCCAGGGCGCCGCTCTGAGAGATGAGTGCAATGTTTCCCTTCTCCGGAATCACCTTCAGGAAAGAGGCGTTCAGGCCGATGGTGGGACGGATCATGCCGAGGCAATTCGGTCCGATGATTCGGATGGGGTAACGCCTGCGCAGCTTCTCGATCCGCCGCTCCAGGCGGATACCCTCGGGGCCCGTTTCTTTAAAGCCGGCCGAGAGAATCATGCCCCCCCGAACGCCGAAGCGGGTGCACTCCTGCATCACGTCCGGGACCGAGGGTGCCGGTGTGGCAATGACCGCAAGGTCCACCGGGTGCGGAAGACTCGAGATGGATGGAAAGCAGCGCTGGCCGAGGGCCTGCTCACGGTGGGGGTTGACCGCAAAGATACGCCGGTCGGTGCTGGCAAGCAGGTTCTCCAGAACGGTTCGTCCTACAGAGTCCTCCTTCTCCGTCGCTCCGATCAGCGCAATGCTCTTCGGATCAAAGATGCGTTTCATTGCGGCCTACCTCCATCAGCAGGAGGACCCATCCTGTACATGTCCGCACCATTTTACCTGCGACGGGCGAGACCGTAAAGCCGGGGCTCAGTTTTTGCGCACATCCATCCAGTCCCGCAGGCCATCGCCCAGGAAATTGAAACCAAGCACAACCAGCATGATGGCGAGACCGGGGAAGATCGTCAGGTGCGAGGCGATGAGCAGAAAGTGACTCCCTTCATTGAGCATCGCGCCCCACGAGGGCGTCGGCGGCTGGGTGCCGAGGCCGAGGAAGCTAAGCCCCGCCTCCGCCAGGATGGCGCCGGCCATGCCGAAGGTGGCCTCCACGATGATGGGCGCCAGGGTGTTCGGCAGAATGTGGCGCCCCAGGATCCTTGCAGGACCGGCGCCGATGGCCCGGGCCGCCTGGACGTATTCGCGTTCCCGCTCGGAGAGAATCTGACCGCGAATGATCCGGGCATAACCAGAGGGCCAGAATCACGTGATTCAACGACGGTCCCAGGACCGCTGTGATAGCGATGGCGAGGAGAATCCCCGGAAAGGCCATGAGGATATCGATAATCCGCATGATCACCTCGTCCACCCATCGCCCGGCATAGCCAGCCAGCGAGCCCACGCAAAGGCCCACGAGAAGTGAAATGCTGACCGTGGCCACGCCGACCTTCACCGACACCCGGGCGCCGTAAAGGATTCGGCTGAGGATGTCGCGGCCCAGCTTGTCCTGCCCGAGGGGATGCGACAGGGACGGACCTTTCAGGTTTCCCGGAAGATCGAGCAGTGCCGGGTCGTGGGGTGAGAGCAGAGGCGCCAGGGCCGCCGCCGCGACCAGCACGATGGTGATGACCAGCCCTGCCAGGGCGAGGCGGTGTTTATTCATGGCGCCCCTTCACCCCGACGCGGATTCGAGGATCGGCCACCCCGTAGAGCAGATCGGTGGCCAGATTGACGAGGACGTAAGAGAGAGAGATGAAGAGCACGCATCCCTGCACCAGAGGGTAGTCCCGCTGGTTGACCGCCTGAATCATGAGGCGCCCGATGCCTGGCCAGGAGAAGATCGTCTCGGTGATAATCGATCCCGAGAGCAGTGCCCCGAATTGAAGCCCCAGAATGGTGATGACCGGGATCAGGGCATTCTTGAAGGCATGTTTGAACAGCACCACCCTCTCCTGTAGACCCTTGGCACGCGCGGTGACGATGTACTGCTCCCGGATGACTTCCAATACACTCGACCGGGTCATGCGCGTCAGGATTGCCGCCAGTGCCGTGCCCAAGGTGATGGCCGGCAGGATCAGATGCTGGACGCCGCCCATGCCCGAGACCGGTAGCCAGCCGAGCTGGATGGAAAAGAGAAGGATCAGCAGAGGGCCCAGCCAGAAATTGGGCATCGAGATTCCGAGCAGCGCCGCGAACATGGAGACGTTGTCCATCATGGAGTACTGGCGCACCGCGGAGAGGATGCCGATGGGAATGGCAATCATCACGGCCACCATCATGGCGGCCAGGGTCAGCATCAACGTGGCGGGGAAGCGCTTGAGAATCGTCTCGATCACTGGTTGCCGGGAATGAATGGAACGCCCCAGATCCCCTCGGGGAAGGCCCGAGAGATAAAGCAGATACTGTTCCCGAATCGGTCGGTCCAGTTTCAGCTCGCGACGCAGTGTTTCTTTGTCGGCGGCCTGGGCCTGCTCTCCCAGCATGATCTCCACCGGGTCCCCAGGGATCATGTGTATCAGGAAGAAGACCAGGGTGACCACACCGAGGACCACTGGGATCAGCATGACGAGGCGTTTGGCGATATAGTGCAGCATTGGCAACCTCCGGAGCCTGCAATGCTTATGGATCCATCGGGGAAACTTCTAACACAGATGCCGTGGGGGAGTAAAGAGCGAGGCTTCTGGGGCAGCGGGGCGCTTCTTGCGAGGGTGGGTCCTTGTTGCTTTCTGTCCCATTCGGAACATCCGGTTGAGGCAAATCTGTCCGGAAAGGCACTGAGCGGACGCCGGGAGGAGAGCCGTTCTTTGCTTTCGACGTAGGACGTCGTTTAAAGAATAACAGCGAAATTTCGCAAAGAAACGCTCGGAAACGGCTGTAGAGCCGCTTGACAGCCATCATTCCAGAAAGATAGCGCGTGGCGCTTCAGGAGAAGCGCCGTGCAGCGCCATCGCCCAGTGTCGATGGCACCATCTTTGCAAAGAGCTGAAATAGATTCTCAATGGAATTCTTCCATACGAATCGATAAAGAATCACTCAAAAGGTTGCGAGGATTCATTCGTTTCGGTGTGTGCCGGCTCATGGCGCGGCACGGAGGGGTTGTTGCTGCCTGATGATTTCTGATACGAAATGGGAGGGGCAGCGGGGTTTGGTTTTTACTTTGTCACGGAAGGAGGGTCCCATGGAGGAGCAGAAAAAAATCGCGGTGCTGGTGAGAGACAGGCAGGAGGAAGGCATCCGGATGGGGGTGGGCATCACCCTGGAGGAGGACATCGTTGATATTTACGTGCTGGATCGAAAGGTCGAGGAGACGAAAAAGAACGTCCAGAACATATCGGTCATGAAAGAGCTGGAAATGAACCTCTATACGAATTGCTCGGACAACGCAGATATGACCTTCCTCACCAATGAGGAGATTGCCGCCAAGCTCCGTGACTACGATCACATACTTCCCTATTAACTACGAGGAGGCGCACCATGAAGATTCTGTATCTCCTGAAGCAGGACCCCGAACCGACGCTTAAGGCTATCATGGACTCCCACAAGAAGACAGAGGACGTTGAGGTCATCGATCTGAGGGAAGACACAGATTACGAAAAAATCGTCGACCAGATTGTGTCGAGCGATAAGGTGATTTCGGTCTGACCACAATCCGGGAGAGGAGAAGGGTATGAAGAAGCTGGGCATTCTGGTGAATACGGACAAGAACCTCAAGGCCGTCCAGGGCATTGCCAAGGCCGCTTCCGCCAAGGGGCTTGAGGTTGAGATTTTTGCTATGGACATCGGGACAAAACTGCTGGAGAATCCGGAATTCGTTGCACTCAAGGACCTCCAGAACATTACCATGTCCTACTGTGCCCTGAGTTGTGAAAATGTCGGAACGAAGACGGAGGGCCTTCCCGATGGGATCGCGCGGGGGGACCAGTATCGCAACACGCTGATGCATCACAGCGCGGACAAGTCGATCGTGCTCTAGTCGGGCTCGCCGCAGGGGCTGTCAGCCCTGAAGGAGTTTTAGGTTTTTCATCTTGGTGCGAAGCTGTTTGCGGGAGATGCCAAGGAGGGTTGCGGCCTGTGACTGGTTCCAGGCGGTCTTGTCGAGTGCCTTGCGGATGATCTGTTTTTCCATTTGCGGGAGGTTGAGCTCCTCCGAATCGAAACGTTCTTTTTCTTGAAGTGTTCTCAGTTTCTTGGGCAGGCACTCCAGGTTGATCCGGTCGTAGGGACAGAGGATCATGGCCCGTTCAATCAGGTTTTCCAGTTCCCGCACATTTCCTGGCCAGTCGTATTCCTTCAGGGTTTGCACGACATCCGATTCCAGCCCGCAGATCTGTTTCTTGTTCTTCTTGCAGAGGGTTCGCAGGAAGTGATTGGCGATGGGCAGAATGTCGTCTTTTCGTTCCCGTAGCGGCGGCATACGCACGGTAATGACGTTGAGGCGATAGTAGAGGTCGGCCCGGAAATTCCCCGTCTTGACCTCCTCTTCGATGTTCCGGTTGGTGGCGGCGATGACCCGCACGTCCACCTCAATGTTTTCCTTGCTGCCAATCCTGCGGATCTCCTTTTCCTGTAAGAACCGCAGCAGTTTCTTCTCCAAGGCATAGTCCAGATCACCGATTTCATCCAGGAAGACGGTTCCTCCCTGCGCCATTTCAATGAGGCCGATCTTCCGCTCCATTGCACCGGTAAAGGCGCCCCGTTCATAGCCGAACAGCTCGCTCTCCATCAATTCCGCCGGGATGGTCGTACAGTCGATCGGGATGAAAGGGTTGTTGGACCGAAGCGATGTGTAGTGAATGGCCCGGGCCACCATCTCCTTGCCGGTGCCACTCTCACCGAGGATGAGAACGTTTGCGTCCGTCTTGCTCACGCGCCGTACCAGGGAAAAGACCTCTTGCATCGGTTTGCTTCTGCCGATGATATTCAGGAATTGATGGCGTCCCGGTGTTTCATCGTCAATACGCGGCTCCCGGCTCCCCAGTGCGTCCCGCACTACCGATTCGAGAAGGTCGACGTTGACCGGTTTGGTGAGATACGTGTAAGCTCCTTTGCGCATGGCGTTAACCGCGAGTTCAATGGTCCCGTAGGCGGTCAGCAGAATGAAGGGGGTTTCGGGGGAGCGTGTCTTGACTTTCTCCAACAGTTTCTCCCCGTTGATGCCGGGCATGAGATAATCGGAAATCACCAGGTCGAAGTGCTCCGTTTGAAACCGAGAGAAGGCTTCTTCTCCACTCGTGGCCGTGGCAACATCAAACTGATGATCCCGCAACGAGGCGGAGATTACCTTCAAGGAATTGACTTCGTCATCGGCCAGGAGAATCCTGTGGGACATGCTCACTCCCCCCCTGCAATACGAGCGTGAATTTACTTCCATGCCCGATGGTACTCTCTACCAGCAGATCGCCCTGGTGTTCCCGGGCGATCTTCTTGGAGATGGCCAAACCGAGCCCCGTGCCGCGCGTCTTGGTGGTGAAAAAAGGATTGAAAATCTGCTTCATATCTTCTGGGGCGATGCCGGGACCGTTGTCCTGCACGCTGATATGAACGCACCCGTTGTGCGCCTCCGTTTGCACGCAGACGCGGCCGCGCTCGTCCAGGGCGTCAAAGGCATTAATGATGAGATTGATCAGTATCTGTCGGATCTGATTCTGGTCGCAATTCACCGGCGGCAGGTGGGGGGCCAGTTTTTTCTCGAGCGAGATGTGCTGGTCCTGGGATTCCTGAGACATGAGAAAAACCGTATCCTCCACCAGTTCATTGATGTTGTGCGGTGAGGGGTTGGGTGCCACCGGTCTGGCAAAATTGAGCAGCGTCCCCGTCAACTTGTTGATGCGGTAAACCTCATCCGAGATGATTTTGACAAACTCTTCAATCAGGGTGCCCCGATAATTCCGACCGATGTAGGAGGCTGCGCCGCCAATAGCATTGAGGGGGTTCTTGATCTCGTGGGCCAGCGTGGCCGCCAGCTCTCCCGTTGACGCGAGCCTGCCGAGTCGCTCCTGTTCTTCGACGGCGTGCTTGAGGTTGACGGTCATTTCATTGAATGCGTGGGAGAGCTCGCCGATTTCATCGTTTCGATCGATCTTGATTCTTCTCTCCAGGCCCTCCTCAACGAGCCGGTTCACGGAATCCTTCAGTTCCAGGATGGGATTGATCAGCCTCAGGATGACACCGAGCCCGAAGATGAAGGCCACCGCAAAGGCGACCAGGAGAAAGAAGAACACCAGAAGTTGGCGGACCTCCAGGGCAATGGGCGAGAAGATTTCGTAGTAAACGACTGTGCCGAAGAGCAGCAGCGGGATCGCGGCGAGCAGGCTGAACGCAGAGAGCGTCTTGTCCAGGATGCTTCCGCCGAATTGCAGCGCCTCCTCGGGCGTCACGGCCAGAAAGAGGAGTAGAAAGCCCACGGGCCGGAACAGGTGGCCATAAAGCCAGACGGGGGATCCGATGGACGCCGGGAAGAAGAGAAAAATCGACGAGATGGCGATCAGTACGAAGCCGAGAGTGGCCCACAGCATCCGCTTGCTTCGGGAACGGTAGAAGGTGGCGAAAAAGAGGATCGATACGACGCCCGAGAGATAAGCCACCCCGATCCATACGATCGGCCGGAACTTTCCAAAGAGGGGAAATTGGCTATAAATTCCGGGCACGAGGAGCGCGAGGAGCGGCAGATAGAGAAGGGGTACCGCCTGCTTCGTACTCGGCTTCTCCGCCGAACGGGCCAGGATGATAATGAGAAATCCGAGACAGTAACCCAGAAGCGTTTGGTAGAGCAGATTGTTATCAAACCGCGCTGCGTGGATCACGGCATGGGTGAGACTGCTCAGCCCAAGGACGATGAAGGCCGCACCGCCCAACGTCAATCTCGCACCGTACTCAGCTGCTGCGAACGAGTCGCTCTCCGCTGAGGAGCTCAGATATCGCCGAGCAATCATAAAACAGATGACGGCGATGAGAAACTCTTCCCCGATGTGGTAAGTGATCAGAAGACCGTTTTCGGTCCATGTGTGCAGCCAGTTCATGGGTTTGCTATTCCAGCGAACAGGTAAGCCATCTTCTTGGGCGAGAGTCGCCAAATCCCTGTTGCTGCTATATGGAACAACATATGGCGCCCGTTGTCAAATGGATATAAAGAGGCACACAACATATGAATGCTTCTCATCCCTGAAATAAGATTAAAACAATCTTTCTTTCTTACAAAGTCCTATTTTCTCGCATAATCTTCTCTATTCACCACCGTATTATCCGATAAAACCTCCGAAATGGCCTCTGACGGCGTCTGGCGAATGTCCCAAACGGCACAGGAAAAACCAGCCGCGCTGTCCCGAAGGGCACTTTGGATCGGCCCGAAGGCAGGAGAGCGCGCGTTCACGGTCTGGCCGGAGTGGCATCATCTTTGCTAGTCTTATTGGTGAAGCCAACATCAGTTCGACGGAGCAGCCGAGATGGGGGTGTCGTGTCCCCCGGGAGGGACCCGTGGCAATCAAGAGGAAGGTGGATCGTGTAATCGACGTGAGTGGACTGCTCGGCCCGGGACCGAGCCTGCTCACGCAGGGTGCTCTTCAGCAGCTGAAGGCCGGCGAGGTTCTAGAAGTCATCAGCAATGACAGGGGCTTTGAGCGGGCTCTGATGGAACTTTGCGACGACGACGGCTGTCGATTGCTGGAGGTGCGAGAGCAATTCGGTCTCTTTCACTTCGTCATCAGAAGGTGAGCGGGTGGGCCGGACCCGTCTTTGTGAGGAGGAGGCCGGTCGCGGCTGACCGCAGGATGCCATGAGGCCCCTACCGTCATTGCTATCCGAAGTCTGTAGGATGGAACGTCGCGAACCAAGATACCTTCGTCGGTTCGGCCTGACCCGAGTGGAGTCGGTTCTACTGCTCTCTTTTCTTGCCTTCTTGGTGCTGCCCGTTCTCTATCTCCTTCGCTCCCTGGACGACAACACGCTCACGAGCTGGCGGTGGGTTTTCGGCGACACCGGACCGGCGCGGCTCTTTGCATTGGCCGGTCTGGCGATCCTGTTCTCCGTGCCGGCCGCCTGGGCGGCGGCGATGGAGAGAAGGGCTTCCCTCGTTCTTCCTCTGATGGGCGCCGTAGCGGTCTATCCACTCTGGGGGCTGCCCGAAATGCTGCTGGATGCGTCCCGCTATTTCGTTCAGGCCAAGTCCCTCTCCCTCTACGGCATCGGTTACTTCTGGCAGGAGTGGGGCCGGAGCATTTCGGTCTGGACGGATCTGCCTGCGATCCCTTTTTTCTACGGGCTGCTCTGGCGGTATCTGGGTGAGAGCCGCGCGGTCATCCAATGTTTCAATACGCTCCTCTTTGCCGGTGCACTGCTTCTAACCTACGGCGTGGGTCGCCGCCTCTGGAGCCCCAGCGTCGGTTATCACGGGGCCCTGCTCTTGCTGGGGATTCCCTATCTGCTGGTGCAGGTACCCCTGCTCCTGGTCGATCTGCCCACGCTCTTTTTGCTGATGCTCGCGTGCTACACCTTCTGTCGGGCCCTGGAGGCGGGGCGCATGCCGTGGATTGTCGCTTCGGGTCTGTCCGTCTCGCTGACCCTTTTGTCGAAGTATTCGGCCTGGCCCATGCTCACCATCCTGCCCATTCTTGCGGTGGCGCTTCCCGGTAAGGCATTGAGGGTAGGGCTTAGCGTCGCTCTGGTGACCGCCGTCACGGTCGCCCCCTTCTTTCTGGCGAAGGCTGGTGTCGTGGTGCAGCAGGTGGAGCTTCTCTTCTCTTTCCAGTGGGGCGGGCTGAGCCGCTGGCAGGAGAGCCCGGTGTCGACCTTTTTTTTCCAGGTGCATCCCTTCGTCACCGTCCTCGCCGTGGCGGGGCTTGGTCTCGGGCTGAAGCGGCGCGACATTCGCCTCCTGGTACCGGTCTGGGGCGTCGTCCTGGTTGGGCTCTTTCAAATAGATCGGATACGCTATTTGCTGCCGCTCTTCCCACTCCTTGCCCTGACTGCGGGCTACGGGCTGCAGACGATTCGAGACCCCGTGGTCCGTCGGTTTGCTTCCTGCTGCGTTGTGGCAACCTCTCTCGTGATCACGCTGAGTGCCTATCTCCCCTTTCTGAAAGGCACGTCCATGATGAATCTGGCCCGGGCCGGCGCCTACCTCGACACGCTTGGGTCGGGCCCAGTGGAGGTCTCGCTCCGCCCCCAGGTGTCGTCATCGGGTGCCACGGTGCCGGCACTGCCGATGCTCGATCTTTTCACCCGACGCCAGCTCTTTACCCGCGAACCGTGGCCGGCACCGGCGGCTCCGCCTGGCTACATCCCGCTGCGGTTCACCTGGGAGATGCGAAAACCGGCCTTCTATGCGCCGCCCGCCGCGTCAGATCATGCCCCCCTCGTGATCATTGCCAGCCGCACGCATGATCTCTCAGGGGAGAGCGATCGCGCAACATCAGGCCCCGAGGCGATACGCTTCGACCAACACGCGAGCTACTTCCGCTTCAAGACGCTGGTGAGCGTCCTGGAATGAAGACAACACCCGCGGATCAAGCCGTCCGAGCCCGCCCCCTGGGCGGTCTCCTCCGGTTGATCGCGTCTCACGGCTTGCTTTGTCCGGATGGGGCCACGGGCTTCACCCCCCTGTCCCATTTGGGACAGCATGCTCGGTAGGAAGGCACCCGCCGCCGGCCAGGGCCGGCGGCTTGCAATGTGTATCACCGGCGGCAGCGTGGGCCGCAGCCCCCACAGAGACCTGATGCGCCCCAACCAATGTATTGGCATGATAGTTGCTTGAATGTTCTGGAAAGACAACGACCCGAAACGGTTTTCTATAGAGTTTGAAGAGACAGGAGGAGATCTTTTATGGAGATACCCGTTCCGAGACGCAACGTTGTATGGGCCTATGCGATTGTCGGTTTCTTCGGGCTGGTAAGCATTTTAACCTTTGCCCTGCACGAGTATTATATTTATCTCTCGGCCTACCTTTGGTTCGGCTTCATCTACGGCATGTGTCTGCAGTACGGCCGATTCTGTTTTGCCTCGGCCTTTCGCGATCTTTTCGCCGTCGGTGTGCCCCGGATGGTGGTGGGGATCATGATCGCGACCATCCTGTTCGCCTTCACATCAGCCCTGGTTTCCTCAACGGGATGGAGCACCTTCCATCCGGCGCCCACCAGCGTGCACGCCCTCATTGCCGGGATCATTTTCGGTGTGGGCATGGTCTTTGCCGGAGGATGCGCGTCGGGCTCTCTCTACAAGGCTGGGGAGGGCAACGGCGTCGCGGTGCTCGTGATTCTGTCGATCAGCGTGACCCAGTCCATCTTCGTGGATGTGGCGGGCTGGATGAACAAACTGGTTCCCCCGTCGTGGCACGCGTCGGCCCTGCAGAAGGGCCTGCCTGAGTCGATCGGCGCCGGCGACGGTTGGGTCGACCAGTACCTGGCAGGCTATGTCTGGAACCAGCCGATCCGGACCTTCGCCCAGTCCCTGGGCCTGAAGGACGACTCGATGGTCGGTGCGTTTGTGGGTAATACCCTCTGTGGTGTGGTCCTACCCGCGCTCCTCCTGCTGACGGTGGTCTACATCTTCTGGGTTCGGAAGAGCTATATGAAGAAGCTGACCGCCCAGGGGCCGCGGGTCATTACTTTTGCCGATCACGTGAGGGGGTTCTGGGGAATGATCGTGGCCTCGAAACGGACCGCCATTGCAGGTCTGCTGCTCGGTATCGCCTGCGGGCTGCAGATGTTCGTCATCGAAGGGATGCGGATGAAGTTCGGGGTCAAGAACGCCGGGACCCTTCTGGAGCGCCTCGGTTTCAATTTCGGGATCTCGGCGAAGGGAACCGTCTTCGATCCGGGATACTGGTATGTCACCACCCAGGAGGCCCAGTGGGTCGGCTGGGTGCTGCAAAAACTCGGTTGGGAGAACATGGACAACATCTATTTCGGATGGGTCAACGGGATTCCGAGTCCGGCGATCAATCCGGCCGACTGGATGTCGGTGGCCCTCATCGGCGGTGCAGCCGTCATGGCGCTGCTTCACGGGGAGTTCAAATTCAAGATGCCGACCAAGGAACTTGCCGTCTGGGCCATCATCGGTGGCATGGGCATGGGGATCGGCTCCCGCCTGGCCCTGGGCTGCAATGTGGGGGCCTTCTTCGTCCGAACGGCCAATGGGGATATGTCGGGCTGGCTCTTTGGCCTCGGAATGTTCGGCGGTGCCTATATCGGCGTGAAGTTCTTCAACTGGTACACGGAACGCAAGATGGCCAAGGAGATGGCCCAGTGCGACATTGCATTCTAGTCTGAAACATTCGAACAACAGGAGGTACGGTTATGGCGATGACATTCACGAAGAAGGAAGAAGGCGTTTTCGTGCTCGACGTGACGGGCTATGTCTGCCCCCATCCGCAGATTTACACCAAAAAGGCGCTGGAGAAGATCAAGAGCGGAGACATTCTAGAGATCGTCTTCGACAATCCCTCGTCGTCCGAATCGATTTCGGCCATGTGCGACTCTAGCGGCGACCCCATCCTCGACAAACATGCGGAAGGGGGGCGTTTTACCTTCAAGATCCAGAAGAGTTGAACGCGTGTCGGAAAGGTCCCCCAAGCCAGGTGGGTCATCGCCCGCAGGGAGCATGACATGGAGCAGCCGTTGAAAGTGGATCAGGTCGTCGATGCCCGGGGCCTGCTTTGTCCTGGTCCGTTGATGGAGCTGGTGCTGGCCCTTCGGACCAACCCGCCCCGCACCGTCATTGAGGTGCTCTGCTCGGAGGAAACATCGGTGAACGACATCAGGCAATGGGTGACGAAGAGCGGCCATGAACTGCTGGGAAGCCACTCGTACGAGGGGCACTTTGGTGTGACGGTGAGAAAGGCCGGTCTGTAAAGGACGGCCCATGGTGCCAGCAATCCGCACGACGGGTGGGCGGGTGCGGGGACTTTCGAGTAAACGGGAGGAACGAAAGGTGAAACATCATCTTTGGATCATCGTGATTATCGTTATCGGTTTGAGCAGCTTCATGATCGGTTACAGCATCCCGCCGTTTCTGGAGGTTGGGTTCGGCAAGGCGACCGAAGAGGGAGCCATGAGTGAAGAAGATCTTCAGAAACTCTATCAGGATCTCTACCGTGAATCAGAGCAATAGGGGGGGTCGATGAAATCAGGTATATGGTCACTGGTTCTTGTCATTGTGGCGGGTGTCTGTTTCGCCGGTGGATACCAGATGTCAGCGAAATCGGGTACGGAACCCGGCTACTTCGGTGCGGTGGAGGCCGCCGGTTACGGCGGCGGCGGTGAAAGTGTCGCCGGTATTTCGGATGAAATGGCTGAATACTACAAATCCCTCACAGAGGAATAAACAGCCAACGATCCTGTTGGGCGGGCGCGAAACAGCTGGGTTGGATCGGAACGTGAGACAAAGGGGGTACGTACATGAAGTGCATTCTGCTTGCAGTGGACGGCTGCAAGAATTCCTTGAAGATAGTGGACGCAGTCGGGGCCATCTTCCGATGTGTGCTGCCGGAAAAGGTGGTCCTGCTCTACGTGCAGAAGATGGAAGGGCACTCCATTATGGATGAGCTCATTTTGAGCGACTCCGAGCTAGAGACACTCCGGGAGTCCATGCAGGGAACGGAATACCAGGAAAAGCTCAATGAGCAGTCGCAGATGATCATTGCTTACTTTCAGAATCTCCTCAACCAGAAGAACATCGGTCCTGTCAAACCGGTGGTCAAGGAAGGGCATCCGGCGGAGGAGATCCTCAAGAGCGCGAAGGAAGAAGGGGCCGACCTGATCGTGATGGGATCCCGCGGCAAACGTCTGCACAACCTCTTCATGGGGAGTGTCAGCCGGGAGGTCTCCAACAAAGCAGACACGTCGGTGCTGCTGGTCCGATGATTCTTGTTCTGGGGGCCGGGCTCGCGGGCCTGGCCGCAGCAGATCGTTTTACCCGAGCCGGGCGGCAGACACTCGTCGTTGAAAAGGGGGCGAGCGTCGGTGGGTTGTCCCGGACGGTTCTGCACAACGGTTACCGTTTTGACCTCGGCGGGCACCGTTTTCTCACCCACGACGCATCCATCGAAGCGCTGGTACGGAACCTGCTGGGCGAGGACCTTGTTCAGGTTCCTCGCAAGAGCCAGATCTATCTTCGGGGCCGGTATGTGGACTATCCGCTGTGCCCCGCAAATGCCGTCGCAGGCCTCGGGCCCGCAACGGCATGGCGCATCTTCTCGGACCTGGGGCGGGAGAAGATGAAGGGCCTCCGGCACCGCCGTCCACCGGTCTCACTGGCCGATTGGGTGATCGCCCGTTTCGGGCGCACCTTGTTTGATCTTTACTTCAAAGAATACACAGAAAAGGTTTGGGGGCTGCCCTGCGAGCGCGTCAGTATGGAATGGATCGCCCGGCGCATCGACGGGCTGTCTCTCGTCAAGGCCCTGGCGCACTCGGTGTGCAAACTGAGCGGCCGGAACCTTCACACGCTCACCGACCAGTTCCTCTACCCCCGCCTCGGTATCGGGCAGCTTGCGGATCGCCTTGCCGATCGCATTGCCGCGGTGAATCCTGTCTGGACGGGAACAGAGGTGTTGAAAGTTTACCATGGGGACAGCCGTATCCGCTCCGTATTGCTGCAGAACCGAGAGGGCAGGCGCGAAGTGGTTGCAGATCATTTCGTCTCCAGTCTGCCGGTCACAACTTTGATCGACCGTCTGCGCCCCGAAGCACCCGCGCCTGTTCGGGCCGCGGCGGCGCATCTTTCATACCGGAGTCTGGTGACCGTGACCGTCATGGTGGGGCGGGAGCGGATCACCGATGTTTCCTGGATGTATCTGCCGGAAAAGCGGATCCCCTTCGGTCGCATCCATGAACCGACGAATTGGAGCCGTGCCATGGCACCGTCCGGGAGGACCCACCTGGTTGCGGAGTATTTCTGCACGCGGGGTGATCGGATCTGGGAACGCTCCGAGCAGGATCTGGTCGATACGACGGTGGGAGAGCTTTCGCGGCTGGGCTTCTTTGAGAGGCGGGAAGTGATGGACGCGCATCTGCTTCGCGTGCCCCATGCCTATCCGGTCTTTGAGGTCGGTTACGCCGACCACCTGAAAGTGATCACCGAGTATCTTAAACGTTTTGAGAACCTCCAGCTGGTCGGGCGAACCGGTGCCTTCGGCTATCTCAACATGGACCATGCCCTGGCCAGCGGGATTCGCGGCGCCGAGTCTATCCTGGCCCGCACGGGCACGGCGGTGCTGCGGCCGGCAGGTTCCTCTGCGAGGCCTTTGGCGCTGCCGGAGGGGCGTCCCGCATGAAGTGCATCCTCATCGTGCCGGCCTGGCGTCCCGAGGAGATCTTTTCCGGACGGACGGCGGGATCGCAGATCAATTATTGGCAGCCCCTGGGGACCCTTTCGGTGGCCGCGTCCCGATTTTGTCGGCCTCTACGCCACCGTCTTCGGCTGGCCCCGGGCCTGCAGGACCGCTGGCCATATCCGCCAGAGATTGCCCGGCGTCTTCATCGCGGCCGGCGGCCCGTACCCCACCGCAGCACCCGAGAAATGTCTCACCGAGGCCCCGATGATGGACGCCGTCGTCTGCGGAGAAGGAGAGATCACGACGGTGGCCCTGCTGGAGCGACTCCGGCAGCAACGGGACCTGGACGGCCTGCGGGGCATTGGTTTTCGCCGGATGGAGCAGCTTGTGATGAATCCCCCCCGGCCCCTGATACGGGATCTCGACCGGTTGCCCCCGCCGGCCCGGGATCTGCTCGAAGGGGCTGATCGCTATATCCCGCCGCCCGCAACCTATCGGCGCAAACCGGTGGCGGTTCTCATGACTTCCCGGGGCTGCAACCGCAAGTGCATCTTCTGTTATCAGATGGACCCTTCCCGAAAGAGCGGCATTCGTTACCGCAGCGTGGAGAACGTCCTCGAGGAGATCAGGGAGTGTCTCCGCCAGGGCTACCGAGAGATCAAGTTCATCGATGATACTCTGGCTGCCGACTACGATCGGGCCATGGCGTTGGCGCGGCGGCTGCGAGAAGAACGCCTCGATTTTACGTGGTTTGCCTCCGCCTGTGCCAACCAGGTCGACGAGCCGTTGCTCAAAGCCTTTCGGAAAGCGGGCTGCTGGGCGGTGCTGATCGGAGCCGAAAGCGGCGTGCAGAAGAACCTCAATACGCTGCGCAAGGGGATCACCCTGGAGCAGATACGCCACGCCGTGCGCGCGGCCAAGACGGCGGGGTTGAAGGTTTTCACCCCATTTGTCTTGGGCATTCCAGGCGAGACTTTCGAAGAAGGACTTCGGACCATTGAGTTTGCCTGCGAACTCGATCCCCATGTAGCCAACTTCCATTGTCTGACCCCCTTTCCGGGAACGGAGCTGTATGATCAGGTTGCAGCCTACGGGAAGGTGTCCGAAGATCTGGCCGATTACACCTATCAGGGAGCAGCCTTCACCCCCCATACCATGAGCCGGGAGCAGCTCCAGCAGCTCCGGCAGCTGGCGTTCAGGAGATTCTATTCCCGCCCCCGGTTTCTGGCGCGCCGTCTAGTCGGGATGCGTTCCCTGCAGGATTGCCGGACAGCTATTCAGGGCGTGCGAAGCCTCTTCTGGCTCTGGAGGGATAGAGAGGTCTTTGGACGGAACTAGCCCGGATAAACGTTTACATCAAACGGTGTGGGCTCGGTTGCGCGGCGCAATGCCGCTGTACTCCTTTAGCAGCGCAGGGTACTGCCTCGGGTTGAACAGGATATTCATCATGGTGTAGCACTCGTGTGTGCAGTGGCATCGGGTGGCCTCAATGGCCTGCAGAGCCTCGCGCCCCGACGCACTTTCGAGGATCTGCTGGATATCGTACCCCGCCTCACGCACATTTCCCATCTTTCGCGCAAACGCCTCACAGGGGTACACATCTCCGGTTTCAGTCACGACGACCGTCAGCTTACCGGCAAGGCACGGCATGCGGCGGCTTTGGGTCAAGTAGGTCTCGTAGATACGCCTGCGTTGCACAATATCCTGAGCCGCCTTCAGCCGGCCGCCGCGAAAACGATAGGTGGTGGCGGCACGTTTTTTGAGCCGCTGCTCCAGATGCATGATCGTGCGGTGGTACTGTTCGATGTCAATCACCTTCAGGGCGGGGTCGTTCACCTCTCCACGAATCAGGGAGACCGTATGGGTGCGCACGGCCTCCAGCCGGTCCACGGTATCGATGATCTCGTCCATGTGCCCCTGGTTGGCCGCACAAAAGACTGTGTTGACGCCGAGCTCGAAATTGTCATGGCTCGTCATGAGAGGCGCCAGGGCCTGATAGGTCTGCAGGGTCTTGGCGAAAGCGCCGGCCTTTCCCCGCAGTGAGTCATGTACTGCTTCAGGGCCATCCAGAGAGAGTTTGACCACCACCGTGCTTTTCGGGCAGTTTTTGAGAATCGCTTCCGTCTCCTGCCGTATGGTCTCAGGCAGCTGCCCGTTCGTCGGCAACAGAATCATGGCCGGCTTATTTCGGTGGTAGAAAAGCTCCGCAATGGCTGCGAGATCCCCGCGCAAAAAGACCTCACCCCCCGAGAAGGCGAGCCAGAGCAACGAGCCCATGGAATCGGAGATTCTTTGGAACTCCGAGAGAGACAGCTCATCCGGCCGCCCCACGCCCTCGGCTTCCTGTGACAGATAGAAGCAGAAGGGGCAGCGCAGATTGCAGCGGCGGGTTACGAAGAGGGTCGCCTGGATCGGTGTGCTTTTCCACGCGATCGATTTCAGGTGTGCAAAGGGGGAATAACCCATGGTTTGTGACTCACTTTGCGAATTTGGCTAGGAGTACTTTGATCG
>CAMYMF010000053.1:13662-26162 GCA_947259355.1 uncultured Nitrospirota bacterium | reverse complement strand
GCCGGACGCTCAGCGCCGACGTCCTCTCTTCGATCCTGTGTTGGCGGATACGAGTCTCGCGAAGCGCTTTTTGCCGACCTTGATCACATGGGCATCGCGGGGAACGGGGAGTTGATAGTCGAGGTCCGTGACTCTTGCCCCGTTCAACTGCACTGCACCCTGGCGGATCAGGCGACGGCCCTCGCTGCTGCTCTTGACAAGATTCGCTTCGGTCAGGCCTCGGACGATCCAGATATCGCCCTGGCTCCAATCGAGGTGGACCGTCGGCATGTCGGCTGGAAGCGCCTTGTCCCGGAAGACTCGCTCGAATTCGTTGCGGGCCGCCGCGGCGGCCGCCGCGGTGTGGCAGCGCGCCGCGATCTCCTCGGCCAAACGCTTCTTGAGCTCCATGGGATGCAGGGTGCCGTCGGACACCTGCTGTTTCATCCCCATCACCTCGTCCCAACGACGGTCGCTGAGCAGCTCGTAGTAGCGCCACATGAGCGCGTCAGAGATGGACATGATCTTACCGAAAATCTCCCCCGGATCTTCGGCGATCCCCACATAGTTGTCCAGGCTCTTGCTCATCTTCTGGCTTCCGTCGAGCCCCTCCAGAAGTGGCATGGTCAGGACCACTTGCGCCACCTGTCCCGCCTCTTTCTGAAGTTCCCGCCCCACCAGAAGATTGAACTTCTGATCGGTGCCGCCGAGCTCTACATCGGCTTTCAGGACGACCGAGTCGTAGCCTTGAATTAGCGGATAGAGGAACTCGTGGATACTGATCGGCTGATTGGCGTGGTAGCGCTTTTCAAAATCGTCCCGCTCCAGCATGCGGGCGACGGTCATTTTGCCCGACAGCGCAATCAGAGACTCCGCGTTCATTCGGGACATCCAGGTGCTGTTGAAGATGATCTCCGTTTTGTCCCGATCGAGAATCTTGAAGATCTGCTCCCGGTAGGTCCCGGCGTTTGCTTCCACCTCCGCTCGGCTCAAGGGAGGGCGGGTCTCCGATTTTCCCGAGGGATCGCCGATCATGCCGGTGAAATCGCCAATGAGAAAGAGAATGTGGTGACCCAGCTCCTGAAAATGTTTCAGCTTCTGGATCAAAACAGTATGCCCGAGATGGAGGTCCGGCGCCGTCGGATCGAACCCCGCCTTGACGCGAAGAGGCTGCCCTGTCCGCTTGGACCGCTGCAGCTTCTGCCGCAATTCCTCTTCCAGAAGAATCTCGACGGCCCCACGCCGGATGAGGGCCATCTGCTCTTCCACTGATTTCATCACACACCTAAGCCGTCGACAGTTTGGAACGCTCGATCCCCTTGACCCGCTCCACACTGATGACCGTTTCCGTCTTGCCGATGGCCAATAGAATTTCGTCGAGCTGAGCTCGGTCGCGCACTTCGATTTCGAAGTCACACCGCGCAGTCTTTTCGCCCACCGCACTGACCTGAGTCTTGCCAATATTGGCCTCGTGCGCGGTGATCGCACTACAGATGTCTGCGAGCACGCCGGGCTTATCCATGACCTGCACCCGGACGCGCACGGGACGGGAAATCTGGGTCTCGGGATCCCAGGTGACCTCGATGCGCCGCTCCGGGTTCACATCGAGTTCCGGAACGAGGGGACAATCGATTTCGTGCACCGACACGCCCCGCTTGTTGCCAATGAAGGCGATGATTCGATCCCCGGGAATGGGGCTGCAGCAGGAGGCAAGATGCACGAAAATATCGTCTGCCCCCGAGACCTGAATGCCGACCTCCGGGGATTCCTGGGGCTCTTTTTTCCTTTGCTTCTCATCTTTTTTCTTGAGCCGTCTGAATTCACGCGCCGGCAGGAGCTTCTCCACCGCGAGAAGGGGCGTCAACTTTCCGTAACCGACGTTTTCCAGGAACTTTTCCCGATCGTGATGACCTAGCTTATGGATCAGTTCCTGAAAGGCCGTTTCGTCGTCCAGCATCGCAGTGTCGACGCGGTATTTCTCGAAGGTGCTCTTGAGAATGGCCAGACCGACTTCAATGCTTCTTTCCTTCTCCTTGGCCCGCAGCCATTCCTTAATGCGCGCCCGCGCCTTGGGCGTTTTCGCAAAACGGAGCCACTCGCGCTTCGGCGTCTGCTCCTCGGAGGTCCCGATCTCCACCGTGTCGCCGTTGTGCAGAACGTAGTCCAGAGCCACCTGCCGGCCGTTCACGCGGCAACTGAAGGCCTTCTGGCCGATCTCGGTGTGAATATTGAACGCGAAATCGATGGGGGTGGAACCCTTGAGCAGCTCTCGCACCTCTCCCTTGGGCGTGAAGCAATATATGACATCCGGGAAGAGGTCTTCCTTCACGGACGTGAGAAACTCCCGCGAATCGAGCAGCTCCTTCTGCCATTGCAGCAGGTTCCGGAGCCACGCGAACCGCTCCGTCTTCTGTTCCAGCGATTCCCGGGGGCTCTTCTTGTACATCCATCGGGTAGTGATGCCCCGTTCCCACTGGCGCAGCATGGCCTCCGTCATGATCTCGAACTTGATGGGGTGTCCCTTGTGCCCCATGACCAACGTGTGCAGAGACTGGTACTGATTCGTTCTGGCCACCCCGATGAAGTCCTCAAACTTTCCCGGCACCGGCTTCCAGAGGTTGTGTATCAGCCCCAGGGCCGTGTAACAATCGATACTCCGTTCGGTGATCAATCGCACGCGGATCACATCATAGACCCGTTCAATCGGGGCCTGGCGGCTCACCATCTTTTTGTATATGCTGTAAAGATTGGACGGCAGCGCCATGGGGTTCGCACGAATACCGAACTCTTTCAGTTTATCCTCCAGCAGGGCTGCAATCTCCCGGACGTGACGTTCCTGCTCCTGCTGCTTCTCGGGATTCTTCGCCGCAATGTCCCCGTATCTATTGGGATGGAGGTATTTCAGACAGAGGTCTTCCAACTCGTGCTGGATGATGGAAATGCCCAGCCGGTGGGCAATGGGTGTGTAGATGTCCAGGGTCTCCTGGGCGATTCGTATCTGTTTGCTGCGCGACAGATACTCGAGGGTCCGCATGTTGTGGAGGCGATCGGCCAGCTTGATCAGAATGACCCGGATGTCGTGCACCATGGCGATGATCATCTTCCGGATATTCTCGGCCTGCCGGTCCTCGGCGGAGGGAAACCTCATGGTGCTGATTTTCGTCAGACCGTCGACGAGCAGAGCCACCTCCTCCCCGAAGTACCGGCTGATCTCCTCGGTAGTGGTATCCGTATCCTCTACGGTATCATGGAGGATACCCGCTGTAATGGCAGGCACATCGAGACGCAGGTCGGCCAGGATGCCGGCCACCTCCAGGGGGTGGCTGAGATAGAGCTCACCCGACATGCGGGTCTGTCCCTTATGCACTTTGGCCGAAAAAACGTAGGCCCGCCGCAGCATACTCACCTCCGCCTGCGGGTTGTACGCGAGCACTTTGTCAATGAGGTCTTCGCACCGCAACATGATGTTTGCCTCTCAGCGTGCGCCGCTGCTGTCGGTGAGTACGGTCTCGGGCAGATTGGACGATGGCATTGCAGCGTCACAGCGGCCCAGCACAAACCCGCCCTCCGGGGAGTACGACAGGTAGGAGAAATGCTCGACCCAATCCCCAACGTTGAAATAGTAACAGGTCCGTCCGTTGTACACGAACGTCTCCTGCGCAGGCCGATGGGTGTGGGCAAGGATGACCACATCCGAGCCATCCCGGCACCGCTCCCGGGCAAAGTGTACGTCCGGCGGGATCTTCTGGTCCATGGGCTGTCTTCGATGCATCCAGGAACGGTTGCTCAGGTACTCCTTGATCTTCCACGTCCGCCGTGGGCCCAGCTGCTGAATCAACCGATACATGATGGGGTTCTTGAGCAGGGCACGGTAGATTCGATAGCGGAGATCCCGGGGGTCCACGCCATCGCCATGCCCGAGCCAGACCCGCTGACCGTTCAGCTCCAGCGTGGCGAATCTCGGGTAGAGCTCGCCCTGGAGTGTTTCGGTCACGAAGGGACCCATGGAGAAATCGTGATTCCCCTCACAATAGATGAGGCGGATGCCGCTTCCCGTGAGGGAGACCAGTGTTTCACAGAGCGGGCGGTAGGGGGGATGGATATAGTCGGGGAAACCGAACCAGAAATCGAAAAGGTCGCCCAGAATGACCAGACAGGACATTCGGTCCCGGTTACTTTCCAGAAAGTCTATCAGCTTCTGCTGCCGCAAAAGATCGTCTTCGGACAGATGGGCATCGGCAATAAAAAACCAGGATTTCATGGCGACCCGAATGATGAGACCCAAATTTAGTTAAACCACACCCTTTACGGAATTATTTTCCGTGCAGGCCTTACGGGGCTACTATACCTGATCGAAAGCGCCATTTCAAGCACGGACGTGCACCCCGAAATGCGGAGCCGACGAAGGTTCTGCTCACGGCGCAGTTGCACCCGGCTGTCACGACGGAGCCCGGCAAAGCCGCTCGGACGGTCGATGATATCACACGGCATATATCGACGGGCCGATGGAAATGAAAGAATCGCCCAGCCGTTGAGTGGGTCTTCTGGCGTGCGGCGGGGATCAGGCGCGCTCGTCCAGAATGGCGCGAACCGATGGAAATTCGTCCAACCGGGTGTGGGGAAGGAACAGAGCAGACATGTATTCATCCATGAACGCGCGCGACACGGAAAGCTCGATGTAGGTCATTCTTTGGGCGATTTCCTCCGCCTCGAGGCGCATCTCCTTGGACAGTAGAACAAGATAAGCGCCGGTAATGGAACTATTTCCGATAAAATGGAAGCGTTCCTGGGGCATATCGGGCAGCAGTCCAATGATAACAGCCTTTTCAATGTCAATATAGTTGCCGAAGCCGCCGGCAATGATGAAACGCTCCACATCCTGGAAGTTCAGATTCATCTCACCCAGCAGCGTACAGAGCCCGGCGTAAATGGCGCCCTTGGTCCGGACGATGTTATCCAGGTCGGCTGCCGTCAAAACGATATCCCGTTCACCTCGGGCCGGATCGCGCCGGACGAGAACGTATTCAAGACCGGCATCGCCCAGTCGGACCCGATCGGTCTCGCGGTCCTCGGAGAACCGGCCCTTCCGATCGACGACGCCCGCCAGATACATCTCGGCCAGCACATCGATCATGCCGGAACCGCAGATCCCCTGGGGCTCGGTGTCGCCAATCACATGGCAGGTGGGCTCCCAGGTCTGTCGATCAATCTCAACCCCCTCGATGGCCCCGTGGCTCGCCCGCATCCCGAACTCCACCCCCCCGCCCTCAAAGGCGGGCCCCGCCGAGCAGGAAGCAGCCACCAACCAGTCCTGATTGCCCAGAACCAGCTCCCCGTTGGTGCCAATATCGATGAAGATGGTCAACGCTTCACTCATGTGCACCCGGGAAGCGAGTACCCCGGCGCTAATATCACCCCCCACATAGCTCGCCGTGCCCGGTACAGCATAGATATTGGCATTGCGATTAACATTGATGCCGATCTCGCTCGCCTTGATGACGGGCAGTTGATTGGCTGTGGGGATGTAGGGCTCCTCCCGGATGTAACGCGGATCCAGTCCATAGAGCAGATGGGTCATGGTCGTGTTTCCCGATGTGACAACGGAGTCGATACTCTCCCGCTGAATGCCGTTGCGGGCTGTGAGCGTGTCTACCAGTGAACGGATCGTCCCGATGACCAGCTCGTGCACCTCCTCCACGGTCCCCACCTCGGTGGTATAGACGATACGCGAAATGATGTCCTCCCCGCAGCGGATCTGGGCATTCAGATCGGAGGCCACATCGATGATGTCGCCTGTATTGAGATGCACCAGATAGGCCACCACCGTCGTGGTGCCCACATCAATGGCCAGTCCGTAACGGGACAGCGTCACATCACCGGGCTCCACGTCCATGATCTCGATGCCGAACTGCGTCCACATGAGGGTCACCGTCACTTCCCAGTTGCCCTCCCGCAGTGCGCGCCCGAGCTTCTGGAGCACAGCGAGGCCGCAGGTGATTTCCCGACCGGGATAGCCCTGTTTGCGGAGTTCCCGCCTGAGGCGGGAGAGATCGGAGATGTTATCGCTCAGCGTGGGAGCCCGCAGGCTGAGATGGATCTTCTTCGTCCGGGGCTGTATTTCCCGATCGCCGATCTTGAGCAGCTCCCGTCCCACCCCCAGTCCCGTATCCACGCGCACACCGGCGCCCTTTTGCGCCTCACGGGGAATCTCGACGCTCAAATCTCCCTCGACCACGGTAAGACAGGAGAGCACAACCCCCCGGGCCATTTCGCTGTTGGAGAGGTGGATAGTCGGTTCAGAGCGGAATTGTCCGGTGGAGATCACGGCGCGACATTTGCCGCATGTACCGGCTCCCCCGCAGGACGCGTTGATGTGCACCCCCGCGAGGGACGCAGCTTTGAGCAGGGTGGCTCCTTCACGAACCTGGATACTCTTCTTATCGGGCGCAAAATCTACGTTGCACAGTTTCATAACCGACCCTGGCCATGGCATGGGGGATCGTCGCGATACGCCGAGTCCGTGCGGCAACTTCGCACAGAATCGACGACGGGAAATAAGGCGCTGCAATTGTCTGCCATCAACAGACGCTATGTGAAGCCACCCATGGTTGCCCGTTGGCTCCTTTGCAACGCCGCATACGGCGGTTTATCCGTCTTCGCAGAATGCTACGCCGTGACAAGTCTGGCCTCGTAAAAGACTTGCTCATGCAATATTCGGGCTAGGGCGACGGCAGCACCTCCACTTTCGACTCGAGCCCCCAGAAAAATAGATGGCCCGCCGTTCGGCATTCCAGCAGAGTCGTCTTCCCCGCCTCCACCTGAACTTTAAACGTCTGCGGGCGGCTCGTGACAACATCCCCGTGGTTGTCCTTCTCGTAGGTCAGCAGCACACTGTGCTCCCCCCGTGGCATGGGCTCGTTGAAGATCTCCAGCCGATCCTTGCAGCCTACCGTCCCGCCGTTGGCGACGGCCACCGCCGTGCCGTCAATCTGCAAATCGACAATGCGAATGCCACTGCAGAAGAAACTCGGCACATTGCTCGCAAAGGCGACTGCGAAACGGGTCTTCTCCGCCAACAGGGCCAGGCGCGCCTTTTCCGCCGCCAGCTGCTTCAGCCGCTCCTGCTCTTCCGCCACGGCACGAGACACAATCGTTCTGATGCGCGCAGCCAATTGACTCTTGTTGGAGACGGAATAAAAACTGCCGTTCGCTTTGGCCGCAAGCAGCTTCAACTCGGAGAGGTCCTTCTCCTCGGTCAAGCCGAGCCCGATCACATGAACCTCTTCGTGCGAGATGGCTTTGGAGAACTTCTCAATGGCTTCGGTCATCTCCTCTTCGCAGCTGTCGCTGCCATCGGCAATGAGAATGAGGACCTTCTTCCCTGCAATGCCTTCCAGGTCCTTCAGTCCCTTGCGCAGCGAAAAGATGATCGGTGCCTGACCGGTGGGGTTCATCCGCTTGATCGCGTGAAGAACGTCCTGATGGACGTTGAGCGCAGGCGGTACCAACAGGTCGGTATTGTTGCACCCCTCACCCTGGGGCAGTCCAAAGGCCCGAACGCCGACGCGAATGTCTTGCGGAGCGTCTTCCAGAAATTTCGCGATGCCGTTGCGCAGAACGACAATCTTATACTGATCGTAGAGTTTGCTCCACATGCTGCCGGAACCGTCGACCACAAATTCGACGGTCACATCGGCCCGAGCGGCAGGCACCGGCATGACAAAAGTGACAAGTAGCAGAAGGGACCACAGCCACCGCAAGGCACCGGCCCCCTCAAGGGAAGGCTTTTTCGAAAAAAAGGTACGTAAGGCAGCAGCTCGAAGATTCACGTGCAATCCCGCGTTACCCGACGGTCGTCTTCCCTGGCGTCCGCAGGCTCACCAGGGAGCTGCCGGCGTCACGCCTTCTTAAAGAGGAACAGAAAGACGATCATTAGCAGCGCCCCCAGAAACGTCACGTTTAGCGTAAAACCAAAACTGAGGGTCAGCACCCAAAGGCTCAGCGTCCAGGGCGGATCGATCCCGAAGCGGAAGCCCGAAATCAGCAGATCATGCACCACGCCTCCCGGCACGACCACGGCAAGGCCGCGCCCGATGAGATTGCCGATGATGCCCGAGAGGATCACAATCCCAAGCGCCAGAAGCAACCCGCGCCGGTCTCTGCCTGGATCAAACACCCGGTCTCTCATGACGGATACGCCCGCGATGAAGGCTCCCTGTTCCAACAAGCCCGGCCAAGGAGCGACCGGCCGGGCAAACAACCACCCCCGCCCGATGCAATGGCACAACGGACTTGAGAGTCGGAAAATCTTAGTACGTTATCGGGAAAATTGCAAGACCTTAACCCGGATATTGCATGGGTGATCGTCATGAGAGGCTGTAGAGGCGCCACAGGCAAGGCACAGAAAGTTTTCTGGCTGAAGACATATTGCAATATTTCAAGTGGCTCTGTTCGCAAATATGGTGAACTATCGAGAGGGTCGTAGCACGATCTGCTCAAGGCGCGCGACGGAGGCGTACCCCCTGCGGTACGTCGCAGGGAGCGCAACGCAGAGGAGGGTGTCCGACGGCACTCAAATACCACCGTATTTACGAATAGAGCTACCAGATCAGAGAATTTTCTGTAACGCCCCATGCGGCAGCCTATCCGTCTTCGCAGAACGCTACGCCGCGACAAGTCCGGCCTCGTAGTAGATTTAGTCATGCAATATCCGGGTTAAAAAAGCCCTTTGACCCGGCCTGTATTGACGTCCACATCGACGCGGCGGTACGCGGGATCGGACGCCGTTCCGGGCATGAGGCTGATGGTCCCGGCCACCGGCACAACAAATCCGGCCCCACCGTAAGTCAGGATGTCCCGCACGAAAAGCTTCCAGCCCGTGGGCACCCCCTTGAGATTGGGGTTGTCCGACAGGCTCAGGTGCGTCTTCACCATGCAGGTGCCCAGCTTGGACAGGGCGGCGTCTTCCTCAATGCGTTTGGCTTTGGCCAGCGCCTCTGCGGAATAATCGACACCGTCCGCTCCGTAAACCTGCTCCGCGATCATTTCAATGCGGCTGCGCAGCGGCGTGTCGATTTCGTAGAGGAACTTGAACTCATTGGGTTCGTTACAGGCATCGACCACCGCGTCGGCAAACTCCAGGGCTCCGTCGCCGCCCTTTTCCCAATGGCGGGAGAGGGCCACACGGGCACCGGCCGATTCCGCCAGGCGGCGGACAGCCATGATCTCATTGTCGGTATCGGTGTAGAAGGCATTGATGCAGACCACCGGGTTGATGCCCGCCTTCTTCACATTCTTGATGTGGTGGACCAGGTTCTCGCACCCCTTCTCGACCCAGCCCACGTTCTCGCCGCTGTATTCCTGGGGCATGGGACGGCCCGGCACGGGAATGGGAGCCCCGCCGTGACACTTCAGGGCGCGGATCGTGGCCACGACGACGGCAGCATTCGGCTTCAGACCGGAGAAACGACACTTGAGGTTCCAGAATTTTTCAAAACCGATGTCCGCACCAAATCCGGACTCGGTGACGTGATAATCGCCCAGCTTGAGTCCAACCTTGTCGGCAATAATGGAAGACTGACCGATGGCGATGTTGGCGAAGGGCCCCGCGTGCACGAACACGGGCTGCCCCTCCAGCGACTGGAGCAGGTTCGGATTCAGCGCTTCGACCATCCAGGCGGTCATGGCACCATCCACTTCCAGATCGGCCGTGGTGACGGGGTCGCCCTGCTTGTTGTACGCCACGACGATCTTGCCCATTCGCTCTCGCATATCTTTCAGATCCGTCGCCACCGAGAGGATGGCCATGATCTCGGAGGAGACGGCGATGCCGAACTTGGAGTTCATCATGAAGCCGTCCATCTTACCACCGATGCCGATGATGATGTTGCGCAGGGCCTGGGCGCAGAAGTCGATGATCCACCCCATTTCCACATTGGCGGGGTCTATGTCCAGGCGTTTGAGTTTCCGCTTGGCCAGCTCGGCATCGTTGTAATTGAACTCGTGCTGCATCCTGGCCGTCAGCGCAACCATGGCCAAATTGTGGGAGTTCATAATGGCATTGATGTCGCCCGTTAAACCCAGGGAAAAGGGTGTCAAGGGAATGCACTGGGAGAGTCCGCCCCCTGCAGCGGAACCTTTGATGTTCATGGTCGGTCCACCCGAAGGCTGTCGAATCGCGGCCGTTACATTCTTGCCCCGCTTGCCGAGCCCCTGGACCAGGCCCATGCTGGACGTGGACTTGCCTTCACCCAGCGGCGTGGGGGTAATGGCCGTCACATCGATGTATTTGGCGTCCGGTCTGCCGGCAAGACGCTTGGTCACTTTGGCAAAGTCGACCTTGGCGACGTAGTGACCGTGGGGAAGCAGCTCTTCCTTCTCAAGCCCCAGCTCATCGGCAAGCTGGTACACCGTCTTCATTCGGGACTCCGCTTCCTCTGCGATTTCCCAATCCGCATGTTTCGTCGGGTCGAGAGCCATGATGTCCTCCTTCTTCTTGTGTTGGATTAAAGGTCCCCCACCGGAGATACCGGAAAGGAAACTTCCTTACCACATATAATTCACCATACCCATGAAATTCTCATTCATCTCCCGCAGGGTGCGGCTGATTTTGAGCGCCATGTTCTTGACAATCTTCAGGGCCACCGCCGGATGGTTCTGCTCGATCCGGGCCAGACCTGCCTGGTCGATCACCAGTAGCTGCGAGTCCTCCACCGCCTCCGCGGTCGCCGAATGCTTGCGCCCGTCCAGCAGAGAGAGCTCCCCGAAGAAATTCCCCTGTTTCAGGACGCTCAACGTCTGCCGCTCCCCTTCCAGCGTCGTTTTAACGATCCGGACCTTCCCCCTGAGGATGATATACAGCTCATGGCCCGGCAGCGTTTCATCGAAGATCTGGCCGCCGGCCGCGAACTCCTTCTGCTGGATCACCTCCAGGACCGTCGCCAGTTCTTTCTCTGACAGATTCGCAAACAACGGATTGGCTTGGAGAATTTCTTTTTCGACCATGGCATTTCCCCTGCGCAGGCCCCTGCGGTCAGACCTGCGCCTCCTTCGGTTTGAGTTTTTCGATCTTCACGGCGCAGACCTTCGCTTCGGCAATCCCGGAGATGGGGTCCAGTGCGGCAATGGTCAGGCGATTGGCTGCCGCTTCGCTGAAGTGGAAGTTCATATAGACGACCCCCGGCGGAACCTTGCCGGTGACCCAGGCCTTGACAGTGACCGTCCCGCGGCGTGACGACACTTGGATGGTTTCCCCCTCTTGAATCTGCAAACGCTGAGCATCCTGGGGGTGCACCTCAATGAAGCCTTCGGGACACAACTCATCGAGCCCTGAGGACCGCCGGGTCATGGTGCCCGTATGATAGTGCGTCAACATCCGGCCCGTGGTCAGAAGATACGGATATTCTTCATCGGGCAGCTCGGCGGGCGGCTTGTACTCCACCGGAACAAAGCGGCCGAGACCGCGGCTGAATTTGCCCTTGTGCAGGTAGGGGGTGCCGCGATGCTCCGCGTCGGGGCAGGGCCACTGCAGCCCCGCTTTTTCGAGGCGTTCGTAGGAGATCCCCCCGTAGATGGGCGTCACTGCAGCGATCTCCTTCATGATGTCTTTCGACGTCTCATACGGCATCGGCCGCCCCATGCGGCGAGACAGATCGGCGATTACCTCCCAGTCCACCCGGCTCTGGCCGACAGGCTCGATCACCTTGCGCACCCGCTGCACACGTCGTTCGGTGTTCGTGAAGCTCCCATCCTTTTCTACAAAGCTGGCAGCCGGCAGCACAACGTTCGCCAGCGCCGCTGTCTCGGTCATGAAAATATCCTGCACCACCAGAAACTCAAGATTGCGGAAGGCCTTTTCTGTGTGGCCGATATCGGGGTCCGACAACAGGGGATTTTCGCCCATGACATAGAGGGCTTTCATTCGGCCGGCGATCGCGGCATCGACCATCCCTGTTGCCGCCAGGCCCGGTTCGCGGCTGAGCGAGTCGCACATCCATGCCTTTGCAAACTTCTCCAGATTGGCAGCGTCATCGACGGGCTGGTATCCGGGATAATAATTATACAAACCACCCATGTCACAGGCGCCCTGGACATTGCTCTGTCCCCGCAGTGGGTTCACCCCCGTGCCCGCGCGTCCCACATTGCCCGTCAGCATGGCGAGGTTCGCGACAGTCATGACGTTCTCCGTGCCCATGACATGCTGGGTAATCCCCATGGCATAGAAGAAGGCCACCTGGTCCTCCGTGGCGATGATCCGGGCCGCCGTTTCGATCTGCGATGCCGGAACCCCCGTGATCTTCTCAGTCACCGCCGGGGTATACTCGTCCAGAACCGCTTGGAGGGCATCCAGATTCTCTGTGCGGTTCCGGATGAACGCCCGGTCTTCCAGCCCCTCCCGAAGAATGACGTGCATCAGCCCGTTCATGAGCGCTGCGTCCGTCCCCGGCCGGTGCCGGAGCCAGAGCGTCGCAAAGCGGGTCAAGGGGATCTCCCGGGGGTCGGCCACGACGAGCTTGGCGCCG
>CAMYMF010000053.1:5253-13644 GCA_947259355.1 uncultured Nitrospirota bacterium | reverse complement strand
TTTGAGCTTGAGCGCTATGATGGGATGTGCCTCGGTGGTGTTGGACCCGATGACAAAGTACGCGTCAGAGAGCTCGAACTCGGGAATGGAGTTCGTCATGGCGCCGCTGCCGAAGGAGGTCACCAGACCGGCGACCGTGGAGCTGTGTCAATAGCGTGCACAGTGATCGACATTGTTGGTCCCAATCACCGTGCGCATGAATTTCTGAAAGAGGTAATTGTCTTCGTTGGTGCACTTGGCCGAGCAAAGCCCGCCGATGGTGTTGCTGCCGTACTCCTTCCCGATACGGGTGAAATTCTCCGCCATGAGATCGAGGGCCTCGTCCCAGGTGGCCTCCACAAACTCGCCGTTGCGCTTGATGAGCGGGGTCTTGAGGCGCTCCGGATGATTGATGTACTGAAAGCCGAACTTACCCTTGACACAGGTGTGTCCCTCGTTAACGCCATCGTCTTCCAAGGAGGTGACCCGGACGATTTCATTCTCTCGGGCATGCAGATTGAGCGTGCAGCCGCAGCCGCAGTAATTGCAGATGGTCTTGACCTGCCGGGCTTCGTACGCCCGCCCCCGGTAGCGGGAGATTTTGCTGGTCAGCGCACCCACGGGGCAGACGGCGACGCAATTGCCGCAAAATTCACAGCTCAGAATCCCATCATATTCCGTGGCGATCTTCGCGTGAAAGCCGCGCTTTGAGAAATCGACGGCGCCCACACCCTGGATCTCATCGCACATCCGGACACAGCGGCCGCAGAGAATACACTTGTTATAGTCGCGCTCGATGAGAGGATTCTGATCCTCGATTTCATATTGGCTCCGCTCACCCTGGAAGCGGATGGTCTTCAGCCCGTATTCGTAGGCCAGATCCTGCAGTTCGCAGCGACCGTTGACTTCGCAGACCATGCACTCATTGCAATGATTGGACAGGATCAACTCCACAATGGTCTTACGGATCTTGCGGATCTGCTCCGAATCGGTGCGCACCTGCATCCCCTCCGTCACAGGTGTCGTGCAGGAGGCCACCAGGCGGGGAATGCCTTCCACCGACACCACGCAGACGCGGCACCCCCCGTAGGGCGAGAGCTGGCGGTGGTAGCAGAGCGTGGGGATGTGGATGCCGGCTCTCCGAGCCGCCTCCAGAATGGTGTCCGCCGTGCGGGCCTCCACTGCCTGATCATTGATCGTTATCTTGAATACCCGTCCTGCCTCCATCTATACCTCAGCCGTTTCATGGATATCGACCTGTGTGATGGCATCAAAAGGACAGACTTCGATGCAGATGCCGCACTTGACACACTTCCTGTCCTTGATTTTCGCGAGTTTCTTCTTGCCCCCTTCAATGGCTCCCACCGGACATTTGCGGACGCACAGACTGCAGAGTTTACACAGGGGCTCCACCACCTGATATTCAAAGAGGGCCTTGCAGACCCCTGCGGGACATCGCTTCTGCACGATGTGGGCGTCGTATTCCTCTCGGAAATAACGGATCGTGGAGATAACCGGATTGGGGGCAGTCTGCCCCAGACCACACAGAGAGGCGGCCTTGACGTCCTCACCCAGGTCAAGCAGCAGCTCCACGTCCCCCAACTCGCCCCGGCCAGCCACGATCCGTTCCAGAATCTCCAGCATCCGCTTGGTGCCGACCCGACAGGGCACGCATTTGCCGCACGACTCTTCCTGCGTGAAATGGAGGAAATAACGGGCCATCTCCACCATGCAGTTGTCCTCATCCATGACCACCATGCCCCCGGAGCCCATGATGGCACCTACCTGCGCAAGGGACTCGTAGTCCACCGCGGTATCGAGCAGCTCCGTCGGGATACAACCGCCGGAGGGGCCTCCGGTCTGCACCGCCTTGAACTGACGCCCCCCCTCGATTCCGCCGCCGATGCCGTAGATGATCTCTTTCAGCGCGATCCCCATGGGCACTTCAATGAGCCCCGTGTTGCGCACTTTGCCGGTCAGCGCGAAGACTTTGGTCCCCTTGCTCTTTTCGGAGCCGAGCGAGGCGAACCACTGAGGTCCTTTACGAATGATATAGGGCAGATTGGCCAGGGTTTCCACGTTGTTAATCACCGTCGGTTTTCCCCACAGGCCGCGGTGCGTCGGGAAGGGCGGCTTGGGCCGGGGCATGCCGCGTCCCCCCTCAATGGAGGCGATGAGGGCCGTTTCTTCGCCACAGACGAAGGCGCCCGCTCCCTGTTTGATTCGGATGTCGAAGTCAAAGTCTGCGTTGCGAATGTTCTTTCCGAGGAACTCCCGCTGCCGGGCCTGCTCGATGGCATGGGCCAGCCGCTGCACAGCCAGGGGGTACTCGGCCCGGATGTAGACATATCCCAGATTCGCGCCGATGGCATAACCGGCAATGCTCATCCCCTCGATCAGGGCGTGGGGGTTTCCTTCGACGATGGAGCGGTCCATGAAGGCACCCGGGTCCCCCTCGTCGGCGTTGCAGATGATATACTTCTCGTCGCCCTTGGCCATGGCTGCGAAAGACCATTTCAGGCCCGTGGGAAAGCCCGCACCGCCGCGCCCGCGCAGACCCGAATCCTTGATTTCGGTGATGACTTCCTCGGGCCACATCTCACAGAGAATCTTTTGAATCGCGGTGTAGCCGTCCACCGCCAGATAGGCGTCGATATCTTCGGGGTTGATACTGCCGCAATCGGACAGCACCACTTTGGTCTGCCCGACATGGAAGGCCTCGTATTCGGGCCCGGCAAACCATTTTTCCACCGGCGCGCCGCCGATGATGTGCTCTTCCACAATCCGGGAAACCATGTCCGCCTGGACGTACTCGTAGGTCGCCCGTTGTCCGTCGACCACCACGTCGACCAGCACATCCCGTGCGCAGAAGCCGCGGCACCCCACCTTGTGGGCCGTGCAGTTTTCCTGAAGTTTCGCGCGCAACCCCCGGCGGGCCAACTCGCTCTCGAAGGCCTCCATCACCTCTGCACCGCCGGCCGCAATGCCGCCGGTGCCCATGCAGACGGAGATACTGATCGATTTCGGCGAACTACTCATCGGCGGCCTCGCTGATTTTTCTAAGTTCCCGCATGGTCTTGTCCGGGGTCATTTTCCCATGAACCTTGTCGTTGACCACCACCACGGGGGCAATGCTGCAGGCCCCGATGCAGGCGACCTGCTCGATGGTAAAGAATCTGTCCTCCGTGGTGTCTTCGCCGTCGGACAGTTTGATTTCGTCCAGCACCCGCCGGGTCACACGATCGGAGCCCTTCACATGGCAGGCAGTCCCGCAGCAGACCATGACCCGGTTCTTCCCTTTGGGCTTGAGATAGAACTGCGTGTAGAAGGTCATGACGCCGTAGATCTTGCTGGGATAGACCTTCAGCCCTTCGGCCACGCGCGCCGCCGCCTCCGGGGGAATGTAACCGTAATGGCTCTGCACCGCCTGCAGAACGGGGATCAGCGCCCCCCGTTCGTTTTGGTGTCGCGCAACGATCTCATCGACGGCGGTGAGATCCAGTTCTGAATTCGTGTGGGGTGTCAGCGTCTGATCCAGAGTATCCATAACAGTCACTTCGGGTCAGGCGGGAATCCCGCCTGACCCGTTTGTACGGTGTTGGCTTGAACGTAACAGGCAATCGAATAGGAGGGGAGACGCTTATTTGGCCGCCGCTGCCTTGGCCTTTTGTTCGTCTTCCAGACGCCGCCGATCGGCCATGTCCATGAGGACCTTTTCCGCTCCGAATTTCCCGGGAACGTACTCAGTAATGCCGAGAGCCTTTCGACCCTTGGTGATCGTCTCTACGGCCTTCTGGACAATCTCCTTGGTATCCGGGACAAATTCGAGCTTACCGCCAACGTCTTTCTCCCAGCCTTCTCGCATCAGTTGGGTAACCTTTTCACTCCCTTCGATTGGGGATCCCACACCGAAAATCGTATGGACTCCCGAGGCAACAAAATAGCACCCAATGGCAAGGGCCTTTTCAGACATCCATTCGGGGCAAATACCCACGGCTGGAAGATCTGCGATATCGTCTCCCAGGCCGCCTTCGGCCACCATGTCGCTGGCGATGGTGAGGATCCGCGTGTTGTCCACGCAGGACCCGACATGAAGAACCGGAGAAATCCCCACGGCTTCACAGACCTCTTTCAGACCCGGCCCGGCATGTTCCATGGTCTCCGGTGCCAGCAGTCCTTGCTTACCGCAGGCGATCCCGCCGCATCCCGTGGTAATGACGAGGATATCGCGACTGATGAACTCCTTGGCCAATTCGACAATGGCTGAATCCTGCACGTCCCGGGGGTTGTTGCACCCCACGATGCCCACAACACCCTGCACGCGGCCGTCCATGATGGCATCATTGAGGGGGCGGAAGGAACCGCGGTAGGTCCCGCCTTGCATGTACTTGATATATTCGTGGGAGAAACCGCCGATGGACTCACTGACGTAATCGGGAAGAGTGATGGCCCCCTTCTTTCTGTTGGGGAAGTTGTCAATGGCCTCTCTCAACACCTTGCGGGCCACAGTCATGGCATGCTCCTCATCGAATTCGATATGGATCGCTTCCGGAATCCGTGCCTTGGGGGAGCTGGTAATCAGTTTGGTGTGGTAGTTCTTGGCCACATCGGCTAGAGATTCCATGATGCATTGCACATCGACCACCATGGCCTCCACTGCGCCGGTGAGAATGGTCAGCTCCTGGTTCAAAAAGTTTCCTGCCGAACCGATCCCCTGACGCATCAAGACCTCATTGGCAGTACAACAGATACCAGCCAAGTTGATGCCGCTAGCACCTTTTGACTTTGCATACTCCAACATCTCTGGTTCCTGGGATGCCACGACCATCATCTCTGAAAGAGACGGTTCATGACCGTGAACCACGAGATTGACTTCATCCTCTTTGAGGAGTCCAACGCTCATTTTGGCCTTGATCGGGGTTGGCGTCCCGTAGAGGATATCCGACAGGTCGGTGGCCAGCATGGCACCGCCCCACCCATCAGTGAGGGAGGTTCTCAATGCATGGTGCAATAAGCTCTTGGGATCCTGGTCCACACCCATATGGGTCCGATGCATCATCTCCACCACTTCGCGGTCCAGTCCGCGGGGAACAAGGTCTCTTTCTTTCCAGAGATCCTGCCGCCTCTTGGGTGCACGGCGGATATAATTGATGCCGCCTTTCTGGCGGCCGAAATCCTCGATGAATTTCAGCGCCACTTCCTCACCGATCTGTTCTTTGGTTTTTCCTTCGGTTTCGATATCCAGATGGCCTGCCACGGCATGAAGTTTTTCAACATCCTTAATCTCAATCCCTTCGGTTTCCCCTCTGGCTGCAGCCAGGAGGATGAAGGCCATATCTCGCCCATGATCTGCGTGGGAGGCTGTGCCGGCAGCGACCATTCGACCGAAATTCCGGGCCGCGATGGTATCTACATCGGCGCCGCAGACACCCACTGGGGTCTTCTTGGTGATCCGGCAGGGCCCCATGAAACAGTGTTTGCAGCACATACTTTTCTGGCCGATGGGACAGGGTTTGATTTCCGCAGCACGGTTAAAGGCCGTAGAAATCCCCTCTTTCTCAGCAACTTTGAGAAGCTCTTTCGCTGTCTTATCAATCGTCCTGTTGATCAAATCTACTTTCTTTGTATCTTGGCTCATATCTTCTGCTCCTTATTCCCCCTCCTGATTCCCTCGAGGACAGTCTCCGTATGTCAATAACCGGTTGAAGATTCTCTAGAAGATCGATTCCATGGTCAGCGCTGGGTGCTCCTTTTCCGTGAGAAAAGCGACCAGCTGTTCCGCGTCCGTGGCCACCGTCTCGTCGGCGATCTTGTCCAGCAGATCGGGCTCGCCGATTTCTTCGGCCCGCTGTTTGAGCGCCTCCCCCAGCTGGTTCTTGATGCTCGTCGTGAGCCACACCACCCGCTTGAAACCACCGTCGGCCGTCAGGAATTTCTTACTGGTGAGAAAGTATTTCCCGATCCCCGTAAAACCGGGGGTCTGGGTACCACCCCCCACCGTTCCTGCCAAGGTGGAGAATTTCATGCCGATGGGCGTCATGCCGGTGTAACCCCGATCGACGATCATGATGCCGTTGGCCTCGGGCACCACGGCCACAATCGCCTCGAAGCACCCACAGGAGGTCATGGGGGCATCCATCAGGGAGTAGGCCGAAAAACCCTCCAGGGCGCCGTGGGATTCCTTCTGGACGTACTCATCCACACCTTTCCAGCGCCCCTTGACCGCATCGGTAGTGTCGCCCTTCTTGACCGGCTGGTTACCGCCGGTGGGATTGATCTCAAACGCCGCTTTTGCATCCATCCAGTTCACCGCCCCGCAGAGACCGAGCCGCTCCGGGGAGACCACACAGACATGATTGGGCGCAAACGACTGGCAAAGCAGACAGGAGTAATAGGTGTCCACCGACTCGTCGGTCATGTTGGCCACCCGGATGTCCCGCTCATGGTAGATCTCCCGAGCCTCTTCTCGAAGCCGCTCCACCTCCGCGGCATCGGTGTAAAGCTTCACCTGCACCTTGTCGGTGATGGCGGGGAACTTGGATTTCATCATGGCCACATGGATCTCACCGAGGTGTTCAATGCGGAAGCCCTCATTGAAGGCATCCTTGCTGATCCGGCACCAGCAGATGTCACGCTGGCCCATGTGCCAGATCCCCTGGGCCATATTGGCGAAGTCGTGGATCTTGCGCTCCAGAACGGGCTCGAAATCTTTCTGCATCTTCCGCCCGGCCACTTCCACGACCACGCCGAGCGGAATGACGCCACCCTTCTCGTATTTGTCGACGTTCTCCGTGCCAATGATCTCCACCTTGCCATCTTCCACCTGGTCCAACTCCACCATCCGGACAAGCTCAAAGGCCGGGGACTTATTGCCGCCGAACTCCAGGAAGGTGTCCTCCTTGCGAATGCGCTCTCCCTCAAAGGCCGGGCCGTAGGCCACGGGCACCGGCGGTTTTTCCACGATGATCTTGAGACCCCGCGTCTCAATGGCCGTCTGGACAATCTTCTCCTGGTCGAGCTCACGCACCACGTGCTCATAGGTGCACACGCCGCGGGGGCGAATCTCAGGGACGTTCGTGTCGCAGACCGCCGGGAAGCCCTGGTTGATGGCGCCGGCCCCGGTGGACCATTTCATATCGTCCAACTCACCGAGCACGATGGCAAATGCAAAGACCCGGTTCAGGGAATATTTGAGATTCATCTTGAAATCGCCCGCCTTGAGTCCGCCGAAGGTGAGACCGGCGCGGGCCGCCCAGTGGAGGGCATAAATGGTATGTTCCGTATCCGGACCGAGGGGGACGATGCGGGTGGGCCACCCCATGTCCACGCCCCGGCGATGGAGCTGCTTGGTGACGCTGTTGCCTTTCACGTTGCCTGCGAGAAAGATCAGTATGTTCTTCTGCTGCAGGTCCCGCACGATCTGTTCCGCCCGCTCGTCACTCTCGGCCGCACCGAGAATGACCACATAGCCGGGCATGGAGCCGTCCACAAGCTGAAAGCCCAGGTCTCTCAGGATGGAGTCCCCAATAAAACCGTTGTAGGTCAGATCTATCTCGGGATCGGTGACCGGCTCCAGCCCCTTGATGTAGCGAAGCGCCATCAGAATCTCCTGGGCGAAGAGCGTAGCCATGCCCGCGTCCAGAGTTTCCCCGAGATAGGGTTTGTAGACATGCTCGTCGGGAACGGCCTTGAGCAGGGGCTTGGCTTTTTCGTTGAGGGCCGTTTGCATGTCACCCAGCGTCTTGCAGGCAAAGCCGGTCAAACAGTACATGTGCGGCAAAAAGTAGGCCGTGTCGGGGAACTCGAATTCGAAGTCGCTCCCCTTCTCCGCAATGACCTCCTGCAGCATCGTTTCAACTCTTTCGACAATCTCATGCGAGGCGCGTATGGCCGCCGAAGCAATAGTCTTGGACATCTCAGAAACCTCCTGATTCAGAATGGGAAAACACGAACCTATCGTTCGTTCTTTATGATCATGCCCCCTCTCCCCCTTGGAGGGAGACGTTGTTCGAATCATCAACAACCCGAGCCGTGCCCGCCGGGCTGTTTCCTCCCCTTTACGATGCGCGGGCCTTCAGGAACTGCGGGATTTGGTTGGCCTCACGAGGCCCGACGACCACTTTCCAGTCACCGCCCAGCTTGTCCTCCAGCGCCCCCGACAGCACGGCGACGTAACCGGGGATAATAACCTCCTTCTGGTTAACCGTGGACTCGACGCCCGATTCCTTGATGAACTCTGCAATCTTGCTGGCCGTGAACTTCCCCGCGGCCCATGCGGTCAGAACCGAGAGGCCCTCCACATCCTGGACGGCGAGCCGCGTCGGCACTTTGCTGTTCTCGATCTCCCCGGCCACGATGAAATAGGTCAACGCAAAATTGGTGGTTACGATCAACGGAGAGTCGTTGTTGACC
>CAMYMF010000053.1:0-5211 GCA_947259355.1 uncultured Nitrospirota bacterium | reverse complement strand
ATACCTTCTGATCGACCTGCATCGGCTTTTGCGGATCGGTGTAGATATTGAGCCTTCCCGTCAGAAGACCGAGCATCTCCCAGGCCCGCAGCTCACTCAGAAGGATCACCGATGCGTACTTCATGGTTCCCATCGTGGCCAGCGCGCCCTCGACCTGCGGGTCGTCGTGCCGAGCATCCATGAAGGTGGGGTAGCCGAAGGGCTTGTAGTTCTTCTTGATGGCGAGGCGTCGTATCACCGTCAGGCGCTCCAAAGCCTCCCGGGCACTCGCCGGCTGCGGGTCCAGAATGAGGTCGTTGACCCCGGCGGCCGCCGCCTTTTCGGCGAGCTCCGCCAAGGTGTCAAGATTGTCCGCGCGGACGACGAGCACGGCCTTGTCCTTGACCGCAGGGAGGAGTTGATCGAGGGTCTCGGGGCTGGCTCCGTATACAAGCGGCCGCCTACCGTCGGCGGCATCCAGGCCGGCCTTCAGGATTTCGGGCTTGTCACTGGCCAGCAGAATGCCCACCCCGGGAGCTCCGTCGACCGCTTTCTTCACGGCCGCGGCGAACGTCGCGCCGTCTCCTGAGGCATCCCGCACCGCGATCAGATTCACCCCATAGTCTTCGCCGACCCGGTCGACTTTGAAATCGGCAATCTGCTTGATCTTCTGCTCCAAAGCGGCGTCGTTGTCCGCCACTTCAATGGCGTACGCACAGGGATTGACGAACTTCTTGTCGTGCCGGAACATGACGGTTTCTTCACCCAGGCTGCACGCCGCCTCGCCTGCCCCGATCACCACTTTGCGCACCGGCGGGGCCGAGGCAGCCCCCAAGAAGGCCTTGGCCTCCTCAGAGGCGTGCGGGCAATCTTCCAGAGACGCCTGTTTGGCTGCCAGCTTCATGGCAAAGGCCAGGCAGGTGGGAAACCCGCAATCTTTGCAGTTCGTCTTGGGCAGGTGTTTGAAAATTTCTATTCCGGTGAGCGCCATGGGCTTCTCCTAATTAAATTGTTGATTCTTCACTCGTCACACTGGCCAAGGCGGGGTTCTTGAGCCCCCATCCTCCAAGCGATTACCCCATCAACTGATCGACGGATTTTTCGACGGTCTGCGCCGCCCGGGGCGAGGCCATCACCAGAATCTCAGCCCCCGCCATGAGCATACTCACCGCGGTCGAAGCCTCCCAGTGGACACCCCGTTCGCCCAGGTCTCCCCACTCGGGCAGCTCTTCCTCCGATGCCTTGACCTCCTTAATCTTCCAGACCACCGATGCCAGGTCGAGAAACATGGGCGGCTGCATCATGGCGTCGTTCTGCACCAGACCGGCCGCGCGGATCCGCTCGATCACGGAATAGGTATACTCCAGTCCGTACCCGAGGGCACTGGCCGTCGGATCGATCACCACATTGTTGATGTCGAAGTCAGCCTGACTCAGGAGAATATTGATCTGCTTGGCCAGGTTGAAGTCGAGATTGGAGAAGGCGATCAGTTTGTGGCCGTTAGAAGTGGCCGCGGCCGCAATGGTCTTGTAGTTCTCTTCTTGGGCCTTCCCGATGAGGCAATTCCGCCCGCGGGCCGCGTCGGCGGCCGCCTTCAGGACGGGGCCGTCTTTGGCCTCCTTGAAGCAGCCCAGAATGATAAGCGGTATGTCGATGGCATCGAGAACCTTCTTGACCGTCTCCGCAGCCGACTCGGGGCTTGCGTCCTGCCCGTCAGGGTCGGTGCTGACCAACCGCAGCGCTACGGCCCGTGCTTTGAGATCGTTCTGGCAGTGCAGGGCCCACTTCACGGGATCCTCCCACACCGCGCCCAGTTGGGCCTGTAGAGAAACCGGCGGCTCCTCGGGCAGCGCATCGAGCACTTCATAGGCGATCAGCGGCCGATGCCCCACATCACCCTCGAAGCTGTGAAACGGCAGGGCGCTGGCCCCGCCCACTTTCACGGCCGTCTCACCGGTGCCGATCTCCACCGTGATGACCTTCCCGCCGTAGTTCTCTTTCAAGATTTCAACAGCCATTGTGGACTCCTTCACCTAATGTATTCAGAAAGAATTCCGAATGTCCTTCTCTCATGCCCTTCCTGACGGTCCATGGGTATTTCGCGAAACCCACGATCTCCTTCGCTCGATCATATATCCAAATAGGAATGGGCATACATGATCTCACCCCGCATGACTTTCACGGTCTTTTCCACTTGATCGGCCGGATAGATCGATGTGGGATCATTGGTTCGCACCACTTCCATGAACTCCTTTTCCAGGGGATCAATGATGGCACCCGTCAATCCTGCATCCACCAGCATCTTGTAAAAGACAGCCGTCAAGATCCCTTTCATCTTCGCGGGAGCAGTGTTCGCAATGTTCGACAGCCCCACCACTGTCTTCATGGGCGGATCATTCAAGGCCTGAAACATCTCCACGGCCTGGATACACTGCAGGGCCTGGTCCTGATTCCCGTTGAGCATCAGGACCAGCGGATCGAGGTGTATGTTCTCCACAGGGAGGCCCACTTCCATGGCCTTGCCCATAATGTCTACCGCAATGGCGGCTCGTTCATTGGCATCCGCCGGGAGACCCGAGCCGGTGAGGCAAAGGCCGATAATATCACACTGGTATTCGGCGGCTACAGGCATAAAAGTATTCAGCCGCTCAGTCTCGCCGGAGGTAGAGTTGATCATGGCGCGGCCCCATGCGTTGTTGTGGGCCTTGAGCCCGGCGCGGATGGCATCAAGATTCGTGGTATCCAGACAGAGCGGCACCTGAGCGACTTCCTGGACCGTCTTCACAATCCAGTCCATCAGTTCAGGCCCGTCGTCCTCGGCCGGCCCGATGTTGATGTCCAGCATGTTGGCGCCGGAATCCACCTGGGCTTTGGCCATCTCCTGAATCGGTTTGGGGTCGCGATTTATCATCGCCTCCCGCTGGGCCTTGGTAATAACATTGATACGCTCGCCGATCAGCAACATAGTCCTTTTCCTCCTCCCCCTTCACATGGTAGGGAAACGGCCCTTTTCCGCCATCTCGGCATCCATCGGCGGGATGGCTTGTGCCCCGTACAACAGAGTACGCCTCTGCACCATCCCATGATTTCCTTGACCTTGCGAAAAATGGCTCGTTTCCAATTCGAAGCCCAAAGGATCTATTGTGATAACCTGTTAGGCGTTATCCAAAACCTCTAAAAGTTTGTTTTTGGTCTGTCCGTCGATGCTTCCCTTCGCCGCTGCGACGTCCACGGCGATCTTTCCCATCTCGCAGTAGATGGCCTTGCCTTCAGGCATGAAACCGTCGAAGGCGGCCAGATGGCCCTCGATGGTCTTGAGGTCGCCCCGTTCGATCGGTCCCGTGAGGGCCCGGGGAATCCCGACCCGCTCCAGATTTCGAACGGTGCCCTGCAGCAAAGGAAGCAGGGCGGCCAGTCCGGTCTCCTTCGGAATATCGACGGCCTCGAGCATCCGCAGCGCCTGAAAGACCAGGGCCACAAAATAGTTGCAGGCCACCACGGCCGCCGCGTGGTAGAGCATCTTCCCGCCGGAGGGGATCACCATCACGGTGCCGCCCAGCGCTGTGACAATTTCCTTCCCCACGTCAATGGCCGCCGCGTCCCCGTCGAGCGCGAAGAAAGAGCCCGGCAGATTGGCCACCGCCTGATCCGTATCCGCCAAAGTCTGCAGCGGATGCATCGACAGCACCTGCGCCCCGGCGTCCCTCGCAGCCGCGATCAGCTCCGCGGAGTGTGCTCCGCAGCAATGCAGGACGATGCTGCCTTCGGAGAAGCCCCGCTGCGCCGCAATCTCGCCGCAGACCTGAGCAATGGCCCCGTCCGGCGTCGTGATGAAGACGAGCTCCCCAGCCCGTGCAGCGGCCGTCGAATCGTCCATGGCCTTGCCATCGCCGATGTAACGTACAGACTTCTCGGCGGATGCGAGACTCCGGGAAGCCACTGCAGCGATAGCATATCCCTTGCGATGAAGCAGTGCTCCGATGGCCGTTCCCACAACCCCGGCACCAATGATGGCAACCTTCCGGTGAGGCATGGCGTCCCTCTGCCGTGCTATCCGGCAGCAACGCCGGGTGAGATGCCCAGCGACTTGAGGATGGCCTCAAACGCGAGCACCGCCGGCGAATCGTCAGGAAGCTCCAGGACGGGCTTTCCCCGAAGATCATAATCGGTGATCCCCGGGTCTGCCGGAACCCAGCCGGCCAGAACCATCCCCTCTTCTTCGATGAGGTTCAGCAGTGCCGGTGCCGGCTCCCCGTCCACACGGTTGAGAATCAGAGCTGTTCTTTTGATCTCCAAGTTGAGCTCGGCAGCCAGCTCCAGAACTCGCTTGGCCGTTCGGATCCCCCGTTGGGACGGATCACTCACGACGAAAAGCAGATCGGTGTTCTGCGTGGTGCGCCGGCTCAGATGTTCCAGTCCCGCCTCATTATCGGTGACAATATAGGGATATTTGGTCGACAGCTCATCGGAATATTTACGGATCAGGTTGTTCACAAAGCAATAGCAGCCGGGCCCCTCGGGCCGACCCATGACCAGCAGGTCAAACCCCGGACACTCGGCGACCAGCTGGTGGAGCATCATCTCGAAGTAGGTCTCCTTCGACATCCCTCCTGGCTGGGCGCCGTCCCGGCCGAGCAGCTCCTCCCGGAGATCTCCGATGGTGCTCTCCACCGAGACACCGAGGACTTCGTGCAGATTCGCGTTCGCGTCCGCGTCGATCGCCATGACCGGCGTCATGTCGTTGTGGATCATGTAGCGAATCAGAAGACCGGTGAGACTCGTTTTTCCAACGCCGCCTTTGCCGGCGACGGCCACATTAAACGCCATTTCTTTACCACGATTCCGGCGCAAATAATCCATCTCCTGCGTTGCTTCGGAGTCCGAAGTCGCTGCGACGTACAACACGGTACGCCTCACTCCTCGAACTCCTTGTGCCTTGGATCTGAATCATTTGCACCAAAATCGAATTTCTCCTAATTATTCAAGTGAACCCAGCGGCTCGATGATTGCGCTGCAAATGCTGCAGATGCAAGGCGCGAGGTTGTTGGCAAATGCGGCGTACTGTCGTACGCCGCAGTGAAGCCGAAAACCCTCGCAACGCCGCAGATGCGGTATTTGCGGCGCAATCATCACATATTAAGGAACTTCTCTCGTACCTCCTCCTGCTTCCCGCAGGTCATCTTCCCTTCCGGACATTTGCCGTGGACGCATCCCGGGCCGGCATTGGTGAAG
>CAMYMF010000052.1 GCA_947259355.1 uncultured Nitrospirota bacterium | reverse complement strand
GCTGAGGCTAATGAATGGAGAGATGGCCGAGCTGGTCGAAGGCGCCTGACTCGAAATCAGGTGTGGGGCAACTCACCGGGGGTTCGAATCCCTCTCTCTCCGCCATGGACCAGAGGACGGAAGACAGAGGACGGAAGACGGAGGACAGAGGACAGAAGACAGAAGACAGAAGACAGAAGACAGAAGACAGCCAGAACCTTAGGGGCCGGACGTATTTGGGGAAGCCGGTAGCTGAGGCTAATGAATGGAGAGATGGCCGAGCTGGTCGAAGGCGCCTGACTCGAAATCAGGTTTGAGGCCACTCGCCGCGGGGTCGATCAAAAGATACGGAAACAACAGACCGCTCAACCGTTGTCCGGGCGAAGATCTTTGGGTCCTGCGCAACAGAGACGTGTGAACCGGGTCAGGCCGTGACTGGAGCAGCCCTAAGCACTGTTTTCTGTGTGCCGCAGGGAAGCCTGGAGCATCTTCGCCCGGAGAGCGGTTGCGCTTGGGCAGAATGCCGTTTCTTCCGGTAAAGGGAGCCATGTCCTATCAAGTATTGGCGCGAAAGTATCGCCCCCAGACGTTCGAGCAGATCATCGGCCAGGATCACATCACCCGAACGCTGAAAAATGCCATCCAGAGTGAGAGAATTGCCCATGGATATCTCTTTTCGGGCATGCGGGGTGTGGGCAAAACGACGACGGCCCGAGTGTTGGCCAAAGCGCTTAACTGCGATGCGGGACCCACACCGGAGCCGTGTAACCGCTGCCCCAGTTGCACGGAGATCACTGACGGCTACTCTGTGGACGTCATTGAAATTGACGGGGCTTCCAACACCGGCGTCGACGACATTCGCGAGCTTCGGGAGAACGTACTCTATGCACCGGCCCGGAGTCGTTACAAAATTTATATCATCGACGAAGTCCACATGTTGTCGAAAAGCGCTTTCAACGCACTGCTCAAGACGCTTGAGGAGCCGCCGCCCCATGTGATCTTCATCTTCGCCACAACCGAAACCCACAAAGTTCCGATCACGATTCAGTCGCGCTGTCAGTGTTTCGATTTTCGGCGCATTCAGAACCCGGCGCTCGTGGACCACCTGCTCAGTCTTGCCAAGCAGGAGGGCTTTGCGCTTGACGGGGCTTCCGCGCACCTGATCGCCAAGGCGTCAGAGGGAAGTCTGCGGGACGCGCAGAGTCTGCTCGATCAAGTCGTATCGTTTGCCGGGGAGAAACTCAATCCGGTGGACACCAGAGTTGTTCTCGGAACGATGGACCAGGAAGTTCTCGACCAGGCACGTCAGGCGCTGATTCAACAGAATCCCCAGGACGCGATGAACGTCGTGGACACGCTCGTTCGAAACGGCCAGGATCTCGTGGAATTCTGCAAGACGCTCCTGTCTCATCTGCGCGATCTGCTCATGGTGAAGATATTGCAGGACCCGACTTCGGTGACCGCACTGACCCAGGAGGAAATCGAGGCGCTGCGCCCGGCGGCCGACGCCATTGAGGAGGACCGCCTCCTCAGTTTTCTCGAGCACCTGAACCGGACGGAAGAGAGAGTACGCCGCTCCACCCAACCACGATTTGCACTGGAAGTGGCATTGGTCAAGATGACCCGCGTGGAACCGCTGCGCGATTTCAAGGCAGTGCTCTCGCAAATTGAATCCCTTGAGCGTAGGCTCGGTCCTTCGGGCGTCTCGGCCAAGCCGGCGGGCCGCGCCGAGCATCGTAGCGCTGCACCCCGTCGCACGCGAGGGACTCAGCGGCTGGCTCGGTCCGATGCACCGGAGGGCAATACCATCGACTGGGAGGCGGTGGTGGGTTTTGCCAACACCGAAAGCCCCGTTGTGGGATCGATCCTAGAGCAGGGCTTTCTCGATGCGGCGGATGCCGGACGGATCGTCATCGGCTTCAAGAAGAAGATTCACTTCAACAGAGCCCTGGAAAAGCAGGGGACCGTTCAGGACGTGTTGCGGCGCTTTCTGAACCGGCAACTGATTGTCGATTTTACACTTCACAATGGATCCGACACCGAACGGCAGACCCTGAAGGAAAAGAAGGACGCCCGCGCCCGGCAGCAGCATGCGAAGGTTGCCAAAGAGAATCTAGATCACCCTGTCGTCCAGGATGCGTTGAAGATATTCAAGGGCCGGATTTTGGAAGTGCGGGAGTTTCGCGCCGCAGATGGTCAGGGGCGGTGATTGGCGGCGCGGATCGGCGGACCCAACGCTCTAGTCGCGTCCAGGGAGGAAGAGCAAAATGTCTGAGAACATGATGGGCCAGTTGATGCGTCAGGCGCAAAAGATGCAGGAAAAAATGAAGCAGGTCCAGAAGGAAGCGGGCGAGAAGGTCATCGAAGCCTCCTCAGGTGGGGGCATGGTCACGGTTCGGGTCAACGGGCTCCAGGAAGTGCTTTCTGTTCAGATCGAACCGGACATGCTGGATACGGAGGAGCTCGACATGCTGCAGGATTTGATCGCTGCGGCGGTGAATGAGGGGATTCGCAAATCGCGGGAGATGATGGAAGGGGAGATGAAGAAGCTGACGGGGGGACTGGACCTCAAGATTCCCGGGCTCTTCTAGTACCCGTCAAGGGGGGCACGGGCCGTACGGTGGAGGCGTCATCCTTACAGAGGGTCATTGAAGAGCTGAAACGGCTGCCCGGTATCGGCACGAAGACAGCGCAACGGCTGGCCTTTTTCATCATGAAAATGCCTACGGAACAGGCAGTGGGGCTGGCGCGCGCGATTCAAGAACTCAAGGAAAAGATCCGATTCTGCGCCGTCTGCGGGAACCTCAGCGAATCGGACACGTGCGGCATATGCTCTAACCCGGACCGTAGCCCGGGGCTGATCTGCGTTGTCCAGGAGGCCATGGACGTGATGGCCATCGAAAAGACGGGGCAGTTTCGAGGCCGTTACCACGTTCTGCACGGCGCCCTGTCCCCCATTGATGCCGTGGGGCCCGATGAGCTCAATATCGATTCCCTCCTGCAGCGCATCCGGCAGGAGCCCATCGAGGAGATCATCCTGGCCACCAACCCCACCATCGAGGGCGAAGCCACCGCCATGTATCTGGCACAACTGGTACACGCCCGGTCCTCGTGCAAGGTGAGTCGAATCGCTCACGGCATCCCCGTGGGAGGGCATCTGGAATACGCCGACGAGGTGACGCTTTCAAAAGCCATGGAAGGACGGCGCCCGCTCTAACCCGAATATTGCACGAGTAAGTCTATTACGTGGCCGGATAAGCCGCCGTATGCGGCGTTGCAGAAGAATTTCCTGACTGCGAAATATTGCAATATGTCTTCAGCCAGAAAATTCTCTGCGCCTTGCCTACGGCGCTTCTTCGGCCCCTCATCACGATCACTCATGCAATCTTCGGGCTAACGATCGATTCGGCCTCTCATACCAATCGCCCGTCCGGTATTCAGGCCTGGACGGATGGCCCCAAGCGGTTACGGTATGCAAAAAGCCTTTTGATGCGCTCCGTCGGTGCCAGGACAAAAATAGGTATTGCTATTGACGTAACTCAATGTTATATTTGACAATATTAGCCCTCACCGGCAGCGGGTTCATCCCTTGAACCTTTGAACAGGGCCTATTCAAGAGGTTCAAAATGTCTACGCCACACACCAACCTGGTTCTGTATGAAGAAGATTTCCTTAAGATTGACGGCGAAATCAAACGGCTCCACCAACAGACCAACTCCAAAGTTGTTTTCCTTGTCGACCGGGACGGTCAGCTCATTGCGAGCTGCGGTGAGAAGGACGGCCTGGATACGACCTCTCTCGCCTCGTTGACAGCGGGCAATATCGCGGCCACCGGCGGCATGGCGAAACTCATCGGCGAGAAGGAGTTCTCCATCCTTTTCCATGAGGGGGAGAAGGACAACATCCACATTTCCATTATCGCCAAGCGCGTCATCTTGGTGATCATCTTCGACCAGCGATCCTCCCTCGGTCTGGTCCGTCTGCGTGTCAAGAAGAGCACCGAGACCCTCACCCACATCTTTGACGAAATACAGAGCAAGAAGGAGCGCGAGGGCGGCCAGGCAGAGAGCATCGGCTCACCTCTGGAAGAAATCACGGACGAAGACATAGACAAGCTGTTCGGATAAAACCTTACGGATAAGGGAAAAGGCATGTCTTTTATCAACTATTCCTCCCGGGAAATCAACTGCAAGATCGTCTATTACGGGCCCGGGCTCGGCGGAAAGACCACAAATCTGCAGTACGTCTATGATAAGACCAATCCCGATGCCAAGGGCAAGATGATCTCTCTGGCGACAGAGACGGAACGGACCCTCTTCTTTGATTTCCTGCCGTTGGCCCTCGGAACGATCCGCGGCTTCAAGACACGCTTTCACCTCTACACTGTTCCCGGCCAGGTGTTTTACGATGCCAGCCGTAAGCTGATTCTCAAAGGGGTGGACGGTGTCGTGTTTGTGGCGGACTCGCAACTCGAGCGAATGGATGCAAACATCGAAAGTGTTGAAAATTTGAAGGAAAACCTCATGGAGCAGGGCTACGATCTGGCCAAACTCCCCTATGTGATTCAATACAACAAGCGAGATCTCGACAACATTGCTACCGCCGACGAACTGCAGAAAGCGCTGAATCCCATGAACGTGCCGTGGTTCGAGGCAGTGGCGCCGTCGGGCGACGGTGTTTTTGAGACCCTTAAGGCCGTCGCCAAACAGGTTCTCCTGAAGCTCAAGAAGGGCGAAACCTAGCCCGCCTTCTTAGGGTTTGCGTACCTTTTCGTGCCAGCTCTCTTTCTCATCTCGTTTGACAACGCGCGCATCCTCCATTAGCTTATAATTTCTGGTGTTTTTAGCAACCCGGAACAAGCGCAGCCAGCTTTTTCCCCTGGTTTCGCCCGGAGCGGCTATGGGCAAGCAGAAAGCCGACTTATCAGATCCCGCAAGCTGGCTTGACGCCTACGGTGACTTCCTTTATCGCTACGCGCTGGCGCGCGTGCGCAGCCCAGCTGTGGCAGAAGATCTGGTGCAGGATACTTTTCTGGCGGCCTATGGGAGCCGGAAAAGCTTCGAGGCCCGCGCTTCTGAGAGAACGTGGCTGGTGGCGATTCTGAAGAACAAGATTGTGGACCACTTCCGCAAGTCCCGGCGGGAAAGCCCTCAGGAGGATGTGGGTGCGTTGGGGGAGACCACCGAGAGTCCTTTCGACGCTTCCGGACGTTGGCGGGTGGGCCCGGCCCCCTGGGCGAAGAACCCTGAAACCGTCTTCGAGCAGAAGGAGTTCTGGGGGGTGTTGCAGGGCTGCATTGCGGAACTTCCGGACCGCCTCGCCGATACCTTCGTTTTGCGGGAGCTCGAGGAGTTCAGCGGTGAAGAGGTTTGTAAGGTTTTCGGCATCACGCCGTCTAACCTTTGGGTTAGCCTGCATCGTGCCCGACAGCGACTGCGGTCCTGTCTCGAGCGCAACTGGTTTTCCCGCACAGAGAAGAGGAAGGACTGAATGCTGACCTGCCGGGAAACGTCCAAGCTCGTTTCGGAATCGCTCGACCGCAAACTGCCGTGGCACCGCCGCCTTTCCGTGGCCTTCCATCTCTCCATGTGCCGACTCTGTAGCCGCAACAAAGGGCAGATGCTCTTTCTGGGCGCTGCGCTGAAACGCTACTGCCGCGAGATCGAGAAACATCTGCCGGATGCTGAGGTGACACTGTCGCCGGAGGCCCGTTCGCGCATCAGAGATCTCCTGCAAGACACCGAAAACAGCTCCTGACAGCCCCTACCTGCCGCGCGGGACCGACCCCGCGGGCCCACGCCCCGATGGGTCCGCTTTTGCTCGGCTGCCGATCCCCTTCCGGAGCCGTGGGCCCCGCTTTGTGAGTGGCGGCCGCCCCATAGGAGGATTCCTCTGCCCGGAATCCGAACAGAACGCATTATTCCGTGAATCCTTTGAGGGTTCCCATCGTCTTAATTGACGAATCAGACACAGAATTGTCGGTGTTGGAGAAAAAGGAAACCCCGCGGGAAATGAAAAGGCGTGTTCTCATCGTTGATGACGAGCCCGGGATGCGACTGGCGCTGGCACGCGTGCTGGCCGGTGTGGGCTATCGGGTCGATCAAGCCGAGAACGGGGAGGACGCGCTGGCAAAGATCGCCGCCGCACAGACGGAGCCTCCTTTCTACGATCTGATGCTCACGGACATCCGGATGCCGCAGATGTCCGGGATAGAGTTGATTCAGGAATTGCGGGCGAACCGGATCTTTCTGCCAATCATCGCCATGTCGGCTTTGCCCGAGAAGCAGCTGCTGGAGAAACTGCTTGGCAACGGCTGCTCGGACTACGTCGTGAAACCGTTCGAGGTCGAGGATCTTCTCCAGTGTATCGAACGGGTCGCAATGAAAACGGAAAAGGCCAAAAAGAATATTGCCGTAGCCCGACGCTCTGAGAGCGGTTTGGTGTGATCGCTATGGGGGAGAAAGAGATGACCTGTCGGCGTTGTTCCGCAAAAATGTACCACGTCAGCTTGAAATACGAAGGGAGCGGACCGAGTAACTTGGCTGCTTCGTCCGATACCCTGTACTACAAGTGCCCCATTTGCGCTCACCAGCAGTACTTCCGCACGAAGAGTAAGAAAAAGGTCTACGTCAAGGGTCAGCGGGTCAAGGGAGTCTTCGTCGATCCCGCGTGAGAAGAGAAGATTTCCTGATCTGGTGGCCCTATCCGCAGCAACCATGACATTCGCGTGCAGTCGCGCAGCTTCGCTGCTTTGACTTTTCCCCGGCGAAGGAAAACCTTCGCCGGACCAGTCTCCCGCTTCACTCTGATTCATGCCGCCAGTGGCGGCTTATGCATTAAGGAATCTCGGGATCCGCTCCCTCCGAGGTACCGCAGGGGGTACGCTTCAGTGGCGCGCCTTGAGGAGACCGAGAAAGCCCAATGCAGTAGACATGGAGATGTGCGCCGCTGCAGCCGAATACTCACGCAATATTCGTGCTAATAGTCCCTCTCGATGCTTCATTATAATTGCGCACAGGACCACCCAAATATTTCAATCTGTCTTCAGTCAGTAGGTCTTCTGCGCCCGCTCATCACGATCAACCATGTTGACCGTTTCTGAGCCGCCTGCTGCACGATTCTCTTTGAACGGTCTGGACATCGCAAGCCTTGCCCACCTGATTCCGTCCGGCCAGTGCGATTGCCGGGCGTTGGCCCGCCCGATAAAATAGACGCAGCGGCACGTCGCCAAGGGAACTTTTCGAGCTTTTCTCCTGTCCAATAGAGGTAGAGGAGTGCGATGCGGGAGATATCGGAACCGACAGTCCGGGATGCGGCCCAAGGCAGTGTTGAAGCGTTTGAGGCGATTTACAGAGCTTACGGACCCTACGTTTACAATGTTGTGTACCGTATGCTTCACCATGCCGATGACGCCCAGGATGTCACGCAGGAGGTCTTCGTGACCGTGTATCGTAAACTGAAAACATTTGAGTTTCGCTCTTCGTTGAAGACCTGGCTCTACCGGATTGCAACCAATCTGGCCATCAATCATGCCAAAAAACGAGAGCGGGAGCAGCATCGTACCGTTGCGCTGGACGAGAAGATGGCGTCGGTTCTCGCGACCGACCCGGCACAGGGCGCGGTGGAAAGGCACCTGCAGAGAGAGCAGGTTTCGGTACTACTCAAGGCGCTCAACCCGGATCAGCGGGCTTGTCTCGTGCTGAGGGATTTCGAAGGGCTCACCTACGAAGAGATCGCTGCGGCGCTGGACATCAACCTGAACACGGTGCGTTCCAGGCTCAAGCGGGGCCGGGAAAAGCTGTTGGCATTGAGCAAAGAGAGGATTCAGCATGAAATGTAGAGAGGTGCGAGAAGTCATTCTGACCGACTATGTCGATGCGCGGTTGTCGGAAGACGCACAGAAGTCACTGGAGCGGCACCTGGCCGAGTGCGTGGGGTGCAGAGAGTTTGAGGCGCAGGCCCGGCGGGTCTTGGTGGCGCCCTTCCGTCAGGCCGATCGGCTTTACCCGCCCGAGGCGGTGTGGGATAAGATTCATGCGAGGATTGTAGAAGAAGAGAAAAGCCGGCCGAGCTCACGGTTGGCAGGGTTCTGGGCCGGGCTGACAGATCGGTGGGCTTTTCCCAAACCGGCACTGGCCGCCGCAGCGCTGGTGGGCATTCTGGCTGTTGCCCTCACCGTCACCCTGCTGCGCCAGCCGGCGCAAGGCCCTGATGGGGCCCGATTGGACCTCGAGGCGGAAGCCGCCTATGTGGCGGCTCTGCTGGAAGGTGCCGGCGCCGCCGCCATCAGCGACAGTGGGGAAAATGGGGGATTCGGTACAGCCATTGAAGAGTATTTCCTGTAGAGGGAACTTCCGTCGAGTGGGCATTGTCAAAAGGAAGTGAAAGGAGCAAGGGTAATGAAAAACAACTATCAGAGGATCATTGGATTTCTGGCGATCCTCGCTCTCCTCGGGTTGGCGTCGGCAGCGGGCGCCGAGTCGCGTCGGGGCTCTTTCGAGAACCGCAAGGAGGCGCGCATCAAGGCCATCCATGAACGTCTGAATCTCAGCACCGAGCAGGGGGTCTTGCTGGAGGAGCATCGGGCGAAGCATCGACAGGAAGCTCTGGAGCTGCGCAAAAAGGCTCGCACGGCCAAAGAGGCTCTGCGCGATGAGCTTCAGCGGCCCGAACTCGATATGAAAAGAATCAACGAGTTCCACGCGCGGTTGAAGGACGTGTACGGCAGGCGTGCCGACCATCGTTTGGAGGGGGTTCTGGAAGTTCGAAAGATTTTAACGCCTGAGCAGTTCTCCCTCTTTATGGAGCTCATGGAAAAACACCGACCTTGGAAGGGCAAGCGTCATGGCGGCCCGGAAAGGGCGCTTAAATAGATCATTATTATAGGCCCTCACCCGCACACCTCCCCCGGCGCCCGAACCCTGATTCACGGGGTTCGGGCGCCATCTTTTTGCATCCATCCGCTCCGGCCCGACGAATTTGCCAGCGAGCTGTTTCAGCGGTATTTTTGAGGTTTAAACAAGACCGTATGGCACAGAAGCACCAGAGGAGGGTCGGTCATGTCCATTTTCTTTATGTTTGGGAAATACTCATCGGAGGCGTTGAAGGGGGTCAGCGCCAAGCGAACGGAGGCGGTCGTCGAGCTGATTCAGCGCCACGGCGGAAGCGTGAAGTCGATGTACACCGTGTTGGGTGAACACGATCTGGTGTTTATCGTCGACTTCCCGAGCGTGGAGGAAGCAATGATCACCTCCATGGGTCTGCACAAACTCACAGGGATCTCCTTTACCACGTCTCCCGTGGTCGACGTGGAGAGATTTGATCGCATGATCGACAAGGCCGAAGAGATCTAACGCGGGCTAGACAGCGGGGAGAGAGAAAGGCGCCCCTCTCCCCCCGCTTGTTTGCAGAGGCCCGTTGTTTGCCTGCCCCGTCCTATACATTGGCGTCGACGGGTGAAGACAGAATCGTCGCCAAGTCTTCCTCGGCGCTCCCGATGGGCCGGACATCGAAATTCTCCACGAGAAAATCGAGGATATTGGGTGAGATGAAGGCCGGTAGCGTCGGTCCGAGCCGGATCCCCTTGATCCCCAGCGACAAGAGAGAAAGTAGAATTACCACGGCCTTCTGCTCATACCAGGAGAGAATGAGAGACAAAGGGAGTTCGCCAATGCTGCAGTGGAAGGCGTCGGCCAGGGCCTCCGCAATCTTGATAGCGGAATAGGCATCGTTGCACTGCCCGATGTCGAGAAGCCGAGGGATCCCCCCGATGTCGCCCAGCTCCAGATCATTGAAACGGAATTTGCCGCAGGCCAGTGTCAGGACCACCGTGTCGTTGGGGGTTCTTTCCACTAGCTCACGGTAGTAGTTTCGCCCTGGTTTGCTGCCGTCGCACCCGCCGATGAGAAAGAAATGTCGGATAGCGCCGCTCTTTACGGCCTCGATCACCTGGTCGGCCACCCCCAGGACGGCCTGGCGCGCAAATCCAGTCGTAAGCGTTTTTCCGTCTTCAGCTTCGAATCCGCCTAGTTCCCGGGCCTTCCGGATGACGTCAGAGAAGTCGCGATCCGTCACATGGGCCACGCCGGGCCAGGCCACCAAACCGCAAGTGAAGACCCGGTCCTTGTACGATTCGCGGGGTTTCTGGATACAGTTTGTGGTAAAGAGAATCGCCGCCGGAACGCCGTCGAACTCCTTCTGTTGGCTCTGCCAGGCCGTTCCGAAATGGCCCGCAAGGTGCTGGTATTTTCGAAGCTCCGGGTAGCCGTGGGCGGGGAGCATCTCACCATGGGTGTAGACTTGGACCCCGGTCCCTTCTGTCTGCCGAAGCAGGGCCTCCAGATCGAGCAGATCGTGACCGGAAACAACAATGGCCGGTCCGGCTCTCAACGCGGTCGGTACGGACGTCGGTTCGGGGTGTCCGAATCGGGTGGTGTGGGCCTCATCGAGGATCTCCATGGCCCGGATATTCACGCGGCCGCACGCCATATTGAGTTCGGTTAGATCGTCGACGGTGAGATCTGGGTCGTTCAGCGCGGCGAGCGCTTTGTGGACAAATGCGAAGACGCTATCATCCGCGTGCCCCAGCAGATAGGCGTGGTCGGCATAGGCCGCCATCCCCTTCAAACCATAAATGAGAAGCTGCCGCAAGGAGCGGATATCTTCAGGGTGATCGGGATTCGCCAAGCCGGGCACTGGAGCCAGCCTTTCCGCCTGCTGCATCAATTGATCCATATCGGTGGCAGGTGTAAATGTGGCCGGCGCGGGCCAGGCGGACTCATCGATGGCCACGCCCGCTTTTTGCGCCCCTTCGCGACAGCGCTCAGCGGCGAGGTCGCGGAACCGTGCTCCTTCGTGGACCCAGTGCGAAAGCCTCTCGGTGTCAAAATTCACATTTGTCACAGTCGTAAAGAGGGCTTCCAGGGTGTAGTGGTTCACGTCATCGTCCGCCACACCGAGCCCCCGCGCCGCATGGGCCAGGTAGCCGATCCCTTTTAGCTGATAGATGATCAGGTCCTGCAGGGCGGACGCGGTTGGCGTTTTTCCGCACACCCCGATTTTGGTACATCCGGTTCCGTTGGCTGCCTGCTCGCATTGATCGCAAAACATACTCATGGACTTCCTCCTTTTCAAGATAGGTTTTTGTGTGCAAGAGCGATTCAGGACTCCTGCGGGCAAAACTGCTTAACTAAGACTCAGGATAATCGTCTTCTTCGGTCGGGGATGTAATCTGGATCACAAAAACGGAGAAAAATTTCGCCGGCCTGCCGGTGTGCGGTAGGTGCCGTGACTAGACAGCGGCTCGGTTTGGCAGGGGGCTAGAGCGGCTATGGCATGGCCCGATCAGTCCCGGGCTCAGAATTCAGCCGTGGCTTCCAGCTCTCGTCGCAGGGGCGGGCCTGTAAGAGATTGCCAAAGTCGATGCTCACCGTGTTGTTGTTGGTGTGGGCATGGTGGATATTGTCAATGATCAGAACGATCCCGCAGAGAAGCTCCTGCGCAAGAGCATCGTCGGCTTCCATGAAAAACTCGTCGCCTTCGAGAATGACGACCTTGTTCTTCTCGAGGGCCGCGACCTGCCGGCCTCGTCGAAAAATGGAGTATTTGCGTCCCCGGTGCCCGAATATTTCATACTGCTCAGCGCCGTTCGCGCACGTGTACACCGGCTTCAGAAGGGATTTCTGCCGGAAGCGAAACGTCCGCCCGTTTCCAAGCTGGAGGTCATAGAGTGCCCGGAGGAGGGAAAAGCGCTTCTTGATGGTGACCACGGTGCGTGCGTCCCTGTCCTGCAGCGTCGCCTCATAGAGGAATCGGAGAAGCTTGCTCTTGGCGAAAAAGCACTCGGTGCCGTTGACTGAAATGCGGTACTTGTTTCCAATGGCCATCCGTTTCTGAACAACTTCGATTCTCATGCTGGCCTCTCCCCTGTGGATTGCCTGAAGTTTCCGGTTCCCTTCACTATCTATCCATCATATTTACAGTTTCCGACGGAAACGGCGTGCTGTCAACGGCAAAGGGGGCGTCAGAGCGGTTGACGTCGCGATCATTCGGCGCGACCATACGGGCAATTTGAATCGAAGAGCGGAGGGTCTTTGTCGCTCGGACAGGCCCAGCATTGGAATGGAGGAAGATCATGTCTTGGGAAGAACTGATTGGGAAGGCCCAGAGCCTTTTCGTGCAGGAGAAGTATACGGAAGCGGTCGGCAAATTCACAGACGCGCTGGCCGCGGGCGCCGATGCTTATCTCGTCCATCTGAGCCGGGGCGCAGCTTATTTCAAACTGGATCAGCTGGATGCTGCGGTGGCGGACTTTGATGCGTCGATTGAGGTCAAGCCGAAGAGTCTGCGGGCCTATTATTATCGTGGGCTGGCCCACATGGCCAGAGACCATCACCAAGAAGCTCTTGCCGACTTGAATCGAGTGCTGGCCATCGATCCCGATTACGGACCGGGGCACTTCGCGCCATTATCAAGTCGGAAGCCCAAGTCCAAGGCTTCGCAGATTCCTTTGGTATTCTGAGAACACAGTTTAACAAGACCATAGCCCATCTGTCGGGAGAGCGGGAACACGATCCGTCCCTGAGCCTGACTCCGGAGGAGATCAAACAGTTAAAGGGGTGGCTGGAAGAGGAATCGGCCTGAGCCGGATCAGCCGTTCTTTCGGGATCTGTTTTGCTTGGCGGGTGCTATGCTGAAGAGCGTTGTTTTCAACCAGTGCAGCCCGAAGAGCATGAGGGCCTCGTCGTCCTGGCGCATCTCTTCCACAAGGTCCGGCGGCGTCTGGTATTGTTTGAGGAAGGGGCTTTCGAAAACGAAGCGGCGGAAGCGATCGATGTCGTAGCTGACCATGAAGAAGAGCTGAAGCGATTTCTCCGAGGTCTCCACGTTTCCCAGAGACTGCTTCTTGATCAGGATTTCTGTCCAGTCCCGGTTCATCCGGTCATAGCGCTCGGGCTCCTGGTCTTCCCGCCAGCTCTGCACCGTCCACTCTTGATCCTCCTTGAAGCCGAGGCAGTGGTCCTCCTTGACGAAAAAGAAGAACTCGTCCTTGGTAGTCACGTTCTCTTCCTTGAGGGTGGCAAAGCCGATGGGGTAGTACCGGCAGGTGGCGGGGCGGTCCGGATAGATGGTGCAGCCCTTTGGTGTCACGAAGGGACACGACTTCTTGTCGTCATCCTGCATCTTGAGCGTGACGACCGGGAGTCCGATCTTCTCCAGCGTCTGCGGCCGGGTGTATTTTGCCAAGAACTCCTCGGAGGAGATGTTTAAGCGGCGCTTCATCCTGAGAATGTCGTAGGGCGTCAGGATCAGGTTGATGTCGCTGCAGCACTTGGTGAAGCAGGCGATCCCCGGGTGGCATTTAAACTTGAAGCGGCTCGAGCGTGTAAGTTTCTCAGGGAAGATCACTTTCTTGTCCTGGAATCGCGATGCCATGGTTACAGGCTCCTTGTCCGGGAAAAGTCGACTCGCCATCATAAACGATCCGCCCGATTCAATGCAAAGATTTTTTTCAATCTCACTCAAACACGGCAGATAAGACGACAGCCCCAGCGCGCAGGCGCTATGGTGCGTAAAACTCGCCGGTGGGGATGTCGACTCAAAAAAGGCCGTCCAGTGGGGATTTGTTCCCTGTGAAAAAGGCTGAATGGCGCGACAGGTGGGGAATCGTCTACGGCACAGCCCTTCCCCAGACAGCGAAGACCGGGTCAGATAGTGTCACTTGCGGGAAGTAGCGATCTGCGTTGGGCCGTGGATAGCCCCGCACCGATTCGGTATGCAGCTCCTTGAAACCGCTCGATTTCCGAAAGTATTCCATCACCAGCCCCATACGCTCGAAGAGATGCAGCTCCGTCCAGAGCCGGATGACCTTCGGTGGGAACCATCGGTGAGAAAAAGTGACGACGAAGGGCGCTTCCGGCTTGAGCACCCGCGCGAGCTCCTGAAAGCACTGGATGGGATTGATGAGGTACTCCACCGACACGCTGCACAGAGCGGCGTCGAAGGCGCCGTCGTCGAAGGGCAGCGGCCTGCCGCGGTTCAGATCGTGAATCACCATTTCCGAAAGCCGTGCGTTCTGTACCATCTCATCTTGATTGAGTCCGAGACCGATTACGTGAAGCTCCTGGGCATCTTCGGGCAGATGGGATTGACAACTGCTCATCAGATCGAGAATGCGCATGTCCGGTCTCAGAAAACGGCCGTAAATACGCGCTATGGCCTGCGACGCGGCGGCGTCGATGTGCTCGACCAACCGCGGGGTGCGGTAAAAAGCAGCATCATCGCTGTCATCTTCCCGGCTAAAGGGCGATCCGTGAAAGAAGTCGGTGTCGAGATGATGCAGGCACGCCTGTACGCCGGGTCCGTCGTCGGTCATGGTGTAGGCAACATGATGGCAGATGCCACCGCGTTCCACCACGGGGTCGAGGGATTGCACCACCTTAGCTCCGAGGGTCAGGGGGTAGGCCGCCAGGGGGTGGTTCAGGTCGATCTGCAGCAAATCACCCTTGCGTCCCAGGCATCGACAGGGACGTGTCTCTTCTGGGAAGGTCTCCGGAGTGCAAATCATCCCACGAGGATAGAAACGCCCGGCCCGCAACTCAGTGTCACCGTTCTTCTGCAGCCGCTGGTTGATCTGTGAAAGGCGGACGGTGACCACTTGTTGATCATGGTACTGCGGCACCAGAACGCCAGCGCCGAATTCTTCAACGAGCCGCTCTCCTTCCCGCAGGTGGGGGAGGCGCTCCGCCAGATCACCGGGCAAGATATCCCGCCAGAAATTGATCCTCGGGAAGAAATAGCGGTCGCGGTGCCGTGCATGACAGCTCCGCCAGAGAATTTCGAATTCAACGCTGGCCCGCTCCGATCGATTCATCATTTCATTGGTAACCCATCAGCTGGCCGGGGTCAACTTAAATTACGGCGAGTGGAGAACTAGCGAGGGGACAGTTGCGGCCCAAGATCCAAGGGGTGATGGCCGTCACCAAACAGCGGGGAGCGGTGTCTCTATCGCGCGGGGCGAGTAAGACATTAGAACTTGAACTGCCGTGCATTTATTGGCTAAGATGAGCCAGCTGCGCCGTTTCTCCATGACAGAGACACACTGCGGGGAGCGTCATTGATCATGCCAAGCGGATCTCTCAAACTCTCCGTTGTAATGCCTGTCTTCAACGAAAGAAAGACCATCGAAGAGGTCTTGCGCCGTGTCCAGGCGGTGGACGTGGAGAAGGAGGTCATTGTGGTCGACGACGGCTCGACGGACGGCACCCGGGAGTTGCTGCAGGGCCTTGGAGAGCAGGACTCTGCGGGCGGGATGAAGATCCTCTTCCACGAGCAAAACCTCGGAAAAGGCGCGGCCCTGCTCACAGGATTTCAACAGGTCACGGGAGACCTTGTCGTCATTCAGGACGGGGACCTGGAATACGACCCGAGGGAGTATGGGCGTCTCATGGAGCCCCTTCTCGAGGCGCGCGCGGATGTGGTGTACGGCTCCCGTTTTCGGAGCGGGCGGCAGGGGGGCGTCTTCCTCCTTGATTACCTGGGGAACCGATTCCTCACCCTCGTCTGCAACCGACTTTCCAACCTCAATCTCTCCGACATGGAAACGGGTTTCAAGATGTTCCGTGTGGAAATTCTAAAAAGCCTTCCCCTCAAGTCGAAGCGCTTCGGCTTTGAACCGGAATTTACGATGAAGGTGGCGAAGCGGGGGTATCGGATCGCCGAAGTACCGATTGCGTACTGCAGCCGCACGCATGCGGAGGGCAAAAAGATCACCTGGAAAGACGGCCTGGCGGCCCTTTACTTCATCCTCCGATTTCGTTTACGAGACTGATCCGGTTCGTGCTGCACGATTTGCCCCGTAGGGGCCCATCCACCCCTGCGGAGACCGTGCCCCAGCCAGGCTCGCAACTATCCTCAAAAGGCCCTGAGACCGAAGTGCAGCCACCAGGGGCATCCGCGATGCACCAGGCGAAGGCTGCCGCAGTCCGTCCGTCCGGTTCTTCCACAGCCCTCTCACCAGCTTCCCATATCACATTCGGCCAGGATCCGGGCTAGGCATAGAGCATCGATCGGATTCTGTGACACGAAAAGGCAACAGAGCCCGGAAAGGTAATCTTAGCACTTGTCGGGAGCCCTGCTTTGTGGTTACCTGTTATACCAAAGGGGGAATGCCATGGCACCGATAAGAGGGGAAGAAGGTGCCCATCGCAACAACATAGAAGCCCCGAACAGATCTACCAAACAGTCTGACGTCAAGCGGGTGGGTGGTCTCGTCGCCGGATTCCCAGCACCATTGGGAGAGCGATATGAACGCATCCTGCAGACCATCCCCGTGTCCGTCTGGGAGGAGGACTTCTCGGAGGTTCGAAAACAGCTCGAACGGATCCGGAACAAGACACTCAGCCTGAGGGTATACTTCCAGGATCACCCCGAAGAGGTCCTTACCCTGGCCCGCAAAGTCCGCATCATCAACGTCAATGACTACACGCTGAAACTTTACCAGGCAGCGACCAGAAGCGAGCTATTCGGCGGACTTCACCGTATCTTTAACAAGGTTTCCTACGATGCCTTCCGGGAGGAGCTCATCGCGCTGGGTGAAGGCAGACGGGCCTTTTCTGCGGAAACAGTGAATGTTTCCCTGAAGGGTCGCATCAAGCATATTCTCTTGGAGCTCTCCGTTCCGCCCGGATTTGAAGAGACGCTGTCGCTGGTGATTGTGAACGTCATCGACATTACGCACCTGAAGGCTCGGGAATCTGACCTGAAGAACGAGGTTGGCAAATACCGTAGCATCTTCGAGTCACTCCACGATGCGATATTTCTCACGGACCAGGAGACGGGCATCATCATTGAAGCCAACCGGAATGCGGAGCGCATCACCGGCAGGAGCCGGGGTGAGCTGGTCGGGATGCATGCGGCGGAGATTCTCCCTCCACCGGCGGGAGGGTCGCTCAGCCGACCCCAGGACAAATACCCGTTAAGAGAAAAAGCACAACCTCGTTGCATATCGCGGGCAGGCGGCGGAACAAAACGGGTTTCAATGCGCTCCATTCGAACGGAGTGCGCCGGCAAACCGGTGACGGCCCATATCCTTCAAGACCTAAGCCCCGAGATCGGACGGATTCACGACCTTCTGGAGGCCCTGGACCCGGCATCGAGCCGGCTGCTTCGTTGGGGCGAGGCCCAGGGGCTTTCCAAGAGGGAGAGCGAAGTGCTCTCCCTGATCGTGTCGGGGCTCTCGAACCGTGAGATCGCAGAGCAGCTCTGCATCAGCACCAAGACCGTCGAGACGCACCGTACCCGGGTCATGCGAAAGCTTGGTGCTCATCGGACCGCAGAGCTCGTCAAGAAGGCCCTGCTCGGCGAGCTATTGGAATAGCTCTGAGAACTGCAGGGACGCTCCCCCGCTTTTTCCATGCCATGGGGGCGGCAGCGCGGGAAGTCTCCGAGAAATCATTCAAGCGAGCCTGTCTTACCTGTACGAATATACATGCCCATCCCGATAGAGAATACCCCATTTCCCCAATTGTGCCCTCCTGCCAGAAGCGGTTTGATTGTGTTCGTGGGGGGGGAATGCTTGCTATTCGCAGAGCACTCGGGGAGGGGTCGGGGCGCTCAGGAGCGGGGCTCTTGAGTTTCTGGCGCCGTCGGAGCTGGGGGGTCTGCAATCCGATCATCTCCGGTGCAGCGTAGCTCGTCAGCCTGATCGCGGTAGGGTAATGCGCGGGATGGCTTTCTGGGCAGCTGAGCTGAAAGGAGGTTTCATCCCCCAGAGAAAGCGTACAAAAAGAGAAACCGTTAAGAACTCACAGAACTCCGTTACATTTTGTCGATGCAGCGCAACGGCACGTCGAGTGCGGCCAATCATACCAGGCCGGTGTGATCGGTGAGTCCCGTGCTCGAGGAGTGGTTATCATGAAAGCGCTAACAGCATTCGTCGCTTTGCTCGTGACGATCGTATTTGTGATAGCAGGATCGGCTTTTGCCGGCACCAATGAACCCTTTCATGAGGATCGGTACGAGAATTTCCTCTACGAAGGGGAGAAGAGCATGGCCGGAAACCTAGAAGAAATCGTAGGCCCTGAACCGTTGTATGAGGACCGCTATGAAAACTGCCTCTATGAAGAAACGGAGACAGAAAGGGCCGAAATGTCTGCCCCTTCTGACACTAGGTTTTTCGGGATAGAACCGGCATGGCTGACGCAAAAGCCATGCAGACAGTCGCGGAGACCTCCCTGATTTGCCCTCCACAACTTAAAACCCACCCGCCCGACCGGAAGACGCCGGGGGGATCTTCCCGCCGAGCAGTCAGGTATTCCCCCTACAGAAATACCGGCTTCACCCGACAGCGAATACATGCTTTTGCCCATTGTTTCTTTCCGCGGCAGGAGGTTTAGTGAGGTATGTTGACGAGAGGGATTTGTGTGTCCAATGTTTCCCGCCATTGGATAGCCTGAGACGCCAACCACTGCGAGCCACACTCATGTCTTGAAACCAAGGGGGTTCGTATAACCCAGAGGGAGAGCTTAGGAAAGCGGGAATCTGGCATGGGGATTCCGCGAAAAGGGGAGTGATTGAGATGCTAAAGGAGATTGCCACATGGGGCGGGGCTTTTGTGAGCGGGGCCCTCGGGTTCCTGGCGTTGTTGCTCACCGGCATGTTCAACCCGAGCCTTTCCGGTGCGGGGGAACTGGTGAGCCTGATCGTCGTTGTAGCGATCTGCGTCATGGCATTTCGGGCGGCAGCGTTGAGAGAATGAGCCCGCTTGGTCTCTGATTTGCTGTGTAAACCCTGGGAAGTTTGAAAACGTTGATTGCGCGAAGTCGGGCGTGTCCGGACGGTGCGCTAAAGGAAAGAAGAAAAGGGGAGCTTTCGCTCCCCTTTTCTTGCGCATGGTTCTTGAAGACGACTATGGTCATCAGCGAGATTCTTAGTCGTCTTTACTTTTGTCATCGTCGTCATCATCACCAACCATACCGGGGCCTCTCTCGTCCCACTCCATGTCGTGGCAGGTGAAGCACGAGGGGGGGGAGTTGTTGGCGCCGCCCTGCAGGTTCGCACCGTGGCAGGAAGTACACCCGTTCGTGAAGGGCCTGTCATGGCCCGGCGCATGCAGGCAGTCGTCCTGCTCTTCGTTGTGAAAAGACGGCGGATTGAACCGGCAGCCCTGGACGGTTCCGGGAGGCGGCATTGTGATGGGGCCTTCCTCATCCCACTCCATGTCGTGGCAAGTGAAGCAGGAGGGGGGGGAGTTATTGGCCCCGCCCTGCAGGTTCGCACCGTGGCAGGAAGTACACCCGTTGGTGAAGGGCATGTCGTGGCCCGGTGCATGCAGGCAGCCGTCCTGCTCTTCGTTGTGGAAAGACGGCGGATTGAAGATGCAGCCCTGGACAGTATCAGGGGGCGGTGGAGGCATGCCGCCATCAGGCACACATTCGCACACGCAAACTTCCATCTCGCCTGGGCCACACATCCCGTTACCAGTGCCGCCGTCACCGCCACCACCCACGACCATTGCCCAGGCACCGGCAGGATCGGTCATGTGGGTCGGTATGGCTTCGAATGCCATACCGTCAGCATTTCTCGGACCGCCGCCAGCTGGGTTCACATGGCAAGTACCACAGACTACGCCCATACCAATGACGCTCGGATAGGTTGGCAGTGCCTGAGTTGCCGGAATCCATGTGAGCAGCGCAACCGCAATCGTGAGAATCGAAAAAATGCTTGTCGTCTTTTTCATACACATACCTCCTTAGTTTGCTCTTGGTTTACGCAGAGGCTCAAGAATCTATCACCCCCCAAGTCCCTCTTTGTGGCTCGCGATGCCCTGCATCACCTCCTTTAAAGCGGCGCCACCCCCCATGCGGTTTTGAGCTGGCCCACTCTATTGCACGGTTGCGTCGAGTGGCTTGCTGGTTAGGTTTCAGGCTGGGATAACTAATGAGAATCCGGGGTGTTCTGTCGGTCGGGTCAAACGCTGTTTGCTGCAGCTTCCCCCATGATCTAAAACCAAAACTGCACAAGCTTTGTGCCGAGCTCATGTATCATGTCTTTCAGAGACAACGCGCGGGGAGCATCGGTAGTACAACCCGCATCCCTGTCAAAATGTGAGAAAGGGGAGCTTTCGCTCCCCTTTCTTGTTACCGCTTCATCGTCCTCCTATCTTCGACGTTTCTTCTTGTCTTCACTCCTGTCGTCTTCACTCTTGTCGTCGTCGTCATCGTCGTCATCATCATCGTCATCATCATCATCGTCATCATCATCGTCGTCACGGTCGTCGTCTTTACAGCCCGTACCGACACTCATCTCGTCCCACTCCGGACCATGGCAGGTGAAGCAAGAGGGGGGGCTGTTGTTCGGGCCGCCCAGCAGGTCCGGACCATGGCAGGTGGTACACATGTTGGTGAAGGGCTTCTCCTTGCCCGGCGCATGCTTGCAACCGTCCTCGCTGTCGGTATGGTTCGGCGGCGGGTTGAAGAAGCAGCCGCTCGCGTTCGGTGCCTTCTGATCCCATTCGGGACCGTGGCAGGTGAAGCAAGACGGGGCAATCTCAGTGCCCATCAACTTCTCACCGTGGCAACCGGTGCAGCCGTTGGAGAAGGGCTTCTCCTTGCCCGGTGCATGGAGACAGCCGTCCTCGCTATCTTTGTGGGAAGGCGGCGGATCGAAGACGCAGCCCCTGCCCATCCCTTTCTCATCCCATTCCGGGCCGTGGCAGGTGAAGCAGGAAGGTGCGAAGCCGCCAGAGTCAGGGCCTGTCAGGTTGCTGCCATGGCAGCCCACACAGCCGTTGCTGAATGGATTCTCCTTGCCCGGTGCATGCAGACAGCCGTCTTCGCAGTCGGTGTGGGTACCCGCATTCGGATTGAAGACGCAGCCGCTCTTTTCTCCCGGAGGCATGCACATGTCTGCATCCTCATCACAGGTATCACCCGCGACGCAAGGCGGCATGCCGGGCATGCAGTCGCCGGTGGCGACATCGCACTTCTCGGCGCCGTTGCAGAACATGCCATCATCGCACTCGGCATCTGTCATGCATCCCATTGGAGGGCTTACACACATATCACCTGTTTCATCACAGGTGTCTCCTGCAGCACACGGGTCTGTCCCTGGCTGGCAGTCATTGACTCCATCACAGGTTTCCGCGCCGTCGCAGAACATCCCGTTATCACAGTTCGCATCGTTCGGGGTGTTGACAACAGCGTCATTCACTTCATCGCAGCTATCATCCGTGCAACCGACGCCGTCATCAGTAACTGGCGGTGTGCCTGGCTGGCAAGCTCCAGCAACACATGTTTCCGCTCCGTCACAGAACATTCCGTTATCACAATCAGCATCGACCGTGCAATCGGGTGGCGCCATACAGGTGTCCGTTGCCTCATCGCAGGTTTCGCCTGGGGCACACGGGCCTGAGCCGACAACGCAGGTGCCGTTATCACAAATATCCTCAGTGCAGAACAAGCCATCAGCGTCACAGTCGGCATCGACGGTGCACTCGGGTGGCGCCATACAGGTGTCCGTTGCCTCATCACAGGTTTCGCCTGGGGCACACGGGCCTGAGCCGACAATGCAGGTGCCGTTATCACAAATATCCTCAGTGCAGAACAACCCATCTGCGTCACAGTCGGCATCGACGGTGCACTCGGGCGGCACACCGCAGTCGGGGTCAGCGCCGTCGGTCAGGCCATCGCCGTCGTTGTCGAGACTGACGCTGTTGGAGGGATCGATACGCTCTTCGGAGCCGTCGCACGGGTCAAGTGTGATAGCAGGGTTGGTTCCCGGGTAGAAAGACGGCAGCTCGTCCTCGCCCGCTTGGACGTTATCACTGGGGTGGCACGTAGCACAGGTCAAACCGCCGGGGATTCCACCGGGCCAGTTAAGGTACGCATCCGCCCCCATGTGATGTGCACGCAGACCGTCCCCGATTTGGGTGTCGTCTGCGGGGAAGCGATCCCCTTCGCGGCCGTGGCAGACCGTGCAGGCTGCCAGAAGTGGTGGATTGTTAAATCCTGGCCCATGGCAAACCGCACAAGTGGGTTGAGTGCCTCCCGGTGGTATGGCCGGTTCCGCGTGGAGTTGATGGATTGGGTTTCCGGTGCCACCCGCGAAAAGCGAGTGACAAGCCCCGCAATTATCCGCTACTCCGGGGGCGGACCTGAAAGTCATAAACGCCTCCGCCTCCGGCACCAATGCGGCCAGACACACCGCAAGAAAAAACGCCACAAGGGCAGAATAAAAAATCATAGTGCTTGTCTTCATAAAATTGGCTCTCCTCATGTTGCATTTCTGTTGATGAACGAACAGATCCCCTTCTTCCCTTGAATCTTTGCCGGCGCTCACCCCCCTTCAGAAACAGAAAAAAACCGTTCGCCCGTCCCGTTTTCCTCTGAAAACGGGATGCAAAACGGCCCCCTCCGCGATTGATTTTGAATGAATGGCTCGGAAGGCAGCCCCTTTTTGCCTCCAAAATAGGCAATGTGCCTTCCAGCGGATGACAAAATAGGGAAAATCCCCCCAAAATATGCACTGAAATTTGCAAGATAAATGCCAATCACGAGAGAGATGCCATGACAAAATTCGTCACACGATTACAATCGCTTGCAATCACGTCAAAAAAATGCTTTAAAGACATTGACATAAAGGCCATGGGATTTGACACAGTGGGTGAGTGATCTCGCACAACGGGCCTACGCTGCTACGACGAGAGGATTAGATTACGCGCAACAGCCTCAGGGGCGGTTGCACGTTTCGCCGAGATCGCGCTGCAGGAGAGCCGTACCTGTTCACCTACGACTCGGAGCATCCATAGAAATGCATTCTTGGAAACCTCACCCCGTTAGAAGTTCCACACCTGAATGCGTGAAGCAGCGCGTCCGGGCAGAGCCAATCGTTCCGCGCGACTTCTAACGGGGCAGGCCATCCCTCTCCCCGTGTGCGGGGATAGAAGGGGGGGAAATGGCCGATTCAAGCTACAGAATGTAGGCGCTTCGCGACGGTGCGCTGAGATACACAAGAAAGGGGAGCGAAAGCTCCCCTTTCTTGTTCACGGTTTTACGGCGCTGCTAGTCACTGCTGTCGTCGTCGCTGCTGCTGTCAACATCATCGCCAACCATTCCCGAGCCTCTCTCATCCCACTCCTGTCCATGGCAGGTGTAGCAGGAGGGACCGAAGCCGCCCATCAGGTTTTCACCATGGCAGCTGGTGCAGCCGTTGGTGAAGGGACGGTCCTTGCCGGGTTTGTGCATGAAGCCGTCTTCCCGATCGGTGTGGTCCGCGGGCGGATTGAAGTCTGTCCCGCTGCCCGCATCGGTGCTGGGGCCTCTCTCATCCCACTCCTGCCCGTGGCAGGTGTAGCAGGAGGGACCGAAACCGCCCCGAAGGTCGGCACCATGGCACATGGTGCAATCGTTGGTGAAGGGACGGTCCTTGCCGGGTTTGTGCATGAAGCCGTCTTCCCGGTCGGTATGGTCCGCGGGCGGATTGAAGTCGCTCCCGCTCCCCGGATCGGTGCTGGGGCCTCTCTCATCCCACTCCTGCCCGTGGCAGGTGTAGCAGGAGGGACCGAAGCCGCCCACCAGGTTTTCACCATGGCAGCTGGTGCAGCCGTTGGTGAAGGGACGGTCCTTGCCGGGTTTGTGCATGAAGCCGTCTTCCCGATCGGTATGGTCCGCGGGCGGACCGTCGGCGGGCGGCGTGCCGCCGTCGGGCGGGGTGCCGTCATCGCAGGTCAGGCCCAATTCCACGAGGGTTTCGTCCCAGACCTGCTGGCCGACACGGGCCACGTGCTTCGTGCCGGTTGCGCAGCTGGCGCTGGCCGAGCGGTCCCCATGACAGCCGAGACAGGTGGTCGCCAGGTGGTTTGTGCCACCGGCTGGGGGGGGCGCGCTCAGGCAGGTTCCGGTATCGTCGCAGATTTCACCGGCGGGACAGTCGCTGTCCATCGTACACTCACCGGTGGCAAGACACGTATCCGAGCCTTCGTCACAGGAACCCGCACACGGAGATGTTCCCGCTACGCAGCCGCTGGCCGCATCGCAGGTCTCAGTGCCGTCACAGAACACGCCATTGTCACAGCTAAGCGGTGCGCCGCTCTGGCATCCGGCCACGGCATCACAGGTCTCCAAGCCGTTGCAGGCATCGCCATCGTCGCAGACCAGCGGCGTGCCGCTCTGGCATCCGGCCACGGCATCACAGCTCTCAACCCCGTTGCAGGCATCCCCGTCGTCGCAGACGAGCGGCGTGCCGGCGATACAGGAGCCGTCGGCGGGGTTGCAGGTCTCTATACCGTTGCAGGCATCGCCGTCATCACAGGTATTTCCTGCGCAAAGGTCATCGGCGATACACCCTCCTGTGGCCGGATTGCACGATTGCCCTGTCGGACAGGAAATAGGATCGTTTACACATGCCGCAATGGGATCGCAGGAATCATTGGTACAGGGGCTTAAATCATCGCAATCGAGAGCCGTGCCGCCCTGACATCCGGTGGTGGCATCACAGGTCTCCACGCCGTTGCAGGCATCGCCATCGTCGCAGAGCAGCGGCGTGCCGCCTTGACATCCGGTGGTGGGATCACAGGTCTCGGTACCGTTGCAGACATCGCCGTCGTCGCAGACGAGGTCTGTGCCGAGAATACAGGAGCCGTCGGCCGGGTCACAGGTCTCGGTGCCGTTGCAGGCATTCCCATCGTCGCAGGAATTGCCCGCACAGAGATCGATCGGCCCGCAGTCGGAGTCGTCGTAAAGGTTGTCACCGTCGTTGTCGAGCCCGGTAGGGCCAAACTGGGCGTCCGCGCAGGGATCCCAGCCGAGTGAAGAATACCGGGGCGGCAGGACATCCTCTCCGACCAAAACAGCAGGGTCAGCATGGCAGCCGGCACACACCGTCACGCCGTTTGCGGCGTGGTGCGCACGGAGACCCGCACCGATATTGTCCAGTCCGTCTTCGGCGCGGCCGTGGCAGGAGACGCATCCGCCGGCACCGGTGGCCGGATCGGGGTTGAGCATGACGGCCCCGAAACCAGCAGTATGGCAGACAGTACAGGCGATACCCATCCCAGCGGGCCCATTGCCGTGCCCATCCATGAGGCTGTCGTTCCAGGGCGTTCCGTCCTGTTGTGATACATAACCGTTTGCCTGAAAATCTCCATGGCAACCGGCGCAGTTTCCAGTGTTGGTCGTATTGTCCGCTGACCATGTCATAAAGGCAGAGGCTCGCTCAGGGGCCCAGAGCGCCATGGCGGCGACCAGGGCCGTGACCGAAATGATAAACACGGTTTTCTTCATAAAAAGCTCTCCTCAAGTTGCAATTCATTTCTGTAGAACAGACTATTGTGATTCTGCGTCGTTGCGTGCCGGTTATCACCCCCCCTCCGCTGAAGAAGAGACCGTTCGTCCTGCCAGATCTCTCGGTTAAAGTGAAGTATATTTTGCCATTTAGAATTCCTTTGAACCTTTTTGCCATTATTGATCATTATTTCTCTCTTTATATGTCAAATTCTAGTCAAAACTCCGAATTTGTTCCCCATCTGTAGCAAGATGAATGCCAACAAACAAGAAGGCGGATGGATTGAGAAGAGCCCATGTTTATGGAAGGTTAGGTGGATGTCAAAAAAATGCTTCTAAAACAATGACATATAAGGAGCGGGATTTCGCGCATTCAGAGAGTCAACTCGCTCAAAGGCCCGACGAAAAGGGTAATAAAGGGATTATCTTGACGATGGCGACCTCGGGATCGGCCGCCCGTTTCTTCGACCCCCCGCGGTTGCAGCCGGGGTGGGGTTGTAGGAAAGCCCGTCTTTTTGTGTCTGTGACTCCGAGTATCCATAGAATTGCATTTTGGGACCCCTCACCCCCCATTAAATGCTGCACATCTAACGGGGCAGTGTAAAGCCCGAAGATAGTTTACATTTTAAACCGGGCACATGGTTTACAGATATTCTTATCCTTCTTCGTCGAGAACAGGCTCCTTTGCTGTGGATGGC
>CAMYMF010000051.1 GCA_947259355.1 uncultured Nitrospirota bacterium | reverse complement strand
TATCGGTTTATTCTGAGCGGGTGGTCGGCGGCTATTACTTTGACTACAACATTGCCCGGGAAGAAGCCGCCCGATACGGTCTGACCGTCGGCGACGTCCAGGACATCATCCAATCTGCCGTGGGCGGCATGAATGTCACCCAGACCGTGGAGGGACTGGAGCGTTATCCCGTAAACCTTCGCTACGGCCGGGGGTTCAGAGACTCGGTGGAAAAGATGCGGCGCATCCTGGTCCCCACCCCCACGGGCGCCCAGGTCCCGATTGCGCAACTGGCGGAGATCTCCATGCATCAGGGACCTCCCGGCATCAAGAGCGAGAACGCCAGACGCACCGCCTGGGTTTATGTGGACCTCAAGGATATCGACGTGGCCACCTATGTGAAAAACGCCCGACGGATTGTGGCGGATCAGGTTCCCCTGCCGCCGGGGTATTCCATCGTCTGGTCGGGGCAGTACGAGTATATGGAACGGGCCAATCAGCGCCTCAAGGTGGTGGTGCCCGTGACATTGCTCGTGATCTTTGTGCTCCTCTACTTGAACTTCAAGAACGTCACCGAGAGTATGATCGTCATGCTCTCCCTCCCCTTCGCCATTGTGGGCGGCGTCTGGTTCCTCTATATTTTAGGATACAACATGAGCATTGCCGTGGGGGTCGGCTTTATTGCCTTGGCGGGCGTGGCGGCAGAGACCGGGGTGGTCATGCTGGTCTATCTGGACCATGCTTATGAGGACAAGCTGAAAGAGAGAGGCGGAGTCCTTTCGATCTCGGACCTCTACGATGCCATCATGGAGGGCGCGGTGGACCGCGTGCGGCCCAAGATCATGACTGTGCTCTCCACCATGGGCGGCCTCTTCCCGCTCTTCTGGGGCCACGGAGCCGGCGCGGACACCATGCGCCGCATCGCCGCGCCCATGATCGGCGGCATGGTTACATCGACCATCCTGACTCTGATCGTGATTCCGGCTATCTACGCGATCTGGCGAGGGGCAAAGATAGGAAATGGGAAACGGAAGATGGATAATGGGAAATAGAAGAGCAGGAAACAGAAGATCATTGGGACCCAATTGACGGGGAAATTCTTGAATTTGCGGTTAGGAAAACCGTCTACACAATGAAACAAACGAAAGGAGATTTTATTATGAAAAGGTGTGGTCTGTTTGTTTCAGGGATCATGGTTCTTACATTCGCCCTCTTTTCGGCGCTGCCCCTGCTCGCCGGGGAGGAGCATCCGCACGGGCAGATGGGGCATGACATGAAAACCAAGGCGGCGCCGGCAGAGAATGTTGTTGTCGATCCGGTCTGCGGCATGCGTTTCAAACCGGAAGACGCCGCCGACAAAGTCCTATACGAAGGGACCACCTACTATTTCTGCATGAAGGGCGATGCCGCAGCCTTTCGGAAGGATCCCCAGAAGTACCTGACGCAGCAGACGCCTCCGGCGGGCCATGACGCAATGCACGGCCACGAGCACGGGGAGGCGCATCCTGAGAAGGCCGACGAAGGCGAAAAAGGAGATCACTCGATGAAGGGCCATGAGCATCAAGGCATGCATGGCCATTGGATGGCGCCCGAGGCCGAAGCGAAAAGGAAAAATCCCGTCCCGCCCAGCACCGAATCGGCGGACCGGGGCAAGAAAATGTTTGCCACTCACTGCGCCGTCTGCCACGGCAGCGGCGGGAAAGGGGACGGCTTCCTGGCAGCGACCCTTGATCCCAAACCGTCCGATCTGACCGGCAAGATGAGCCGCATGCACCCCGACGGCGATCTCTTCTGGAAGGTCTCCCAAGGCAAGGGCACCATGCCGGGATGGGCGGAGACCCTCTCCGAAGAAGAGCGCTGGCACGTGGTCAACTACATCCGCTCCCTGCAGAAATAACAAACCAAGACGAACGGGGCCGGGAAAGCACGCTCCCCCGGCCCCAGTTTTTTCCCGGAATACTGCAAGAACATCGCCCCTTTCACCGGCCGGAGCGAGACTCTGTGGGGCCAGAGGGCAGCCTCCGGCTCGAGACTGCACCGCTTACGCGCCTGAACCGGCTGCCCTCCCGTGACCCCGTGAACCGGGGCTCTCCATAAATATTTGTTATCGTTTGGGTATTTGCGCCCGGCCGGCTTTACACATGGGATCTCCTGGGATAGAATAGAGCCATTCGTTGCACCGGGATGCTACGGAAGGCCCGGGGGGCCGGGATGGAGCCCAGGCCGGCGGCGGCAGTCGTGCGGGGCCCGGGCAGATCAGGGGGAAGGATTCCATGGACGAGCTCTCTCAAGAGATTACGCCTCAGGACATACGCGGCGTGCGGGTTTACCGGGGCGGGATTCTCCTTGCGGCGGCAGGGGTGGTGGGAGCTGCACTTCTGCTGTTCGTCTCCCGTGCGTGGGAGACCCCCTCGGCACAGGGGTGGATCGACAGCCACCGGCTGGCGCTGCACCTGATGGTCTGGTCGGTGACAATAGGCACGGGCATCTCCGTCGTGACCGTGCACCTGTACATGCGCCAATTTCACACCCTCCTCAAGATCCTCTATGGGATTGGTCTGGCCGCCATGGGCGCGTTCGTGGTGCTGGGACTGATTGGGGGGAGAGGATTTCTGCATATCCTCTACGAAACACCCTACGGAACATTCGGCTTTGGCTTCGTCCTCGCGGCCCTCTGCGGTATCGCCGTGAAAGAGGCCTTCTGCTTCGGCCGGATCGAGGCTGTGCTCATCGCCGTGGTAACGCCCATTCTGGTACTGGGGCACCTGTTCCGCTGGACCAGTCCGCAGACAGGCTTCCTGCTGCTCGCGGCGGATGCCATCTTTCTCGGCATCTTTGCCGCCCGCAAATGGATCATGCCCGTCGATCTGGATATCGGGGACAAGTCGATCTACATGCAGAATCCTTAACGCTGCCTGTCCATTCCAACCGAATCGTCCCTTTGCCGGGGCGTTCTGCTATCCCCGGCGGCATCGGTCCCGGAGGTTGAACGCGTGACACTGGCCGCAGAGTTGGGAAATCGGGTCATCGCACTCATCCGCTACCTCGGCGAACTCTCTCTGTTTGCGCTTTCCATCTTACCGATCCTGTTCCGGAAGCCCCTTTTCTTCGGGCTCATCATCCGCCAGATCCGGGATATCGGCATCTACTCGTTCCCCCTGGTGGCCATCTCCTCCTTCGCCATTGGGATTGTGCTCTCCATGCACTCCATTCACCTGCTGAAGCAGTTCGGTGCGGTCCACTATGTGGCGGCGGCCGTCGGTCTCTCGGTGGTGAAAGAGCTGGGGCCGGTGCTCACCGCGCTCATGGTGGCCGGCCGTTCGGGGTCGGGCATCAGTGCAGAGCTCGGCTCCATGCGGGTCACCCGGCAGATCGATGCCCTGCAGGTCCTCGCCGTCAACCCCATGAAATATCTCGTGGTGACCCGCATCGTGGCCTGCATGATTGCGGTCCCTCTGCTCACCGCGTTCGCAGACCTGCTTGGTATCACCGGTGGGTTGCTCATGGGAATCACCCGGGGGGGTATCAGTCCGAGCCTCTATCTCGATATCACCTTCGAGTTCGTCGAGATGATCGATCTGGTGCCGGGGCTGCTCAAGGCGGCCTTTTTCGGCATGCTCATCGGCATCGTGAGCACCTATGGCGGGTTCACCGCAAGCGGCGGAACCACCGGCGTGGGCACCGCCACCACCCGGACCGTGGTGGTCACGTCCCTGATGATCTTTATCTCGGATGTCTTCTTGAGCCAGACCTTTATCGTGTTGCTGGGAGGCTGATCGATGCGCGGAGGCGGTAACGGGCAAGAACCGATTGTCCAGATCGAGGGTGTCACCAAGGCCTTCGGCAATAACGAAGTGCTCCGCGGTGTGAACCTGACCCTTTACCCCGGCGAAACGCTGGTGCTGCTCGGCGGGAGCGGTTCGGGCAAATCCGTTCTCCTGGGAATTTTGATCGGTCTGCTACAGGCCGGCGGCGGCCGGGTGATGCTGAGCGACATGGAGGTGACGGCCTTTCGCACGGAAGAGGAGTGGAAGGCTATCTGGCGGAGCGTGGGATTTCTCTTTCAGGGTGCCGCGCTCTTTGATTCCATGAGTGTGCGGGACAACATCGCCTTTCCCCTGGAAATACACACCGATCTGAGCCGCGCCGCCATCGATGACAAGGTCTCCCGGCTGCTCGCCATGGTAGGGCTCGGCGACATACAGCAAAAGATGCCTTCCGAACTCTCGGGCGGCATGCAAAAACGCGTGGCCCTGGCCCGCACCATTGCGCTGGAGCCGAGAATCGTACTGTACGATGAACCGACGACCGGGCTCGACCCGATCACGTCGGACACGATCGCTGAGCTGATCCGGGAACTCCAGAAACGACTGGGGATCACGTCCCTCGTGGTGACCCACGACATTCGCCTGGCGTTCCGCGTGGCCGATCGGGTCTCCATGCTCTATCAGGGCAAGATCGTGATCACGGGTCCACTGGAGGAGATACGGAACCACCAGGACCCCCGGGTCCGCGAATTCCTTTACGGTTAGGAGAGAGCTATGGCTAAATCTGAATCCCGACGCACGGAAACGATGGTCGGCCTTTTTGTGTTGCTGGGGCTGGCCGTCATCTCAGTGCTGATTTTCGCCATTGCGGAAAAACAGCACCTCTTTGAGCCGCACTTCAAGATAACAGCGCTTTTCTCCCGCGTGGGCGGGCTCAAGGTCGGCTCCCCTGTGCGACTGGCGGGGCTGGAGGTGGGCAGCGTGGAATCCCTCGATTTCACGTCCGCCGGCCGAGTGCGGGGCGTGCTGGCCATTCAGAATCGCTTCGCCGAGCAGATTCGAGGCGATTCCGTGGCAACCATCAGCTCCGTCGGCGTCCTGGGCGACAAGAGCGTTGAGATCAGCATCGGAACCATGGTAACGGCACCGTTGCGGGACGGGACCGAGATTCAAACGAGAGATCCCGTCGATGTGGCGGAACTGATCGATCAGGTCGCCCCCATGGCGGTGAAGGTGGACGAGATTCTCACCTATCTGTCCAAGATCACGGGAGAGTTTTCCATGGAGGATTTTCAGGTCTCGAAAACCATGACTCATGCTCGTAACATCGTCATGAAAGTCGATGAGGGGACGGGCACTCTGGGCAAGGCGGTGAACGATCCGGCCCTCTACGACAAGGCCGTTCTGCTCGCCGAAGTCGTGAGCAACGCAGCGAGCGCACTGGACAAAACCATGTCACGCATCGATACCGCCTCTGAGGAGTTCCCAGCGCTCATTGCCTCAACACGCCGGGCCATGGACGATGTGAGTGCCATCTCGGGCAGTGTCCGGGAGAGTGTGTCGCTCTTCCCGAAGATCGTGGCCCACGTCGATGAAATCGCGACAAACATAGAGATCGCCTCGGAGGACCTGCCAGCCATTGCCACCTCGGTGCGCAGAGCCACCCGGGGGGCCGAAGACGTCGTGGCAGCAGCCAAGCGAAGCTGGCTGATCCGCCGGAACCTTCCCAAACCGGCCTCCTCCGAAGAGCGTATTCTGCTCGACGGCACCGCCGCGCTGGAGGGGGGGGTTCGCCCATGAAGCACCCACGGCGCGCCGGCCTTCTCACTGCTGTCGCCATCTTTCTGGCCGGCTGTGCGTCGGCTCCAATCATCCCCGCACCGGTGAGCAGCCTGTCAACCCGGGCCAACGAGGCGGGGGTCCGTGAGTTCGCCCGGGGCAATTTGGACCGCTCGAAGCAGCTCTTTGCACGGGCGTTGAAACTCAACCGGAGCATTGACAACCGGCGGGGGATCGTGGACAACCTCAATAACCTCGGCGCGCTGGCGCTTCGGAAGGGCGATCCCGAAGCAGCCGTTGTCTCCTTCGAGGAGGCCCTGACCCTTTCCCGAGAGTTGCGCGATTTTGCGGCCGAAGCGGACGTCCTGATCAACCTGGGGGCTGCTCACGAGGCCATGGGGGAGGCAGAAAAGGCACTGGCATCCTTCGCTGCGGCCCGAGAGCTGGCTGAGGCGCACGGCGCGGTCCGTACCCTTCGTGCCGCGCTCGGCCGGATGGGGCGCCTCGAGCTCGCACTCGCGCGCTGGGAGAGCGCAGCGAATCACCTGAAAGCGGCGTACGTGCTCGATGGCAAGGAAGGGGATGAGGCGGGGATGGCGCTGCGGGAAAACGACCTTGGCTTGCTGGCCCTGGAGCAGAACCGGCCCGATGAGGCCCTGGCACTGCTCCGTTTGGCACTGGATCGATTCCGGCGTTTGGAGAGCCCTGCGGGCGTGGCCCTTGCATTGCAGCGGCTTGCCCGCGTGCACCTGCACTGCGAAGCCTTCGCGCTTGCGGAAGAGCATGCCCGGCGCGCGCTGCACGCCCACGAGGCCATTGGGGACAGCACCGGGGCCGTCCAGGATCTGCTGATTCTGGCCAGTATCGAACAGCGACGGGGACAAATCCCGGCGGCCCGCACCTGGCTGGCGCAGGCCCGTAATCGTCTCAACGGACTGAAAAGTAAGGATTTGCAGGCAAGGATCGACGCATTGGACGCCGTACTGCGCCAAAATACCCCTTGATCATTCCGACCGTCTCTGGTAGATATGGAGGCAGACGCCGGGCAGCAACGGCAGAAGCACGCAGTATTCGGCCGACACGAGGAGGCAATACCATGAATAAGCTCCTGATGACCCTTATGGCATTGATGTTTGCCGCACAGGCCTATGCAGGCCTTTTCGGCTGGACCGACGATCGGGGCAACCGCCATTACACGGACGATGAGAAGAAGATCCCCGAGAAGTACCGCGATCAGGCGCAGGAGCCTGCACTGAAAGAGCCTGTCATTCAGTCCGACTACCGGGTGGAACCGGCCGCACCGGTCGAACCGGAAGCGGAGGTCTACGGCGGGAAACCCATTCTCCAGTGGGTGCAGGAGATCAACCAAATGGAAATGGACCTCATCGAGGCGCGCGATACGGTGCTCCTGCTGGAAAACGAGCTGAAATCCCTGAAGAATATCGAAGTGGGGGTCGTCCGGCGCAACCCGGTGGTGGGCAAGTTCTACACCCGCCTGGTGAGCAGCGAGAGCGGTCTCTACTATATCGATGAGAACGAAATCAAGCTCCTGGAGATGAAGCTCAACGACGTTCAGAACAAGGTGAAAACCATCGAACAGGAGATTGAAATCTTCCGAGAAGAAGCCAAGAAGGCGGCCGTGCCGCCGAAATACCTCTGATTGGAACCACTCAGGCCACCTCTCTTTTGCCGCATGACTGCGTTACGCTTTCCGCTCCGTAACAAAGTTCCGGAGCGTCGCGAGACTCGCTTTAGATAATTCATGTTGCCTTCGGCGGCTACTAAAACAAGGTATCTTGAGGTGTTGCGGTGCTCAAATCGTCAACGTATGAAAAATACGCCTCCGGTTTTGCGCGCCTCACGCCTTGTCCTGCGGGAAAATAGAAGCAACCTGAGCAGTTACCTTTGATTCAGAAGGGATTTCTAGAAAAGATCAATAAAGAGTTCGTTGGACAGAAGCATTCCCCTCTCGGTGAACCGCAGACGCCCCGCCTCCATTTCCAGCCAGCCCTTTTCCAGGCCACGTTGGAGACACGACGCGTAGACATCAAAGGGGTCGATACCGTAGCGCTCGCGAAATTCGTTCAAGAGGACCCCCTCACGAAGCCTCAGCCCCAGCATCAGTGCTTCCGAGGCCAGGGTGTGCGGCGAGAGGTTCTCCGCCCGTAACAGGGGTGATCGTCCGCTGCGCAGCCGCTCAATGTAGGTGGCCACGGACGCTACGTTGTGTGATCGCGTCGGGCCATCGGATTGGACAAATGAGTGGGCACCGGCGCCGGCACCGATGTACTCTTCCACCATCCAGTAGCCTAGATTATGGCGGCAGGCAAAACCGGATCGGGCGTAATTGGAGATCTCGTAATGCCCGTAGCCTGCAGCCAAAGTCATCTCCCAGGCCGCGCGCACCATGGTAATCTCCTCCTCTTCCGACGGGAGTGAAAGCATCCCTTCCGCCCGGCTTCGCGCGAAGGGCGTTCCCGCTTCAATCGTGAGGCCGTAGAGCGACAGATGTTCCGGCCCCAGCTCCAGGATCTGCTTGAGATCCGCCTGCCAGTCCTGCACCCGCTGCTCAGGTAGGCCGTAGATCAGATCGATTCCGATGTTCTCAAAACCGACGGTCCGCAGGATGCCGAAGGTGTCGAGCGCGGCGCCACCCGTGTGAATGCGTCCCAATCGCCGGAGCAGGCGATCCTGCAACGCCTGTACGCCCAGGGAAATCCGGTTGACGCCGAGCGCCGCGAGCAGTTCCGCCTTGGGCCGGTCCAGGGTGCCGGGATTGGCCTCCACCGTCGTCTCGATGCCTCGCGTCCAGAGCCCGAAGTTCTCGAGCGCCCCGAAAAGGCGTTCGAACTGATCGCCCGAGAGCACCGTCGGTGTGCCGCCCCCGAGGTAGAGGGTGTCTGCGGCCCTGCCGTGCACTGCTGCCAGATCGCCGAGCTCCTGTAGCAGCGCCGCCAGATAGCGCTCCACTTCCTCCGGCCCCGCAGGCTTCGAGTTGAAGTCGCAGTAGTCGCACTTGCGGATGCAGAAGGGAACATGGAGATACAATCCGAGCATGCCTGATTCTACTTGAGCCGGGGCCTTCCGGCAAGGGACGAAAGCTTCCGTCCTCGGCCCACCATCCCCGGTGGCGCCAGCCGGGCTAAAGTTGTTTGACAACCCTATGCCATCCCGCTAGAATGCATCGGTCATGACCCATCGACTCGCCTTCGCGTGCCTGCTGATCGCGCTGCCCCTGCTCGCCGCCGGATGCCGGACGGACGGCATGCCTCCCAATACCATCGTCATCGGTATCGAATCGGACCCCACGAATCTTGATCCCCGCCTCGCGACCGATGCCAACTCGGCCCGTATCCTCGGGCTCGTGTTCAGTGGGCTGGTCCGTCAGGACGAAAGGGGCCTCATTCGCCCCGATCTGGCCGCGCGTTGGGAGAATCCCAACCCCCGAACCTACCTGTTTCATCTCAGGGAGGGGGTCCGCTTTCAACACGGCGCACCGGTGACGGCGCAGGATGTGCGCTTCACCATCGAATCCATTCTCGATCCCGCCCTGGGATCGCCGCACCGGAGTACCTTCGAGATGATCGAGCGGATCGAAACCCCCGATGCCAGCACGGTACGCTTCATCTTGAAAGAGCCCTTCGCTCCCTTTCTGATCGGCATGACCATGGGGATTGTACCGGCGTCGCTCGCGGCCGCCCAGGGGGATGCCTTCGGGCAGCAGCCGGTGGGCAGCGGCCCCTTCCGCCTGAGTCAGCGGGCACTGGCAGAGCGGTATGTCCTCGCCGCCAACCCCGACTATTACGGTGGCGCTCCCAACATCGATCAGGTTATCTTCCGCGTGATTCCGGACAACACGGTTCGTTTCCTTGAGATGCGAAAGGGAACGGTCAACCTGGTGATCAACGGCATCGAATTGGACTATCTTCCGCTGGTCGAGCGGGATCCGAATCTGCAACTGATGTCGGGCCCCGGCGTGAACTACAGCTACATCGGCCTGAACCTGACAGACCCGATCCTGAAACAGCGGGAAATCCGGGAGGCCATCGCCCACGCGGTCGACCGGGAGGCCATCATCCAGTATCTTCTCAAGGAGAAGGGCCGGCCCGCGTCGGGTCTGCTCTCTCCGCTCAACTGGGCGTATCATGGCGACGTCCAAACCTATCCCTACGATCCCGCACGGAGCCGGATGCTGCTGGACCGCGCCGGCTTTCCCGATCCCGACGGCGACGGACCGGCCGTTCGTTTCACACTGACCTACAAGACTTCCCAGAATGAACTGCGCAAGCGGATCGGCGCGGCACTGCAGCAGCAGCTCAAGGCCGTGGGCATCGGCGTCACGATCCGCTCCTACGAATGGGGCACCTTCTACGGTGACATCAAGTCGGGCAACTTCCAGCTCTACACCCTCTCCTGGGTGGGCATCACCGAACCGGACATTTATCACTACATCTTTCACTCACAGAATGTGCCGCCCCGGGGCGCCAACCGGGGCCGTTATATCAACCCCGAAATCGATGGCCTCGTGGATGCCGGGCGCCGTACGCTGGATCTGGCTACACGCAGGAGAATCTATGCCCGGGTGCAGGAAATCCTCGCCCGGGATCTGCCCTACATCGGCCTGTGGTATTACGACAATGTGGTCGTCATGCGACGCAACGTGCAAGGCTTTGTTCTCGATCCCTCGGGGGACCTCTTTTCTCTGAAGGATGTCCGGATTGAATAGCAACCGGCTTCGCCCGCTCTGAATCCGTCCATTTGCGCAAACAGCTGTTCTGTGCTTTCTATTTGAAACGGCGACGCCTCCGCCATATTTATCTTCCGAAATCCCGGGCGGTAGGCAGTCTGCGTAAAAGCAAACCGGGCCTGATACCGGCTCATGGGCATCATCCTGGGGGAGAAAGGAGTGAATTCAAACACTTTATCCCGAGAACGTCTGTGAGGAGGTCATCATGAAAGCTCTATTCGTGTCCCTAGCACTCTCCGGCGTCCTGGTCCTTTTCTGGGCCGGTTCGGCCGCCGCCCACTGTGAAATCCCCTGCGGCATCTACGATGACGAAATGCGCATCCAGATGCTGCTCGAGCATGCCGGTACCATCGAAAAATCGATGAACCAGATCATGGCCCTGGAGAAGGAGAAAGACCACCCCGCCAACCAGCTCATTCGGTGGGTGATGAACAAGGAAACCCATGCCAACGAGCTGCAGCACATCGTCACCCAGTATTTCATGACCCAGCGGATCAAACCGAATGCGAAAGAGTACGGAAAGAAACTTTCCCTGCTCCATGAAATGTTGATCGCGGCCATGAAGTGCAAACAGACCACCGACGTGAGCCAGCCCGCGAAACTGCGGGAGCTGATCGGGGAATTCAAGACGCTCTATTTTGCCAAGTAGAGCCTCAGGAGACGCTGGAGCAGCAGGTTTTGTGAAAGGCGATGGCCAGGCCCATCTCCCGGGCCTGCGCGAGGGCTGCCTGCGCGGGCATGGCAATGCGGTTGACGCCGGCCCGCAGCGCGAGGCAGTCCGTTTCCACCCGATGCGGTCCCGAGGGGCGCCCGCAGCTGAGCGCAATGGGCACGCTCGGCATCCGCAGGCGGGCCGTTGCGATGAAACGTGCCACCGTGTCGGGGGCGGGCGGTGGGCTGTCCGCCATGGGGGTCTCTCTCAGGGGGTTCAAGACCACCACCACCAGAGAATCGATGGCGACCTGCGTCACCATCTCCAGCGCCTCCATCTCTCCCGCGATCTGGCCATAGTGAAGACCGACGACGATGTGGGGGATGAGGGGCAGGCCCGTGGCCGCCCAGGCCTCGAGGGACGCGCGCATGGCGGTGAGCCCGGCGGGCAGATGGTAGACGCGCCGCAGGGTCTCCTCCGACCCGATGACGTCGATCAGCACCTGATCGATGCCGGCATCTTTCAATCGCAAAGCCGTCGCCCCATCGATTATCCCCGAGTGTATCGAAACTTTCAGGGCCGTGTTTGTCTTAATCCATCGGATGGCGTCGAGGAAGGATCCCCAGGGAAGTGCGCCGGCGCCGTCGGAGCCGCCGCTGAGGAGCACGCCGGTATTGCCCTCGGTGTCGAGCTGCCGACAGACCTCTTGCAGCGCCTCCGGATCGGGGGCGGGCACCATGCTCTTGAGGATCTTGCGGGAACAGTGGTCGCAGTTGAGCGCGCACGCGTCCGCGGTAAGGGAAACCATGGGGTACTCTCCCTGCTCCCCCATGTAGACCATTTTTCCCGGGATGAAACAGTCCAGGCGCCTGCCGTGTCTCTCCCAGGAGAGGGCTCGGGCCGAATCGAGCAGCGAGTCAAAATCGGACGCGGCGACGGCATCCCAGCTGTGCAAGGCATCAGGCAGCATGGTGGTACTCCCGGCATGCAATCCAGCAGCGGCGAAGGAGTTGGGAAAGATCGCCGCTATACCATTGGGACTCCATCTCTTCCCGTTTGCGGACGGCCTTCTCCAGGACGGCGCCGAAGGCCCGGTGCCACTGGGTCTCATAACGGGCAAAGGCGCCGGCGTCCCCACCGGCCGCCGCGGCCGCAGCCTCTCCGGCCATGGCGCCGCAGATCACGGCCTGGGGAATCCCCCCCCCGGTGATGGCATGGGTCTGTCCCGCGGCGTCCCCTACCAGCAGCACCCGCGCAGCTTCGTCAAAGACCTTCAGAGGGCCTCCGACCGGAATGAGGCCTCCCGCGCGAGCCACCACGGGACCAATGCGCGCCCCCAGATCTCTCTTGAACCGGGCGAGGGCAGGCTTCAGGGCGCCGTTCAACGCGGGTTGAATGCCCACACCCACATGGGCCCGGTCTCCCTTCGGAAAGAGCCAGGCGTACCCTCCGGGGGTGCGGCTCCCGAGGTAGACCTCCGTATCCTGCAGGGGCTCCTGCAGCAGGACCGTCTCCTGCACACCGACGACGAAGCGCGGATTGCACTGGCCGATCCAGGTCCCCACCGTGGAGCGCGGTCCATCGGCTCCCACGATGACCTCCACCTGCACCTGGAGGTTCTGACCCCGACGCCGCAGGAGCACTCTGTCGGCGCGCCGGGCGAGGGCCTGCGTTTCCAGCCACACGTGGGCACCGCTCTCAGCGGCCGCCGCCGCCAACCCCTGGTCAAAACGGGCGCGATCGAGCATGAAGCCGGGCGCTGATTTTCGCACCACTTCTCCGTCCGGCAGAAAAGTCACCAGAGAAACCACCTCCTGCACCACGGCCGCCTCGGGAATCTGCACCTGCGCGGCCAGCATACGGGGAATATACTCCGCACACTGCACCGGCTCACCGACGCGGCGCCTCCGGTCGATCATCAGCACCGACGCACCGGCCGCGGCGGCGGCCCGGGCCGCACTCGCGCCCGCCGGGCCCGAACCGACCACGAGCACATCAAAACGGTCGTACGTCGTCAACTTCGATTGCATATCACCTTTTCCAGAATCGCGAGATTGAGCTGCGTCTCACCGCCGAATTTCCCCGCCTTGGCGAGGGCTTCCTGGTCAAGATCGTAGCAGGTGGTATTCTCGATGTTCATCAACAGGCCCGCCATGCCGGCCCGCTCAAAGTCCTCCCGGTGCTTGACGAAGAAGGGATCACAACAGCACCCAAGAAAGCAGCGTACACCCCGTTGCTTCATGTCGGCCAGGGTCCGCTGCAGATCCTCGAAGTCAACAATGGTAATGGGCTCGAGATTGTGCCGGCGGGCCAGCTCATAAGCCACCCCCACGGTGCATTCCCCGCAGGAGATGCAGTCCTTGTCGTAGCGCAGCTCACAGCTGGCCAGTTTCGCGCAATAGGGCAGCAAGAGTACACCGGCTTCCGGCAGGCGGGTCATCGCGTCGTTGATGAGGTGGACTTGGTTGGCCTCTTCCGTGCTCAGCCCGAGGTGTCTCAGGTCCCGTTTCGCCAGCGCTTCTTCGATGGCCCCGATGAAGTCCTCGGCGGTCACGCCCGGAATCACCGGGTCCGTCTCTTCGAAAAAGCGCCGTACCGTGGCCGCCATCTTTGCGATGGCACAGTTCTTGAGACGGGCCTCCAGGTCCAGGATCGCGCGCTTCGGATACGCGAAGAAATCGCCCGTGATGAGCACCATCTTGATGCGGTCCCGGACCTCATCGACGCGGGCGGCAATTCGGATCAACCCACCGCGTGCTTTGGCGGCGGCATAGAGCACCGCGTCGTCCTGGCGGGGACGGCGCACCTTGTCAATCCACGAGGCCGATTGAAATGCCGGCAGCCGTTCCTCAAAGCGGGCCTGCTCCCACGATGTGAGCCTGCCCGGCACGCATGCCGTGCCGAAGGTCTTGACGAAGCCCGATACCAAGGCCTCTTTGATCACTGCCATGGGCTGCCGCTCACCCAGCTCCCACCGCAGACAGGTCATCCGTTCTTTCAGCTTTGCGATTTCCTTGTCTCTCAGTTTTTCTGCGGGGATCCGCAAGGCCCGGAGCATGGTC
>CAMYMF010000050.1 GCA_947259355.1 uncultured Nitrospirota bacterium | reverse complement strand
CTTTCTTCCCTGAAGCTGCTGGGCACCGTGGGAGAGCCGATCAATCCGGAGGCGTGGATGTGGTACCACACCCACGTGGGCAGGGGCAAGCTTCCCATCGTCGACACCTGGTGGCAGACGGAAACCGGCGGAATCCTGATCACGCCGCTTCCCGGTGCCATGACCCTGAAGCCGGGCTCCGCCAGCCGCCCCTTCCCCGGCGTGGTACCCAAGATCGTAAAAGAGGACGGCACCCCCGTTGCGGCCAATGAAGGGGGTTATCTCCTGATTGAGAAACCCTGGCCCGGCATGATCCGGGGAACCTATGGGGATCCCGAGCACAAGCGGGTGAAGGAGGTCTATTTCGAGCGATTCCCGGGCCACTACATGACCGGCGACGGCGCGCGTTTTGACGATGACGGTGATTACTGGTTGATGGGAAGGATCGACGACGTCATCAACATCTCGGGCCACCGGATCGGCACGGCCGAGGTGGAGTCCGCGCTGGTGAGCCACGAAGTGGTCGCCGAAGCGGCGGTCGTGGGATTCCCTCACGACGTGAAGGGCGAAGGGATTTACGTCTATGTGACCCTCAAAGGAGGCCAGCAGCCGTCGGATGAGTTGAAGCAGACGCTGGTGGGGCATGTGAGAAACGTCATCGGTCCCATTGCCAAACCGGACAAGCTTCAGTTCGCACCGGGACTCCCCAAGACGCGAAGCGGCAAAATCATGCGGCGTATTCTGCGGAAGATCGCGTGGGGTGAGGTGGAGGACCTGGGGGATGTCTCCACCCTGGCCGATCCGTCGGTCGTCGACAACCTCGTGAAAGACCGGCAGTAGTCCCTGTCGGTGACACGGAAATGGCGACCTGAACCCTAGGCATGCAGCGGCGAAGTTGTGTCGTAACCTCGGCACGGCTTCGCCGTTCTTGTATCCGCACATAGAGGAAAGATGGACATCATGGAAAAATTGTTTCTCCACAAGAAAGACGCCGTGCTGGTGATCGTGGATGTGCAGCAGCGGCTTGCCTCGGCCATGAAGCATCGGGGGCGGGTGGCGGGCAACATTCTGCACCTCATCGAAGCGGCCAAGCAGCTCGATTTCCCGGCGCTGGTGACCGAGCAATACCCCAAGGGCCTCGGGCCGACCATCGAGGAGATCCGCGGGGCCCTTCCGGCTTACAAACCGCTGGAGAAGATCACTTTTGACTGCTGCGGGGACGCGGCATTCGTCGACGAAGTGGGCGCCACGAAGCGACGCAAGATCATTCTGACCGGTATGGAGACACACGTTTGTGTACTGCAGACCTGTCTCAGTCTGCTGCACAAGGGCTACACCGTGCACGTCGTTCAGGACGCCGTCTGTTCCCGAACCCGGGAGAACTATCATACGGGCCTTCAGATGATGCGGGACGGCGGCGCGGTGATCACCTGCACGGAAACGGTGCTGTTTCAGCTGATGGAGAAAGCAGGGACACCGGAATTCAAAGCACTCTCACAGCGAATCAAGTGAGCCGAAGCGTCTCCGGGTGCGCAACGGGCGTTCCTACGGACGTAAAGTATTATCCTTGGGGGGGATCTATCTTGTTTCAGGGAGGTTCTCGCACCCCGACGGTCCAGTTGAATTTATTGGGAGCGCTTGTATGGAATAGGATTAGAAGAAAAGGCATCGCAGCGGATTAAAGCGCAGTGAATCCGTTGGGCGCGGTTTGACGGCAATCTTTCATGAGGGAGGACACAAAATGAATCTCAGAGTCTTCAAACGTTTGATGCTCATCGTTGCCGCCGTCGGTTTCGTCCTGATCGGCTGCCAGAAGCCCGAGTCGAAGGCGCCTGAGAAGAAAGCGGAGACGGCAGCGGAGAAGACTGCCGCAGCACCGGATAAGCCAGCGGCCGGGTTAGACAAGATCCTCATTGGCCATCCTGCGTGTCTCTCGGGTAAGTATGCCAAGGCAGGGGAGCAGGCCGTTGGCGGCATCAAGGCGGCACTAGACTGGGTTAACAACACGTATGGGGGTGTGACGCTTGGGGGCAGGAAAGTCCCTCTCGAATATATCTATTATGACTGCGAGTCCGCCAAGGAAGCGGTCACCAGCCTGATCGGGCGACTGGCCATGTCCGACAAAGTCCACGTAGTTTTCTCACCGTACAGCTCGGGGTTGACGCTGCGGGGCGCGCCGGTGACGGAGGCCAACAAGATCCTCTACATGGACCACGGTGGTGCCAGCAACGCGATCTTCCGCCAGGGCTTCAAGTACATCGTGCAGACCATCGGTCCGGCCACGAGTTATCACCAAGGGACCCTGAACATGATCAAGGCGACGGACCCCGCGGCGAAAAAGGTCGCGCTGGCCTACGAGGATTCGGAGTTTGCGAAGATGGTCATGGAAGGTGCCCGGGAACATGCAAGAAAACTGGGTTTTGAAATCGTTTTCGAGCGGACCTATCCCAAGGGTGTGACCGACTTGACGCCGCTTCTCTCCGCGCTGAAGGCCAGCAATCCCGACTTCATCCTCGGCGGCGGGCACTTTGAGGACGGGCAGCTCTTCAACCGTCAGATGGCCGATCTCGGTATCGACACGAAGGCCCTGTCGCTGATCGCAGCGGCCACACTGCCGGCTTTCTACGAGGCCCTCACGAACATGGCCGAAGGGGTTATGGGACCCTCCCATTGGGAATACGGGGTCAAGTATTCGGAAAGGGAGGCGAAGAAGGTAGGCCTTCAGTGGATCGGACCGAGTCAGGATGAGTTTGTGGCTCTGTTCAAGAAGGCCGTCGGCAAGGAGATGATTCCCGATTATCATGCGGCCGAAGCCGCTGCCCAAGTGCTGGCCTACACGCTGGCTGTGGAAAAGGCCAATTCCGTGGAAGTCGACCCCGTGCGGGCGGCCCTGGGGGACCTGACATTCATGTCCTTCTATGGCGGTTGGGATGTCGATGACACGGGGATGCAGGTTGGCCACACCATGGTCGACGTCCAGTGGCAAAACGGAGAGCGGGTGATTGTCTGGCCTCCCGAGGCGCAAACGGGTAAACCGGTCTACCCCATGCCGACCTTTGCCGAGAAAGCTCAGGGCAAGAAAGCCATCGCCGGTATGTAATCGGAAGTTGCAGATTCCGCAACGCTGCAGGGGTGTTAATGTCGCCCCCCTCAAAAAGCCGGGGCCACATCCATGGTGTGGATGTGGCATGGCCGTTCACCTCGCCATCGCCTCTCCACCCTAAGGGGAGAGAAAACGAAACCAGCGTTGGCTGATTGTCCGACTTGGACTCCCTCTCCCTGCAGGGGGAGAGAGCGGGGGTGAGGGGTCCCGAAATCCGATCACGCGATTGATGCTGGGAGTCGAAAATGGTCGTTGAGCAGATGGCCGGCAATTTAATTCAGGGTCTGGTTCTGGGCGCCGTTTACGGGATGGCCACCATGGGACTGAGCCTCATTTTCGGGGTACTCAAGGTGGTCAACGTCGGCCACGGGGCCTTTATCATGGTGGGTGCTTTCATCGCACTGTTGCTCTTCAACACGCTGGGGATCAATCCCGTGCTCGCCGTACCCTTGGCCTTTCTCTTCGGACTGGGACTGGGGCTCCTCTTTTATTATTCGGTCATGCAGCGGCTCATCAAAGCCCCGGAGCTGGCGACCCTGCTGGCCACTTTTTCCCTGGGGCTCCTACTCCAGGAGGTGGTGAAACTCCTGTTCGGGTCGGAGTACCGGGGATACAACTGGGCCGTCGGAAAGATCGACCTCGGCATCACCGTGCTCCCCATGTCGAAACTCTATGCCTGCGCGGGGAGCGCGCTCATTGCGGTGCTTCTTTATCTCTGGTTCAACAAGACTCGGGCAGGATCGGCCATGCGTAGCGTGGTGGAGGACAGCGAGGGCGCGCGGGTCTGCGGGGTGAATGTGGGTGCCGCCTACGCCTTGAGTTTTTCCCTGGGCATCGGTCTGACCGTGGCCAGCGGGGTACTGCTCACCATGTTCATTCCGGTGGGCATCAATCCGTACATGGGCGGGCATTACACCCTGAAGGCCTTTGTCATCGCCGTGCTCGGCGGACTCGCGTCGCCCTACGGGGCCTTCTTTGGGGGGCTGGTCTTCGGGCTCCTTGAGAACGGGTCCTACACGCTGTTTGCCTTGATCCCCGGCGTGGAGCCCTTTGCCCTGACCCGCTTCTTCTCTTTCCTGATGCTGCTCATCATCTTACTGATCCGGCCCACGGGCCTGCTGAGCGAGAAACGGACATGAACCGGGTCACCCAATACTACCCCATTCTGCCCGTGCTTCTCGCTTACGCCATTCTGTTCATCGTCGGCCAGACAGTCTCCGGGACCTGGCAGCTGGTGGCGACGCTGCTCTTTTATTGCGCCATGGGACAGGCCTTCAACATCTTCCTCGGCATGACGGGCTACGTTGATTTCGGCTACGTGGCCTTCATGGGGATGGGCACCTACGGGATGGCCCTGGCGATCACCCGCTTGGCCCATCTCCCCGGGTTGGGCGCCGTCGTTATCGTCATCGGCTTTGGCCTGGCCCTGCTCATGGCGACCCTCCTGTCGCTGGCGGTAGGCGCCGTCGCGCTGCGGCTTCGGGGCGCGTACTTTGCCATCGCCACCATCGGGGTCAATGAGGGATTCCGCTTTCTCATTGAGGGGGCACGCATCTGGAACGGCGCGGAAGGGATGATCTTCACCGCACAGCTGGTGAATATCGTCGGGAGCGAGCGGGCCAGCAGATTGATGACGTACTGGGCGGATGTCATGGTCCTGGCGATTGCCGTCCTCGCGGCGGCGGTCACTCTTTTTTACATGCGAAACCGGGTCGGCTACGCGCTGACGGCCCTGCGGGAAGATGAAGACGCCGCCAAGGTCATGGGCATCAACGTGACGAAGTACAAGATCATCGCCTTTATCACGAGCGCCTGTTTCGCCGGGCTGGTGGGGGCCGCGTCGTGGGCGCTGAAAACACCCTATGTTTTTCCGCCCGAAGTTTTCGAGATCCACTACACGGTGGAAGCGATCATCATCGTGATGCTGGGCGGTGCGGGCACCCTGCTGGGACCAATCGTCGGCGGGCTCATTTACGGCATCTCCAAGTATTATCTTTCGATTTTTCTCCCGGGGCTACAGCTGCTGGTCTTTGCACCGATCATCATTGTGATTATTGTCATGTTTCCCGAGGGTGTGGTCGGCGTCCTCAAGAATCGAACCCGTAATACAGCGCTGGGGCGCTTCATTATTTAGCAGAGGTTGTGATGCTTCTGAAGCTGGACAACGTCACCAAGCGCTTCGGCGGTCTCGTAGCGGTCGATCATGTGAGCCTCGAGATCGAGCGGGGCCAGTTCGTCGGCATCGCCGGGCCCAACGGAAGCGGCAAGACGACCCTTTTCAACTGCATCAGCGGTGTCTACTTTCCGGAAGAGGGTCAGATCGTCTTTGACGACATTGACATTACCCGGATGCCGCCTTACAAGCGGGCCCCCCTGGGGATTGGGCGGACGTTCCAAATCCCCCGGCCTTTCAGCTCGGCCACCGTGCGGGAAAACGTGGCCGTGGGCGCCATGTTCGGAACCATGAGCGGACAGATCAGCGTCCAGGAGTCGCTGAAGATGGCCGATCACACCATCGAATTGGTCGGCCTCCAGGCGCACCGGGACAAGGCTGCGGGGAGTCTGACGCCCGTGGAAAAGAAGATGACCGAGATCGCCCGAGCCCTGGCCATGAAGCCGAAACTTCTGCTGATGGATGAGGCCATGGCGGGGATGCATCCCAACGACATCGATGAGATGGTGGCCTTCATCAAGCGGATCGCCCGGCAGGAGAAGATCGCCATCGTGGCCATGGTCGAGCATATCATGCGGGCCCTGGTGAACATGGCGGAGAAGGTCATTGTGCTCCACCAGGGGGCCAAGCTCGTGGACGCGCCCACCCAAGAGGCTTTGGCGGACCCGCGGGTCATCGAAGTCTATCTGGGGCATCCAAAGGAGACGTAGGCGTGCTGAATGTCAAGCGGGTCGAATCGGGCTACGGCAGTATGCAGGTGTTGTGGCAGCCGAGCATCCAGGTGAAAAAGGGGAGTATCACCTCTCTGCTCGGGCCGAACGGCGTCGGTAAGAGCACCCTGCTCAACACCATTTTCGGCTCCATTGAGCCCTGGGGTGGCGAAGTCTATTACGAGGAAGAGAATGTGACCCGCGTGCCTACCCACAAGAAGGTGGAGATGGGGATTGCCCTGGTCCCTGAAGGGAAACATCTCTTTTCCAACATGACCGTTTATGAAAACCTCTCCATGGGGGCTTACCTCAAGCGCGCGCTGGCCCACAAAGAGGAATCTTTGGAGCTCGTCTATACACTCTTTCCACGGCTGAAAGAGAGGACCCAGCAGTTGGCCGGCTCCATGAGCGGCGGCGAGCAGCAGATGGTGACCATCGCCCGGGCCCTGATGACGCGACCCCGGCTGATCATGCTCGATGAGCCGAGCCAGGGATTGGCGCCGAAGCTGGTGAGAGAGGTCTTCGAGACGATCCAGAAGATGAAGGAAGAAATCGGCTTGACCATTCTTCTCATCGAGCAGAACGCGGAGGCGTCTTTGGAGGCTGCCGACTTCGTCTATGTCATGCACGAGGGGATCATCAAGGCCCAGGGTACGCCCGATCAGATCAAAGGCTCCGCGGAAATCCGCGAGGCCTTCCTCGGGATCTGACACGGCCTCGGGCAGCGGCGATACCTTTCCTTTTCGGGCGCCCTGGCGGCGCGCGATGGCCGGGCGATTACTCCCCCCGGATAAACTGCTCCGTCCTGCGGTACGCCTCCTCGTCGGTGAACTGTATCGGCGGGCGTTTACAGAAGTAGGCCGACGGCGCCGTGAGCGTGCCACCCTGGCCGCGGTCCCGGGCCAGTTTGGCGCAGCGAATGGCATCGATGGCGACCCCCGCGCAATTGGGTGAATCCTCCACGGAGAGGCGCAGCTCCAGGTTCATGGGCACCCCGCCAAAAAGCGTCCCCTCCATCCGGATGAAGCAGACCTTGTTGTCCTTCTGCCAGGGAACATAATCGCTCGGGCCGATGTGAATATTTTCGTTGTCGAGGCGTTGGGCCGCAACGGACTGGACCGCCTCGGTCTTGGATGCCTTCTTGGAGACGAGCCGGGCCCGGTTCAACATATTCAGGAAGTCCGTGTTGCCGCCCGTATTGAGCTGGTAGGTCCGTTCCAGCTTGACGCCCCGTTTGGCGAACAGGTCGGTCAGCGCACGATGGGTCATGGTCGCACCCATCTGCGCCTTGATGTCATCGCCGATGATGGGGATGTTCTTCTCGTTGAAGCGCCGGGCCCAGGCTGGGTCGCTGGCAATGAAGATGGGGATGCTGTTGACGAAGGCCACGCCCGCTTCCAGCGCACACTCGGCGTAGAATCGGGTCGCCTCCTCGGACCCCACGGGGAGGTAGTTCACTAGGACTTCGGCGCCGGAGGTTTTCAAGATGTCCACCACCTCCCGCCGCTCCGGCTCGATGGCCTCGGCGGGCAGGAAAGTTCGAGCATGCGGATAGTCGGCCATGTGATCGGATAGGCCGTCCAGAATCCGTCCCATGCGAACCTCCACCCCTGTGTTGGGGATCTCCGGGCAAAAGACGGTCGTGCAGTTCGGCTTCGCAAAGATGGCGTCACTCAGATCGCGTCCCACCTTACGGTGGTCGATGTCAAAGGCTGAGACGACGGTGAGGTCGCCCGGTCCATAGCCTCCAATCTCCCAGTGCATCAATCCCACGGTGTCTTGCCTGGTCCGGTTGCGGTAGTAGTGGATCCCCTGGACCAGGGAACTCGCGCAGTTTCCGATACCGATCAGAGCAATCCGGATCCGCCTCATCGTGATTCATCCGCCTCCTTTGAGATTGTCGTGAGCAGCCCTTACCGCCGTTCAGGGCTGGCGTGCGCGGGGCTCCTGCGCCGGGGCCGTGTGTTATAAATGCCTATTTTACAATCAGTTAAATGCGACACGATCGCCCACGAGAGCCCCTACGATACCACAGTTGCCTCGATTTCGCCTCCCACGCGTCCCGGCGCTGCGAGCCACCCGAAAAAAGTACCTGGCACCGGCAATGTCGACTACCAGCAATGTCGAGTACCTGGCACAGCAATGTCGAGTACCTGGCACTGACGCCAGAACAGCAATGTCGAGTACCTGGCACTGACGCCAGAACTGACGCCACAGTACCTGGCACCAAACCCTCTGACGCCAGAGTACCGACGCCAGAGTACCTGGCACCGGTTTGTCTCACCGATCGATGTTCAGCCGGAAGAAAGCCTCCCCCAACTCGAAATTCTCACCTGCCGCGGCCGCGCGACACCGCTCCCGCAGCCAACACTCAGGATCGGTCAGCCCGAGCTCGGCGATCTGGCTTTTGTGGCAACGAAGCGCCTTGACTTTGAGGTGGAAGGTTGTGGTGATGTCGGCGCGGAAGTTGATCTCTTCCGAATCCCAGAAGAGCATCTCCTTCACCTTGTGGGGCTCCAGACCTTCCGCCAGGAGATCAGGGTAGGCGAGGTGGTCCCGGGCAAACGGGTAGACGGCATCCAGGGCAACCTGACCGACGATCCGGTGATCCCGGTGGCCAATGTATCTGTGGTAGGGATCGGAGGTAACGATGGTCTTGGGTCGGTAGATGCGGATCTGCCGGACGATCTCTTTGCGGAACGCGGGGGTTTCCTCGAGCCCCTGGTCAGGAAACCTTAGAAACACCACCTCCCGGACGCCGAGCACGGCCGCAGCCGCGGCCTGTTCCGCTTCCCGAACGGCCGCGAGCCGTTCGGGTTTGACATTCCGATCGGTCGTTCCCTTCTCACCACTGGTGCAGAGAACATAGACGACGCTTCTCCCCTCCCCAGTCCAGCGCGCAACCGTGCCCGCGGCGTTGAACTCGGCGTCGTCGGGATGGGCGGCCAGCACCAGGATCTTCGCGGATTCGCTCATGATGAGACTCTCCCGGGGTGTGCACTGTCCGGATGGGCGGCCTGTCGCGTTCTGCATTGCTGCCGTTGCTCGTTCCTGTGGGCCAGCACCGATCTGTATTCGTCCAGGAGACGGGCGGCGGCGGCAGACCAGGTATGGGCCGCCACGGACCGGGCAATGGCAGCAGGGGAGAGTCTCTGCCCTTGCGAACGGGTGAGCAGCTCTTCCAACGCCCGGGCAAGACCGCCGGGCAACGGATCATCGACGAGGATGCCTGTCCTGCCGTCCTGCACGAACGTTTCCACGGCACCGACCCGAGTGGCCACCACCGGGGTACCACAGGCCAGCGATTCCAGGGCCACCAGGCCGAAGGTTTCGTCATGCGACGGGAGCGCAACACAGTCCGCAGCACTGTACCAGTGGGGGAGCGCCTCATGCGCGATCCTGCCGGCCACAGTCACCCGGTCTGAAAGACCAAGCTTTTGAACGAGACCAACAACGAGACCAACGGTCTTGCTCGATCCCTTGCTGATTTCTCGCTCTTCGCCGACCACGAGCAAGCGGAGTCCCGGATAATGCCGCAAGCGGGCCATGGCGGCCAACAGCTTCGCCAGTCCCTTGACGGGCGTGATCCGCCCGACAAAGAGGACCAGCTTCTCCGTCTGGTCGAGACCGAGCCGGCTTCGTGCCGCCCGTTGATCGATCGGTCGGAACTGATTGTGCGCCACACCCCATGGCACACGCCCGATCTTCCCCGAGTCTGCCTTATAATTTTTTATGAGCGCCTGGCATTCGCGCACGCTGGCGGCCACGATCCGATCACAATTGCGGACAAGGCCCCCTTCCGCGTCGATCCGATGGACCGGTGCCTGCTCCTCGGCGCATTGCGCTCTCTTGGCAAGAGCCGTTGTGTGAAAACTGATCACGTGCGGCAGGTGCCGCAGCGCGCGCGTCTTTCCGGCGACGACACCCGAAAGCCAGTAATGACTATGGACCAGGTGGTAGGCGGTGTCCCTTTGCGCCAAGGCATCGTCCAGGGCCTCAGCAAAGCGAGGTACGCGGCTGTGAAGCTGCTCTTTCGGGACCTGCCCGCTGGGTCCGATGTCGAGGTGGATCAGCCGCACCCGTTCATCCAGGTGTCGTGTTTCGCCATTGCCCGGCCTTGTCCGACCGGTGAAGATGTCGACCCCATGGCCCCGGCGGCCGAGCTCCCGGGCGAGTTCTCGAATGCAGACGCTCATGCCCCCCGTATCAGGCATTCCCAAAGGTGCCAGCGGGTTGGTATGGATACTGAGCATGGCGATGCGATAGGGTCGGGCGGTGCTCACGGGATGCCTCCTGGTCTCCCACCGGCGGCGGCGCTTTCCCGTAGGAGCCGAACACGGCGGAGCCGGAGCGGTTTGCCTCCAAGGCGGGTTTTGTAGCGCTCATCACCCTTGAGAAAATCATACGCCGTGCGTCCCCGGGCAATACCCTCGCGGATGCTGAGGGCTTTGCAGATCAGCCCGACGCTGAGGGATCCCAGGGAGCGGTCGTAGCCACTGTTGTAGAGATAAATCGTGCCGCGGTAATCAAAGCAGAGTGCTGCCGCACCGGGCGCGTCGTCGAGCTCCAGCAGGTGAAGCCGACAGAGCCCTGCGTCACTCATGTTTGCCGTCAACCGAAGGAAGAAGGCCTCCATGGGCTCGGTCATGAAGCGCGCTTTGTCTCGGCGGCTCGTTCGAAAGAGTGATAAGAAAATCTCCATGGCCACTGCAATCTCGCTTTCCTTTTCGAGAGAGCGAAAGACAACCCGGCCCGCTTCGTTGAGGCGCCTCATTTTTCGCCGCAGCTCATGGCGCTGGGGGCCTGCGAGCTGCTCCAGAAATCGATTCCAGCTAGCGGGAAGATCGAGCGGATAGATCGCGCCATCGGCCTCTTCGCGCATGCGCCAACCCGGGGAGAGCGCTTTCCGCAAGGCCGCCAGGGTCGCTCCATCGGCGCAGAGGCGTCCGAGATCAAGGCATGTGATGCCTGCTCTTTCGAGATGATCCAAAAGGGCGGAGAGCACTCGCAAGCGCTCCGCCGGTGAGACGACGATATCGCCGTAATCGCAGACATCCCCGTCTCCCATGAGCCGTGCCGTTTCTCCGCAGATAACAAGCGGTATGAGACCGATTATTTGCGTGCCCCGGTGCACCGCACAGAGTTGGGCCTGTCGTCCCGCGCCGAAGACGTCCCACCATGCCTTGAGCCAAGGCGGCAGCGTGAAGAGGCAGTCCCACTGCAGTGCGCTTGGCGGATTGCGCCAGCACGCAAAAAGACTCTCCCAAGACTCGAGGGCTACCGCCTCAGCCGATCTTCTTCCTGCCTCAGTCGAGGATCTGACTTCTTTCCCCTGACTCATCCTTCCCCCATCTTCGCCCGTGAATAAGGCTCGCCCCCCCTCAGGACGTGAGTCCCCACCGGGTACCGTGCCCGGTGTCCTCGACGACAATCCCCGCCCGCTGGAGCGAGTCCCGCAGGGCATCGGCCTCTTCCCACTGGTGTGCTTCTCGAAAACGGGCCCGCAGGGCCAGCAGTTCCACCATCAAGGGTTTGAGACATGCTTCCGGGCTGTCGGGCGCAGCCACCAGAGCTGAGCCGAGCAGAACGATGAGTTCCCGGAGAATTTCCCGTCCCTGGGAGATGAGCTCGGGGTTTTCAAGGTTCTGTTCCGCATCCCAGATGATCCGATCGAGCTCCAGGATGGCGTTGGTTGCCTCCTGAGGCTCTTGGGCCAGGGCGGTGTGAAAAGTCTCTTCCATGGCATGGACGGCCTCCCAGAATCCGGAGGCGCTGTCCCCACTCGGATGTGCCTCGGCCGGAGAGGGTGAAGCGTCTGCACTGGGAGCAACGGGTACCGCGCTCGCGCGAAGCGCAGCCAGCGGAAAGGGATGGTGCCGATGCCCCGCCCCACGGCTTCCTCCGTGTCAAAATCGAGGAGGCAGGCCGTGTGTTCATCGAGGCCGATGATGCCCATGTCTTCCGGCAAGAGCGCGGCCAGAGTCTTGAATCGAGAGGCCCCCATGAAGCAGAAGCGGGTGTCGTGGTTTCCGCCTTCGGCGTTGTTCCAGTGTGGGACGACGACGTGGTTGAACCCAAAGGGTGCCAGCACATCGATCCCCTCCACCCACTGCAGGGACTCCCCGACTTTATATATTTCATAAACGGGGAGGGTGAAGCGGCCCACTGTCAGCGCGGCCGCGCTAGCGGCCACGAGGCATCCGCCTGCCGCGACCCGTTCCCGGAGAATGGCGGGCACTCGCGTCTGCTGCCATTGGCGCACTGCGTAGGTCGGACTGCCCGGTCCCACGAGAATGTAATCGGCTTCCTTGAGCCCCTGCATGGCGGCTTCGCTCTCGTAGGTGGACACGGCGCTCGATTTCAGAGAGACCACGGACAGCGGATGGCCCACTCGGCGGCGAAAGTAATCGACGGCCCGCCGAGAGAGCTGGTCCGCGTTGAGTTGAAAGCCCGCGGGTGTGTCGAGAAAGACCGCCCGCGGCGCCCCGCCGAGTCGTGCCAGGATCTCCTTGTGAACCTCCACCATGGTGGCCGTGAGTTCGCCGGAGCCCATGAGCACGATCATTCCTTTGCGTGATGCGTCCATGTTGTCTATTCCGTTTTTCTGCCCAGGGGTGCGGTCAGCTCAAAGAAGTGTCCCGCTGGACAGGCCGTGTGCCGCCCGCCGCCATAGAGCGTGGCGGCACCCTGACCGTATACCTGCCAGCGCCCGCCCGGACCCTCATCGACGATGCCCGTCTGCTCATCCAGGGCCAGCAGTGTCATTTCGGGCAGCAACTGCGCCAGCCGGGAAACCCAGGGGCGGCCGGACGTGTTGTGGTGCGGAATGATACAGACATGGGGCAGAAGTGCCAGGCCCCGCTGCACCGTGTTGGTGCGCGGCTCGTAGTACCGCCCGCCCAGTACCATAGCGCCGGCGCTGCTTCCGGCCAGCACCGCACCGCTGCGGTAAGCTTTCAGGATTGCCTTCCAACTTCGCGAGGCGTCGAGCGTTTCAGCGAGAAAGTCCGGGAAGCCTCCCAGCAGATAGATGAGACGCGCCGCCGCCAACGCAGCGACGACATCGGCGTGGTTGGCCGACGCCTTGTCGATCAGCGGCACCGTACAAACGTCTTGGGCACCCAGGCTCTCGAACCAGCGTACGCCGTTGTTGCCTGCGCGCTCCTCATTCTTGTCGGGAGCAGCCGCCGTCGGCACGATACGAATCGGCGCGCCCGGACCGCCGGCCAGCGCGATCGCACGGAGGTCGGAATGAGCCATGGCCCCGCCAAACTCGGCGCCGCCCTGTAGAACAAGAAAGCCCATGGACCATTACTGCCATAGGGAAAAACAAAAGTCAATCGAGCCGAACGGTGTGGCGGGACCCTTCCGTCCGCATGGGAGGGGTGTTGCGCACGGTCTGTATGTTCAGGAAAGCGGCGGTTAGAGTCGCGCGAGCACCGGGCGATGCATGGCGCCGGGCAGGAGGCCCTGCAGACCCCGCCGGTCCCAGCCGACGACGCCCCGGGTAAGTGTCCACGGGCCGAAGCGGCACAGCACCAGGCCCCGTGTGGGGGCTTTCCGTGCCAGAGAGACCGTTTTGTTCTGAAAGAGGCATGCGACCTCGGGCCAATCGAGTTGAACAGAGGGTCCCTTCATCCCGTGGCCCCAGAGTGTCGCTGCCTGCTGGGAGAGATAGTCGTAGCCCCGATGTCGGCGCGCCACACGCATCCCCGCCCGGATGAAATGAAGATTGCGGCTTCGAAAGTCCGCAGCACGCTCCGGCTCGCAGCAGAGATATTCGCCCCTGACGGTAAGAGTCTGATCCGAAGGCAGGGGCATGCTGAAATGCCAGTGTTCTTCCAACCGATGGCGCCTTGCCTCAACGGCCGCGTCTTCTTTCCGGTAGACCAACCAATCGGCTGCATCGTCGTCCGCTGCGGGCCACTGCGTGGGGTCATGTTTTGTAATGCGGGCGACGAAAGCGCCTTCCGTGTCGTGCGGATGGGGCCAGATGCGCACCGCTCGCGCAAGCTCGGCGGGATAGTGAGACGCAACGGCGCGGGGCAGAGGCGGTGCGGCAAAGCCATCGATCGGCAGCAGTTCCGCCTTCTCTCCGTAGCGCCGCAGCAAACCGGTGAGGACGGACTCGTTCTCTTCTAGGGAAAGAGAACAGGTTGAATAGACGAGGGTCCCGCCGGGGCGGAGCATGTGAAAGGCGGCCCGTAGCAGTCCGGTCTGGTGGTGGCTGCGGTGCACCGCCTTTTCCGCCGACCAGTGCGCCAGGACCGTCTCACTTTTTCGCACGATGCCGTCGCCGCTGCAGGGTGCATCGAGCAGGACCCGGTCGAAATAATTGTGGAAAGTCCGCGCCATCATCGCGCCGGGGGCCCCGGTCAGAACGGTATTGGCGACGCCGCATCGCTCGAGATTGCCTATGAGCGACGGCAAACGCTTCCGCTTCGGTTCGTTTGCCACGAGCAGCCCGGTGTTGTTCATGCAGGCCGAGATCTGTGTCGTCTTGCCGCCCGGCGCGGCGCACAGATCCAATATCCGTTCCCCGGGCTGCGGATCCAGGACGACCACGGCCAGTGTTGGGGCCGCAGCCTGCACATAGAAGGCTCCGAGCAGATACTCCAGTGTCTGTCCCAGGTGCGGGGCCGGCACCTCGAACTGATAGGTTTGCGAACACCACGGCACCGGGGTCGCGCCACGGCGCCGGAGGGTCGATGGCAGGCCGAGGGAGGCGGGCTGCAGCGGGTTCAGCCGAAGGGCGTCGGGCATCGGTGTTCCGACGCTGGTTGCCACGGCGCGCCGGTGGCTCTCATTGGGAAGCAGCCGTCCGTGGTAATCGAGCAAAGAGGCCAGCCGGCGGGCCCGTTCTGCATCATCGACGACTGTGCGTGGTGTGCGGGTTCTGCTCATGGTTGTGTTGAGTCTCCTGTGGCGTGCTCGGGGTGTTGCCTTGGATCGGCGCCCCCCTTCGTGTAACCGATGGGCTGCATCCCTGTCAATGCTCTTGGTCAAGAAATGCTTGGACATTGGATGTCAGATGGGATAGGGTGGAGAGCCTCGAATAGGAGGAAGCGATGGATATAAAAGCCAGACGGGAGATCATTCTGGTCGGAGACCGGGTCCTTGTCAACCCCGATGAGAGAGCGGACCGCACGACCTCCGGCCTTTATCTGCCGGCGTCGGTCAAGGAGAAGGAGAAGGTGATGGGCGGCTATGTCGTCAAAACGGGCCCCGGCTATGTCGTTCCTGAGATGGGCACTGATGATTTCCTCTCTCGCGGTGAGCAGAAGCCAGTAAAGTATATCCCGTTGCAGGCTTCGGAAGGGGACTACGCCATCTTCTTGAAGGACTCGGCAGTGGAAATTGAGTTCGAAGGTAAGAAATACCTCATCGTCGCCCATTCGACCATCCTGGCCCTCGTGCGCACCGACATCGTCTAGCGCTAGCACGGAAAGACCGGCGCAACCCCCGTCGCAGCAGATCCTCTGACGTCACATCATCTCACAGCTTCAGTGATTGGGCTGTCAGAGCCTTCCGGCGGCGTATCTACTCCCTTTCGTAATGCTGAGACACGCGAGATTTTGGGCGGGCTCGCCAACATCGCAGATGGGTGACACGAAACTCCATCCGTTGGTTAAAGCCATGCCCCGTCTCGGTGCTTGCGTGTGCACTGCGGCACCGGCTCCGGCGCTTGACACCGGGGCGTGCCGCTGGTAGCGTCTGCAGAAGGTATGGACCGCATCTTCGTTCAAAGTAACTGTTTTTTAATGTTTTTTTGAGCAGTCGGCTTTCGGAGGAAAGCCATGCGTTGGAGACAAGGAAGACGCAGCGCCAATGTGGAGGACCGGCGCGGTCGGGTGGCCCGACGGGCCACCGTCGGCGGCGGGGCGGTGATGTTGGCCCTGCTGGCTGCGCTGCTGCTGGGACAAGACCCCGGAAAGGTTCTGGAGACCATCGGCGTGTCCACGCAACAGGTACCGCAACAGACGGCACCGCAGACGCAACAACAGGATGAGCTGACCGAGTTTGTCAAGGTGGTGCTGGCGGACACGGAAGACGTGTGGCATCGGATCTTCACAGCCAGCGGCGCACGCTACCAGGAGCCGACGCTCGTGCTCTACAGTGACATGACGGAGACGGCCTGCGGCTACGGACAGGCTGCCGCGGGGCCGTTTTACTGTCCCGCCGATCAGCAGGTGTACCTGGACCTGAGTTTCCTGCGCGAGCTGAAACGGATGGGGGCGTCCGGTGACTTCGCCTTTGCCTACGTCATTGCCCATGAGATCGGCCATCATATTCAGACGCTGCAAGGCATCGCCCATCAGGTGCGGCGCGCCCAGTCTCAGATGCGCCGAACGGATGCCAATGCCCTGCAGGTGAGGATGGAACTGCAAGCGGACTGCTACGCCGGGATCTGGGCCCATCACGCACATCGCCAGCGGCAGATTTTGGAGCGCGGCGATGTCGATGAGGGACTGCAGGCGGCGGCCGCCGTCGGCGATGACCAGATCCAGCGTTCCGCCGGACGGCGGGTCCATCCAGAATCGTTCACCCATGGGTCGTCGGAACAGCGGGTGAGCTGGTTTCGGCGCGGACTGGAAACGGGCAGTGTGCAAACCTGCGACACCTTCCAATAGGACGGCTCGTCCATCAAAGAGCAGCGGTCGCTCCGACGTCCATACTGTCCCGACCCGCGCTCATCAAATAGTTTTTTCAGCTTGCTAGCAGCCGCTTCTGTGGGGGGCTGCTACTTTTCTCTGCGCCTTCTCTCCGATTCCAGGCCTTCATGAAGGGCCATGTCAATTTTGATGGGAGCCGATGGGTGTGGTCTTCTCGCTCCGCGCCAGCCACCGCCATCGGGCGGCTTCGGCGAAGAAAGCAGCCCCCCCGGCGGCTCCCCAACTTCCAAAGAATGCTGCTCGGCATAGGGGCCCCACGTCTTCTTGGAAGCGGATATGGTCTCCCCAGTGCGGCCGCCATTCCCCATCGAGTAGCGCAATTTCATTGACATCGTCGGAGGACTCGGTTTGCGCCAGAGCATCCCTGGTTGCCTGACGCGTCGATAGACACCATCCCGATCCTTTCTTGCTGAGAGTACCTGGCACTGGAGCAACCCTTGAGCAACAAAGGCATAAGTACCTGGCACCACCTGGGGTGGACCGAAAGTACCTGGCACTCGTGGCAGAAAGTACCTGGCACTCGTGGCAAGGTATTTTCAGCAGTGCCAGGTACTGTGCTCACTCTCCTTTCGGCAGGTGCTATCCGGCCGCTTGACACTGGACAGAATCCCGACTACCCTTGACGCCAATTGGTCGACGAAACCGATCAGGTTGGCAACCAAATGGACAGGAAGCATACGTGGCAAAGGGAGGCAACACAATGATATTTCTCTCATATTTCGTTGCGACAACTGCTGTTGTTTCAGGCGCGGCCATCGGCGCAACCGTTGCCGTTGCGATGGGTCTGGGCAAGAAACCCGATTAAGGAGTCAGAAAATGTTGATCCGTCAGAGCCTTAATTTTGCTGCTCACTTTGCTGCCGGAATCGCCATCGGCGCCTTGGCCGTCGCTGCCTGGAAGGGATGGCGGGGTGAAGCACAGCCCGTACCGGTGGAGCTGCGTCGCACAAAAGAGTCTCCGGGAAAGACCCCAAGGGAAGAGTCGTAATTGCTTATCCTGTTCACCAGTAGCAGGCGCCGGAGGTAATTCTTCGGTTGTGAATCTCAGGTGATTGCATTCAACGGGCCCTACTTGGAAATACGTCGCCGCATTGAAGCGCGTCCGACCGCCGTTTGGGATGTGATCACGGACACGTCCCGTTGGCCGGCGTGGGGGCCATCGGTGTCGGCTGTGGAGTGTGATACCCCCGTCATCCGGAAGAATACGCGAGGTCGCATTCGAACATCCCTGGGTTTCTGGGCGCCCTTTCAGGTCGATCAATATGTGGAGGGAAGATTCTGGTCTTGGCGGGTCTTTGGCTTTTCCGCCACAGGGCATCGTATCGAAGACGACACCGATGGGACGTGCCAGTTGATCTTTCAGGTGCCGCTTATCGCGGCACCCTACGCCGTTGTCTGCAGTGTTGCCATCGCTCGGATCGCACGATTGGTGGAGGGCCCCATCAGAGACAGGTAGGCCGCCTGAGAATTGCGGGGCTGCGGGCTGTCGCCTTACGGTGCCCACCTTTACCGCATACGATCTTTCAAAAGCGCATAAAGGGCTAGAAGATCCCTTCCTGGTCGCCAAACGTCGGGTACATTGACGCTCGCCCGGACCTCTTCGGGATCCACACCCATGCGGTTCAACAGCTCCCGGGCCTGATGCCAGGTGGGAAGCCATACGAGCTTCTCTTTGATGCTGACATCGTCACCGAGAAGTTCCCGAAAACGACCGAGGTTGAGAATGAAATAGATCCGGTTCGGAAAGGGGTACGGCGCCGGGATGTGGCGGTCTGGATCCCAAACGAAACAACCCACATGGGGTCGCCAGGGGAGGCCCGCCGCCTTGAGCGCGGCCGCCAGTTCACAGTGGTCGGATTCGAAGGGAAGGGGCGCAAGATCGGTCTGAGGATCAAAGGGCGTCTGTTTCATGATGATGGACTCCTCGTTCAGGGACGCCACTCTCTTCGCAGGCGGTCGGCCTGTTTGCGAATGGCCTTCATATCATCCTTCTGCCGGCGCTTCTTCTCCACATTTCGCAACTGAAATGCCAGGCGAGGGTTTGACTCGAGTTTCTTATAATGGCGGTCCAGAAAATCCCAGTAGAGGGTCGTGAAGGGACAGGCTTCCTCGCCTGCGCTTTTGCGGTGGTCATAGCGGCAGAGCTTGCAGAAATTGCTCATCCGGTGGATGTAAGCCCCGGTGGCACAGTAAGGTTTGGTTCCAACAATGCCGCCGTCGCCGTACTGACTCATGCCGAGGGTGTTGGGCAACGACACCCAGTCGATGGCATCAGCGTACATGGCCATGTGCCAGGCGTGAAACTTCGCGGGGTGCGCGCCATATAGCAGCGAGAAGAGCCCGAGAACCATGAGCCGATGAATGTGATGCGCGTACGCGTAACGAAGGACATGGTTCATGGACTCCCGCAGACAGAACATCTCCGTGTTTCCGTCCCAATAAAACGATGGAAGCTCCAGCGTCTGTTTCAGGTAATTCATCCTGCCGTATTGGGGCATCTTCAGCCAGTAGACGCCGCGGATGTATTCCCGCCAGCCGAGTATCTGGCGGACGAACCCTTCCACACTGTTGAGGGGCGCGCCCCGCCGGTGGGCCTCAACGGCTTCCGTCACGCACTCCTCAGGATGCAGAAGCTTGACGTTGAGCAAGGCCGAGAGCCTGGAGTGGTAGAGGAACGGCTCCTCGGCCCACATGGCATCCTCGAACCGGCCGAAATTTGGCAGAATGTGTTCGATGAAATGTTGGAGAAAAGCCCGGCTGTCCCGCCGGGTGACGGGGAGCAGGGGACCGTCGAGACGACCGGGATGATGGCCATAGCGTAGGCGAACCAGGGCGAGCACCTCCCGGGTGATCGCGTCTTGTGAAAACCCAGGGCGCTCGGCGATCGTCCCCGGTCCCTTGGTGCCGAAGGTGTCGCGATTCTCCCGGTCGAAATTCCATTGCCCGCCCACAGGTTTTTGGCCGTCCTCCACCAGGATCTCGTGTTCCTTGCGCATGCGCCGGTAGAAATGCTCCATGACGAGGCTCTTCTTGCCGCGGGCATGGTCTCGGAATGCCTCCCGCGCGCAGAAGAAGCTCCGGTCCGGCCGGACCTCCAGAGGAAGGCCCACTGTTTTTGCCGTGCCGCGCAACTCGGCCAGTACTCGGTAATCCCCCGGTGTGACGACGATAAGGTTTTTGGGATTGTGTCGTCGGACATCCTTCTTCAACACCGTTCCGAAATCCCCGCCCCGCTCCTTACGCCGGTCTGTCTGCAGCGCATGATAGTGCACGGGGATCTGCTTCGATTTTAACTCCTCGCGGAAATGGCGCATGGCGGAGAAAAAATATACAAGACGCAGGCGATGCGACCAGACATGGGTGGCTTCCCGATCGACCTCTGCCATCCAGACCGCGTCGCACGAACGGTCAAAGCCTTGAAAGGCTTCGGAGTCATGGGTGAGTTGGTCTCCCAGAACAAGGACAAGGTTTCGCACGGCCGTCGGTCTCCGAAGAAGGTGTTTGAATCTGCATCATAGCTGAAAAGGACTGGTCCGGCCAGCGCCCGGCCGGCAGATGTTTCTGTGCGAATGGGCCTCTTTTCCGGTTGACAGGCTTGTCCCTATTGGTTAAAGCTTATGAAACTCATGCCCGGTGGGGCCACGGAATTTTGTTAAATCGGGATAAATGGGGATAGATCGCTATCCGCGCCATCCGGCAGGGAAAACTGCGATGCATTTTGAGAGCTACGACCAGGAAGGCTTCTTCGACGAGATGTTTGACGCCGACAATCGGCCCCGATGCGGTGCGGACCTTCTCGTCTCCAAGATTGAATCCCTTTCTTGGGAGGACATCCGGCAGCGCCAGGCGGCGGCCGAGCAGGCGCTGCTCCGTGCGGGGGTGACGTTCAACGTCTACGGCGATGCCGGTGGGACCGAACGGATCTTCCCGTTCGATGCCATCCCCCGGATTGTGGAAAGCGGGGAGTGGCAGCGGATCGAGGCTGGTTTGAAGCAGCGGATCCAGGCGCTCAACCTGTTCATCCACGACGTCTATAACGAACGAAAGATCCTCGCCGACGGCGTCATTCCTAAGGAGATCATTCTCTCCGCAGGGTCCTATCGCAAGGCCTGCGAGGGGCTGCACCCACCCCGCGGTGTCTGGTGCCATGTCACCGGTACCGATCTGGTGCGGGACAGGGACGAGCAGTTCTATGTGCTGGAGGACAACCTACGCTGTCCCTCGGGCGTTTCCTATGTGTTGGAGAACCGCCAGGTCATGAAACGGACTTTTCCTCAGGTGTTCGAGGCGGCCCGTGTCCGGCCCGTGATCGACTATCCGAGTCATCTCCTGCGAACCCTGGAAGACCTGGTGCCCGAAACGGTGGACAACCCTACGGTGGGTGTGCTGACACCGGGGATTTACAACTCGGCCTACTATGAGCACTCTTTTCTGGCCAAGCAGATGGGGGTGGATCTCGTGGAAGGGCGCGATCTGGTCGTTCTGGACGGGCGCATGATGATGCGCACGACCCATGGTTTTGAGCGGGTGGACGTGCTCTATCGACGGGTGGATGATGATTTTCTCGACCCACTCGCCTTTCGGTCCGATTCTTACCTCGGTGTGCCGGGGCTCATGGATGTCTATCGCGCCGGTCGGTTGGGACTGGCCAACGCACCGGGCACAGGGGTGGCCGATGACAAGGCGGTCTATGCCTACGTACCCAAAATCATTCGCTATTATCTCGACCAGGATCCTATCATCCCCAATGTGCCGACCTATATCTGTTGGGACAGGAAAGATCTCGACTTTGTGCTGGCGCATCTCGACGAACTGGTGGTGAAGGCGGCGGACGAGTCCGGTGGCTACGGAATGCTCGTTGGGCCCCATGCCAGCGCGGATGAGCGGACAGAATTTGCCCACCGGATCCGACAGAATCCGCGAAAATACATTGCGCAGCCCACCCTGGCCCTCTCGCGGGTTCCCTGCATCGTCGGCGATCATTTCGAGGGTCGGCACGCTGACCTGCGCCCCTACATCCTCTATGGCCGGGATATCTACGTGCTTCCCGGGGGGCTCACCCGGGTGGCGCTCCGCAAGGGCTCGCTGGTCGTCAATTCGTCGCAAGGCGGCGGCAGCAAGGACACATGGGTGCTGGCGGCCGGTGCGCCCGGAGGCATGAAGCCGCCACAGCACACGGCAGGAGGGAAGGACTGAAATCATGCTGAGCCGTGTGGCCGATTCCCTCTATTGGATGAGCCGTTACATGGAACGGGCTGAGAACGTGGCCCGTTTTGTTGACGTGAACCTCCAGATGACGCTCGACATCCCCGGCGATTCCGAGGGGCAATGGCAGCCGCTCGTCAATGCGTCGGGAGATCGGGAACTCTTTGTCGAACGGTACGGAGAAGCGACGCAGGAGAATGTGCTGGGGTTTCTCGTATTTGATGCGGAGAATACGAATTCGATTCTCTCCTGTGTGCGTAGCGTGCGGGAGAATGCACGGTGGATACGCCAGTTCATTACCCTTGAGATGTGGGAGCAGATCAACAAGTTCTACCTCATGGTCCAGCGCGGTGCAGCGGCAAAGACACCTGGAAGCATCACCCATGAGTTCCTCGAAGAAACCATGATGGCTTCGCAACTCTTCACCGGCATCACTGACGCCACCATGTCCCATGGAGAAGGTTGGCACTTCTGCCGACTGGGACGTTTTCTCGAACGGGCGGACAAGACCTCCCGCATCCTGGACGTGAAGTATTTTCATTTACTCCCGGAACCGGCCTTTGTCGGAACCCCCTACGACGATATTCTCTGGGCCGCAGTACTACGATCGATCAGCGCCTTTGAAATGTACCGCAAACGGTATCACCAGATAACGCCGGAGCAGGTTCTAAATTTCCTGGTGCTCGATCGGGAATTCCCCCGTGCCATTCACCACTGTGTGATCTCAGCGGAGGAATCGCTGCGGGCGATTTCGGGAACGCCCAGCGGGACGTTCCGCAATCCGGCCGAACAGCGCCTTGGAAAATTGCGCTCCGAGTTGGACTACATCCAGGCCGCCGAGCTCATTGACGGAGGGGTTCATGAGTTCCTTGACAACATCCAGATAAGGATCAATGCGGTGGGTGAAGCCATTTATGAGGCCTTCTTTGCTCTGCGTCCCGTGGGCGGCACCGGGGGGACGCATTCCAGGAGGGCGCCGCAATGACTTTCTGTCTCGGCATGCGTACCCACGAAGGTCTCGTGGGGATTGCTGATACGCGGGTGACATCGGGCAATGAAATGATCACGGCCGGCAAAGTGAGTGCCTACCACCTGGACGGCGGTTGTTTCTTCCTGATGACATCGGGGCTGCGTTCCGTGAGGGACAAAGCACTCGCTTATCTTGGCGAGCATCTCGACAGCCGGGAGCACTCCTATGAGCGTCTCTTCGAGGTGGCCAACATTCTCGCGCGCCAGATCCGTCGCGTCGAACGAGAGGACAAGAAAGCATTGGCCGAAAGCGGGCTGCAGTTCGACATTCACGGGCTCATCGGCGGTCAAATGTCGAAGGATTCCGAGCATACCCTCTATCTGATCTATCCCCAAGGCAATTGGGTGGAGGTTGGCAAGGGAACGCCTTACCAAATCATCGGCGTGCCTGGATATGGCAAGCCCGTGCTCGACAGAACATTGCATTATACTGACCCCCTATTCTTTGCGCTGAAGGTGGGGTATCTGGCTTTTGATTCGACCCGGATCAGTGCGGCCGACGTCGATTTTCCCGTCGATGCAGTGCTTTATCGCAAGGACTCTTTTCAGATCGTCGAACACCGTTTCCGGAAAGACGAAGTGGGCCACATCTCCGAGTGGTGGGAGGCGCGCCTCAGGGAGAGCATCAAGGCCTTGCCGTCGGAGTGGATCGATCAGGTGATGTCCAAGCTGGGCGCCACCTCGGAGTAACCCCCTCGGGAGCACAGACCTGTCCATGCACTTCAGCATCCTTCACCGAACACGTTACAGTTATTCATGCCCGGTTTTTCAGGAGCCCCACATCCTTCGAATGCGGCCCCGGTGCGATGCTACACAGCAACTGCTGAACCACGAGCTGCAGATCCAACCGACGCCCGCGGGCCTGAGCGAATGGCGAGACGGAGAAGGCAACGATGTCGCCCTGGTTTGGTTCGACGGTCTAATCAACCAGATGGAGCTCACCGTGCGAAGCGAAGTGAAGACCTTGCGCGCCGATCCCTTTGATTTCATATACACCGAGCCTGGCGTACAAACCCTCCCCGCCAGGTATGCTGAGCCACTCGGTGCGGTGCTCAAGTCTTGCCTTGCGGGCCCAGGGGCGGCGCCGGTGCGGGATGTAGCGGACGACCTGTTGGCCGTCTGCAACCGCGACACTTCATGTTTTCTGTCCGCGCTGTCTATCTGGCTTTATGAACGCTGCGAAGTTGTGATCCGCGAAGAGGGTGATCCACTTCCGGCCGAGGTCACGCTGCGGGAGAAGCGAGGTTCGTGCCGGGATCTTGCCGTTGCGTTTAACGCCGTCTGCCGCGCCGTGGGTCTCGCAACCCGTTTTGTCAGTGGCTACCAGGCGGGAGATGCCGAGCAGGAGCGTCGCTATCTGCACGCCTGGTCCGAGGTCTATCTGCCAGGCGGCGGGTGGCGGGGCTACGATCCAGCCCACGGCCTTGCGGTAGCGGACAAGCATGTTGCCCTCGCCGCCAGCTACCTACCGTCCGAGGCAGCGCCTGTGCAGGGCACCTTTCGCGGCACAAGCGCCACAGCCTCCATGAAGGTCGAACTCCTAATCGAAACCGGTGAATAACCGGAAAGGCCGTGGAAGCCGCGCGTCACTGTAGTGCCAGGTACTCCTTTCTCTCCTTTCTGCAAATACCTGCTGCTACAGCGCTTACAGTGCCCGCCTGCAGTGCCAGGTACTTCCGCCGTGTCAGGTACTTCCGCCTGCACCGACCACGCGCTTGGCACGTCCACAGTGCCAGGTACATAATGCTCAGGTACATAATGCTCAGGTAAATAATGCTCATAATGCTTGACGTCACGTGACAAATCTGTTAAGAATGAGCATCCACTAGATAATATACTTGCCGAAAAAACCTGACCGCTCTCAATCCGCTCGTCCTGCCCTGTTCTTCTAGTTTCGGATTTGGAGCTTCTTCTGCAAACCCTTTTGCGCAAAGGAGGAAGCCATGCCGAGAATCCCGCGATCTGCCATCAAAGCCCCAGGTCTGTGCTATCACGTCTTTTCCCGAATCTCCGGCCAGCAGTTTCTTCTGGGCGAGGTTGAACAGCAATATCTTCTCGAATTGATGAGGCACTTGAGCCAAGTTTTCTTTGTCAAAGTCTTTTCTTTCTCTATTCTCTCTAATCACTTTCATCTTGTTGTTCAGATGCAGGAGAGTGAGGCATACACGGACGCTGAGCTTGAAGGGCGATTCCGTTTGTATTACGGAGATAAGCCGTCCTTTACAGAAGAAGAGGCAAAGATCTGTCGAAGGCGCTGGTCCGACCTGTCGGAATATATGAAGCAGATTAAGAAACGTTTCTCAGGATGGTACAATCGGCGGCATGACCGTCGAGGGGCGCTGTGGTCAGGGCGCTTCGAAAGTGTGGTGCTTGAATACGACGAGGCCTTGCTGAAATGTATGGCATACGCCGACCTGAATGCTGTGCGTGCGAATCTGGTCGACCGTCCTGAGTCCTACCGATTCTGCAGCCTTGGTTATCATGTTCAGTCAGGAAACCCGGGGAATTTTCTTTCTTTGGAATTGCCGGAGGCTTACCTTCAAGGCAAGACAACTCTGCAGGCCTATCGACGATATGTCTATGAGGAGGGGGGCGTGGCTCGAAATGATGGCAGGCGCCAGATACCGGCGGCCGTGTTGCGTAAAGAGGCGGCACGTAATTACGAGCTCGATAGAGCGGCAGTACTGCGGCATCGGTGCCGCTATTTCACCCGAAGTGTGGCCCTTGGCTCCAGAAGCTTCGTTCGCGAGTTCTGGAGTCGAATACAGCCTCTTCTGCAGGCAACCGGAAATCGAGAGCCGGTCGCTGTCCCGATATCTCAGGGTTTCTTTTCCCTCCGTCGAGTCTAAATAGGGGGGCTCGCCAACCAGATTCAGTACGCGCCAGTGCACGCATAGGCGGTGCTGGCGTCGGGCCACATAGACAGGCCTTCCTTTGCCGTAGCAATGGACTTGGCTTAAGTGCGAGGAGCAGAGACTCCTGTGCCTTGGTAGAACCTTTGGCTTTTTCAGTACCCATCTTGTGCCTGCCGTCGTGTGAACGGAACCGTGAGTGTTCCCCCAATTGATCTAATGCAAACCCACGCTGACACGGTAACGAGAACAGAGTGCCAGGCTCATTAGCAAAGGGATCGAAGTAGATAAAC
>CAMYMF010000049.1 GCA_947259355.1 uncultured Nitrospirota bacterium | reverse complement strand
TCGCCGATTTTGCCGAAGCGGGCTTCGTGGGCGCCGTGCAGAAACCGTACACCGCCGAAGAGATGCTCGAGACTGTTACGCGCGTTCTTGCGGAAGTGTCTTGATCGGTGCAGGCTTCGCCGACGATCGAACGGAAAAGCAGGAACCGTTTCACTGCAGGGCGCTGAGGACGCAGAGAAGGGCTTCTTTGGGTCAACGGCGACGCCAGAATCCGTCTCAGCGCGAAGTCGCAAGGGGCGCTAAGGAAAGCACTTCGCGTCAAAGGCAAAACCAAAACCTATTTCACCACCAGACACGGAGGGCGCGGAGGAAACGCAAGGGCTTTTCCCAAATTCTACTTACGATTCTCTATTTGGTTTCCATCGGGAAACGGCCCTTTTCCCGACGAGCTGCGTTCTCCGTCCTCTAAAGCGCCTCCGCTCACTGCCCATCGCCGACGGCCCACTGGGTTCTGTTTGTCCTCCGGTGCATACCACCCAGCGCCCACTACCTGCTCTTCTCAACCTTGCCTGTTGAGACTGAGAACCGACTTCACGCCACACGAAGACCTCGCCTCTTCGTCCTCTGTCTTCTTCAATTTTCAAATATCTTGTCTTCGTTTTCTTTGTAAGACAAAGCCCGACAAAAGAAACCGTCTGAATCCCACAAAAAAAATCGAAGCCGTCCTATACCGGTTTGCCAAAACTTCCGGTAAACTTTGTTGCATGGCGTACTTGTTGGCCGAGGTTCTCACGAATTGGTGGCGCTGCAATCGCAGTAATGCCACTGGCGGAGATCCGAATCCCTGATCGCGGCCGGCTACGCCGAATATTTCCGTCAGTGGCGACGCGCTTCGGACGGGCACTACCCCAGGAGCCAGCGGGGGCGGGTACGAGACAGGGCCACGATAAATGGCCGCCGTACCTGTCCCCGTTCTTCTTTAAGAACCAGTTTTACCGCAGAGATCGCCGAGGGCGCAGAGAGAGGCCTCTTCGGGTTACAGGCAAGAACCATCTCACCACCAAGACACCAAGGCCACAAAGAAAAATCACTTCAGGTTAAAGGCGAAACCGGCACTTCTCTCACCGAGGACGAAGACCTATAGCTCGTCCCATTTACTATTTCTCATTTGCCATTTTCCGAACTGCCTTCAGTCTTCAGCCTTCTGCCCCGCTGGATACAGGTCTCGCGTTCCCTTTCTCCACGTCGAGAAAACCCCTTGAAAAATCGTAGCCTCTATAATAGGTTAGAAGCAGCGCCGGAGGAGATTTCAATATTCGGAGACATCACCATGTCCCAGAAGAACGCTGTTGAGAAGGCTCTGGACGAAATAGTTCGTCGCATCGTTGCGACGGTGCAACCGCGCAAGATTATTCTGTTCGGCTCGGCTGCCCGCGAGGCCATGGGGCCTCACAGTGATTTTGACCTGCTCGTGGTGGTCGCGCCGGATCAACATCGACGCAAGACGGCTCAGAAAATCTATCGCAGTCTGATCGGCGTGGGATATGCGGCGGATATCGTCGTCGTGACGGAAGCTGATGTCGAGGCCTACAAGGACAATGTGGCCACGGTGATCCAGCCGGCTTTGGCAGAGGGGAAGTTGCTCTATGCCGCGTGATAGCATTGAACCGGGATCACCGAAGGATTGGATCAGACGGGCCAAAAGCAATCTCGCCCGGGCGAAACAACCATAAGACGGGAGAGATCCTATTGGAGGATATCTGCTTTGACGCGCAGCAGGCGGCGGAGAAGTCATTGAAGGCCGTCCTGATCGCGAAAGGAATTCCGTTTCGCTTTGTCCACGATATGGCCGAGTTGCTCACAGTACTGCAAAACAATGGTGTGAAACTTCCCAATGAGATACTCGCCGCCGCCGAGTTGACGAACTACGCCGTTCAGACCAGGTATCCGGGACCCATGGAACCGGTGACTGAACAGGAATTTCACGAGGCTCTGAGAACTGCTGAAGCCGTTGTGGCATGGGCCGAGGCCGAGATTTCCTGACCCGCTTCTTTCCCATTTCCTATTTTCTATTTCCGTCGTCCGTCCTGTGAGTTTCCTCCGCCCAATGCTCGCCCAACTATCACCCACCGCTGACTGAATTACCGCCCACCGGTTTTTGTCTTTCATCAGTGACTGCCAACCGCCCACTGCTCACCGTCGTCTGGCTTCAAACCTATTTCCCAGTTTCCAGTTTCCAAACCGCCCACCGCCTACTGCCCACTGGCCCTTCACCGTCTTCTGTCTTCTGTCCTCTGCTCGGAGCCTGCCCCATGAGACGCTTCGCCTCTAACGGGGTCCTCTTTCCTGCTTCCTTTTTGTCTTTGATTCTGACCGAAAATGTATTAGAGTGATTTTGAAATTGAGTGTCCGCATTCGCCGCAAACCAAGAAAGGAACCGTGGCCGTGGCAGTAAGGTTTTCCCAAGGGAACAGCAGGGAAGAAAAGCTCCGAGGGAAGCTCAATGCCATGCTCGAAAAAATCAGATCGAAGAGGGTGAAGAAAGTGATTCTCTTTGGATCGCTGGCGACGGGGGCGCTTCACACAACGAGTGACATCGACCTGATTATTATTCAAGAATCCAACAAGCGCTTTCTGGATCGTTTGGATGAGTGGTACCGCTTTCTGGAGCCCGACGTGGCGCTCGATCTTCTGGTGTATACGCCGAAGGAGTTTTCTGATTTGATGCAATGGAGCCGCTTTGTCCGGAGGGCCGTTTCCGAAGGGGAGGTGCTCTTTGAAGCAGCCGCATGACAGGGAGGGGCAGCGTTGGCTTTCACAGTCGGTACGCGACCTCGACGATGCCGTCTATGCCAGAGATGGAAAACGCTACAATCTCTGCTGCTTCCTGGCCCAACAGGCCGCTGAGAAAGCGATTAAGGCGTTTCTCTATGCGAATGGCGCCGAGTCCGTCTGGGGCCATTCTGTGGCCGAATTGTGCGAAGACTCATCGGCGCTCGACCCGTCTTTCAAAAATCTGAAAAAAAAAGCCGCTCCCCTGGACCGCTTCTACATTCCCACAAGATACCCGAACGGGCTTCCCGGAGGCATCCCTGCCGATGCCTACATAGATGAAGACGCCGAACGGGCCCTCGCCATGGCGGAAAAAGTCATCTCATTTATCAAAAAGAAAATGAAACAAGGCTGACCCCGCACGGTAGAGCAATGGAATCCTCTGTCGATGAGGTGAGACGGTTGTTATGTCTCCCCTTTCTCCGCGACACCGTGTCTTTCCCCGTCTTTCTTTAAAACCAATCTTACCGCCCGCCCCGAGAAACGTTTCTGTTTTTCGGGGCAAAAGGCGCCGAAAACGCAGAGAAAGGCGATGCGGGTTAAAAGCAAAGGCAAAACCAAAACCTGTTTCACCACGGCACAGGGCGCGGAGGAGACACGCTTCGCGTGAAAGGCAAAAACCCCTTCAGTCTTCGACCTACAACCTATTTTCTATTTTCCATTTTCTATTTCCTATCTGTCTTCCGTCCGCCGTCGTCTGGTTCTTCACGGTCCTCCGGTTCTTACCGCCCACTGCCCACCGTCGTCTGGCTTCAAACCTATTTCCTATTTCCCAGTTTCCAGTTTCCAAACCGCCCACTGGCCCTTCTCCGTCTTCTGTCGCTCAGACCTTCTGTAGGAGACATCCCTACAAAAAAATAGTTGTCAGTCCGACAAGAAATTCAGCCGGCGTCCTATACCGGTCTCGGTAAATGTAAGGTAAGTTTTCTAAAAAAGAGACGCTGACTCGGAGCCATTGCCATGAAAGGTTTCAAAACTGGAATCACCTTGTGACCCCGCACGTCCCGCGGGAGACTGGCCGAAACCGTTCAAGACAAGCACGGGAGTGCTTAGGTGGAAAAAAGATGAAACGACCGCAGATCAATCCCTCCGTATGCCTGGGTGCCCTAAAACTGCTGACTCGGATTGCTTCAATCCCTGCACTGACGCGTCTGCTGGTCATCCTGGCGATATGTACCGGACCGGTAGGGGCGGAGGGCTCCGGCATGCTCGTGGAGGAGGTGGCCTGGGGCAGCGGTCTGTCTCTTGAGGACCTCACGGTGGTGAATGGAAGGTTCTACTTCACCGGCGACGATGGCCTCCACGGGCGGGAGCTCTGGACGAGCGACGGCACGCCGGAAGGAACCCTCCTCCTGAAGGACATCCTTCCGGGCATCGCCGGCTCGAACCCCATGAACCTGACCAATGTCGACGGAACACTCTTTTTCACGGCCGATAACTGGTTGCTCGGCCGTGAGCTCTGGATGAGCGACGGCACGCCGGAGGGAACGGTCCTCGTCAAGGACATCGGATGGCTCACGGGCTCAGAGCCTGCCGAATTGACGAACGTCAACGGAACGCTCTTCTTCGCGGCGCGCCATTGGAGCATCGGCGAAGAACTCTGGATAAGCGACGGCACACCGGAGGGGACGGTTCTTGTCAGGGATATCAATACGCGGGGCAACGGATCGCCCCGTGAGCTCACAAATGCCAATGGAACACTCTACTTTCGCGCAAACGATGGACGCAACGGGGAAGAGCTCTGGAAGAGCAACGGCACCGCGGCGGGCACTCTGCTGGTCAAAGACATTTCATGGCCCTTCGATGCGAATGTGCGATACATCACCGACCTGAACGGTAAGCTGTTCTTCACGGCCAGTGATTTGAGTCACGGCGCGGAGCTCTGGACAAGCGACGGCACGCCCGCAGGCACCATGCTGGTCAAGGACCTCATCCCCGGACCCGGTGCATCGCAGCCATCGGAGCTGACCGAAGTGAACGGGATATTGTTCTTTGCCGCCCATGACGGGCTCAATGGACGTGAGCTCTGGCGGAGCGACGGCACGGCGGCAGGGACCGTGCTGGTCAAGGATATTCATCCGGATGCCGGGTCTGTGCCGCAACACCTCACCGCTGTGAACGGACGGCTCTTTTTCACGGCCGACGATGGGGTCCACGGGCGTGAGCTGTGGCGGAGCGATGGCACGGCGGTAGGGACCGTCCGTGTCTCCGACATCCGCCCCGGAGAGGCCGACACCTATCCTGACTTGTTGACATCGATAGAAGGACAGCTCTTCTTCAGGGTCGATGACGGGGTCCACGGCCGTGAGCTCTGGACAAGCGACGGGACCGAGGCAGGCACCGTGCTTGTCCAGGACATTCACCCCACCGGTGGTTCAGATCCTCGCTCGCTCACCAGCGCGAATGGGACACTCTACTTTACGGCCGATGACGGGATCCGCGGACGCGCCCTCTGGACACTGAGTTCCCTTCGGATCGCTCGGGGCAACGAGCCCGGAAGTCTTCTGGTATTCCCCCTGATCGACAACCTCCACGGTATGACCTTCGTGAATATTGTCAACGCAGGCGACCAGGATGCTATTCTCGAATGTTACATGGTGACACGAGGCCCCGACGGCGGGGTCGACGAGAAAGACAACTTCATTGTCCGGCTCACGCAACAGGACAAACTGACCTGGGCCAGCCATCAGCCTTATGACAAGGCCGATACACCCCTGGCAGGCTTTGCGCAGCGCGTGGGGTATCTCTTCTGCTGGGCCATCGACGATCCCGCATCCCGGATGGAAATCGACTACGACTTCCTCAGAGGGGATGCGACCGTGGTAAACCTTGCCACCGCTTCTTCGTTTCACTACAACGCCATTCCTTCTCAGATGATTCGGCCAACGCCCGATCGGGTCCTCCATCTTGATTCAAAGGAGTACACCGCAGGCTCCAGCCGGATCCTGTTTGAGGGCTTGGCAGCAGTCCCCGGAGCGATCAGCGGTAGACTGGTCGTTGCCAACCCCGGCATCGACTTTCTCAACGCCCAACAGCCTCAGTTCGACATAGACCTTACCTGTTGGAACGAATCAGAGACTCAGTACAGCCGCAGTGTGGTGTTCAAGGACTTTGCTCAATATGATTTGCGTCACGATTTGTACCTGGATATGGGAACCATCTTTAGCCTCGGCTTCCATTGTGAGACCGCCAGCACCCATGCCCTCTGGGCGGTTTTTCAGCAGAACCTGGGAACAGTCTTCAGCTGGGGCGGCAATCTCTGGCACCACGCAGACGCCGCCGCGGTGACGGAGATCAGGCTTCCCTGACCGCATGGATCGAAACTTGCGTGAGAAGAGAGCCCTGGTGAGGAATGCCCAATCATTGAAGGAATGCACCATGCACAGGAAGAGATCAGCGGAAGAAGCACTGGAAGAAATAGTCCGTCGAATCGTTGCAACAGTGCAACCGAGAAAAATCATTCTGTTCGGATCGGCTGCCCTTCAGGCCATGGGGCCGCACAGTGACTTCGGCCTGCTGGTCGTGGTCGCACCCGGTCAACATCGAGGCAAGACAGCGCAGTGGATCTACCGCAGCCTGATGGGGCTGGAGTATGTGACCGACATCGTTGTGGTAACGGAATCGGACGTTGAGGCCTTCAAAGGGAATGCTACGACACTCGTCCACCCCGCTCTCATAGACGGGAAACTGCTCTATGACGCCTGGCAGAATTGATCAGCCCTCGCCGCAGGATCAGATGGCCAGGGTCGTTTAGAATGGACAGACAGTCTCACCCCCGAAGCAAAATGGGCGAGCTTAAGACAAAAAGACCATACCCTCTTACGCAGAGGACGCCGAGAAAAAGCCCTGCCTCTTTACTATTTTCGATTTCCCGATCTGCCTGCAGTCTTGCCTTTCCTATTTCCCTGCTTCCTTCGGCGGTCTGACGGTGAGGACGGGACAGGGTGCGCTGCGGACGAGTTTCTCGGTGGTGCTGCCGAGGAGGAAGTGAGAGATCCCCTTTCGCCCGTGGGTGCCGATGACCACGAGATCGATCTCTTCCTTCTGGATGACGTCGAGGATTTCCTGAATGATGTCGCCGACCCGCAGAACCTTGCGGACCTTCACCCCCCGCCGCTCGATTTCTGCAGCATGCTGGTCGAGGGCGCGGCTGACCTGTTCGCGGATCAGCTCCTCCACGTTTCCCACGGCGTGGACCTCGCTGTAGACGTCATACATCTCGTAACGGATATCGGCGACGGAGATCAGGGTAATCTCTGCGTCCAAGGCGTCGCAGAGATTGATGGCGTAGTCGGTGGCGTAGCGTGAATACTCGGAACCGTCCGTCGGTATCAGGATCTTCTTGATGAAGGCCATCTCTCCATCTCCCCTTTTAGCCGGCTCTGCCCTCGTCTCCAGTCTATCATCGCTCCCTGAAAAGACAAGTGACTCTGGAAAGTCGCTGAAAATCCCTTGCTTTTCAAAGACCGCTCTTTCTGCGCCCCCATCTCAGGGGGCAGCGCAGTCACTCGGATCGCCCCGAAGTTTGTCGAGAGCGTGGGGCAGCCCGGGCAGAACGACGGCGAGGTTTTCGCGCACCGCCCGCGGGCTGCCGGGCAGATTGACGATCAGCGTCCGCTTGCGCACTCCGCAGAGCGCCCGGGAGATCATGGCGTGCGGTGTCTTGGCGATGGAGGCGGCTCGCATGGCCTCGGCCATGCCGGGTACTTCCCGGTCGATGACTGCCCGGGTCGCATCGGGGGTCACATCGCGCGGGCCCAGACCGGTCCCCCCGGTGGTGAGGATGAGATCGGCGCCCAGAGCATCGGACAGCTCGCAGAGTTTTTCTTCTATCAGCCGTGCCTCGTCGGGGATCACTTCGTAGAAGACCACCTCCGCCGGCAAGCCCTCGACCATTTCCCGAAGCACCTGTCCGCTTTCGTCTTCGCGCTCCCCGCGCGCGCCTTTGTCGCTCAGGGTCAACAGGGCAACGCGATAGGCCCCTTTCTCCGGGCAACACTCCCCCCGAGATTCATTGCTCTCCTTCATCGGACTCCTTGTCCGCCAACGGGCGGACCGCATCCCCCGGCCGGATCTCACCCCCCGCGAGCACCCGCACGAAGATCCCCTCCTTCGGCATGACGCAGTCGCCCGCCTGATGGTAGATAGCACAACGGGTGTGGCACTCCTTGCCGATCTGGGTGACCTCCACCTCAACCATGCGGCCGAGATACAGACGGCTGCCCACCGGGAGCGACACCAGATCGATCCCCTCGGTGGTCACGTTTTCGGCAAAGTCCCCGGGCCCCACATCGAGCCCCTGGGCCTGCATCTTTTGGATGCTCTCCAGGGCCAGGAGGGAGATCTGGCGATGCCAGGTGCCGGCATGCGCGTCCGATTCTATCCCATGCTCCGGGGTCACCCGAGCAACGGGGACAGGGGTCTTTTTCTCTCCTTTGGCTTCACTGACATTGACCGATACAATCTGTGCCACCTGACAACACCTCCTGCTTATCCGATCCCCATCTCTCCCGCCGCGTCTACATCGACGTACCATAGGAGTTCGCCCGATTCCGGGTGAACTGCGCGGGCCGGCAGTCTCGCCGGTGAGGATTCTTCGTGCAGCACCCGTGAGAGCACGGCTCGTTTTTCTTCCCCTGCGACCAGAAAGAGAATCGTTTCGGCCCGGTTGATGACCGGGAGCGTCAGGGTCATCCGCGGGTTCGCCTGCGCCCAGGAATAGGTCGACACCACGAGCCGCCGCCTCTCCTGCAAGGCAGGTGCATACGGAAAGAGAGACGCCACGTGCCCGTCGACACCCAGCCCCAGTAGTATCAGATTGAAGCGCGGCAGACCGGGACCATTGAAAAAGGCGCGCAGGGTCTTTTCGTAGTGCGCCGCTCCCTCTCGGGGAGGCAACTCGCCCCGCATCCGGTGAATGTTCCCGGGCGGCAGGGGGACTCGGTTCAGCAGACTCTCTGCCGCCATTTTGTAATTGCTCTTCCCACTGGACGGCGGAACACACCGCTCATCGCCCCAAAAAAGATGTACCCGTTTCCAACAAATGTCTGCCCCAAACCTCTCGGATCCAAGGAGGCGGTAGAGCCCCTGCGGCGTGCTCCCGCCGGCGAGAGCCACCGTGAAGCGCCCCGTGGACGCCACGGACCGGGCCGCGCGGCTCGCGACGAACGCGGCCGCCCCTGTATGGAGGGCATCTTTGTCGGGAAAGACTTGAACCACTCTCTTTACGCTCTCTCCAAGCATGGTCTCTTCACGGCCGCGGGTGCACAGCTGTGTCCGGTCAAAGAGGCCGCCAGCGGTCGTCTCCCCGCTCCAGAAGCTGATGGGCGTCCGAGGGGCCCGCCGTGCCAGCGTCGTAGTTGGGAAAGGGAGGCACCCGGTCATTATTCTCGATGGCCTCCAGTACCGGGGTCAACAGCGTCCACGTCAGGTTCACCGCCTCTTCGCGCACGAAGAGCATCTGGTCGCCGAGCATGGCGTCCAGCAGGACCCGCTCATACGCGTCCAGGGCCACCCCTTTGCCTGCGTCCTGATAACAGAAGTCCATCATCACCTGGCGAAGACAGCTCTTGAATCCCGGGCTCTTGGTCTGGAAAGCGAGACGAATCCGCTCGTCCGGCTGAATGCGAAGGATCAGGACATTGGGGGCAATGGACTCGTCCATCACGGCCTGCAGCATGAGATGGGGGATCCGTTTGAACTGGATGGCGATCTCCGTCACTTTCCGGGCCATGCGTTTGCCTGAGCGCACATAGAAGGGAACTCCCTGCCAGCGCCAGTTGTCCACATGGAACTTCATGGCAGCGAAGGTGGGCGTCTGGGAGGCCGGCTCGATGCCGGGCTCCTCGCGATAGCCTCGGACCGATTGACCCTCTATTTGTCCCGGGCCGTATTGCCCGAGAACCAGGTGTTCCTCCAGATGCTCCAGGGGAATGGGGCGCAGGGACCGAAAGACCTTCGTCTTCTCTTCCCGCACGGCATCCGCCGCAAAGCGCGACGGCGGCTCCATGGCGGTCAGTGCCAGCAGCTGGAGCATGTGATTCTGGAACATGTCCCGCAGCACCCCGGCGTGCTCATAGTAGCCCGCCCGATTCTCCACCCCCAGCGTCTCCGCCGCCGTGATCTGGACATGATCGACGTAACGTCGGTTCCAGATCGGCTCAAAGATGGCATTCATGAATCGGAAGATCAGGATGTTCTGAACCGTCTCTTTTCCCAGATAGTGGTCGATGCGGAAGATCTGCGCTTCGCTGAAGACTTGATGGATGTGCTCATCCAGCTCGCGCGCACTGCGCAGGTCCCGTCCAAAGGGTTTCTCAATGACGACGCGACGGTAGCCGCCTTCGGCCTTCGCGAGTCCCGACTCCCCGAGCTGGGTCGTGATGGGGGTGTAGAGGCTGGGCGGCACCGCCAGGTAGTAGAGACGGTTGCCGCCGGTCCTGAACTCCCGGTCCAGAGACGAGAGCACCCCCCCCAGGTCGCGAAAGGCTGCAAGATCGGCGTAGCTCGTCGGCCGGTAAAAGAGCCGCTTCGCAAAGGCCGCCCAGGCAGCCTCGTCGAAGGTCTCGGCCTCGGCCTTCCGGACCCCCTCCCGGAGGAGATCCCGGAACGCGTCATCGGTCATCTCTGTTCGCGCGGCACCGACGATGTACAGATTGTCCGGCAGCAGGCCCTTGCGGTCGAGATAGAAGAGCGACGGAATCAGCTTGCGGCGGGTCAAGTCCCCCGACGCACCGAAGATGACCAGCGCGCACGGATCGGGGATCTGCTCGACGGGACAGACCTCCCCCGACTCGATCGGATCGCCTACACGAATCGCCGTTCGAACCTCTTCGGTTTGATCCCTATCGTCACGTCCAGACGCCACAGCCATCTCCACAGTCAGCGCTTCAGAAGGGCACGGACTCGGTCCACAAGGTTCGCCGCGGTAAACCCGAATTTCTCCATGTTCACATGACCCGGCGCCGAGGCACCGAACCGCTCGATTCCGATGATCTGCCCCCCTGCTCCCACATATTTCTCCCACCCCTGACCGACGCCGGCCTCCACCGAAATTCTCGCTTGCACCGCGGGCGGGAGCACCGTGTTGCGATAATCTTCGTCCTGCCGATCAAAGCGCTTCGTGTCCGGCATGGAAACCACCCGGGCTCCGACGCCCTCCTTCTTGAGCTGCTCGTGGGCCTCCAGCGCGATGGAGACCTCCGACCCCGACGCCAGAATCACCACGTCTGGATGGCCGCTTTCGGCATCGGCCAGGATGTAGCCGCCCCGTGCCGTGCCTTGTGCGGCCGCATACCGGCTCCGATCGATGATGGGCAGTTTCTGCCGCGTCAGCATGAGGCAGACCGGTCCGTCCTGCTGCTCCAGCGCCATTCGCCACGCCCAGGAAGTTTCATTGGCATCGGCCGGGCGAATGACGGTCATATGGGGAATGGCCCGGAGGCTGGCCAGCTGTTCGATGGGCTGATGGGTCGGCCCGTCCTCCCCGAGTCCGATGGAATCATGGGTGAGCACATAGATGACCCGCTGCTCCATGAGCGCGGCCAACCGCATGGCGGGGCGCATGTAGTCCGAGAAGATCAGAAAGGTTCCCCCATACGGCGTGAGGCCGCTCAGGGCCAGGCCGTTGAGGATGGCCCCCATGGCATGCTCGCGCACCCCAAAATGAATATTCCGATCGGCCTTCTCCCGGCTGAAGGCGCCGTACGCCTTGAGATAGGTGTTGTTGGATGGGGCCAGATCGGCGGAGCCTCCGATGAGTAGCGGGAGCTTTCCGGCCACGGCATTGAGGACCTTGCCCGAGGCGCTCCGGGTGGCCAGGGGTCCCTCTTCCGGCTTGAATGTCGGCATGGCACTGTCCCAACCGTCAGGGAGCGTCCCGTCCAGGAAGCGGCGCCACTCGGCAGCCAGGTCGGGATGGACCCGTGCATACCCGTCCAGTGCCTTCTGCCACTGCTGTTCCTGTTCGCGGCCCCGGGAGAGGGCCAGCCGGAATTGACCGCGGGCTTCCTCGGGCACGTGAAAGGCGCTGTCCGGAGGCCATCCCAGGTGCTCCTTGGTCAGCCGCAGCTCGTCCGCACCCAGCGGAGCGCCGTGGGCATCGGCCGTGTCCTGCTTGTTGGGGCTTCCGAAACCGATATGGGTCCGGGCGATGATCAGCGACGGTTTGGATCGCTCGGCCTGAGCGGAACGCAGCGCACCCTCTACCGCCTCGATATCGTTTCCGTCCACATGCTGCACGTGCCAGTGATAGGCTTCAAAGCGCTTGCCCACATCCTCGGTAAAAGCCAGTTCCGTGGAGCCCTCGATGGAAATCTTGTTGTCCGAGTAGAGATAAATCAGCTTGCCCAGACCAAGGTGCCCGGCCAGCGAGGCCGCCTCCGAAGACACTCCTTCCATGAGATCCCCGTCGCTGGTGATGCCGTACGTGTAGTGATCGACGATGTCGAATCCCGGACGGTTGAAGACGCTCGCCAGATAGGCCTCGGCCATGGCCATCCCAACCCCGTTGCCGAATCCCTGCCCGAGGGGGCCCGTGGTGGTCTCGATGCCGCAGGCCGGATGGTACTCGGGATGCCCCGCGGTCAGGCTCCCCCATTGGCGGAACGCCTTGAGATTTTCCATCGAAACGGGATACCCCGTGAGGTGCAGCAGCGAATAGAGGAGCATCGAGCCGTGCCCGGCGGAGAGCACAAAGCGGTCCCGATTGGCCCACCGGGGGTTGCCCGGATTGTGCTTCACAAATCGCGTCCAGAGCACATACGCCATGGCTGCGTCCCCCATGGGCATTCCCGGATGGCCGGAATTGGCCTTCTCAACGCCGTCGGCCGACAGCATGCGGATGGTGTTTATGCAGAGCTGATCCAGGTCTTCGTAGGCCATTTTTCTTCTCCCCCTTGCGTGCAAGCATCTGCTCGCTTTTCTTGACCCCTTTTGCGCAAGAATGCATGAATATACCCCACCGCCGCCCCTTGTGACAAGAAGAGAATCCCCCGGGAATCCCGATTGTCCAAGGCAGCGCGCCCTCTGCCGGGTGCGCTCAGCGGGCGCTTTCCTGCAGACATTTGCCGGCGGCGCCGATCAAGCCGACGTCGGGGTTCAAGATGATGGAAACGGGCAGATTCTCCAGCAGTCCCCTCGAGCGTCCCTTGTTGAGAAAGGCCGCCACAAAGAGACCTTGGTGGAGAAACGCCCGAATCTTGGCTGCGATGCCGCCCGCCAAATAGACGCCGCCCGCGGGCAGGACTTTCAGGGCCAGATTGCCCGCTTCGCTGCCGTAGACCGACGCAAAGATGGTGAGCGCTCGGCGGCAGATCTCAGAGCGACCGGACAGGGCATACTCGGAAATCGCCGCGGCGGGATCGCTGCTATCTCGGATCTGGGCATCGAGCTCGGCCGTCGCCGGGTCCATTCCGTCGGAGGTCAAGAAGGAATAGATGTTGATGAGCCCCGTTCCGGATAGGACTCGCTCGTAACTCACATGGTTGTACTGTTTCTGCAGATACTTGAGCAGCGCCACTTCCTCGTCATTCCTGGGGGCGAAATCGGCGTGGCCCCCTTCGGAAGGAAACACCCGGTAGCGTTTCAGCGATGCATCGTACGCGGCGAAACCTTCGCCCAGACCGGTGCCCGCGCCGATGACCGCAATATTCCCGAGGGGGTCTTTCACACCCTTCTTGAGCACGTCCAGATCTGTCGGGGCAAGATAAGGTATTCCATAAACAACAGACTCGAAGTCATTGATTAAATGAACCTTATCAAGCCCTATATCCTGCTGGAGTTCCTCGGCGTTTACCACCCAAGGAAGGTTTCTCGCCACGCAGACACCCCCCCGACAGGGACCGGCGATACCGAAACAAGCCGAGCGGGGCGCCCGTTCAACGTTCCGTTCCTTGAGGAACTTCTCAACGATATCCCCCAGGCGCGGATAGTCCGCACTGGGATAGCGCTCCTTGTGCTGCAGGCGCAGGCGCTCTGCATCGCTCTCATAGAGCCCCAGGAGCGTCTTGGTACCACCGATGTCGCCGGCCAGCAGCGTTGTCCGTTCCGCCATGGGCTGCACCTTCATCGTCCGTTCAGGGACGTCAGAGTCGAAAGGGGCTTGTCATCCTACGAAATATAGTCGCCCCCGCAGGGTGTGTCAAACAAATGAAGCCCCCCCCAATTAAGCAAAGATGCCCGGCGAGTGAAACGGCGGAACAAAGGAAAACCGGCTGCAGCCCAATCGGGGAATCCCATTGATTCGGTAACAACAAATATGGCATGATTTGTGAGCGCGATGTGCATCGGATGGAGGCACGGATAAGCTCATGAGCAAACTGCGACGGATTCGCCTGCAGCACAAAGTCTGGCGGGACGAGCGGGGCTGGGGACTGAGTCCTCTGGAAGCGGCCGGCCTCCCCGCAGGTGCCGCGCCGGGAAACCTGCACGTGGTCTCTCTGGAACCCGGCGCTGTCCGGGGAAACCATATCCATCCCGACTCGACCGAATGGTTTCTGCTCTGCGGCGGTCCCGCGGAGATCGCGTGGCAGTCAGGCCCGCTGCCGCCCCGCCGGGAAAGCATCCTACCGGATGACGGGCCGGCACTCTATGAGGTGCCCCCCGGTGTCGCCCATGCCATTCGGAATCGGTCGCGCCGAGAGATCATCCTCCTTGCCTTCAGCGATGCCCCGGCCCGAAAGACAGTGCCCTGCGAGGCGCCGCTTTTCGCTCAGACATAAAAAGGGCACCTCACCGGACGGCATGAACCCTTATCGTTTCCCCGGCAGCACGCGCCGCTCATTGGCATTCCGCTTGAGCTATTGCCTGATTCATGTTATGAATTAAGTAGTTGTCGTGCATGCATTCAGACTGATTGGGGGGACATCGATGCTGGCCCAGGGAGATCTCTTCAAGATCCTGCTGGACAACCTGTACGATGGGGTCTACGCGATCGACACGGACCGGACAATTGTCTTCTGGAACAAGGCCGCCGAAAGGCTCACCGGATACTCCGCGGACGAAGTGGTCGGGAAACCGTGCCGGGAACAGGTCCTCATGCACGTGGACGACCGGGGTAACAACCTCTGCGATGTCCGTGTATGTCCAGCCTCCAAAGCCATGTCCGCACAGCACTCGTCGGAAGAGGAGCTCTACCTGCACCACAAGGATGGCTACCGGATTCCCGTCATTTCCCGCATCACTCCGCTGCGGGCGGCCGACGGAGCCGTAATCGGGGCCATCGAAGTGTTCAGCGACAATACGTCCGCCCTTCGCGCCCGCCAGACCATCGACGAGCTTCGTAAGCTGGCCCTCCTTGACCCGCTCACCCATCTCGGAAACAGACGTTACGCCGACACCATTCTAAGGGCGCGCTTCGATGAATTGAAACTTTATGGCTGGCCCTTCGGGGTCATGTTCATCGACCTGGATCACTTCAAAGAGATCAACGACCGCCACGGCCACGACACGGGAGACAAGGTGCTCAAAATGGTCGCCACCACCTTGTCTCACAGCGTGCGTTACCTGGACACCATTACCCGATGGGGGGGAGAAGAGTTCCTCGCCATCATCGGCAACATTTATAAGGCAGAGCTCCTGCAGACCATCGCCGAGAAGTGCCGGCGGCTGGTCGAGCAATCGTCGCTCGGAGCTGGCACGGATTCCATTCGCGTCTCCGTCTCCATCGGCGCCTCACTCGCCTTGCCTACAGACACGCCGGAAACGCTGCTGAAGCGGGCCGACGAACTCCTCTATCAGAGCAAGGCCGAGGGTCGCAACCGGTGCTCCGTTTCGTTGGAGGATGCACCCCATCCCGAGACGATGCCGGGCCGCTGATGTTTCGTCAACGACGGCCGTCCCCTCGCGTCGAGGGCCCTATCGAATCTGCAGGGTCAGGCACTTGGCGCTGCCCCCCGCTTTGATGAACTCCGACAGATCCGTTTCATGTACGCCAAACCCCCGCGCCGTCAGTTCTTTGCAGGTCCGGGGACAGTCTTGATGGATCACGACGTTCCGACCGATGACCACCGCGTTGCAGACAAAGCGAAGGGCTTCTTCCGCCGGCACCGCGATGGCATCCTCCACATTGGCCTCGATGACCTGACGGGCGTAAGGATCAAAAGCTTTCGGATAGTAAAGGGCCGATTCCCCGTTCAGCGGCGCAAAGCAGGTGTCGAGATGATAGAATCGCCGGTCCGCGAGTTCCAGGGAAAGAACCTGAATGCCCTGCTGCTCGGCGATCAGGGTATGGGCCCGGATGTCCGAGCGGTAGCGATACCCCGCAAAAAGCGTCGGCCCCAGAAAGAGCGCATCGCCGGCCCCCTCGAAGTAGACGTCCTCCGGGAATTCAACTATGTCGAAGCCCCGCGCCTCGAACCATTTTCGAAAATGTGGGCTTTCGTGTTGTCGCTGTTCATGGCGGAAGCGTGAGAGAAAGAAACGCTCCCCGACGGGGAGTCCGGCATTGGCCGTAAAGACCATGTCAGGCAGGCCCGATGCCGGCGCTATGACGTGAACCGTGCCGGCCAGGCGCTCCAGAATCTCATGCAGCGCCGTCCACTGGGCCAGGGATCGCTGCGGATCGCTCGGCCGGCTCAGCTTCATCCAGGGATTGATGACGTAGTGAATGCCGTAATGCTCGGGGGAGCACATCAGCAATTCCGTGCTGTCTTGTTTCATGCGGCCCCATCTCTCTCTGTCGCATGGTGGATGCCTACGACCCGGTCAGGGTCTGGCTCAACTCTCGGAGGAAGAGTTCGGCATCGGTCACCAGGCCGGCTGCTTGAAAACTCCCCCGGTCGATGAGCTTCGTCACTACCGAGGGGTTAATGTCGACACAGACCGTCCGCACCGACGCGGGCAGCAGGTTGCCCACGGCAATGGAATGCAGCGTGGTGGCCACCATGAGGGCGAAGCGCACCCCCTTGAGGTAGCGCCGCATGGCCCGCTGCGCCTCGATGGCATCGGTGATGACCTCCGGCAAGGGTCCATCGTCCCGGATCGAACCGGCCAGCACGAAGGGAACCTTTTCCCGGACACAGGTGTACATGACCCCCTTTTTCAGAATCCCCTTGGATACCGCCCGGCGCAGGCCTCCTGCGGCGCGAATGGCATTGATGGCGCGCACGTGGTGTCCGTGCCCCCCTTCCGCACTCTGACCGCGATCCAGATAGATCCCCAGGGAGGTTTCAAAGAGCGCGTACTCCACATCGTGCACCGCCAGCGCATTGCCTGCAAAGAGGACGTCCACAAACCCTTTGCGTATGAGCCGCTCGAGATAGCGACCGGCGCCGGTGTGCACGATGGCCGGACCGCCGACCACCAGAATCTTGCCCCCCCGGCGTTTGGCCGATTTCATCTGGGCCGCAATCTCGTGGATCATGATCTCCTTCGGTTTCTCCGAGGACGTGCGGCTCCGCATGAAGCGAAACTCGTCGGTCTCTTCCGCCCGTTTCTCCGGAAGCACCCGCACCCCCTGCTCCCCCACGACGACCCGATCGCCCTTGCGGACATCGGACATGGGCACCGTTGCGGCCCGCCGAGCCTTCGTATCCACGACGACGGCACAGTCCATCTCGGGGTTGCGCACCCGGATCCAGCGCCCCTTGAACTGCACGTCGGTCTGCAGATTGGTGGATGAGTAAAAACCTTCCGGCAGCACGCCGTCCCGGGGCGCGCGGACCAGCTTTACCTCACCCGGCTCCACCGAGACAGCGCCCTGTCGTTTGATGCGCTCCAGAATGCGCTCCAAGCGATCGCGGCTGGTTGCACTGACCTCGATGCAGGCCCGGGACGTATCGCGCCGCGTCCGCCCCACATGAATCTCCTCGATGGCAAAGGTGCCGCCCAGATCGGTGATCTCGTCGAGAACCTTCGGCAATATGAGGGAATCAATAATATGGCCGGACAGCAGTACTTTCTCGGATACCATGCGCCGCCTCCTCGCTGCGTGGGTGCCTTGAGTTTAGTCAGAGCCAAGGACAATGTCAATGCAAAGAATGCGGCCCTGCGCGACCGCGACGCCCCGTCCGCTGCAGCACCGCATCTGGTCAAAATTTCCAATTTGGAAATGAGGAATTTTTTCGATGAGCAAGGCCGCACAAGGGTTTACGACGAGGCGTACTCATTGTACGTCGAGGAAGTAAGCCCGCGGAGAACGCAGCGCATCGGGAGAGCAAGGCCGCACAAGGGTTTACGACGAGGCGTACTCATTGTACGTCGAGGAAGTAAGCCCGCGGAGAACGCAGCGCATCGGGAAAAGGGCCGTTTCCGGATGGAAACTAGTTACAGTTTTACTTCACGTAGAATATCTGCTATGCTCTCGGCCCATGAATGACGCAGCAGGGACGCGTACCGTTGCGGTGGTGCCCGCCGCCGGGGCGGGACGCCGGATGAGTAAGCCGGTGAAGAAACAGTTTCTGAGCCTCGGCGGTGAGCCCATCCTGATGCACACGCTTCGCATCCTGCATGCCTGTCCCGAGCTCGATGCGATTGTTCTGGTGGTTCCCGAGGCAGACCGGGCCTTCTGCGACAAAGAAATCGTTCGACGCGGCGGGTTCGACAAGATCACGGCCATTGTTCCAGGGGGACGGGAACGTCAGGATTCGGTTTATGCAGGGCTGCTGGCAGCCGGTAATGGTGCACAGCGGGTGCTCATTCACGATGGGGTGCGCCCCTTTCTCACCGCCCGAATGGTCCGCGAGACGTGCCGACTGGCTGGACAGGACCTGTCGGCGGTGACCGGTGTACCCGTGTCGGACACGATCAAGTCGGCCGACGCAGACCAGCGGGTGACGGAAACCCTGGTCCGCGAGGTTGAGGGCGGCGGTCATGCCCGCCAGCCCGCCCCCCACCACGAGCGCGTCGTTGTTGACCGCGAGCGTTCCCTTCTCGAGAGGATCCAACATCCGGACCTTGGCCAGCGCCATCCGGACCAGGTCCTTGGATTTCTGAGTGGCTTTCTCCGGCTCGTTCATGTGCACCCAGGTGCACTGGTCGCGGATGTTGGCCATCTCGAACAGGTACTCGTTCAGCCCGGCTTCTCGGCACGTGTTCCGGAACAGCGGCTCGTGCGTACGCGGGCTGCACGAGGCCACCAGCACGCGGTTCAGGTCATGCTCCTGGATGATCTCCTTGATCGCTTCCTGCGTATCCGTCGAGCATGTGTACAGGTTGTCCGTAGCGTACTCCACGTTGGGCAGCGTACGGGCGTACTCCACCACCGAAGGGACGTCAGCGATCCCGCCGATGTTCTTGCCGCAGTGGCACACGAACACCCCGATGCGGGGCTCCTGGCCGCTCACGTCCTTCTCGGGCGGGTAGTCCTTATGGGCTACGAGGGTGCCCCGCTCCTCGGCGAGCAGGGCCATGGCGCGCGAGGCACTGGCCGAAGCCTCGACCACCGTCTCCGGGATGTCCTTGGGGCCAGAGAACGGACCGCACACGAACACGCCAGGCTGAGAGGTCTCGACGGGCAAGTGGCTCTCGGTGGAAGCGAATCCGTGTCCGTCGAGCTGGATCCCGAACTGGTCCGCCAGGAGCTGCGCTTCGGCCGGCGGCCCGAGCCCTGTGGACAGGACCACCATGCCGAACTGTTCCTGGTGACGCTCGCCAGCTTCGCTCTGGTATTCGATCGTCAGGTCGTTCGTCCCGGGCACCTCCCGGATGGCCGACGGGGAGCAGCGAACGTAGCGGACCCCGAGCTCTCGAGCGCGGTTGTAGTACTCGTCGAACCCCTTGCCGAACGCCCGCATGTCGATGAAGAAGATCGTGCAGTCCAGGTCCGGCTGGTGCTCCTTGGCGATGATCGCCTCTTTCGTCGCGTACATGCAGCACACCGACGAGCAGTAGTTGCGGTCCGCCTCACGCGAGCCGACACACTGGATCCACGCGACCCGCTCCGGATGCTCGTGATCGGACGGTCTGAGGACCTCGCCCATGAACGGCCCACTGGACGAGAGGAGCCGCTCGAACTGCAGACTGGAGATGACGTTGGGGTACCTACCGTATCCGTACTCCTTCTTCAGGTCCGGATCGTAGCTCTCGAATCCGGGCGCCAGGATGACGGCACCGACATCGAGCTCATCGATCTCGTCCTGCTGGCTGAAATCGATGGCGTCGGCCTCGCAGAACTCCTCACACGCCCGGCACACGTCGCCCCGCAGGTGCATGCACGTGGTCGGATCGATCGTGGCCACCTTGGGGATCGCCTGCGGAAATGGGATATAGATCGAGGGCCGGGGGGAGAGACCCATGTCGTAGTCCGACGTGACGGGTCTCGGTTCGTTGAGGCTGACCTTGGACAGATCCACCACATCGACCGGGCACACGGTCTGACACGCACCGCACGCGATGCAGATGGGCGAATGTCGATCGTACGGCGTGGAGATTCGGCGGTCCGGGCCGCGACTGAGGAAGGTGATGGCCCCGACCCCCATCCTCTCCTGGCACACCCTCACGCACAGCCCGCACAGGATGCAGTCCTCGTTCCGGTCCGGGAACCGGCTGCCCTCGACGCCGGCGTCGCTCGCCAGCTGCCGCACGGCGTTGGCGCCGGGACTGCGGGCCAGCAGAAGCTCCAGCATGACGCCCCGGGTCTTGAGGACGCGCTCGCTGTCGGTGCGGACCACGAGGCCTTCCTGAGCCGGATACACGCACGAGGCCTCGATCTTCGAGCCCCGCGCCGTTTCGATCTCTACGAGACACACACGGCAGGCCCCATACGGGGTCAGGGACCGGTGGTGGCAGAGCGTGGGGATCTTGATACCGAGCTTTTCGGCAGCCTGGAGCACAGTGGTCCCCGGCTCGACCTCCACTTCCGCGCCGTCAATGGTCAGTTTCACCATTTCGCAACCCCCGTTGGGTTCCGCCTCGGTGGCGAGGACCGGGCGACCGTCCCGTCGGTGATCGTATTCGATCTCGAGGTCGGTGCGTCCGGCGAGCAGCGTCCGGATCGTTTCCGCCATATCACCCAGGGGCTTCCTGTCCGGGTGGCTGAGGCGAAAGTGAGCCCGGATCGTCGTGCCCACGCCCGGTTCCGACATCAGGTCGAGGTTCCCATCGCATTCCCTGGCGGCCTGAGCGAGAAGCGGAATCCCCAGTCCGATTCGCTTCGTTCCCCGCGTGCTGAAGAAGGGATCGAGGGCCAGACGAACGGTCTCCGCATCCATCCCGACGCCATCATCGATGATCTCGATCGACAGGAGATCACGCTGCGTGTCTTCGGCGATGCGAATCACCACCCGACGGGCCGATGCCGCGATCGAGTTCTCCACCACGTCGAGCACGTGCAGCGACAGATCTTCCATCATGCACCGCCACCTGCCGCGACGATCGCGCGGCCGTCCTCGTTCCGAAGCGCCTTGCCGATCTCTTCAAGCGTGGCTTCCGCCAGCAGAAACGACGTGCTCGTCCTCCCGATATCTCTCAGCACGTGCGCATCCGAGAAGGTGACCGCCGCGTAGTCGGCCCACTGTTCGACCGACGCGTGAGGCGACACTTCCATGGCATCGACCGCCAGCCCGTCCGGGACGAAGCCCAGTTGGCCGACCAGACCGAATCTCTCCCGGTCGATGTGGGCGGCGATCGCCAGACCCCCGGCTTCATGGATCACGTCCACCGTTTCCTCGAGAGAGAAGTCGGTGGCACCGATGAGCAGCTTGGCCGTGGACCCCAGCACGTCGTCGCACTCGTTCACGATCGTCTGCGCTCCGAAGAACTCCGGATCGTTCTCTCCCGGCAGGTTCCGGTACACGAGATCCTGCAGGGCCGACAGTTCCTCCTCATCCCGGAACAGGCCAAGGACGTGCACTTCTTCCCGGGAGGTGATCTCCATGCCCGGGATCACCGGAAAGCCTCTCTTCCGTCCCGCCGCGAGCACGGCACCCACGTTCTCGGCCGAGTTGTGGTCACAGATCGCGATGACGTCGAGCCCCAGGCGTTTCGCCCGGTCGACGATCGCGGTCGGCACCATCTCGGGCTCCGCGCAGGGAGACAAACAGGTGTGCACGTGCAGGTCCGCTCTCATGACTCGCATATCGGTCTATTGCGCCGCTTCTCTTCCACCGTCCGCACCTCCGGTGATGCCGAGCTCGTACAGCCTCCCGATCACGTCGAACGCCGACAGCTCGGTCATCAGGATCGGGATGCTCTCGTTCTCCGCCCGTTCGACCGTCGTTTCCTCCGGCTCCCGGCCGTTCACCAGCACGACGCCGGCGAGCTCCTTCAGGCTCGCCACGGCGACGACGTTCTGGTGGATCTGTAGCGTGACCCACAGGTAACCAGGCCCCGCGTGTGCAATCACGTCGCTCATCAGATCACTGGCGTACCCGCCAAGCACCTCGCGCTCGAGTGAGCCGGCGGCCGCATGGACCCGCAGGTCGAGCCTGTCGACGATCTCAATCAGCTTCACCCTCGTCTCCCGTGAAGAACGTGATCGTGAGATGCGTGCCGTCGCCGGCGGTCGATTCGATGGCCAGGTCGTCGGAGCAATTGCTGATGTTGTTCAAGCCCATCCCGGCACCGAAGCCGAGGTCGCGCACCCATTGTGGCGCGGTCGAGAACCCGGGCTGGAGCGCCTTCTCGATGTCGGGTATTCCGGGACCCGAATCGGACACCTCCACCGTGATTCGGCCGCGTTCGATTCGCACCGCGATCGTGCCGCCCTCCGTGAACACGATCAGGTTCATCTCCGCCTCGTACGCGGCGATCGCCACGCGGCGGACCGTATCCGGGGCCAGACCCAGACCCTTCAGCGTGCGTTTGAGCTGGCTCGAACTTTCGCCGCCCCGGTCGAAGTTCTGACCCTCGACTTCGTACTCGAAGCACAGCGTGGTGCCGACGGCCAGGATGTCGTCGAGGACGCGGCTCGCCCGGTGGCGGTGCACTTCCTCCTCGTGATAATCGATCTCGAGCTTTCTCAAGAGACCGGCGACGATGTCTCCCTTGGTGATCACGCCCACCAGCTTGCCGCTCGACCGGTCGACCACGGCGAAGCGCCCGAAGCCCGATTCGGCGAACCGGCTGACCGCGTGGACGAGCGGCTCGTCCCCGAACAGGAAATCCACGTCCGTCGTCATCTTGCTCCCGACGACCGAGTTCTCCTCGCGCCCGTACAGCCACTCGATGAAGTCCTCGAGACTGATGATCCCGACCAGGCGCTCGTCCTCCACGACGGGCGCCCCTGAGATCCGCTTGTTGCGGAACACCTCTCTGAGCCCGCTCATCGGCGTCTCGGGTTGCACC
>CAMYMF010000048.1 GCA_947259355.1 uncultured Nitrospirota bacterium | reverse complement strand
TTTAAGGTTCAACCAACCTGCAAATTGGCTTAAATCAAGAAAGAGTATAGCCTATTTATTTTCGAGGCCGAAGAGCTTTCTACAATATAGCAAGCTTTGCGGTGAATCAGATTCGCTCACCCGTGGCGGATGGCACCGACGAGATAGTCGTCTCGGTCGACGTGATAAGCCCGCGGTTCGCTGAGAAGTTGAGGAAGAAGGGCTTCCTGCACCTTACGAAAGGCATCCATCTCGTTGCGCGGAACCGGGGAAGCGGAGGGGAATTTCACCCGGAGGGGATTGACGAATTTGCCGTGTTTGTAGAATCGGTAGCACAGATGCGGTCCCGTGGCGAGACCGGTGGAGCCGACGTAGCCGATGACCTGTCCCTGACGTACCTTGCGCCCGGTCCGAACCCCTTTGGCGATACGGGACAGATGCAGATAGCCGGTCATGTAGGTTCCGTTGTGTCGGATCTTGACAAAATTCCCGTTGCCTCCTTTGCGGCCGGCAAAGATCACCTTGCCGTCGCCCGCTGCATGAATCGGCGTGCCCCGGGGGGCCACATAGTCCACACCCAGATGGGGGCGGTAGCGCTTGAGGACCGGATGAAACCGCTTGTAGGTGAATTTCGAGCTGATCCGGGAGAACTTCAGCGGGGAGCGCAGAAACTGCTTCTGAACTGATTTGCCCTCGGGCGTGTAATAGCCCCGCTTGCCGTCGGAAGACTTGTAGAAAAGGGCCTGCATCACCTCTCCCTGATTCACGAATTCCGCGGCCAGGATCCGTCCGTACTCCCGAAACTTTCCTCCCTGCCACTTTTCCTCGAAGAGCAGAACAAAACGATCCCCCCGTCGAATATCGAAATTGAAATCGATATCCCAGGCAAAGATTTCAGCCAGCTTGACGGCGAGTTCCGGTCCCTCTCCGGTGGCTTGAACCGCTTCAAACAGTGTGCTGGTAATGACCCCTTCCACCCGCTGCTCATAAATCTCATAGGGGTCCGTCTCTACCACCGCCTCGAATCCCGACGGGGTTCGGGTCGCGACAAACGTTCTTTGGGCATCGATGGCGTAGTGAACTTCGTCCGGCCGCCCTGCGGCATCGAGCGCGACTTTGTAGCTGTGACCGGCCCGAATCTTCCGAAGGCTGAAGATGCCCTTGGCCGCCCGGGTGATTTGCAAAACCTCCTGCGGTGTCATCCCCTGACCCACCATCAAGTCGTAGAATGTTTGGCCCCTGCGTATCTTTCCCCGGACGATCCGATAGGGGACCGACTGCGGCGGCGCCTCAGAGGCGAGGACGAAGGCCGGATACCTGCTGCCCTCCGCGGACGGAGGCGGGCGCCGCAACAGGTTGACGGCCTTCGCGATCGACGATCTGACCCCTGAGGAGGCAGAAGGGATCCTCGAGCATCCGGCGTTCATTCCGCAAACGACTATAGCAATGTTCTCTTTTGTTGTCAATAAGTTATTTGTATTTTCTAAAGTTATTGAGAAGAATCCAGTCTGAACTACCGGAAAGAACAGGTGAATAACATTCAGAGCCCACTCAAATCCGGCGCCCGAGGTCCACGTCAGGCATTTGTGAAATGGGGACTTCGCCGTTGACTTCAGCTGTCTCCTATATTAACATCACGCCCGTTCAATGTAATCCAGTAATATACCCATTGGCATCTGCCCAAGAGGAGGGACCCTGATGATAATACGCTCAGCGCTGACCTGCGCCCTGTTCGCCCTGGCCCTGGTGGTCGTTTCCGCCTGCTCGCAAGAGAAGACCCCTGCGGAATCGAAGACGGTCGCCGCCAAACCGGAGCTCCCCGCCGAGCTCCCCTCCCCCCATGCGGGCTTGATACAGCGCCAGCCCTCGGCGCACCCACCGACGACGGGCAAATCCGCGACCACTGTGTCGGTACCGGAATCGGTTGCCGGCAAATGGGCATCGGTGGTCCTGCAGATCGAGAACAAGAAATCCGCCACCCGCGCGGAGCAGGTGATTGCCCTTCATTCGGAATACGCCATCCCCGAGAGCACGCTGCGCATTCAGGTCGGCGACTTCTTGCCCCACTTCAGTATGGACGCCGGCGTCATCACTTCTCTGTCCAACGAGACCAGCAATCCTGCCGTTCACGTCACCGTTTTCGACGGCTCCCAAGCAATCTACCAGGGATGGCTTTTTCAGAGGTTCCCGTCGGTCCATCCTTTTCGGGATGAGCGGTTCGGAATTCAGCTGGCAGGCTTCAACGCACAAGAGGGTGGGTGACCGTCCGGCTCAACGAGAGCCCTTTCGGTCCATCTCTTCCTTGTAAAACCGCTGGTACAGAATCTGCCACTCACTGCTCCCTTCGGGTATGTGCCTCTTGTAAGACGAGATTTTCTGGCGGATTTTCTCATCGAGAGCCTCTTCCCGGCGAAGCTCATCGAGGAACACCCGCTTGATCCGGGTGCGCACCTTCGCCTCATCGTACTCGGTCACGAAAAGCAGATCCTGATTCAAAAGGTGATCCAGAATCAGATGCGACAGATGGGATATGCGGTCCTCGCTGAGTCTCATGACGCTTCCCTTTGCATGAGCCCTCCGGGCTACAGCACAAACCCTTTGTCTTTAGCGATCTTACGCTTGATCATGAGAAAGAGCTTGTGTGGATCCGCAGCGCCGCGATCGATCTCCCGTGCGTACTGATCCATCACCTTGTCGCACTCGGCGTTGATCCGACGCTCCTCATCCATGTTGGCCGACACGACGGCCGCAATGACCTGCGCGATCTCCGCTGGCGATCGATGCATCTCCACCTGCCCCTCTTGGGACAACGTCTTCGAGATCTCCGTGGACAACCGTTCGGTCTGAGCGGCGGTCAGCATGAAAGACGTCCTTCCTGCGAGCGATCTGTTTATGGGGCTCATCGGCCCCAGCAGTCTATGCCCGTTCGCTTTCTGCAAGCAAGTCGGTCAGCGCCCGGTACCGGTGCCCGTGGGCAACACAACGAATCGTCCGTTCCGTCTCACCGGTGTGCTCGAGAACGACCTGCAGATAGGGGGCCTCGAAAACACCGGGGAAACGATCCGCCCATTCCACCACGGTGACGGCATCGTCGTCAAAGGCTTCGAAAAAGCCAGTATTCTCCAGGTCGTCGGCATCCCCGATACGATAAAGATCAACGTGAAACAGTCGCACACCCCCCGGGCTCTTGCCAGTACGCTGGCCACGGATCTCATGAATCAAGGTGTATGTCGGACTCACCACGTCCCGTTCCGGCAGGCCGAGCCCCCGGGCAATTCCCTGCGTCAGGCAGGTCTTACCGGCTCCCAGTCCGCCTTCCAGGGCGATGACATCCCCCCCCGCAAGCCCGCGTCCTATCCGTTCTCCCACCGCTCGCGTCTGATCTTCGGAACGGGAAACAATCTGCACCGTCATGGCTGGTGTTTCGATTCGCAACTCCGCCGCTAGTCCATCATGGAGCGGACCACGTCTTCCTTGCCGACGATACCGACAATGCGCCCGTCTCGTACCACCGGCAGGAGGTCTTTGCCCTGATCCGACATGATGGTGGCAATGTCCTGCAGGGAGGTCTCCTCGGCGATGGTCGTCACATCCCGGTTCATGATATCCTCCACCGAGGACGCGGCCAGCTTCTTCAATTCCTCCTTGAAGTGCTTCTCGCTCTCGAGATAGATGACGGCATCAAAGAGCCGGATCACCGTCGGCAGGTGCAGCTTCTTGTCCCGTTCGATCAGATCCTTTTCGGTGACGATCCCCATTAGATTCTCCGCCGTATCGACCACCGGTGCGCCGCTGATCTTGTTGGTCACCAGGACCCGTGCGAGCTCCTTCACGGACAGGTCTGGCTTGACCGTAATCACCTTGCGGGTCATGATTTCTTTGGCCGTCAGCATCGTCTTTCACTCCTTGGTTTCGTCTGATCTTCCGCTCCTCACGGTCCGACCGTGCGCCGCGGGCCCTGAGCGCTCATTCATCCGGCCCCGAAGCCGACCACGCTTTGGGAATCTCGCGAATCAGATCGCCCGCAATCAACCCCCGTTCTCCCCGTTTGGCCGCGGCCAGATCACCGCAGCGACCATGGAGAAAAACCCCGATGCGGGCCGCGTCGATGGGCGACATCCCTTGGGCGATCAGCCCCGCAATCATCCCGGTCAGCACATCTCCCGTTCCGGCCGTGGCCATGCCCGGATTGCCCGTCGTGTTGATCCAGGCCCACCCATCCGGCTCTGCAATCACGGTCCGAGCGCCTTTGAGAACCACAATCACCTGAGACCTTCTCGAAAACTCTCGCGCCACATCGACGCGCCGGGTGTTGAGAACCTCCTGCGAGACCCCGCTCAATCTGGACATCTCGCCGGGATGGGGTGTCAGAATGACGGGGGCTTTGGCCTGGTGCAGGACTGCCGGATCTTGGGCAACGTGCGTGAGGCCGTCGGCGTCGAGGACCATCGGTATCCGCAGTTTCAACAGGAGCGATCGTACCACTTCGCCCGTCTCAGGGTCAAGACCGATTCCCGGCCCCAGGGCCGCGACGCTTTTTCCCTGGGCAGCCTTGAGGATGGCCGGTAAGGCCTCCGGTGTGAGGTGTTTCCGATGGCTCTGTGCCAGCGGCACAACGATCCCTTCCATGAGCCGCCGGTGAAACACCGGCCGAACCCCGTCCGGCACGGCCGCGTACACAAGACCGGCGCCGATGCGAAGACTCGCCAAGGCCGTCATGACGGCTGCGCCGGGCATGTCGGCAGAGCCCGCCACGACCAAAACCCTTCCGGCCCGGCCTTTGTGCTCATCCCCGCGCCGTGGCGGAACGGCAGCGAGGGCCTCCGCCTCGATGAGTGCCAGGGAAATGTCTGCCTCCTCCACGAGAGACGCGGGAAGGCTAATGTCGACCACCCGAACCGTGCCGGCCGCGCTCATGGACGGGTACTGCACCAGAGAAACCTTCGGCAATCCAAAGGTCACCGTCAAATCGGCCTGTACCACCTGCGGGGGCAACTCGGAGACATCGGCACTCAGCCCCGTCGGCAGATCGACGGCAATCACCGGTTTGCCCGTCGTGTTGATCCTACGCACCGCCTGTTCCGCGAGCCCTCGAACCGGCGGCACCGTGCCCGTCCCCAGGATGGCATCGACCACAAGATCACAGTTCTTCAGCAGCTCCGACAGCCCGTTGAGCTTGCCGACGGAATCCACGACGCGAATCGGGATTTGCATCTCCCGGCAGATGCGCAAATTGATCGCTGCGTCTCCCGACACGCCGTCGGGATCTCCGAGCAGAGCCACCCACACGTGGGCGCCGCGATTCGACAGATGGCGGGCCACCGCCATGCCGTCGCCGCCGTTGTTCCCCTTGCCGCAAAAGACAACGACCGATTGCCCCGCGGCCGGGCCGTAGCGCTCTTCCATACAGCGCACCACACCGAGCGCGGCATTCTCCATCAGAACGATCCCGGGGATCCCGTATCCTTCAATGGCATCGCGGTCCAGTGCCCGCATCTGTGCAGCGGTGGCAACTTTCATAACAATTGTAGGATTCAAGGGTTACGCTTCGCGTGCCCCGCTTCTCTCAATCCTTGCCGTCTCCTACGGCTTCTACATAAAGGTATCTTGGGGTCAAGGGGTCGAGTGAAAGGCGCAATAGAAACTGCAGTGAAAAGTGTTGCAAGGTTTCAAAGTTCAGCCTTTCGACTTCAGCCTTCGCGCTCCGGACTTCACCCTTTCAGGCATTTCACTTGAACCCTTGAATCCCTGACCCCTTTGCCCCATCCAACTGCTCGCCCTTCGAGCTCCCGCACCCCTTTCTAATCGCGATTCCGGAACTCGCATCTCACGAGATCCTTCATCTCCCGCACGGCCCGGTCCAAGCCCACCAGCACGGCGCGGGAGATGATGCTGTGACCGATGTTGAATTCCTCGATGGCCTCCATGCGGACCAATGGATGGATGTTCTGATAGGTCAGGCCGTGGCCGGCATGGATCCCGAGGCCGATCTCTTGCGCGATCTCCACGGCCCGGTGGATCCGCTCCAATTCCCGCGTCTCATCGGCTTTCTTAAGGGCATTGGCATAGAGACCGGTGTGAATCTCAACGGCATCCGCGCCGATTTCATGCGAGGCGATCACCTGCCGGGGATCGGGATCGACGAAGATGCTCACGTCGATTCCCTTCCGCCTAAGCTTGCGGATGCCATCCTTGAGAGAGGGCCCCGAAGAAACCACGTCGAGCCCGCCCTCCGTGGTCAGCTCGGCCCGTTTTTCAGGGACGAGACAGACGGCGTGGGGCTTCTCCTTCAGCGCGATCCGTATCATCTCCGCGGTAGCCGCCATCTCGAGATTGAGTCGCGATTGAATGACCTTTCGAATCAGACTCACATCGCGGTCCTGAATGTGCCGCCGGTCTTCGCGCAGATGCAGGGTGATGCCGTCCGCCCCGGCCAGCTCCGCGATGACCGCCGCGGCCACCGGATCGGGTTCCGTTGTCCTGCGCGCCTGCCGAATGGTGGCGACGTGGTCGATATTGACACCGAGTCGGGCCACCTCGATCTTTCCTCCCTTATTTGTCGGCGCGCGCGACGCAACACCTCTCGGCCGTGTCAGGCTCCCAGTTTGTTCTGAATGGCATCGGCTATGCGCTGAGCCATGGACGAAATCTCCGAGTGGTCCGGTCCTTCGATCATCACCCGCGCCTTCAGTTCCGTACCGGAGTACCGCACCAGCACGCGCCCTTGATCCTGAAGCTTTTGCTCCACCGACAGAATGACCTTCTGAATGTCTCCGATCTTCTCCAGCGGCGGTTTTTCCCGTACCGCCACGTTGATGAGCGTCTGGGGATAGGTCGTCATGACGGCTGCCAGCTCGGAGAGCGGCTTTCCGGTTCGCTTCATGACGGAGAGCACCTGCAGGGCGGACAGAATCCCGTCTCCCGTCGTGTTGTAATCCATGAAGATGATGTGCCCCGACTGTTCACCGCCCAGGTTGTAGCCGCCCCGGAGCATCTCCTCCGCCACGTAACGGTCCCCCACCTGGGTGCGGATCACCCCGATGCCGTTTTCCCGGAGCGCCACCTCCAGGCCCATGTTGCTCATGACCGTGGTCACCAGTGTGTTGTGGACGAGCAGACCGCGGGATTTCATGTCGATGGCCGACAAGACCATGACCGGGTCCCCATCGACGACATGGCCCTGCTCATCGGAGAAGATGGCCCGGTCGCCGTCGCCGTCCACCGCAATTCCGAGGTCCGCGCCATGTTTGCGGACCGTTTCGCACAGAAGCTCCGGGTAAAGGGACCCACACCCGTCGTTGATGTTGCTACCGTTGGGGTGATTGTGTGTGACGATCAGCTCAGCCCCCAGCTCCTGCATCACCAGGGGCGCGGCTTTGTAGGCGGCGCCGTTCGCGCAGTCCACGACGATCTTCAACCCGGTCAGGTCGTGCTCTCTGGGAAAGCTCGTCTTGATATAGGAAACATAGCGCCCTTCGGCGTCGTCGATGCGAAAGGCCTTTCCCACCTCCTCCGCCGTGGGTCGGATCGAATCGATGTCCCCGTTGAAAATCAGCGCTTCCATCTCGTCTTCCACGTTGTCGGGAAGTTTGGTCCCTTCCGCCGAGAAGAATTTGATACCGTTGTCCTGATAGGGGTTGTGGGACGCCGAAATGACCACCCCGGCATCGGCCCGCAGGTTCTTGGTGATAAAAGCTATGGCCGGGGTCGGCAGGGGCCCGACGAGGAGCACATCGACCCCCATGGAACAGATCCCCGACATGAGTGCACTCTCCAGCATGTAGCCTGAGAGCCGCGTGTCCTTTCCGATGATGATCTTGTGGCGTCCCGCTCGGGCCTTCTTGAAAACATGGGCGGCCGCCCTGCCGATCTTGACAGCCGTCTCAACGTTCATGGGATAGACGTTGGCCACGCCGCGAACACCGTCCGTACCAAACAATTTACCCAAAGTTCTTCCTCCTCCTTGTGCGTGACATCCGTCTGGCGGCCGCACCCCGTGTGGGGTCCTAGGCATCCGGTTTCTGTGGCTCTTCGCGCGCTTCGGGCTCTTGCAATTCTTTCGGCGCTTCGGGCGCTTTAAACGCCTTGGACTCTTTCGGCACCGTCACCCGCACCGTCCGCGGTTCCATTTTTTGAAGCTGGCACCCGTCGGGAAGCCGAACCTCCGGGGTCACCTCGTGCAGGCCGGGCTCCGTGGGCTGGGGGACAACGACCTCGACGGATGCATCGGCCAGTCTGTGGATCAACGACTCGGGCCCCTGCACCGTCAGCGTGACGCGGGACGGTGTGATAATCACCCCGGCTCTGGGCTGGCGCAGCCGCACCGGCAGGTCTTGAAACTTTCGCTCCGCCAGCTTTTCCAGGATCTCCACGTCCACCTTCACGGTGTGCGCCCCTTTGATCAGGATATTTCCGTTGGGTGAATTGAGTCCCACTTCCTCAGAGAAAGACTGGTCCTTCCCAAAGAGATCGATGTGTTTCGTTTCGATCCGAACGACCTCACGAAGCACGTTCTCAAGACCCATGACCCGAACCCGGTCGGGCATCACCGCGGCTTTTCCCATCTCATACCCAGAGGCCGGGGTACCCATAAATGTGGGGACCACTGGCAGTACTTTGTCGTGGAGTCGGTCCATCTTGATGGTGAGCTGCGAGGGGTTGATGCGCACCACGCTCAAGCCGTCGGGCAGCGTCGCCTCTTCGGGAAAGAGGGTGACATTGTTCTCCCCTTCAACGGCATCTTGAAGGTTGAGGCCAATGTTGATTTGACGGGGCCTGAGGGTTTTCAGCAGCGCCCGTTGTCCCCGGACTTGAACATTGACAAAATCAATGACATCGCTGCTGATGATCATATTCTCCGGAATGTTGCGAATGGTCAGGGGCACGACAAAGAGCTCCTCCGCGCTCTCACCCCCGACGATTGACATCCAGAGAAAGATGGCGAAAACGAGAGAAAAGATCTTCAGCCACAGATCCTTGAGCAGTGTATCCTTCAGCCGTCCCACGGTACCGACTCCAGCGGGGCCAATGTCTGAGCTTAGCCCTTCGATTCCTAAGTTCGATGACGAACTGATTCACTCAGGATTTGGTACTGACCGAGCATTCCACATAGTCTTATAAACGACAAATTGGTATTCATCAACATCTTTGGTGTAATGAACACCCAATGAAAGGACAAGCAGATCGTCCACTATTGTTGCCGGGAGCCCAAAGGTTTATCCCGCTTCCCTCTCCCCTGCGATGGGGGGAGAGGGCTAGGGTGAGGGAGAACAAATGAGCTGATTACATCAGAAAGAATTTTAAACCTTTGCAGCCCCCGCACCTCGTTCCTCTCCCCTCGGGGAGAGGAAGTTTCTTTTGGAAGGTCAAAGTCTGTTGACCCAAGCGAAACTGTCATGAATCGAAAAATACCTCACGGTATCTCCGCATCGAAGCGTTAAGCCGGGGCCCACCGATTCCGTTTTCCCTTCTTGAGCGCGGGCTGCATGGCATTCGTCAGCACGCGCCGCAGCGCTTTGCCGTCCAGATCTCGGGTGATCTTGCCCCCGATCACCACCGAGATGGTTCCCGTCTCCTCAGACACTACGATGGCCACGGCATCACTCTCTTCGGTAATACCAATGGCAGCCCGGTGTCGGGTCCCCAGTTCCTTGCTGAGATTGACATTGAGCGTCAGGGGGAGAAAACAACCGGCCGCTTTGATCCGTCCCTTTTGAATGATCACCGCCCCGTCATGAATCGGGGAATAGGGCAGAAAGATACTCAGCAGTATCTCCTTGGTGAGTTTGGCATCCAGCAGGGTCCCCATCTCCACCAGATTGTCCGTACTGTTCCTTCACCAGCTCGTCGACGCTCTTGGCCTCGGCTTCCAGGTTGAACGACGAGAAGAGAGGATTCTGACCCACGTGCGCGAGGGCCCGCCGGATCTCCGGCTGAAAGATGACCAGGACACCCAAAGCCAGATAGGCCCAGAGGTTGCTCAACAGCCAGCCGATGGTGTAGAACTTGGCCCACCGGAAAACGAAAGACGCCATGACCAGAATGGCCAATCCGATGAGCATCTGAATCGCCCGGGTCCCCTTGAAGAGCTGAAAGAGTTTGTAGAGGACGAAAGCCACAATGAGGACGTCGATGGCATCCTGCCAGCGGATCGTCTGGACGAACCCGTGAATGAACCGTTCGATCTCCTGCCACATGCTCTTACTACCTGCGCTGCACGACAGCGTCCGTCATTCGGACCACCCGGACCATCTCAGCCACATCATGGACCCGAACCATATTGGCTCCCCTCATAATCCCCAGGGTGACCGTGGCCGCGGTCCCCTCGAGCCGCTGCGATACGGGGAGGTCCAGAATGGCACCGATAAATGATTTGCGCGACGTTCCAAGCACGATGGGCCGACCCAGAACTTTCAGCTCGGAAAGACGCCTGAGAATGTCCAGATTGTCCTGGAGGCGTTTTCCAAAACCGATGCCGGGATCGACCAGGAGCTGCTCCTCCCGGATCCCCGCGGCCACGGCGATCTCCATACTTGCTTCCAGATACCCAATGATCTCCCCCATGACATCTTCGTACACGGGGTCTTGTTGCATATCCCGGGGCGTTCCCCGAATGTGCATCAGCACCACGGCCACCCCCCCGTCGGCGAGCACCGGCGCCATCTCCGGGTCGAACCGCAGCCCGCTGATGTCGTTGATCATCCGGGCGCCGGCGGCGATGGCCTTTTCGGCCACACGGGCCTTGTAGGTGTCCACTGAAATGCAAAGCTCCCCGTGCGCCCGCAGGCCTTCCAGCACCGGCAGGATCCGAGCCAGCTCTTGCGTCTCCGAAACCTGCGCGGCTCCGGGGCGAGTCGATTCTCCGCCCACATCAATGACGTCCGCGCCGGCGGCTGAGAGCGCCAGAGCCCGGGCACAGGCCTTTTGCGGGTCCAGGGTGAGACCACCGTCCGAAAAGGAATCGGGCGTGACGTTGAGGATCCCCATCACGTGGGTGCGGGACCCGAGATCGAGGGTCCGCTCACCGAGGAAAACCGGATACCGCGTCCGATTCATGTGCCGGATACACTTGTGCAGCTCGTCGGACAAACGGGGAAGACCGAAAAAGTTCTGCCGCTTCAGTTTTTGGATCAGTTTCCGGTACTGCCGCTCCGTGGCCAGCATCAGAACGTCTGTGGTTTCGACGGCGTGGGTTAACGTTCCGTGGGAAACCGCGCAATCTCCTCCCCGCGACAGCAGCTCCTGCTTGAGAAGGTTGGCGATTTTACAAGGGACATCGGAAAGACGGATCGCCCGCGTCAGCCCTTTCGGAAACATGAGGCCAATCCCCGGCGGGTCGGCCCCCAGACGTTTCATTTCACGGATCAGCTCCTCCCGACTCGTCAGATCCAGGACTCGCATCCCGTATATCATCCATGGACCTCTTGAGGGAGCTTGCCATCCATGATCTCGTCAATCTGCTCCGAACTGAGGACCTCGACTTCCAGGAGGGTTTCCGAAATCCGTTTCAAGACGTCGATGTTTTCCTGCAGCAGGGTGCGGGCCTTCTCGTGGCATTCGGAGACGATCCGCTTGACCTCGTGATCGATCTCGATGGCCGTCGCCTCGCTGTAGTCCCGATGCTGGGCGATCTCCCGGCCGAGAAAGATCTGCTCCTCTTTCTTACCGAAGGTGAGCGGTCCGAGCCGATCACTCATTCCCCACTCACAAACCATCTTGCGCGCGATTTCCGTGGCCCGCTCGATGTCGTTGCCTGCACCCGTGGTGATCTGCCCAAAGATGAGCTCCTCCGATGTACGCCCACCGAGAAGCACCGCGATTCTCGCCAGCATGTTCTCGCTGGAGAAGGTGTACTTGTCCGACTCGGGAAGCTGCTGGGTCACGCCCAGCGCTCGGCCCCGCGGAATGATTGTGACCTTGTGCACCGGATCGGCCGCGCCGGACAGGAGCTTGGCCACCAGGGCATGACCCGCCTCATGGTACGCGGTGCATCGCTTCTCTTCGTCCGTCATAATCATGCTGCGACGCTCGGGCCCCATGAGGACCTTGTCCTTAGCCTCTTCCAGGTCGTGCATGCCGACCTTCTCTTTGTTCTTCCGCGCGGCCAGCAGCGCGGCCTCGTTGACCAGATTCGCCAGGTCGGCGCCGGAAAAACCGGGCGTGCCCCGTGCCAGCACATGAATATCCACCTCCGACTCCAGCGGGATCTTGCGGGTATGGACCTCTAGAATCCCCTCCCGCCCCTTGATGTCGGGATTGGGAACCACCACCTGCCGGTCGAAGCGCCCCGGCCTGAGCAGTGCCGGATCGAGCACGTCCGGCCGGTTGGTGGCTGCGATGAGAATCACACTCTCATGGGACTCGAAGCCATCCATTTCGACGAGCAGCTGATTCAGGGTCTGCTCCCGTTCGTCGTGGCCGCCGCCAAGTCCGGCGCCTCGGTGACGTCCCACGGCATCGATCTCATCGATGAAAATGATGCAGGGGGCGTTCTTCTTCCCCTGGTCGAAGAGGTCTCGCACCCGCGAGGCCCCCACACCGACGAACATCTCCACGAAATCGGAGCCGCTGATGGTGAAGAAGGGCACGTCCGCCTCACCCGCGATGGCCCGGGCCAACAGGGTCTTGCCGGTACCCGGCGGTCCCATGAGAAGCACGCCCTTGGGAATCTTGCCGCCGAGCTTCTGAAACTTCTTGGGGTCCTTGAGGAACTCGATGATCTCCTGGAGCTCCTCTTTGGCCTCGTTGACCCCGGCCACGTCTTTGAAGGTGACCTTCTGCTGATCCTCGGTCAGGAGTTTGGCGCGGCTTTTGCCGAAAGAAAGAGCCTTGTTGCCACCGCCTTGCATCTGGCGCATGAAGAAGATCCAGACACCGATGAGGAGCAGAAAAGGAAACCACGACACCAGAATGGTCACCAGCAGCGATTCCTTCTTGGGCGGTTTGGCAATGATCTTGACCCCTTTGTCTCGCAGATCCTTGATCAGATCGGGGTAGTTGGGGGAGTAGACCCGAAAGGTCTTGCCGTCGTTGGAAGTCCCGGTGATGGTCCCTTCATCCTGAATCACCACCTCGCTGACCTCCCCCGCCTCCACCTGATCCATAAACTCGGTAAAATAGATCTCCTGGGTGACATCCTTCTGGTAATTGAAAAGATTGAACAGCAGGACCATCACCATACCGATGACCAGCCAAAGCGTTAAACTGCGATAAAACGAATTCACAATATATCCTCCTGAGAATGGTGCAACGGCCCACACCATCCCCACCCTTGCAAGAGAGCTATCTGATTGATATTCATAGAAATTGCCTCAAGATCGTACCATAAATGCCTGTGCATGACAACAGAAAGTTTGCACTTTTCACCGCGACGTAACGGCAATGACGGCGTCCGGATAGCCTCTGTAGCCGAGGGCAGCTCGATTTGCCAGGAGGGGGCGGGAAGTGGTCTAGCCCTTCGTCTCAATCAACTGATGCACATCGGGCAGGTGACGGTGGGCCTCGCCGATGTCCATGCCGTAGCCCACCACAAAGACATCGGGGATCTCAAAACCGCAGTAGTCGATCGTGACCGGTACCCGCCGGCGGGCCGGTTTGTCGAGAAGCGCGCAGATCCGGATCGACGCGGGCGCGCGGACCTCCAACAGGCGGACGAGGTACTCCGTGGTGAAACCACTGTCGATGATGTCCTCGACAATGAGGACATTCTTGCCGGCCACCGGTTCGTTCAAATCCTTGAAAACCTTGACCTCCTCTGAGGATTCGCTCTCTTTGCCGTAGCTCGCGACACCGAGGAAATCGACCTGCACCGGGATCGTCATCGCCCGCATCAGATCGGCCAGGAAGACGAACGCCCCTTTGAGGATTCCGACGAGGAGCACATTCTGGTTCTCGTAATCCCGGGAGATCTCCTGAGCCAGCGCCTCGACCCGTTTCTGCAGATCCTTCGCCGAGATCAACACATCACCGAGTGCGATCATGGTCCCCTCCCTTTCGATCCACGATTTTGAGCAGCAGTACCCGGGACGTGTCAGCATCCACGGCGAAGCGGGCGTCCGCCCGATACCCCCCGACCCAGACGATCTCATCGTAACGGTCGACGAAGAGCGGCACGCGATCCCGCCGGCCCCAGGGGATCTTCTGGTCGATGAAAAAGCGTTTGATCTTCTTACGTTTGCCGAATCCCGCCGGATAGAACACGTCCCCCGCCGATCGGGTCCGCACGGCGAGCGGCAAAGCGCACTTGTCCAGATCGAGGGCTGCCGTGTCGGGCGCGGCGGGCGCCCCACAGCCTCCGGCCGGCACGATTTCAGACACCACGTCGATCCCGAGGGGCGCGATCTGCTCGCTGCCGGGGACGGGGATACCGAAAGCCTCGAGCCTGCTGGGCGCATCCCTGCCCGTCTTGAATTCGAGCCGTCCGTACACCTTCGCGACGACGAGCCCCCGGGGCAAGTGAATGCGCGCCGCGGAGCCCCCCGCGTGCAGCAGATCCATGACCGCGTCGACATGACGAAAGGTGATGCCCGCCAGTCCCGACCCCGCCGCGTCGATGGCGAGCCGCACGACCCGCCGGGCCAGAGCCCGAGGCAGATGAGCAACGGCCGGCGCGTCCAGTGCCAACCCCTCCGGCATGGCCTCGGGCCGAAATGCCTCCCGGGCCGCCGTCTCCAGGCAGGCTTCATCTTCCCGGAGGATCTCCGCCGTCCGGCAGAGCGTTTCCGTCAGATTGGCACTGTAGCGTTCATGGAGCAACGGCAGAAGCTCCCGCCGGATCCGGTTGCGAAGGTATCTATCCTTCTCGTTGGACGAGTCTTGGCGAAACGCCGCGCCCCGCTCCCGGAGAAACGCCAGGATCTCCGAGCGGCGCAGCTTCAAGAGCGGCCGGATGATCCCGGGTTGGCGCTGCGGCGGCATGCCCGTGAGTCCCCGTGTGCCGGTGCCTCGCAGCAGGCAGATGAGCAGCGTCTCCGCTTGATCATCGGCGTGGTGTCCGAGCGCGATGCGAGACGCCCCACAGGCCGCGGCCGTGCGGAGCAGAAAATCGTATCGGGCGTCCCGGGCTGCTTCCTGAACCGAAAGCCCCTGCTCCCGGGCCAGCGCGGGGCCATCGATCCGCTCCGAGACCAGTTCCAGACCGTACCGCGCTGCGTGCTGCTCGCAGAATCGCAGATCGCCGTCGGCTTCCTCCCCGCGAAAGCCGTGGTGGAGATGGGCCGGCACCAGCATCAGATCATACTCGTCTTTCAACAGGGAAAGCACTTCCAGCAGTGCCGTGGAATCGGGCCCTCCGGAGAAACCGATGACGACACGCTCCCCTTGCTCCAGAAGCCGCTCCTTGCGGATGAATTGTTTGACCTTATCAAGTAAGTCCATGCTACAACTGTTGTGTTCTTTGTCCGACTCCAGTTAAGTGACACGTGCGGAGTTCAGGCTTCTGTCATTCCGTCGGTAGCCTGTCCCGTTAGACGCACAGCGTCTAATGGGATCCTCATGTCTTCCGTTACTTCTGTCCTCTAGTTCCTTACCGCCCACTGCCCACCGCGAACTGCCCACTGTCCTCCGTCTTCCGTCCTCTGTCTTCGATCTTCCTACATCACCGTATACTTTGGGCCATCGCCGCCTTCGGGAGGGACCCAGTTGATGATCCCATAGGGATCGCGAATATCGCAGGTCTTGCAGTGCACGCAGTTGGCGAAATTGATGCGAAGCTTTGTCTCGCCACCGTTCTCATCCTCCACCATCTCGTACACCCCCGCGGGGCAGAACTTCTCGCAGGGGTTCTGATATTCCACCCGGCAGCGGCCGTGGCAGATGGAGAGATCCTCCACGTGCAGGTGGCACGGCTGATCCTCGTTGTGCTTGGTGCCGGAGTGAAAAACATCGGTGACCTTGTCGAAGGTCTTCTCGCCGTCGAAGACGGGCGGCTTTTTCGGCTCGTCGCTGCCGTGATACGGACCGACCTGCTCCATCTTCTCGTAATCGGCTTTGCCATTCTCCCAGTTGGCCAGCGCCTTGCCCCCCGTGAGCATTCCGTAGCCGGCATTGAGCAGCCCTGTCATGATGCCGCGGTCGAATCCCTGGTGAAAGTTTCGGGCCTGCCACAGGTCCCGCCCGGCGCTGCTCTCCTTCAGGCTCTCCTCATAGCTGGCCAGAACCGCCCGGGAGGTATCGCCCCGCAGCAGCGCCTCCAAGGCCGCTTCGGCCGCGAGCATGCCCGATCGCATGGAGAGATGGATCCCCTTGATCCGCCGGCTGTCGAAGATCCCCGCGGTGTCTCCCACCAGCATCCCGCCGTCGAAGGCGAGCCGCGGCATGCAGAAGTAGCCCCCGATGGAGACGGTCTTGGCGCCGTATTCTACGAGCTTCGCGTCCTGGATGAGGGACCGGACAAAGGGATGTTCTTTGAACATCTGAAACCGCTCGTGGCTGTCCTGGAAGGGATCGGGTGCATTTAACCCCGCGAGCAGACTCAGCGCGATCTGGTTGCCCGACATGGGGTAGATCGCGCCGCCGCCATAGGTGTCGGACGGCATGGGATAACCCAGGGTATGAATCACTTCCTGGAGGTTCTCCGCTCCGTCGGGCAGTTCCCAGACCTCTTTGACGCCGGTGAGATAGCTCATCGGCTCCTGGTCCGCATCGAGACCCAGCTTGGGAATCATCTGTTTGGCCAGACTACCCCGGGGCCCCTCGCCGAAGACGGTCACCTTGGCCATCAGGTCAACGCCCGGCTCGAAATTCCCCTTGCGGTTCCCCTCTTTGTCGATTCCCTTGTCTCCGGTGCGCACGCCGATCACCCGATGGCCGTCATAGAGTACCTCCACGCCCGGAAAGCCGGGAAAGAGCTCGCACCCCTTCTCCGCAGCGAGGCCCGCGAGCCAGCGGGTGAACCGGCTCAGAGAGATGACGTAGCCGCCACGGTTGTCGAGAGGTCCCGGTGTGAAGGGCGCGCGGACCTTGCGTTTGGGAGAGAGGTAGTAGAGCGATTCCTTCTGCACCACATGCTCGATGGGCGCGCCCCGCTCCCGGTAGTCGGGCACGAGCTGCCGCAGGGTGCGCGGATCAAGGATGGCGCCTGAGAGCCCGTGCGCGCCGATTTCCGCGCCCTTTTCGATCAGCACGACCATGATCTCATCGAGGGGGGGCCCGTCCGCGGTGCCGCTCTCCACAGCCTTGTTGTGCGTCTCGATGACCTGCATGAGATGCAGCGCGCCCGCCAGGCACGCCGGCCCACCGCCCACAAAGAGCACATCCACTTCCATCCGCTCGCGATCTTCCATCGTCACCCCTCTTTTGTTGTTTGCATACCTCAGGCCGCACCCATTATACCATTGAGAGACGGACATGCAAGTTGTGAATTCTACTCGAATTTGCGCGCCTGCATCGCGTCAGAGGCGATCGACAGGCCCGGACTCCCGCACGGCGGTGCGGCGGGTGCAAGCCGCACCCGCAAAAGCAGGGGCGCGTCATCATGTAAACATCCATGCCCAAACGATGCGGCTTTGGCCCAGCGTGGCAGGGAGTTCCCGTTCGGCCCTTGTTTCCGAGTCCCCCTTTAGAAAAGGGGGATATCGGGGGATTTGATCGCATCGTTTTAAATCCCCGCGCGCCCCTTTGCCAAAGGGGGGAGAGACCCACCCTGATGGTTGTATCGTGGGTCGTCATTCCGAACTCTCATGTGAAACACACCTGAGCACATTAGGCAAAGCCACATTGAATCTGATCCAGCCCGCAGGACCGGGTTTCTGTAAACCAATATGCATATAATAATCTTGACATGGTATGCATTTTTTACTATTATTTTGATGCATACATGGAGGATAAGATTATGCGTAGCACCTTCGACCTTGACAGCGATCTCTTGAAAGAGGTGATGAAGAAGTCCGGAGCCAAAACAAAGAAAGGGGCTATCGTCATTGCCCTAACGGAATACTTGAAAGCGAAAAGGCGGGAAGAACTCAAAGAGATGATAGGCAACTATGACGGCTTTGGCCTTTCGTTGAAAGACCTGGAGAAGATGCGACGTGACAGAAAATAAGATGCTGGTGGACACTTCAGCGTGGATAGTCAGCTTCAAGAAAAGTGGTCCAACGAAACTCAAGAAACTCCTGAAGGAAGCCCTGGATCAGAACACCGCGGTCACGACCCCCTATGTCATGATGGAACTGCTGCAGGGCTGTAGAAACCGGAAGGAGTTCTCGGAGCTGAAGGCTCGCCTGGACTCATTGGAGCGCTGCGATCTTGACCCAGCAGAGTGGGACAGCGTCTATCCTTTCGGATACGCACTTAGAAAAAAAGGGCTCACGGTCCCCACCCTGGACATCCTTCTTGCCTTTCTGGCCATCGAAAACGGTTATACCCTGGTTCATCATGATCGCCATTTCAACATGATCGCAAAAAAGTCCGACCTGGTTACCATCGACTTTCTAAGCCCCTGAAACACTCTCTGCGAAAAGCGAAACGGGTCCAGCTCTCCACTCTTGGAGTCCCCATATCTCCTCTGATTCCCTTGGGGGACCTACCGGAATCAAAGCAGCGACACCCCGCTCTTCTTCGCAGCACGCTTCAAGGAAACATCCTGCGTCGCCAGAGCGAGGCCCTCCCGAATGGCAAGCTCCAGATAAGAAGCATCGTACGACGACAGGGAGTGATCTCTGGCCAATGCAAGAATTTCCCCGAAGGCTCGAGATGCCGCGCCTTCATCTACGGAAATCGGAAGGTGGCGAATCAAATTCGCGAATCGTAACGATTGGGCGGTGGTCAATCGTTTTCTCTGTTCTCCGACGAGCAGCACGTTCGCCACTTCCAACGCCCAGACAGCAGGGACGCAGCCCTCGCCTTTCACGAGCGTGTCGAGGACCCTCTCGGTGTATTTGTTGCTCTCATCTTCAAAGCACCAGGCCATGGTCACAGAGCGATCCAACACAAAACGGCTCAAAAGCGCCTCCCTTCCTCGATCATTTCCTTAATGGACACACCGCCGGTGGTGATGCCCTTTCGAAGTTCCCTCAGTTTTCGAACGGTCTCTTCGGGCGGCCGCTTCGTCTTAGACATGAAGGGGATCAGCAGAGCCACCGGCTCTCCCTTTCTCGTAATTGAGAACGTCTCGCCCTTGGCGATCTCATCGAGCAGACGCGCCAGATGGGTCTTGGCTTCGTTGAATCTAACGGTCTTCATAGCAGTACTCCTTCCGACTGGTCTGGTGCCTAGTCTAAGAAAATGGAAACGGAAGTCAACTCGTAAGATCGAAACTCCCCTCCCACCTCCCTGACCTGCCATGGTCTTTCTCCGGGTCGGACCACGCTAACCCATTGATATTATTGTATAATACATGATAAACAGCCCGTTTTTCGTGCTTATATGCACCCTTTGGGGGTCAAAATGGATGACCCCCTATCTTGCTTGACAGCATGTTTTGCGCCGGAACCTTTAGCACGCAATTTCCCCCTTTCTTCTTGACACTCTCAACCGATCAAGATACATTGTTACGTAACTACGTACCTTGGAGGGAAGCAATGTCCAAATTGAGTATACGCAAGGAGATCCGGCTCAGCAAGGAACAGGCGGAGTTCCTCAAGAATGCGGCCTTCCTGTTCAGCAAGAAACAGGGCAGACGGATGACCGAGGCGGACATTATTCGCGAGGCCCTGGATGCGTACCGCCACGCCATTGAAGGGACCTCCGAGACGGACTGGATCATGGAGTATCCCGAGTTCGCGAAGAAGATCGAAAAACTCATGAAGAAGCCGGGGAAGCTGGCCACCTATGACGAGGTCTTCAAGTGACAAGAGCCTATGAGGGCTTTTTCACCAACGATTTCCAAGACGGCCTCCGGCACTTCAGCGGACTCAAGACGCAAATCCGGAAGAAGGTCGACGCCATTCTCCTGGACCCCTACTACAATACCGAGCCGCTCGGCAAGGGCCGCTGGGCCGACCTGCGAGGCCTTCGAAGCAAACGGGTTAATCGGAACATCCGAATCATCTTTCTCATCTGCGAGGAGACATTGCACCCCGACTGTGCAGAAGACAAACAAAGAATCCTCTTTCTGACTGTAGGTCCGCATGACAAAGCATATAAGAAACAGTGACACCGGGACCGCTGGAATCTCGGGTCAGTTGCTTCTCAGGGTCAAAATCCATTCTCTTCCAGGCTTGCGGGGTACAAGGCATAGCATGCCGGCGACACAAATCCCCCACTCCAGCCCAAGTAGAGTGGTTTTTTCAACGCCGATCTCCCACTTCAGGCAGATATGGGCGCCTCTTTTCCCACATTTGCCCGTTCTTGATTCTTGTCAGGTCCAAAGGCTTCTTCTTTCGCAGAGCCTTTACTGCCTGCGAGATCGTATCATTTGAATTCGATAGCCGCCGGGAAACCTGCGCGCCCGGCAAGACGCCCTTTGATTGCGGTTTGCCACCGGACGGTTGTCATCCCATTTGGAACTGCCCGTCAAACCGATTCTTCTTGGACGGTGCGATGCTGCGGAATCTCGATGGAGCAGACGGTGTCGCCCGATTCGTTGCGTATGCGGAATCGGCCGTGGTTGGACTGGACGAAACGGTGGATGATGTTGAGCCCGCGGCCTTTCACCTCGCCCCGGCGCACCTGATCGATCTTCTCGTCGGGGATGGTCCCGGTGTTTCGAATCTCCAGACAGGCCATGGTCTTGCGGCTGAAGGTGCGCAGGCTCAGCACACCGCCGGCCTCGGGGATGGCGGTGGTCGCGTTGCTCAGCATGTTGTCGAGCACCCGCTCCATGCCGAAGGGGGAACAGAAGATGAGCAGATCGCCTTGTACCTCTGGGGCGCGAACTTCAATGTTTTTGCGCTGCAGTGCGCGAATCGCCTCTTCATTCACCTGGTAGCGCTGTGCCGCCACCCGGCTCAAATCGACGATCTGCTCCCGACCCTCCACACTCATGGCGATAGTCAGGTCCTTGAGGCGGTCCGTCTCCTTCACGATGATGTCCAGATAGCCGCGCAACCGCTCGCGGGCCTCGGCAAGATCCGCACCCTCGAGCAACCGGCGCGCCCGGTTGGCAAAACCGGCAATGGCGATGGCGGGGTTCTTGAAATCATGGAGCACGTCGTCGAGCAGTTCCAGACGGTAGGCCTTCATGACCTCCCGTCCGAAAAAGGTGATCAGCTCGATTTCCTCGTCGGTGAAGGACTGGCGGTGCTCATGGGCGTAAAATATCATCAGGTGCCGCAGCGTGTCATCGGCCCGAAGCGGCACGATGAGGATGGAGTGAATCCGGTGGGTCGCCGCAAAGTCCCGGATCCCCCGGCTGACGAGATGACTTCGCTGGGGATTCTTGATGAGCAGATAGCCCGGATCGATTCGCTCATAGGGCGCGTCCCCCACCGTTTGGGTCCCGTGGATCACCGTGTGGAAATAGGGATAGCGCTTGACCGTGTAGGTGGAGCCGACACTGTGGTAGGTCTGCTCCATGGGATAGGCCGCCTCCAGGCGGACGAACTGCTGATCCCGGGAGACGGTAAAGAGGGAGCAGCCGTAGACTCTGAGCGATTCGCCCAGCTCCGGGATAAGCGCCATGAAGAGATCCTTCAGCTTGACGCCCTCCCGATTGCTCAGCTTCACAAAGATGGTGTTGACGATGTTCTCCTTGCGGGCATTGAGCCGCTGCAGGTCCAGGATCCGTTTCTTGGCCAGCACGTAACTGACGCGCCGCGCCAGCAGCTCCGCGTGGGTTACAAAGAGTGAGTCGAACTGCCGGTTCTCTTCCGGGAAGTAGATCTGCAGACTTCCCATTAGATCTTTCTCCAGCTTCATGAACCGCGGAATCCGAAGCGGTAAGGCCAGCATGGAGCGAAACCCCTTCGTCCGAACAATGGCCTTGTTCTTGTAGGCCGGATCCTTCAGGATGCTTGGCACGGGGATGCTGGTCCCCTCTCGCACCACCCGGCCGGCAATGGAGTCGTGAAAGGGGATGTCCGAGATACGCTCGTCCTCGGCGAATTGATAGGCGCCGAAACTGGTCATCTTCAACGTGGCGGGATTGAAGAGACGGATGGACGCGGCTTTCGCGTTGAGACTGTCGACGATTGTCCTGGCCGCCATCTCCAGAATGCGCTGTTCCGGAAGATTCGGATCGATCCCCATGATGGCCTCGGTCTCCTGGATGAGGGACGCAAAGAAACCGGCCAGATAGTCCTCCTCAATGGCGCCGATCAGCTCCTGCTGCTCTGCAGCGCTCAGTCCCAGCTTCTGAAAGAGCGGATGGGCCCGCAGAAAGTCGGGCAGCTCCCGTTTCATTGTGCGCGCTCCTTCTGCGGCAACGCCGCGACCTCCACCTCAGCCAAGGAGGGGATTAGAATCCTGAACAGGGACCCCTCCCCCACCCGGCTCGATACCTCGATCCGCCCGCCGTGCTCCTCAATGATGCGGCGGCTCACCGACAGCCCGAGACCCGTCCCCTCGCCGGCATTCTTGGTCGAGAAGAAGGGATTGAAGATCAGGGGCAGGTTTTCCGCGGGTATGCCGCAGCCCGTATCCTCGATCTCGACGCAGACCCGTTGCGGTTCCCTATCTCGCTCCATGGTAGCCCTGAGCATCAGCACGCCCCGCGGCTCCAATGCCTGCACAGCGTTGAGGATGATATTCATGAAGGCCTGCCGGAGCTGCTCGCCGTCGCCCAGAATCTGGGGCAGATCGTCCGGGATGTCTCGCACCACCCGGATCTCCTCGGCGGCGATTTCCTCCTGGACCTGGGCCAGCGCCCAGCTCAGTATCTCATCGATCTTCGTCATCGCCGGCTTGCGTGCCGGCCCTCGCGAGAAGATCAGCAGGTCCCGTAGTATCTTCTCCAGCCGCGCCACCTCCTTCACGACGATTTTGGCATATCGTTTGGCCGGATCCCCCGGATCGATCATGGCAAGACAGCGCCTCGCGAACCCGCCGATGCTGACCAGAGGATTGCGGATTTCGTGGGCCACGTCGGACGTCATCCGACCGAGGGCCGTCAGTTTTGCCGTCTCGATGAGCTGCTTCTGCGCACGCTCCAGGTTCTCCAGCGAGTCCCGAAGTTCCCGGTTCAACCGCTGAATGCGCTCCCGATCCTCCCGCATGATCCCCGAGAGGAGTCCGGCCCAGACGGAGAGCATGAACAGGGACAGAATCCGCACGCCGAAATCGGTCCAGTGAATGGGATAGCCGCTGTGTACATAACTCACCAGATAGATCAGGCTGGAGGCGCTCGATACCAAGAGACCCACCTTGAGCCCGTAATAGACGGAGTGCAGGGCGACCAGAATATAGAAGGCGATGAAGAAGGTGCTGGCCGCGCCGCCGGTGAGCATCAGGAGCAGAAGGATAAAGATGAGATCGAAGATGACGCCCACCAGGTAGAAAGCCCGGATATGGCGCGGGTTGAAAAAAATGGAAACATAGAGGGCGGAGTTATAGAAGGAGTAAAAGAGAAAGACAATGAGCCCCTGGATCTTCGCGTCCCGCGTCAGGGGTGCGAACAGAAGCCACCCCAACCCGCCCGCCAGCACAACGACACGAAGCGCCAGAAAGGCGCGATCCATCGGCCCGAAGGGAGACGCTCCCTCCCCGTAGCTCTCTGTCCGTCTGCTCTGATTCATGCCCTGGCTCTCCGCTGTCGGTTCTACTATAACGTAAAACAGACGGACGCAACAGTAAAACCGGGGCAAAGAGAGACACCAGCAGAGGATGGGCGGTGAGTTTTATTTGAACTGACGCGCGTAGTTCACGATATGCCAGCGCTCCTCGGGGGCGAGGCGTTTGGCAAAGCCGGGCATGGTGCCGTAACCCGCTGTGATCCGGTTGAACAGATCGCCGTCGCTCAGACGGTGGATCCGTTCCTGATGGAGGTTCGCGCACGGCACGATCCACTTCTTCCCGACGGGGCCGTCCCCCCGTCCCTCACGGCCGTGACACATGGCGCAGTTGATCTCAAAGAGGCTCTTGCCGGCTGCCAGGGAGTCCTCGGTGGCGGCGACGGGATTGATGGGCACCTTGCCGGGCGCGAGGATCTCGGTACCCTGCACCGGCACAGCCTCTCCGGGGGAGCTCAGCCTCGGGCCTTCCTGCGGTTTGAAGGAGGGCTGATCATGCATGTCGTAGCAGCCCGCAAGGCCCCACCCCAGGGCAAGCAGGCTCAGCCATAGCAGCGGGCTCCATCGTGGCGATTGCGCAGGTCTCATGATTCGTCCTCACGCCGAACGCGAAGCACGCCGGCTTTCTCCAGAATCTCGCCGGCCCGGCTCGCCGCCGCGCGGTCCTTGCAAGACACCAGGATACCGATCAGCCCATCGGAGATGCCCGGATCGTAGAGCCTCTTGCCAAACCGGGGCAGGCCCATTTCCACGAGCATCCCGCCGAGGGTTCCCAGAATGGCGCAAAGCATGGTGAACTCATAGGTGATGATGCCGACGGGGAAGAGCGAGATGATCGCCTTTTCCCCGGTGTAGAGCGGATAGAGCCAGGCCGTGCCGGCCGCAAGGA
>CAMYMF010000047.1 GCA_947259355.1 uncultured Nitrospirota bacterium | reverse complement strand
CGCCGTTTCATGCCACCGGAGAACTGATCGACCAGGACATCCTTCTTGGCAGACAGATCGACGAACTCGAGCAGCGCCGAAACGCGCGCCCGCCGTTCCCCTCGTGGCATCCCGTGGAGTCTGCCGTGATAGTCAAGATTCTCCGACGCGCTCAGCTCGATCTCGAGATTCAGTCCCTGGGGCGCGACACCGATGACCCCTTTCACGGCCAGGGGGGCGCTTGCCACATCGTACCCCCGCACCCATGCACGCCCTGTGGTGATCTTCGCCAGGGTGGTCAGCATGCGGATGGAGGTCGTCTTGCCGGCGCCATTCGGTCCGAGAAGACCGAACACCTCGCCGCGCCCGATGGAGAGACTCAAACCGTCCACGGCCGTCAGTTGACCAAAGCGTTTTGTAAGCTCCTCTGTCCGGATCATGTCGATACCATTCGATGAAGGAGTGCCCTTCCCCACACGGTGCTGCTTGATGGCGCGTGCAAACAAGAGCAAACGGGGCGTTTCGGGATGCAGACGGGGCCCGCCCGCTGGGCGGCCCCGAGACCGCGGGGAGGATAACAACGGGGCCGCGAAGTGTCAACAGAAATGGCCCGGCCATGTTCTTTTCCTCTAAACTGTGCTAAGGTGGGTGCACAATCGAAAGGAGTGAGTGCCATGGTGCTGAAGGACAAAATGAAAAGAATTGCGGCCTTTCACGGGCATGTCTGTCCGGGCCTGGCGTACGGATACCGGGCGGCAGAAGCGGCGCTGCAGCGGCTGGGGGATCGTGCGATCGATGAAGAACTGGTGGCAGTCGTGGAGAATGACTCCTGTGCCGTCGACGCGGTGCAGGTGCTCACCGGGTGCACCTTCGGGAAGGGCAATCTCATCTTCCGGGACTACGGCAAGCAGGTCTATACCTTCTTTCATCGGGGCTCCGGCCAGGCTGTACGTATTAGCGTGGAGTACCACCGGCAGGAGCCCCCGGAAGAGCGGGAACTGTGGGATCGATTTCACGGGGGAGAAAGAACGAGCGAGCTGGTGGCACAGATCGACGCCCTCAAGGCGCGCAAGATAGAGGCGATTCTGTCGGCACCGGAAGCGGAGATTCTTGCCGTGCGTTCGGTGGATGCGGCGCCACCGTCAAAAGCAAGAATCTATCCGAGCGGGCGTTGCGATCATTGCGGCGAAAAGGTGATGGCCCCGCGGCTGCGGGAGAAGAACGGGCGGCGGATCTGCATTCCCTGCGCAGAGGAGGGCTAGCTCTGCCTGGCCGGCGCCCCGTCAGTTCAAACGGCCTGCCAAATGGCGGTTGCGATTGATCATCCAGTTATCGCTGACGATGCTCGGCATCACTTCTTTTTCTTCAAAGACGATTTCGCCGCTGTCGCACATAAAGGGAATCTGCCAAACCACACCCTCTTCCCGAGTGCTGATGAAGACCAGCAAAGCATCCCGAGTCTGATCTTCAAAATCGCAATCCGCTTCGGGCGCCTGCATCATCTCCTGGAGCTGTTCCGCAGAAAGGGAAGTCACCTCCGCCATCTGAATCACAATGAGGTGGTGGGCATCGGTTTCGTAGTAGCGCTTCTTCACCAAGCCGGCGAAGGCCTCCTTTTTTTCCTCGGTGGTGAGGTTGAGGCGGATGATCTCAACGCCCTCCCCCACGATGAAGGCCGTGGAGAAACAGAAACCCCGGGTCTTGAAGATATGCTTGGTCACCTCCAGAAAATGCTCGGCTTGCTCGAGGACGCACGTTTGCATGGGACACCTCGTTTCACGGCGGGTTGAGTGAACGGCAGCTTTTGCTTGCTGCCTGCCGATCCAGGGGGCTTCAGAGAAATGTGGCTGCAAAGCGCATACCAATGCGGGTTGAGCCCGCGTATCATTCTGTATTCATTGTTCTTTTCAACTTATTGGCTCTCGCAAACAAAAACGGGATCGCCAAGAATCTGCCAAAATTGTCCGATTACTGACTCCGTGCACCGGGCGGTGACAGAATTTGTCACCGTCTGCTCGGGGTGGCATGTGCCTATCCAGTCATCCAGTCAGCGAAACCCCGTCTCGTAACTCCCTGCACCGGTTGCAAAAATGAAGACATGGGCTATATTAAGGGCTACAGATTATCAACCGTTGACGAGGAGGTGTGGGGATGTTTGAAAAAATCAAGAAAGGTCTGGATGATGCCTATCAAACTGTGAAGGCGGGGACTTCAAAGGCAACATGGAAAGCCGAGGAGAAGACAAAGCTCACTCGGTTGAACATGAAGATCACCTCCCTCAAGCGGGACATGGATGCCGTCATGGCACAGCTCGGCAACCGGATCTACACTCTTCGCGCCGAGCAGGGGTTGGACAACGTTTTCCAGGACGAGACCATTACGGGAATTTTCGAGGAAGCGGACAAGTTCCAGGAAGAATTGGTCAAACTCCAGGAAGAAACGAAACGGATCAAAGAGGAATACGAGGCGCGCCTCCAGGCTGCAGAGGCCGAGGCGGCAAAGGCGGCGGAAGCAAAGAAAGAAAGAGAAAAAGAAGAACAGAAAGAAGAAGAAGAGAGCCTCGGCGTAGGTAAAGAGTAGGCTTGGGGAGGTCTATGTACAGCTTCCTCGATCGCTATAGAGACGCCGGCCTGCTCCTTCTTAGGATCGGGTTCGGCGTGGCCTTCATGGTGCACGGTATCCCGAAGCTCATGGGAGGCCCGGAGAAGTGGAAGGCCCTGGGGGGAGCCATGGCAACTCTGGGCGTCACCTTTGCACCGACGCTCTGGGGACTGTGCGCAGCGCTTTCCGAAACGGTGGGCGGGTTGCTGCTCATGCTAGGACTCTTTTTCCGCCCGGCCTGTATCGTTCTCGCCTTCACGATGGCGGTGGCCCTCAACATGCACGTGAGCAAGGGGGATCCCTTTCGGGTCTACTCCCATGCCCTGGAGGACGGCATCGTTTTTCTGTCGCTGATTCTCATAGGGCCGGGGAAGTATGCTCTCAAGTGGCCCCGCAAGTAGTCCTTGCATCATGGCAGGTAGGCAGGTCCTTCCGCCGGCTACTGCATGAGGTAGAAGACGCCCCACTGAGTGTGATCTCTTCTGAGCTGTGAAATGCGCCGAGAAATGCGATTGACCACATAGTCGATCCAGCCAAGGCGTTCGCGCTGGTCATAGACCAATCGCGGCTTGCCTTCGATCCCGGCCAGTTCGGTAATCAGATCGACGGCATCCTGGAAGGTGCCGAGCTTGTCCACCAGCCCCAGGCCGAGAGCCTGCCGGCCGGAGAAGATGCTCCCGTTGGCAATGAGCTTCACCTTCTCCACCGCCATCCCTCGCCCTTCGGCGACATGCTCGACAAACTGCATGTAGACGTCATCGATGACGCTCTGGAGCACCTGTTTTTCGCGATCCGTCATGGGGCGGGTAATGGAGCCAATGTCTTTCAACTCGCCGCTCTTGATGACGTAGGATTCCACACCGATCTTGTCCAGAAGCTCCTGGACATTGGACAGTTCCATGATGACGCCGATACTGCCCGTAATCGTCCCCGGATTGGACACAATCTTGTCTGCCGCCGCCGCAATGTAATAGCCCCCCGATGCGGCCACATTGCCGAAGGAAGCCACGACCTTCTTCTTGCCCTCTTTGTGGATCCTGGCCAGCTCACGGTAGATTTCCTGGGAGGGCGCCACGGCACCACCGGGGCTGTCGATGCGCACCAAAATCCCTTTGACCTGCCGGTCCTCGGAAAAGCGCTTGAGGGATTCCAGGACCTGCCGGGAATCGACGATGATCCCCCGGATCTCCAGAACGCCGATCTTTTCGCCGGTCAGCGAAACGGGGCCCGCGCCGCCGCCAAGCAACCGGGTGAGCAGAAAAACGGAGAGGAAGACTATGGTACAGAGACCGGCTAGGAAGATCAGGAAGCGCGCTGCAGCATCTCGGGGAACTCTGCTCATATCATATTCCTCCCCTCCCGGCGCCGATGCGCGCCCGGCACTTGCGCGTTGAGCGTCCTATCAGGAAATCGATATTAGAAGCGGCTGACACGCACCGGCTCAGCCGTTTTGTGACTCGGACGATTCGGAGGACTCCGCCGACGCGTCCCCCGAGGGCATCTCTGCACCCTGATCCGCGAGGAGGTCTCCCATGGTCGTGCGCATGGACTCCTGTTCGGAGAGGTAACGTTTCAGCTCATCCTCTTCCAGGCTTTCCAGGTACTTCTTGATGGACAGGCCGATCTTGCGATCCTCTTCATCAATCTTGATGACCACCGCCTTGATGTCGCTGTTGATGGCCAGAACGTTTTCGACCTTGCTGGCCGGATCGAGTGCGACGTCGGTATTGCGGACCAGTCCCTCGACGCCATTCTCCAGCGCCACGAAGACACCGAAATCGGTGATCTTCACCACCTTGCCCGTGACGACGGCCCCCATGGGAAATTTCTCGCCAATGCCGATCCATGGGTCGGGCGTGAGCTGTTTCAGACCGAGAGAGAGGCGCTCCTTGGCCTTGTCGACGTGGAGCACCACCGCTTCCACTTCTTCACCCTTCTTGAGGATTTCCGAGGGATGTTTGATACGCCGGGTCCATGACATGTCCGAGATGTGCACCAGTCCGTCGATTCCTTCATCCAGCCCGATGAAGGCGCCGAAGTCTGTCATGTTCCGGACCTTCCCCCGGATCCGGCTCCCCACGGGGTACTTGTCTTCGATCACTTCCCAGGGATTGCCCTCCACCTGTTTCATGCCGAGGGAAATCCGTTTGTTCTTGAGGTCGATGTTCAAGACCACGGTCTCCACGATATCTCCCTGGGAAACCAGCTTCGAGGGGTTGCGGATCTTCTGGGTCCACGACATCTCGGTGACATGGACCAATCCTTCCACGCCCTGTTCCAGTTCCACGAAAGCACCGTAGTCTGTCAGGCTCACCACCTTTCCCTGCACCCGGCTGCCCACGGGATACTTGTTCCCCACCTGGGTCCACGGATCGGGTGTCTTCTGCTTGTAACCGAGGGAGACGCGCTCGCGCTCGCGGTCGAACTTCAGCACGACCACTTCCACCTCATCTCCCAACGAAAAGAGCTCCGACGGATGATGCACCCGGCCCCAGGACATGTCGGTGATGTGCAGCAGGCCGTCGATTCCTCCCAGGTCGATGAAAGCCCCATACTCGGTGAGATTCTTGACGATCCCCTTCAGGATCTTTCCTTCCTGCAGGTTCTTCAGGGTCTCCGCCTTCAGGACCTTCCGCTGCTCTTCCAGGAGCACCCGGCGGGACAGAACGATATTGCCCCGCTTCTGATTCATCTTGATAATTCGCATCTGGAGCTTCTGCCCGATATATTTGTCGAGGTTGCGCACCGGGTGGATGTCTACTTGGGAACCCGGCAGGAACGCCCGGATACCAACATCCACCGAAAGCCCACCCTTGATCCGAGACACGACCACGCCTTCGATCGGCTTGTCCTCGGCTGCGGCCTTGGAGATTTGCTCCCACACCCGGATCCGCTCGGCCTTCTCCTTGGAGAGAACGATTTGGCCTTCGCCGTCCTCAACCTGCTCCAGCAGCACCTCCACTTCGTCCCCCTCCTGAACCTTGGGGGTTCCGTGGTGGGCGAACTCGTGGGCGGGAATCATCCCTTCTGACTTGAAGCCGACGTCCACCACGACGAAGTCCTTCGTCACCTTCAAGACTTTCCCTTTAATGACCGAGCCTTGCTTGGTGTTCTGGAACGTCTGCTCATAGAGCTGCGACATGTCCTCCTGACTCAAGAGCTCATCGTTTTGCTCCACGTTTTCTTCGTCCTGCTGCTCGCGGACCTCTTGGGCTTCCACATTTTCGTCGATCTGTTCATTCATAATGCTCTTACGACCTCCTGACACTTTTTACGGAGAGGGTCCCCCTCTCTCGCCCCCGCCCCCAACACCGGCGGGACATGGCTCACCGCAACCTGCCGGCGTAACCTAAGTTTTTAAAAATAGAACCTTTCTGCCGCTTTTGTCAATAATAATCTATCCCGGGATCCCCGGGATTCTGTTTTTCCCGTCCTTATCGTGCGAGTACCGCTGGCGTCCTCATGGCCCGACGCCACTCAGTCTTCTCAGAAAAGCGACCACATCGGCGATAATCCACTGCGGCGTGGACGCCCCCGCAGTAATTCCCACTTTTTGGGCTCCCTGCACCCAGAGGGGATCGATCTCGGCCGAGGTCTCGATGTGGTAGGTAGGCGTACCCGTTGACCGGCAGAGCTCGGCCAGCCGGGTGGTGTTGCCGCTGTTCTTGCCGCCCAGCACCAGCATGACATCGACCCGTCCAGCGATTTCCTCGGCTTCTCGCTGCCGGATGCTCGTGGCATCACAGATGGTATTGTAGACCTTGACCTCGCCGGCCAACTCCACACAGCGCTGCACAACCCGCTGGAACCGCTCCAGGGTGGTCGTCGTCTGGGCCACGACGCCGATGCGGGAGACCTTTCCCAACAGATCGAGATCCCTGGCGTCTTCCGCCACCAAGGCCGAGCCCGCCGCATAGGCAAGAATACCGCGCACTTCAGGGTGTCGCTTGTCCCCGACGATCACGACCCGGTAGCCCTCCTGCTGAAGGAGGCTCGCGTAGTTCTGGGCTTTCTTGACGAACGGGCAGGTGGCATTGATGACCCGCACCCCCCGTCGTTCCGCATCGTCGATCACCTCTTTGGGAACGCCGTGGGAGCGGATGATCAAGGTATTCCCCCTGAGTTCATCCAATCCCTCCACGGGCCGCACTTTCATCTCCTTCAGACGGGAAACTACCTGAGGGTTGTGGATGAGGGGACCCAGAGTGGCCACCTCCCCCTCCGTCTGATGGGCGGTATCGTAGGCCGTCTGGATGGCCCGTTTCACACCGAAACAGAAACCGGCCTTGTCAGACACAATGATTTCCATAGGATCACTACCCACTGTTGCCGCGCCGTTGGACGGCCTCCATCACCCGCTCGACCACCTCCGCCACCGTCAGGGCCGACGTGTCTATCTCCATGGCGTCCTCGGCCTTGCGCAGGGGCGCGATGTCTCGATTGGAATCGTTGCGGTCGCGCTGCGCCAGATCCTGAATGATATGTTCCAGCGCCACGGCTTCGCCGCGCGCACACAACTCAGCGGCCCGGCGCTCGCCGCGCGCGTCAAGAGAAGCCGTGAGAAACACCTTTACGTCGGCATCGGGAAAGACCACCGTTCCCATGTCCCGTCCTTCCAGGACGGTGTTGCCGGCCTCGCCGAGGCTGCGCTGCAGTGCGGACAACCAGCGCCTCACGGATGGAATGGCGGAGATGTCCGACGCCACCATGCCCATCTCCGCGGTGCGGATACGCTCTGTCACGTCTTCGCCGTTCACCATGAGGCGGGTACCGTCTTCATGTTCCTCAAAGACCAGCCGGGCGTCCCGCAGCAGTGCCTCCAGCGCCGGGCCTTCCCGAAAGGGAATCGCCCGTTCGCGGGCCAGCCAGCCGATTCCTCGGTACATGGCGCCCGTGTCGATATAGGTGAACCCGAGCTGCTCGGCAACGGCTCTGGCCACGGTGCTCTTGCCGGCACCAGAAGGCCCGTCGATGGTCACAATCGGTCCTCGTCTTGCTCGGCTCACCGGTTGACGCTCTCCAGTACCTGCGGAAACCCGGGAAAGGAGGTCCCGATGCAGGCCGTGTCCTCGATGACGGTCTCCCCCCCGCAGGCCAGTCCTGCCACGGCCATGGCCATGGCGATGCGGTGGTCCCCGAAGCTGTTACAGCGTGCGCCCCGCAGCAGCGCGCTCCCCCGGATGAGCAGCCCGTCTTCGCGCTCGGTCACATCGGCCCCCAGGGCCTGGAGGTTTTCCCGCATGGCTCGAATGCGGTCGGTTTCCTTGACGCGCAGTTCCGAGGCGCCCGTGATGGTCGTCTCCCCGTCGGCCAAAGCGGCGGCAACGCAGAGAATGGGGAACTCGTCGATGGCCGCGGGCACCTCATCGGGCGTCACCGTCGTGCCCCGCAGTCTCGAGGAGAAGATGTGAAGGTCCGCCATGGGCTCCTCACCGCTGCCTTGAGGATGGACTTCGATTCGGGCTCCCATCCGCTGCAAAATGGGCAGCAGCCCCGTGCGGGTCGGATTCACGCCGATGCCTCGAAGGCGCAACGCCGATCCCTGGACAATCAGCGTGGCCACCACGAAGAAAGCCGCGGACGAGAAGTCCGCAGGCACATCGATGGCACACCCCGAGAGGCGCTGCCCGCCGCCCACCGTCACGGTTGTTCCTTGGGTCTCGATCCGGGCTCCGAACTGGCGCAGCATCCGCTCCGTATGATCCCGTGAAGGGTACGGCTCTGTCACCGAGGTGCACCCCTGCGCGTGGAGACCGGCCAACAAAACGGCCGACTTCACCTGCGCGCTGGAAACCGGGGAGATGTGATCGATGCCGACCAGCCGCCCGCCGCGAATGGCCAGCGGGGCGAAACGACCCCCTTCCCGTCCCAGGATGGTTGCGCCCATGGCACGCAGCGGGCGCGTGACCCGCCGCATGGGCCGTTGGCGCAGGTAGGCGTCCCCGGTGAGGACTGAGAAGAAATCCTGACCCGCCAGCACGCCCGCCACCAGGCGCATCCCCGTGCCGGAATTGCCCATATCAAGCAGATCCCTGGGCTCCTGCAGACCACGACGCCCCGCCCCTTCCATCACGAGGCGCCCTTCGCGCTCCTCCACAGCGACACCCATCTGCCGGACGGCTTTCAGGGTGTTCAAGGTGTCTTCGGCCCGAAGCAGCCCTCGGATTTCGGTCTGGCCCTCCGCAAGAGCACCGAGGATCACCGCCCGATGGGAGATCGACTTGTCCCCGGGAACGGTGATCTCACCCCGAAGGCCCTTGGAGGGTCTGACTGTCAGCTGCTCCATAGTGCGCTCGCATCGCCCGCTCTAGTCGATGGCTGGGCCCAGTTTGTTTCGGAATTCACGCGCGTCCGTAAACCGCTGGGCCAGCCTCTCGAACTGATTTCTCTGGATCTGAAGCTTGGTGCTCTCCAGGACTTTCTGATATCGATCAATCATCTCGACAATGTTCTTCTTGTTCATCTTGCAGATGTCCACCCACATCTCGGGGTGGCTCGAGGCAATGCGGGTGATATCCTTGAACCCACCTGCGGCGAAGGAGGCGATGTCTTGCCGCTCTTTCGCCATATCGGCCAGGGTGTTCACCAGCGCGTAGGCGATCATGTGCGGCAGGTGGCTCACGCCAGCCAGGATTACGTCATGCGCCACGGTATCCATCTCAATGACTTCCGAGCCGACGCCCTCCCACAAACGGTGCATCTGCTGGAGTGCCCCGGCATCGGTCTTTTCCGTCGGGGTCAGGATGGTCCGTGCCCCTTCAAAGAGATCCGCCCGGGCCGCCGCCGCCCCCGATTCCTCGCTTCCTGCGATGGGGTGGGCGCCCACGAAGCGGATACCGTCTGGCATGGCGGCATCTAACGCCGACACCAGGGCTTCCTTGACACTTCCCCCATCGGTCAGAATTGCCCCTGCGCGCAGGCAGGGCGCTATCTCCAGCCCGATGGAGACGATGGACTCCACCGGTGTGGCCAGCACCACCAGATCGGCCTCGCGGCAGACCCCACGGGGATCGTGTGCGAAACGGTCCACCGCTCCCAGCCTGCGGGCCGTCTCCAGATTCGGCTGGTTGCGCCCGACACCGATGACCTCACCGAAAAGCCCCCGTGCCTTGCCCGCGAGCCCCAGAGACCCCCCGATCAGGCCGACACCGATGATGACAACGTTGTTGAAGAAAAGAGACATGGAAGATCCCACTCGTCAAGGATTCCAGGGATCGAGTCAACCGGGAAAAAAGCAGCGGAATCCTTGAACCTTGGACTCCTTCAAGGCCCGGTTCTCACCGACCCGAATCCCCGACCCCTCCGCTTCTTTCACCGCTTTAGCACTTTCTGCAGAGCCTGAACCAGCCTTTCGTTCTCCCCCTCGGTGCCGATGGTGATCCGCACATGCCGCGCGCCCATGGGACGCACGATGATCCCTTCCCGGAGCAGCGCCTCGTAGAGATCGCTGGCGGAACGGTTCGTGTCGACCCAAATGAAATTGGCCTGCGTCGGCGTGTAGGGCAGGCCGAGGCGCGACAGCTCTTTGTAGAGGTAGGCTTTGCCCGCCTCGTTCACGCCACGGCTTCGTTCGACGTGAGGCCTATCGCCGAGGGCCCCAAGGGCTCCCGCCTGAGAGAGCGAGCCGGTGTTGAAGGGCTCCCGCACACGGTTCATCGAGTCGACCAGCTCCGCACGAGCGACACCGTATCCGATGCGCAGCCCCGCCAGCCCGTAAATCTTGGAGAAGGTCCTGAGGACCATGACGTTTCGCCCCTCCCGGAGCTGCGAGAGACCGTCGGGGTAGTGCGGATCGTCCACGTATTCGAAATAGGCCTCGTCCAGCACCACCAGGACCGACTCGGGAATCCGGTCGAGAAACCGCACCAGCTCCTCTCGCCGGACAATGGTACCCGTGGGATTGTTCGGGTTGGCAATGAACACGCACAGGGTCTTTGCGTCCACCAGCCCGGCCATGGCTTCGAGATCATAATGCGCCTCTTTCATCGGCGCGGTGCGGTACTCTCCGGCCACGGCCTGCATCGCCATGGGATAGACCACAAAGGTCTGCTCCGACGAGACGGCATTCATGCCCGGATGGTAGAAGGTGCGGACGATGAGATCGAGGAGCTCGTTGCTGCCGTTGCCGAGGATGAGTTGGTCGGCCGAGACGCCGAGTTTTTCAGACAGGGCTTTCTTGAGATAGAACCCACTGCCATCGGGATACCGGTGAATCTCGCCCAGGTGTTTCGACAGGGCCTTCACGGCCAGCGGAGAGGGACCGAGGGGGTTCTCGTTGGAAGCGAGCTTCACTGTGTCCCGCAGCCCCAGCTCCCGCTCGAGCTCCTCCACCGGCTTTCCCGGAACGTACGGCGTCAAACGGCGGATATGTTCCGGCGTAATGGTCATCCCGGGGCCCCCTTATTTCCGCGCCCGGGGATAGGAGCCCAGCACCTTCAGAAAGAAGCACCCCTTCTCGAGACTATCGAGGGCCTCACGAACCGGTGGATCGTCCACGTGCCCTTCCATGTCGACGTAGAAGACGTACTCCCAGGCCTTCTTTTTGGACGGCCGGGATTCGATCTTGGTCAAATTGATGCCGTGCTCCGCGAAGGGACGGAGCATTTGAAAGAGCCCGCCCGGCTGATTCTTGAAGGAGAAGACGATGGAGGTCTTGTCGTGACCCGTCCGTTCCGCCATCTGTCTCGAAATGGAGAGAAAACGAGTGAAGTTGTTCACATTGTCCTCGATCCGCTTCTGGATCACCCGCAGGCCGTAAATCTTCACCGCCGCCTCGCTGGCGATGGCCGCGGCATCGGGCTCCTGGGCCGCGAGCTGGGCCGCCCTGGCCGTGCTCTCCACGTCGATGATGGGGATCTGGGAGAGATGCTTTTCGATCCACTGCCGGCACTGCGCCGTGGGTTGCGGGTGGGAGTAGATTTTCCGGATTCCCTCCAGGTCTCCCGAGCGGCTCATGAGGTGGTGCGACACTTCCAACAGAATCTCGGAAGTAATGGTCAGATCCGAATCGGAGAACATGTCGAGAGTGTAGTTCACCACCCCCTCGGTGGAGTTCTCGATCGGCACGACCCCGTAATCGACGTGCCCCCGCTCGACAGCTTCAAAGACTTCACTGATACTCTTCACCGGCACATACTGGGCGGAATTGCCGTAGTTCTTCATGCAGGCCAGATGGGTGAAGGTCGCCTGAGGCCCGAGGTAGGCCACCTTGATCGGTTGCTCCAGGGCCAGGGAAGCCGACATGATCTCCCGGTAGACGGAGCGCAGCGCATCATTCGGGAAGGGACCGGGGTTTTTCTTTTCCAGCCGCTGCAGGATTTCCTCCTCCCGAGATGGCGCATGAAAGTTCTTATTATTCAGCGCCTTTTGCTTTCCTATCTCACGTGCTACTTCAGCTCTCTGATTGAGGAGCTTCAAGATTTCCTCATCCAGCCGATCGATCTTCTTTCTCAGTGCATCCAACCCACTCATCGGTCGCAAGTCCTCGCCCTAGCCCGACCGCAGGAGGGGACGTTCCCAATCAACCCCATCTTCTCCGGCCGAAGCCCCGGCCCCAGAACGCATTGACTATTCGGAGGATTGGTTATCTTAGCCGATTCTCCCACTTGAAGCAATGGAATTCTGAGACGATGGGGGCCGAGCGCGAGGGTGCAACCGGCTCCACTCTTGGTTTACAAAGGGCGCCAAAAAGGTTACAGTAGCAATGGCTGAATCGGCAGGACTGCCAACTCTTCCGAGAGTTCCCCCATGATGGGCGAATCCAAAACAAGAGCCGCATTGGAGAAAGAGCTCGACCGCCTGCGCCAACGGGTCGCCGAGCTGGAGTCCCGCCACAACGGTTCGGCCATCCCCGATCTCGAAGGCCATCAGCCCGTCTGGTACGACCAGCTCTTCCTGAGCAATCCTCACCCCATGTCTGTTTACGATCTGGAGACCCTTCGTTTTCTCGACGTCAACGCCGCGGCGGTGCACCAGTATGGCTACAGTCGGGAAGAATTCCTCACCATGACCCTCAAGGATATTCGTCCCCCCGAGGATGTTGCACGCTTGCTGGCCAATGTTGCGGCCGTCACGGAGGGACTCGATGTGGCCGGGCGCTGGCGGCATCGCCGCAAGGATGGAAGCCTGTTGGATGTAGAGATCATCTCCCATACCCTCAATTATCGGGGGCGGCCGGCGGAAATGGTGCTGATGCGGGATGTGACGGATCAGATACGGATGGAGCAAGACCTGCGCCGACGGGACGCCTTTTTGTCCAGTGTCCTCGACAGCATTCTGGACGGTATCAGCATCCTCGACCGGGACTTGAAAATCGTTCGGGTCAACCGCGCCATGGAGGCGTGGTATCGGCATCGCATGCCGCTGGTGGGGCAGAAATGCTACGAAGCCTATCATGAACGGGCGGATGCCTGCGAGCGGTGCCCCACCCGGCGGACGCTGCGGGACGGCGCACATCACGTCGACCTCGTCCCCTACTCGGGGCCAAAGGGCCGCCGGGGCTGGCTCGAACTGCACAGTTTTCCGCTGCGAAGCAGCCCCGACGCTGACATAGATGGGGTCATCGAATATGTACGGGACGCGACCGAAAAAAGACAGGCCGACGAGGCGCTACGGGCCGAGAAGAACAAACTGCAAGCCATTATCGCCGCCATTGGAGACGGGATCAGCATTCAGGATCGGCAATTCAAGGTGCTCTACCAGAACGAGATTCACAAGGGAATGGTCGGAGATCACGCCGGGGAATACTGTTACCGGGTCTACGAATTTCGGGATCAGGTCTGTACAGGTTGCCCGGTGGCCGCATGCTTCGAGGACGGCAAGATTCACATGGCGGAACGACAGGTTACCACCGAGGGGGGTTCACGCCAGTTCGAGATCACCGCCTCCCCCCTCCAGGACGGCAAGGGAGAGATCGTCGCAGGCATCGAGGTGGTCCGGGAAATCACCGAGCGTCGGCAGATGGAAGAGCAGATGCTGCGCGTCCAGAAGCTGGAATCGTTGGGCATCCTGGCCGGCGGGATCGCGCACGACTTCAACAATCTTTTGACGGGGGTGCTCGGCAATATCAGTGTGGCCCGCAAACACCTCGAGGCGGATGATTTCGCTTTCGAGCGGCTCAATCGCGCAGAACAAGCCTCGCTGAGAGCCAAAGAGTTGACCCGGCAGCTGCTGACCTTCGCCCGGGGCGGTGCACCGCAGAAAAGGGTGGTGGCAAGCCAGGAGCTGATCCGCAAGGCCGTTACGTTGGGGCTTCGCGGCTCAAACATCGACTGCCGTCTCTCTCTGACAGAAACGCTCTGGCCCATGGAAGCCGATCCGGGACAGATCAGCCAGGTGATGCAGAATCTCGTCATCAACGCCGAACAGGCCATGGCCGGTGACGGCGTGCTCTCGATCACCGGAGACAATGTCACTTTGAAGACCGGAAACGACACCGGCTTGAAGCCGGGCAAGTACATTCGCCTGCGGATACAGGATCAGGGGAGAGGGATTGCCGCGGAGCATATGGGCCGGATCTTCGATCCCTTCTTCAGCACCAACGAGACGGCCAGTGGTCTCGGGCTCTCCATCGCCTATTCCATCGTCACCCGACACGGCGGACTGCTCACCGTTGATTCGGAAGAGGGCCAAGGTACGGAGTGCACGGTCTGGCTTCCGGCAACCGACAAGAGACTCGACCCCGTTCAAACCCTCCCGCCAAGAGACGCGATCCGCCAACCGCGCCGGGTGCTTGTCATGGACGACGAGCGTGTCATCCGAGACGTCGCGACCCACATTCTGCAACGGGAAGGCTACGAGGTCACGAGCGCGAGAGACGGCCGGGAAGCCATCCGCCTCTACCAGGACGGACAGGCCTCGGGAGAGCCCTTCGACTGTGTGATTCTCGATCTGACCATTCCGGGCGGCATGGGCGGCAAAGAAACCATCCGAAAGCTCAAAGAGATCGACCCCGACGTCAAAGCCGTCGTCTCCAGCGGGTACTCCAACGACCCCCTGCTCGCCGATTTTGCCGAAGCGGGCTTCGTGGGCGCCGTGCAGAAACCGTACACCGCCGAAGAGATGCTCGAGACTGTTACGCGCGTTCTTGCGGAAGTGT
>CAMYMF010000046.1 GCA_947259355.1 uncultured Nitrospirota bacterium | reverse complement strand
TGTTGGCGGTGAACTCCACGTTGAGAATGTCGGGGAAACTCTCCACTAGCAGGCTGGTCACCAGAACCCCCAGGGGAGTGGGATGAAAACGTTTTTCCCGCATCTCCACGTATTTCCGGTCCTGGATGGTGCTGAGGATCGCGGCATAGGTGCTGGGCCGTCCGATCCCCTTCTCCTCGAGATCTTTTACCAGGCTGGCCTCGGAATACCGGGGCGGCGGCTGGGGAAAGTGCTGATTGGGATCAATCTTGTTGACTTTAAGGAGCTCCTTCTCCTCCAGGGGCGGCAGGATCTTTGTCCCTTCCAGAGGGGTCTCTCCGTCTTCTGTCTCTTCGATGTAGACAGCCATGAATCCCTTGAAGCGGATCGTGGAACCTGTGGCCCTGAAGGTATAGTCCTTGACGGCAATATCGACGGAAGTGGTATCGAGAACGACGGGCTGCATCTGACTTGCCACGAAGCGGTTCCAGATCATCTGATAGAGTCGAAAGGCGTCTTTCTCCAGGTACGGCCGAACCGATTCGGGATCCCGCAGGGATGAGGTCGGCCGGACCGCTTCGTGGGCATCCTGCGCTTTTTTACCTGTGGCATACTGGCGCGGTTTTTCCGGAAGATAGTCCTTGCCGAAACGGTCCAGGATGAGAGACCGCACCTCCTGGACCGCGTCATCGGAGATACGGGTGGAGTCGGTCCGCATGTAGGTGATGAGCCCCACGTTTCCTTCGGTGCCGATCGGCAGGCCTTCGTAGAGCCTCTGGGCCAGCATCATGGTTTTGCGCGCCGAGAAACCGAGTTTCCGGGAGCCGTCCATCTGGAGCTTACTGGTGGTGTAGGGGGCGACGGGATTACGTTTTTTCGCCTTCTTCTCGATCCGGCCCACCTGGAAAGGGGCGCCCTGAATCGCCGCCATGATTCGGTCTGAGGCCGCCTGATTCTTGACCTCCGCTTTCTTCCCCTTAATCTTGTGAAGCTTGGCTTCAAAGGCCGGCGGCGTCTTCCCTTCCAGCTCCGCGGTGATGGACCAGTACTCCACCGGCTTGAAGGCCTGGATCGACGCTTCCCGTTCGCAGACCAAGCGCACCGCCACCGACTGCACCCGACCGGCAGAGAGCCCGCGCCTGACCTTGTCCCAGAGGAGAGGGGAGAGTTTGTATCCAACGATCCGATCAAGAATACGCCGGGCCTGCTGGGCATTGACCCGGTTTTCATCGATGCGGCCCGGATTCTTGAACGCCTCGGTAATGGCTTTTTTGGTGATCTCGTTGAAAATCACCCGGTAGATCTCCTTGTTCCCGCTACCGATCTGATCGGCAATGTGCCAGGCGATGGCCTCCCCTTCCCGGTCAAAGTCGGGGGCCAGATAGACGGCGTCGGCCTTCTTCGCGGCGCTCCGGATCTCCGAGAGGACCTTCCCTTTCCCCCGGATGGTCACGTACTTCGGCTTGAAGCCGGCTTCCACATCCACCCCCAGCTCTTTCTTGGGGAGATCCCGGACATGGCCCACGGAGGCCAGGACCTTGTAGTTCTTTCCCAGATACTTGTTGATGGTTTTCGCTTTTGACGGTGACTCCACGATCACCAGAGACTTACCCATTGCATCCTCCCAATCCTGACGGGCTTGTAAACAGTTTGCCCGGCAGCTGCCGGACCAGCCCTTTGAGTTCCATCTTGATCAACAGCGCGGCCATGGTGGCCGGCGCCAGGCGCGTTTCCCGGGTCAGCACGTCGATATGGACCGGCTCATCGGTGATGAAGCGGAGCACCGTCGCCTCCTCACTCCCTGCCGTCACCGGCTCGCTGGCAGCGGTCTTTTCGAAAGAGAGGTACCGCCGGACCTCGTCGGGGAATTCCTCCACGATGTCGCCGGCGTCCTGCACGAGTTTCGCTCCCTTCTGTATCAGCAGATTCCCGCCCTGACTCCGGGGCGACTGAATGGTGCCGGGTCTGGCAAAAACCTCTCTCCCTTGTTCCAGAGCAAAACGTGCGGTGATCAAAGAACCGCTCCTCTTGGCCGCCTCCACCACGAGGGTTCCTAGGGCGATCCCGCTGATGATCCGGTTGCGCCGGGGAAAGTTCATGGGGAGCGGCGCCGTTCCCATGGGAAACTCGCTGATCAGTGCTCCCCGGGCGGCGATCTTCTTCCTCAGCGCCCGGTTGCTCGCCGGATAGATCTGGTCGAGACCGCATCCGAACACCGCCAGGGTCCTGCCGCCTGCCGCCAGGGCACCCTGATGGGCCGAGGTATCGATCCCCATGGCCAAACCGCTCACAATGGTCATCCCCATTCCAGCCAGCCGGCCAGCGATCCGCTCAGCATTGAGCCGCCCCGGAGTGGACGCCGAACGGGAGCCGACGATGGCCAACGCAAGGGCGTCCTCCTTGAGCAGCTTTCCCTGAACATAGAGTACCGGCGGCGGATCGTCAATCTCGGCCAGAGCCGCAGGGTAGGTGCTGTCGCCGTAAATCACAATTCTGCCCCCCGTCTCGTCGGCCCGCTCCCGTTCGCGCCGGGCAAAAGCTTCGGGGTCCATAGCACAAATTCTGCGGGCCGTTTCCGTCGGCACACCTCTCGCCGCGAGGGCCGCCTCAGAACTGGAAAAAATCCGGGCCGGATCGTTTTCGCCCCGGACCAGCTTCCAGAACCGGCGGGGCGTCACCGCCGGAATTCCGTTCAGCGCAATATATGCAGCATCTCTCGTCATAAGAAAACCCTGAACCCCTCCCGTCTGTGTGGGAAAGTATGCGGAAACCGCAGGAAAATTGACCCGGAAGATTCTTTCAGATAGTATGTATGATAATTGAAACCCTCGGGAAGATCAATCAAAAATATGGACATATACGAATGCATCCTCAATCGGCGAAGTATCCGCCATTATACGGAAAAACCGATTGCCGATGATGTCGTCAGACGGGTGCTCAATGCCGGAAGGCTGGCCCCGTCGGCGGTGAATCTGCAGCCCTGGCGGTTTATCGTGATCCGATCCGGCGAAATGCGCCGGGCCCTCGTAGAGTGTACCCGGGGCGGGAAACAGCGCCAGTTGGAGATGGGGACCATGGCCCTCGTGGCCTGCGGAAACGAACGAGACTGCTACCAGCACCAGGGGAACTTCCTCAAGACCTACGCCATCGATGTGGCCATCGCTCTGGAGCACATCATGCTCGCCGCCGCCGCCGAGGGGCTGGGCACCTGCTGGATCGGCGCCTTTGACGAACCGGCGGTGAAAGACCTGCTCGACATACCCGACCCCTGGCGGGTGGTCGCCATGACCCCTCTCGGCTACCCCGACGAATCGCCCGACTTCAAGGGACGCAAACCGCTCGCGGAAATTGTCTGCTACGAAAAATGGGAAGAGAAGGGCTGACGGCGGATTTCGGCTAGACGGGTGCCAGGCAGGCCTGCCTGGCACCCTTATGCTAGCCCACCATAGAGAAGGCACCGGACGAAACGGTTGTTCTCTTTCGGCACCAGCGGCGGCTCAACCTGGTCACAGGGCTCGAATCGCTCGGGGCACCGGGTATGAAAGAGACAGCCGGGAGGCGGATTAGAGGCGCTCGGGATTTCTCCCGTCAGGGGGATCCGTTCCCGCTTGACCGTGGGGTCGGGGATCGGGACGGCGGACAGCAGTGCCCGGGAATAGGGATGGAGGGGCGATCCATAGAGGTCGTCCCGGTCGGCGATCTCCATGATCTTCCCGAGATACATCACTGCAACCCGGTCACAGAGGTACTCTACCACGCTCAAGTCGTGGGAAACGAAGATATAGGTGAGCTTGTAGCGCTCCTTTAGCTCCTCGAGCAGATTGAGCACCTGGGCCCGGATGGAGACATCGAGAGCCGACACCGGCTCATCGGCTATGATGATCTTGGGATGGACCGCGAGGGCCCTGGCGATTCCCACCCGCTGCCGCTGGCCGCCGCTGAACTCATGGGGGTATTTATTGTAATCCTCCGCCCCCAGTCCCACATCCTGGAGCAGCCGCACCACCTGATCCACCCGCTCCTTCTTCCTCAGCTTCAGGTTGATCTTAACCGACTCCTCCACCGTCTGGCCCACAGTCATCCGGGGATTGAGAGACGCGGGCGAAGCCCATGCTGGCGATGCCGATGGTCGACTTGCCGGCGCCCGATTCGCCGATCAGGCCCAGGACCTCGCCGCGTCGCAGGGTCAGGTCAATGCCGTCCACGGCGCGGACGAACTGTCTGCCCACTCCGACGGAGGCCTTGCGAATGGGAAAGTATTTCTTAAGATCCTTGACTTCGAGAATGGTCGACACGATGGTTTCCTCGTCTTGATCGCGGCCGAATCTGCGGCCCACTACCCCGGCGCCCCCAGGTCCTTGATGCACCGGATCAGGTGTCCCGGCTCCACTTCCACGAATTCCGGCTGCCGGCGCCGACACTCCCCGGTCACGTGAGAACACCGGGCGGCAAAGATACAACCCGACGGAAGTGACAGCAGGTCCGACACGGAACCGGGAATCGCGCTGAGGCGCTGCCGCACGCCCCCTGCACCCAGGCGGGGAATCGACTGGAGAAGACTGATGGTGTAGGGATGGCTCGGCCTCCGAAACAGATCGACGGTCTTGGCCATCTCCACGACCTGTCCGGCATACATGACGAGAATCCTGTCGGCCGTCTCCGCCACCACCCCGAGATCATGGGTAATCAGAATCATCGCCATCTCCGACTTCCGGCGGATCTCCTGCATGAGGTCGAGGATCTGGGCCTGAATGGTCACATCCAGGGCGGTGGTCGGCTCATCGGCGATGAGTACCGACGGGTTGCACGAGAGGGCCATGGCGATCATGACCCGCTGCCGCATCCCGCCGGAGAGCTGGTGGGGGTACTCTTTGATCCGCTGCTCCGGGGACGGGATATGGACCCGCTTGAGCATTGCCGCTGTCCGCTCGAGGGCTTCCTGCCTGCCCAACCCCTGGTGCAGCATGACGGCCTCGGCGATCTGATCCCCGATGGTAAAGACCGGGTTCAAGGAGGTCATGGGCTCCTGGAAGATCATGGAGATATGATTCCCCCGGTGGCGGCGCATCTCTTCCTCACTCAGGGTGAGAAGGTCCCGCCCTTCGAAGAGAATCTCCCCCCCTTCGATCCGGGCTGGCGGGATGGGCAGGAGCCGCATGACGGCCAGGGCGGTGACGCTCTTGCCGCATCCCGACTCCCCCACCACGCCGAGGACCTCCCCCTTTTCCACGGAGAAGCTGATCCCGTTGACGGCATGAACGACGCCGCTGTCTGTATGAAAACGTACGGTAAGGTCTCGGATTTCCAGAAGGGCCATGGGACCTTTCGTCACGGGGTAAGTTTCGACACGGAGGAGACGAGGCGCCGGGCACCGACGGCGGGACTCGGATCGATCGTCATGGTCAGGCTTCTACGAGGCGCAGAAAGGTGGCGGCTTCCCTGTTTTCCGGCTCCCGCTCTTTCGCGGCGTTCCACTCCTCAACAGCCTGGTCTTTCAACCCCTGCTTGTAGTAGGTGTGGCCGAGATGGAGCAGGACCGGCACATAATTCGGGTTGATGCTCTTGGCCTGATTGAGGTAGCGCACGGCGGTGTCCAGATCACCCTTGTCCCGATGGGCCAGGCCGATCTTGGTAAGGACCTCGATAGAGTCGGGTCGCATGTTGAGGGCCATACTGTACTCGTGGATCGCTTCATTGAACCAGCCGATTTCGCTGTAAGCGTCACCGGTTTCAACGTGCATCCCGGCCAGCTTCCCCTTCACAAAGGGATCGATGGAAAGGTAGGCGGTCTGCACCACGCTGGCGGCCCGGTGGAAAACGGTCTCAGCCTCCTCGAACCGGCCGCTCTCGTTGAGCGTAATCACCAGGTTGAGTGCCGCTTCCGTGTAGCTCGGGTTGATTTCCAGGGCCCGGCGAAAGGCGTCGGAGGCCTTGTTGAATTTCCCTTCGGCATGATAGATGGTGCCCAGCTTGCTGTGCACCTCGGCCAGGTGGGGCGCTTCCATGAGCACCATTTCGAAACACTCGCGGGCCGCGTCATTCTCTCCATGCTTGAAATGCAATTTACCTTTGACGTACAGATCGTGAACTGCCTCTTTCATGGACGTCTCCTTTCACCTACCCCTCAATCGGAAACCTTGCAGAAAACGTAGGGCTCCACGTAGCTGTGGGCCCGCCAGCCGCAGATAAAGCAGTGTTCCCTGACGGCATAGATCAGGTGCGATCGGCACTTGGGACATTTGCCCCGCCGCAGAGCCCACAGTCTCTGTACGACTTGAAAGCTGATGATTTCCCCCTTCATCGGGGTCTCTCCTCCTGAAACCGATGGAATAAGGGTGCCAGGCAGGCCTGCCTGGCACCCACTGCCTACCGGTTCTGTTTCAGAAACCGGAAAAACTCCGAGTCGGGGCTGATCACCAGGAAGGTCTCTTCATTCATGGATGATTTGTAGGCGTCCATGGTCCGGATGAATTCGAAGAATTCCGCATCCTGCCCGAAAGCTTCCGCGTAGATCCGTGTCGCCGTGGCGTCCCCTTCTCCCTTGAGCTCCTCAGCCTTGCGCCGGGCTTCCGCGAGCAGGATGGTGCGCTCCTTGTCGGCCTCGGCCCGTATCTTGATGGCCGCCTCCTCGCCTTCCGAACGGTAGCGTTTGGCCTCCTGCTCCCGCTCCGCCTGCATGCGCCCGAAAACATGGTTTTCGTTCTCTTCGGGCAGGTCGGCCCGTTTGATCCGGACATCGACCACCTCGATGCCGTAGGAGAGCGCCATGGCGCTGGTGTCCCGGCTCACGTCTTCCATGATATGGGAACGATTTTCCGACACCACCTGGGAGAGGGTATACTTGCCGAGCTCCGCCCGCAGGTTGGAGTAGATGATATCGTCGAGACGGGCCTGGGCTCCTGTTTCGTTCCGCATGGTCTGATAGAACTTGAGGGGATCCTTGATCCGCCACTTGGCATAGTTGTCGACCACCAGGTTCTTCTTGTCCTGGGTAATCACCACCCGGGCGGCGGCGTCATACTCGAGGACCCGATTGTCGAAGAAGAGGACCTGCTGGGCCAGAGGCGTCTTCAAATGGAGCCCCGGCTCAAACACCGTTCGCATCGGCTTCCCGAGCTGCAGAACCAGAGCCGATTCGGTCTGATCCACCGTATAGAGGACCTGGCTCAGAGCAACCGCCCCGAGCAGGAGCAAAATCACAATTCCTGCCGACATTTTTTTCATCCCTTCGCTCCCTTACTTCTGTTTCTTCCCCGCTCCGCCTCTTGGCATCCGCTCCAGCGGCAGATAGGGGAGCATCTTCTCCTGGGTCTTCTCATCGACAATCATCTTTTCCATCCGCCCCATCACCTCTTCCATGGTCTCCAGGTAGATCCGGGTGCGGGTCACGTCCTTGGCCTTGCGATACTCCTGGAGGACCTGGAGAAAGCGGCTCACGTCCCCCTTGGCCTGACTGATCTTGGCTTCCTTGTACGCCTCGGCTTCATTGATGATCTGCTCCGCCATTCCCTTGGCCTTGGGGAGGATGTCGTTGCGGTACCCCATGGAGAGGTTTTCCGTCTTTTCCCGGTCTTCCTTGGCGGAAGCCACGTCCTTGAACGCTGCGATGACCTGTTTGGGCGGGAGCACGTCCTGGAGCTGCACCGCATCGATCTTGAGCCCCGCCTCGTATCGGTCCAAAATCTCCTGGAGGAGAATTTTGGTATCTTCCTGAACCTGCAGCTTCCCTTCCGTCAAGACCTCGTCGATGCGATTCTTCCCCACCACTTCCCGCATGGCGGCCTCGGCGGCATCCTTGATGGTCTTTTCCTGCCCCCGGACATTGAACAGGAAGGCGACGGCGTCCTTGATGCGGTACTGGACGATGAACTCGAGGGCCACGATATTGGCGTCGCCGGTGAGCATGAGCGCTTCCGACGGGACCTCCCGGTACCGTGCCGGCGGTCCCGACGACACCGTGCGGAACCCCAACTCCACCCGGTGAACCTTGGTCACACGGGGTTTGAGAACCGTTTCAACGGGAAAAGGAACATGCCAGTGAGGACCGGGCTGGGTAGTCCGGACCATCGCGCCGAAACGTTTGACCACACCGACCTCGTCGGGAGAGACAATATAGATGCCCGATGCCGTCCAGACGATGAGCGCAACAACCAGGAGGATCCAGACCCCGGGCAACCGGCTCTTCACCGACTTGAAGGAGGACTGGACCGATTCCTCGAACTTGCGGACCACGTCTTCAATGGGGGGCGGACGATCGCCCCAAGGCCCCCGACCAGGGTTTTTCGGATCCCAAGACATCGCTATCTCCTAAAAAGGACCGAGCACCACGAAATGTGGGGTCCGGCCGTAGACGATCTATGCACTGCATAACTTGACGTGAATGTGGAGAGAGTCTAATGGATTTTGAAATAAATATCAAGCCTTTGTGGAAGAAAGGGGCCTATTAAAGTCCAGTGAACACTTCACAGTGACAGGCCCCCCGGGGCGGCTGCGGGCTGCCGGCGGTTGCCGGCAAGCGCCCGGGAAAGACGATCGCACCGATTCAGGCGACCTCGATCTCCTTCACCCGAAGCTCGTTCCCTTTGACCAGCTCCGATGCAATCGATCCGCACTCGGGACAGATCATGCTCATCCCGCTGGCATTGTATTCTGCGGAACATTTCATGCATCTGACCTGGAGCGGGATTTCGCTGATAGCCAGCTCTGCCCCTTCCGCCAAGGTATCCCGGCTCAGCACGTCAAAGGAGTTTCGGATCTGCCCGCTGTTCAGGCCGCTCATTTCACCGATTTCGATGACGATCCGCTTGATCCGGTTGGCCCCTTCGGACTTGGCCTTTTCCACCAGCTGCTTCAACATTTCCCGAGTGACGGTATCGCTGTCCATAGACCACCTCCTCGTTTTTGGTCCTATTATACCCATTGGAACCGCGGGCCACAAGCATGGCTTGGATATTGTATGAGCGATCGTCATGAGAGGTCGTAGAAGCGCCGTAGGCAACGGGTGCCAGGCAGGCCTACCTGGCACCCTTATCCTGGCTGAAGATATATTGAAATATTTCGAAGCCAGGGAATTTTCTGCAACGCCGCATAGGGCAGCTTATCCGGGCTCGTAATAGATTGACTCATGCAATACCCGGCTGGCCCTACCGCCCGTATCCCAGGCCCACCAGATAGATCTCCACACTCCGGGAACGGGATGCCGCCGGTTTGAAGACACGGCACGACCGGAAGAGACGGCCCATGTCCTGTTGAATCTCCGGGACACCTCTCCCCTGAAAGACCTTGAGCGCCACACGCCCCTCGGGTGCCAGAAGGAGAGGCACAAGATCGAGCACCGCCTCCGCCAGGGCGGCACTCCGGTCGTGATCGACGGAGGCAATCCCCGAGGTGCTGGGCGCCATGTCCGACAGGATCACCTGGGCCTTGCTCTTCGGGAGATGGGCGAGGATCGTTTCGACGCAGCGATCCTCCATGATGTCTCCCTCAAGGACCGTCACCCCGGGAATAGGCGCCATGGCCAGAAGATCGACGGCCATGACCCCGCCCTCCTCTCCGACGATTCCTGCCGCCACCTGACTCCATCCGCCGGGGGCGGCCCCCAGATCGACCACCCAGTCGCCGGGACGGAGCAAACGGAACTTCTCCTGAATCTGCCGGAGCTTGTAGGCGGAACGGGCCCTGAATTTCTCCTGCCGGGCCTGTTTCACATAGGGGTCTTTCCGGTGTTCCGAAAGCCAGCGTTTGGACGAACGACTCATGCCGGTAGGCTTCCTTTTTCTCCCCATGGCACCAAGCCCCTCAAAACGACTTTGATCGCCGCGACCTGGGAAAAGGGGCGGTGGAATCTGGAAAAATGGGTGAATCTACTTGCATCCAACTCAAATTACATGTATATTTCAAACCTGTTTCCCCAGCACAAGCTTACTTCATCAACGGCAAAATATCAATTTGGAGAGTGTCCATGGGAACCCGTGAAAATGCGAATTATATTGTACTGGCGAACGTGGGCGGGAAGAAGACGGCGATCCAGGTAGACGGCCTGTACTCGGTTCTTCCTCCACAGAACTTCCCCCTGAAGCCTCCCAAAGAGATTCAGATCGAAGACGAACGCCTCCCCCTCTACCAGGCGAGCGCGCTAGTCCGATCCCACGAGCAGGGAACCTCAAAGAACGGCGGCGGGTACGAACAGCTCTACCGGGAACTTCTGTCCAAGGTGAAGGAGTTGTCCGACGACATGGCGCGCCTGAAGGAGACCATGTCTGCCGATCTCAAGGACGATCTCACCCGAATCACCGAAGACGACCTTCCCGCCACCTCGGATCAGCTCGAGGCGGTCATGGCGGCCACGGAACAGGCGACCCACAACATCATGGACCTCACCGAGCGGATTCAGGCATCGCAGAACAAGCTGGGCGAAAAATTCATCGGCCTGAGAAACGTGCTGGAGCAGGTCCGGAAGCAGGAAGACGAGATCGCGGAAGAACTCACCGACATCGAAGACATTGCCGCAGACAACAAGGCCGATCTGACCCAGATTGTCACCTCCCTCTCATTCCATGACCTGACGGGGCAGCAGCTGCAGAAGACCGCGAAACTCCAGTCGGAAGTGGAAGACAAGCTGATGTCGATTCTCGTCAATTACGGCATCAAATTGCGCAAAAATCAGAACCCCGGCGACGAAGAATCGATCAAGCGGGGTGAGCGGATGCTCGACTTGCTTGAGGGCCCCAACAAGGAGGCCATCGACCAGGCCGAAGTCGATCTCCTGTTGGCCGATTTTCTGAAATAACCTGCCTGAAATAACCTGAATATAGAGAAAATCTTTTCCCAAACTGGGAAAATATTTTCTCTTCAAGTGCACTCTTTTCTATAGACGGTAGAATCGGACCGTTTCGTTGTATCCAGGCCGTTGCGTAGCGTAATCATTTGAAAATACGACATAATGTATTATAGAAAGTAGAAGTGCCTCCCACAATGCCGGACCCGGGTCTTTTATGACCAAAATAAATTCAAGCACTCATTGGCCTTGCAATACAACAAATTAGACTTTGTTGACAGAATCCGCCATGTTTTATGGCACAAATATTGCCTTTTAACCGAGGCAATTGACCCGGTCATAAGGTGTCTTATGGAGTTTCACAAAGACCTGTTGGAAGTTAAGAAGATCCTCGCCGGAGACAAAGAGGCCTTCAACGACCTCTATGAGAACCATTTCCGGAAGATCTACAACTACGTCTATATGAGACTGGGCAATCACGACGATGCAGAAGATCTGACCCAGGACGTCTTTACGGCGGTGGTGGAATCGCTGGAAAACTATCAGGGGCGGTCCTCTCTCATCTGCTGGATCTACAGCATCACCAAGAACATACTGAGGAACTGGTTCCGAACCAAAAAACACGCCGTTCATGCCTTCGATGCCGACGATACGGAATTCCAGAATGCCTTTTTCCAGGACAGGCTGACCCCTCTGAATGAGCTGGAGTATACGGAGCTCCTCCACGACTGGAGCGCCAAGCTTCAAAGTCTTCCAGCTGAGCAGACCGAAGTCTTCTATCTGAAGCACTTCAACGGACTAACCCTCAAAGAAATCGCCAAAGTCACTCAAAAGTCGGAAGGCTCCATCAAAACAACACTCTATCGGACCAAGAAGCTGCTCCTCGACGCCCCCCTCTGCGTCAACGCCTGATCCCTTTCCCCGTCCCACCGTAATCAACGATAACGATTCGTTCGCCTTAACCCGGATTTTGCATGAGTGATCGTCGTGAGGGGCCGTAGAAGCGACACAAGCAAGGCGCAGAGAATTTTCTGGCTGAAGACATATTGGAATATTTTGAAGTCAGGAAATTCTCTGCAACGCCGCATGTGACAGCTTATCCGGCACCGTAATAGATTAACTCATGCAAAATCCGGGTTAACCCTCCTCAGCCCGAATTATGGCATAAGTAGATCTATTACGTGGTCGGGGAAATAGACATCCACGCCCTAAGGACGTGGCTTCGGTCCCCCCCTGGAAGGGGGTTGCCCTTTTGCTCTTGTTTCAGAGTCCCCCTTGAGAAAAGGGGGATAGAGGGGGATTTGATCGGATCGTTTGAAATCCCCCCCAACCCCCCTTTTGCCTAAGGGGGGATAGGCTCTTCCTGATGGTTGTATCGTGGGTTGTCATTTCACATCCTCATACGCCCCCCTGAACACGGCAGGCAGAGCCACATAGACTCTGACCCGGCCCGAAGGACCGGGGTTTTGAGAATTAATAACCTGCCGCATGCGACGTTGCAGAGAATTTCCCGGCGTCGAAAAAAGGTTATCCCTTGTCGCCGACCCGACGCCATGCTAAACTGCTCCGGTTTCTGAACGACTCGGGATTCGGCAGCACCATGACTGATATCAAGAATAAGGGTGAACTCGACGATCTCTGGAGAGCGCTTCTCGACGGCGAAGAAAAGCATCTCCACCTCGCAGGGCTCTGGGGGGCATCCCGGGCCTGCGTCATCGGCCACCTGCAAAGCGGCAACCCTGCACCCCTTTTAATCGTCACGGCCAAACCCTCGGAAGCCGACCGTCTCTACAAAGACCTGTCCTTTTTCCTTGAAGGCCGTTCCGGCAGCGATCTGCCGGACTTGGCGCTCTTTCCCCAGTGGGAAATCCTTCCCTTCGACGACAAGAGCCCCCATCGGGAAATCGTTCGACAGCGGATCGGTACACTTCACCGCCTCCTCCAGGGCGAGCGTCTCATCACCGTCACCACCATCCGGGCGCTGCTCCAGAAGATCCTCCCCCGGGAAGCGGTCATCCGAAGCTGTTTCGATTTCAAAGTGGGCGACACCCTCGACACGGAGCAGCTCAGCGAAGCCCTGCTGGAGGGGGGATACGAACGGACCGACCTGGTGGAGCAGCCCGGCACCTTCTGCATCCGGGGGGGGATTTTTGATCTCTTTCCGTCGAACCACGAGCTTCCGGTCCGCATCGACCTGCTCGGCGACGAGATCGAATCTATCCGGCGGTTTTCCCCCCACGATCAGCGCTCCACCGGCGACGTGGCCCGGGTGGAAACCACCCTGACCCGGGAGATTCTGCTCGATCCCGAGGCCCGCCGCACCTTCGGGAAGCAGAGTGCCAACCATCCCCATCCCCTGGCTGACGCACTCACTGAGGGGACCATGGAAGGGATCGAATTCTATGCCCCTCTTTTTTACCCCGCCATGGAAACCCTCCTCGACTACCTGGCCGAAGACACGGTGGTCTTTCTCGATCAGCCCGACGACATCGGCAAACAGGGCGAAGCCTTCTTACGGGAGATCGAAGAACGGCACGAGGTGGCCCACCACCAGGGCCGGGCCCCGTGCCCCGTGGACACACTCTACCTCGACCCCGAGACCTGCGGGAAAGAGCTCCGGGAAAAGCCGATCCTCGCCTGCGGGGTGCTGGCGGAAGAAGGGGCCCGTGAATGCCGGATCCAATCCCAGTCGACTGCGGGGCTCGCCCAGCCGGGCAAGAGCCGGATCACCGCCCTGGCCGAACGGCTCCGGGAGATCCCCCGGGACGAGCAAGTCTTGATCGTGGTGCGGACCACCGGCCAGGCGGAACGGCTGATGGAACTCCTCTCAGCAGAAGAAGAGATCCCCTGTGTCCGGGTCGATCGCTTCAGCTTTGCCATCGCACGCGCCGGCACCGTGGCGATCCTCACCGGCCGGGTTTCCACCGGTTTCACCCTCCCCCTCTTAAACCTGACCCTCATCACGGAAGACGAGATATTCGGCATCAAGAGAACCCACCGCCAGGCGCAGCCCGCCAAAAAGAAGCCCTTTCTCACCCGCCTGTCGGAGCTGAAGGATGGAGACTACGTGGTCCATGTGAACCACGGGATCGGCATCTACCGGGGCCTGAGGGAATTCGCCGTGGAGGGGATGCCCCGGGACCTGATCCGTCTGGAATACGCCGGCAAGGACCTCCTCTACGTCCCCCCGGAGAAGATCCATCTCCTGCAGAAGTACTCCGGGAGCGAAGGTCACACGGTCCAGGTGAACCGCCTGGGCGGCCCGGGCTGGGAAAAGCTCAAGGGAAAGGTAAAAAAATCGATCGAGGAGATGTCCCGGGATCTGATCGAACTCTACGCCAAGCGGAAAATGGCCACCGGATTTGCCTCGTCACCGCCGGACCACCTGTTCCGGGAATTCGAAGAGACCTTCGAATACGAAGAGACGCCGGACCAGGCACGGGCCATTCAGGAGGTGCTCCGAGACATGGAGAAACCAGAACCCATGGACCGGCTGGTCTGCGGCGACGTGGGGTACGGCAAGACGGAAATCGCCATGCGTGCCGCCTTCAAGACGGTTCTCGACGAAAGACAGGTGGCGATCCTCGTCCCCACCACCCTGCTGGCGCAGCAGCACTTCGACACCTTCTCCAGCCGCTTCAGCGCCTTCCCCGTCCAGGTGGCGGCGTTGAGCCGCTTCAACACCCGGGGGGAGCAGAAGAAAATCACCGACGTTGTCAAGCGCGGGGGGGTGGACGTCCTCATCGGCACCCATCGCCTCCTCTCCAAGGATGTGGCCTTCCGGGAACTCGGTCTGGTGGTGATCGACGAAGAGCAGCGCTTTGGCGTCCGCCACAAGGAAAAGCTCAAACAGCTCCGGCAGGAGGTGGACGTACTCACCCTCTCGGCCACACCGATCCCGAGAACCCTGGAGATGTCGTTTCTCGGCATCCGGGATATCAGCATCATCAACACGCCACCGGAGGACCGCCTCTCCATCTATACCCGGGTCACCCGCTTTTCCGAGGGGATCATCCGGGAAGCGGCACTCAGGGAACTCGACCGGGACGGCCAAGTCTTTTTTGTCCACAACCAGGTGCGTGACATCGACCGGATTGCCGGCATGGTCCAGCGCATCGTCCCGGAAGCGCGGGTCGCCGTGGCCCACGGGCAGATGGAGAAGAACAGGCTTCAGGAGGTGATGGACCGGTTCCTCGACAAAGAGCTCGACCTGCTGGTCACCACCACCATTATCGAGTCGGGACTCGACATACCCAACGCCAATACCATGATCATCCACCGGCCCGAGAACTTCGGGCTGGGGCAACTCTATCAGCTTCGGGGAAGAATCGGCCGGAACCAGCACCGGGCCTACGCCTACCTGCTGACCCGCGCAGACCAGGCCATGACCGCCGAAGCCCGCCAGCGGCTCCAGGTCATCCAGGAGTTGACGGAACTCGGCTCCGGCTTTCAGCTGGCCGCCCGGGACCTGGAAATCAGGGGCGCCGGCAACCTCCTCGGCGCCAAGCAGTCGGGATTCCTCGCGGCCGTCGGCTTTGACCTCTACCTCCAGATCGTGGAAGAGGTCTCCCTGAAACTGAAAGGGGAGGAGCCGGAAGCCCGGGTGGAACCGGCCATTCATCTCAAGGCAGCCGCCCGGATCCCCAAATATTACATCCGGGAAGACCGGCTTCGCCTCGACCTCTACCGCCGTCTGGCGACGATCGAGGACGAGAGCGATCTTCAGCAGATCGCCGACGAAATGCGGGACCGCTTCGGAGCGCCGCCGGAGGAGGTCAAAAACCTATTGGGGATCGCGGAACTCGGTTTTCTCTGCCGGCGGCTCAAGGTTCTGGAAGTCCGGGAACAGCAGGACAAGATCCGCCTCTCCTTTGATCCGGGAACACCGGTAAGCCAGGAAAGCATCGTCGCCCTCATTCAGTCTGCGGCGGGGCGGATTCGCCCTATTTCGGAATACCGGCTGGAGCTGGCCAAAGAGGAAGATACCTTCGCCCATAGCTGGGCCCTCACCAAAAATCTATTGCACGAGCTGGTCTAATTATGGTAGTTAGTAACGCTATGTTTTTTAAGCATAAATCGAGAATCCGACCATTCCTGAGCACCTTGTTTTCCCTGGTTGTCCTGGTGACAGCCTCAGGGTGCACCAAGGAAGTCGCCCAGGTGGAGGCGCCGGGCCCCGCGCTGGCTGCCCGGGTCAACGACGATGAGATTACCCGGGAAGCACTCGACCGGGAGCTGGATCGTATCGACCAGAGCTTCCCGGTGAAGACGGAAGAGGCGGGATCGGCTCCCTTGGCCGAAGAGGTGCTGCGCCAGATGATTCGTCGCCGGCTCTTGCTTCAGGAAGCGGCAGCGCAGAAGATTGGCCTCTCTCCCGAAGCAGCCCAGAGATTCGTGTCGGAACGGAAGGGGGGAATCAGCAAGGAGGATTTGGAAGCCCGGCTGAAGAGTACAGGGACCACCTACAAGGAATGGGAAAGACGAATCCTCGATGACCGGCGCATCGACCTGCTGATTGAGCAAGTCATCGACCCCGCCATTCAGATCACCGACGAGGAACTGAGGGAACTCTACGAATCCAATGGCGAATCTTTCCAGATGCCCGCCCGTGTCAAAGTCCGTCAGATCGTGGTGGCCAAGGAAGAAGACGCCGACCGGGTGCGCAAGCGACTCCATCTGCACGAAGAGGACTTTGCCCAGGTGGCCGCCGAGAGCTCTCTGAGCCCCGACGCCGCCCAGGGCGGCGATATCGGCATCTTCGCGCCGGGTCAGATGCCCCCCGAGTTCGACCAGGTCTGCTTCTCTCTGGAGATCGGTGAGATCAGCCCGGTGGTGAGATCGGATTACGGCTACCACATCTTCCGCGTCGATAAGCGCTTTCCCGCAGGCCGGATCCCCTTCGAGGAAGCCCGGGAGAACCTCTACAATCAGCTCTTCTTGCAACGGCGGGAAGAGGCCCTCTTGCAATATCAGCAGGAGCTCTGGGATCGCTCGGAGATTACCCTGCTCCTGGAAGGGAGATAACACCATGTTCAAGACTTCTTATACAATTTTTTGGCTGACCGTCATGTTGAGCCCCTTTTCGGCCCAAGCCGTACTGCTCGACCGGATTGTCGCCGTGGTCAACGACGACGTCATCACCCTGAGCGAACTCGAGAGCCTGGAGAACGCCATGCTGAAAACCGCCTCTCCTCTCTCCAGCGAAGACCGCGGCCTCTCGAAACAGGAAACCGTCCTGAAAAATCTGATCGACAAAAAGATCCAGCTGCAAAAAGCCAAGGAACTCGGCATCGAAACGTCGAAAGCCACCATCGAGAAGACCATCGAAGGCATGATGGAAAAGAACAACATCTCGGAAGAGACCCTGCGGGAGAAAGTGACGGCTGAAGGGTTCACCTGGAGGGATTACAAGAGGGAAATCGGCGAGCAATTGACCCTCACCAGCCTGGTCAACCAGGAAGTCCGCTCCCGTATCGTACTCCTCCCGGAGGACTTAGAGCGATATTACCGGGAGAACCAGGAGCAGTTCGTGCTGGAAAAGAAAAAGCATGTGCGCCGGATTTTCCTCTCCCTGCCCGAATCAGCCACCGCAGGGGATGCGGACGCCTTGCGCAGCAAAGCGGAAGTCCTGCGGACGGACCTCTTAGCCGGCGCCGATTTTAAGGAACTGGCCATCCGTTCCTCCGACGGCCCCGAGGCAAAAGAAGGCGGGGACCTCGGATACTTTGCCGAGGGGGAATTGATGACCGAACTCGACCGGGCTGTGTCCGCCATGAAGGCCGGCGATATCAGCCCAGTCATTGAGCACAAAGGCGGTTTCACCCTGCTCAAAGTCGAAGAAATCAAAGAGACAGAAACCGTCCCCTTTGACGAGGCGAAAGAGAAGATCCAGGAGACCATCTACCAGGAAAAACTGGGGGCTCGGTACGAAGCGTGGATCAAAGAGCTGCGGGAGAAGGCCTTCGTAGAAATCAAGCTATGAGGGCGCGCCGGAACATCGTAAAAGGGGTCATGCCCCTTTTCTTTTCTCTCGATCCCCGAAGTCGTTAATGGGGCCTGACCCCTTTTCGCGTCGACCGACGGCTCGATATAATTCGGTTGGTGCTGTGCGAGGATTTCGCGTACCTCGGCATTGGCGCGCTGCCAGGCGTCCCAGCTCACCACGAACGTCGCCTTGGGAAACAAGAGCCGCATCGGCTCTTCGGGGTCGTAGGCGTGAAGCAAGCCGCCGGCGTGATCGAAGTGAAGGTGCGAGAGAACGACGCAGTCGACGTCCTCGTGCGAGAAGCCTGCCTTTTGCAGGCTGTCTAGCAGCACGTGGCGTTCTTCCTGCACGCCGAAACGGTCGCGGAGCTGCGGTGGAAAGAACGCCCCGATGCCGGTTTCGAACAGGATTCGACGGTCGCCGTCTTCGACCAGCAGCGCACGGCAGGCGAGCGGAATGCGGTTCAGCTCGTCCGGCTCGACCCATTGGCGCCAGAGCGCGCGCGGTGCGTTTCCAAACATCGCGCCGCCGTCGAGGCGCTGGGAGTTTCCGAGAATCGACCAGGCGCGCCGTGTCCCCATGGGCGGAGACTAGCAGGGTCGTTAGGTGGTTTGAAGCGAGGCTACTGGCGGATGACGTACACGTTGGCCGCGGCGTGGCGGACGACGCGCTCGGCGACGCTTCCGATCAGCCAGTGCTCCATTCCGCCCCGCCCATGCGAGCCGACGACGATCAAGTCGACACCGTGGTTTTCCGCGTAATCGCAGATTGCTCTGGCCGGTGCGTGATCTTCGACGACGGCGAGCTCGACGTCGAGGTCGGGCAGGTGCGCGTCCCTCACTTTGGCGAGCTGCTCGGTGGCTGCTTCCTCGTCGGTTTGCGATCGAGGTTCGAGGACGGCCTGGGGTGGAGTGAACGCACGCGGATCCGAAACGTGAATGAGCGTCACCTTGCTTTGATTCGCCTTCGCCAGGTCGACGACCTCTCCGAGCGCACGTTTCGAGTGCTCGGAGAAGTCGATACATGCGAGGATATGCTTTGCCGCCATGCGCGAAACCTATCATCTTTCCGAAATGCTGGGCACGCGAGGGCTTTTCGCTGCCGTGACGTCGATGTGGCTCGCTTTTGCCTGCATTCCGGGGGCCGGCTGCGACCGCTCGGGACGCGGCGACGGGACGACCTCTCGCACTGCGATCAGCGAGGAAACCCCGCCCCGGTCTTCTCGTCCGTCGCGCTCGGAGATCGCG
>CAMYMF010000045.1 GCA_947259355.1 uncultured Nitrospirota bacterium | reverse complement strand
CGAGCATGTACTCGCCGATCAACGCCGCATGCCAGGAGGTTCCGCACGCCGTCAATACGATGCGGTTGTATTGATCGATCTCATTCCACGGCAAACAACTCGACAATCCACCCAGGCGCGCTAGACCCTGCTCGACCAGCAAGCGGCCGCGCATCGTGTCGCCCACCGAGCTGGGCTGCTCGAAGATCTCCTTCAGCATGTAGTGCGGAAATCCACCGCGCTCGATGGTGCCCAGGTCCCATGAAACACGACTGACTTCTTTCGTCAGCGTCTGGCCCTTGAGGTCCAGCGTCCGGTATCCGTCCTGGTCAACGACGGCCAGCTCGCCGTCGTCCAGATACACAACGTCGCGAGTGTGTTCGACCACGGCCGCCGCGTCCGAGGCGATGAAGAACGTGTTGTCTTCACCAATTCCCAGCAGCAGCGGTGAGCCGTTGCGCGCCGCCACCAACTTCTGGGGATCTCGACTGGAGACAACGGCGATGCCGTACGTCCCGTCGACCTGGTGCAGCGCCGCCGCCACCGCCTCTTCGAGGTTGTCCTGATAAGCCTCCTCGATTAGGTGAGCGAGGACTTCCGTATCAGTCTCGCTCTGCAGTGTGTGACCCAGCTCTTCCAGCTTCTGCCGGAGCGCTACGACGATGTGGAATTTCGGGAGCGCTTCCAGAAAGTCGCCGCCAACGAGGTGGAGCGTCTCTCCCAGTTGGTGGAAGAGCTCCTGTTGTTTTCCCGACCGTCCGATCCGGCCCTGCGTCGGGCGAATGTTCGGGAGCTGATCGAGGAGATTCTCACCCTGACGGACTCCTCGGCGGCCGAGAAGAAGATCCAAATCTTGCGGGATTTCTCCGACGATGCCCATCTCGAGATTCTCTGTGACCCCGAGCAGATCAAGCAGGTGTTGCTCAATTTTACCGCCAACGCCTATGAGGCGGTGCAGCCCCATGGACAAATCGCTTTTCGGGTCCGCAGCGACCCGGACGAGGCACCGACAGGTTTCGTCTGCATTGAAGTTCAAGATGATGGCGTCGGCATGGCTTCGGACGCTATGGAGAAGCTCTTCACGCCTTTTCACACGACCAAAGCGACGGGAACCGGTCTGGGTCTCGCCATCTCCAAGCAAATCGTTGAGGAGCATCTGGGACGGATTTCGGTGGAGAGTCGCGAGGGGGACGGGACGACGTTCCTCATCTTCTTGCCTCGCAATCCGAAACTGCACGAACGGCGAAAAGAAAGGAGCGGTGTTGAGGATCCGGACACCCGCAACGTCGTTCGCTGACAGCAACATCCATGAGCAGACCGATCCTTGAGGTGAAGGGCGTCAGTTTCCGGTACCGCATCTCCCGGCATGAATACGGGGAGCCCGTTCTCAAACGGGCAAACCTGGAAATCACTCGGGGCACCATCCAGGTGCTCGTCGGTTCCTCGGGTGCCGGCAAGTCGACTTTCCTCCGTCTGCTCAATCGTCTGGAAGACCCCACGGAGGGCGTGATCCGTTTTGAAGGCGTCGATCTGGCCAAGTGCGATCCGCTCCGGTTGCGGCGGGAGGTGGCCCTGGTCGCTCAGGAACCGTACCTGGTGGACGGGACCGTTCGGGAGAATCTGATGCTTCCCTTCGAAGATGCTGTCGGAGGCGACGGGCTGCGGAAAAAGGCGGAAACAAAGATGGAGACCGTACTCCATTCGGTGGGGCTGGATGGGGGAATGCTTGCTCGGGCCGCGCGCGGGCTTTCAGTCGGTGAAAAGCAGCGGGTCAGCCTGGCGAGGGCCCTGATGACGGCGCCGAAGGTCATGTTGCTCGATGAGCCGACGTCGGCCCTCGATCCGGACAACCGTAACCTTCTGGCTCGCACAATCGCACGTATCAACTCGTCCGACGCCATGACTTTTGTCGTCGTTACCCATCTGGAGGACTTTGCACGGGCGCTGGACGGGCGGCTTTTTAGGCTCCGTGACGGTGAGATTGCAGCCCTATGATGGCGGAACCCATTGCGCCCATCGGCGCAGGACAACTGGGCCTGACGTTGGTGCTCATCGTGCTCGTCGTCGGCCTTTCCTATTACGAGAAGCTCGCCCTCGAAGGGGAATACCTTTTAGGCGTCGGGCGAACCTTCCTGCAGCTCCTCCTGGTGGGCTACATCCTGGAATATGTTTTCGGTCTGAATCGGTGGTACCTGGTGTTGCTCATCCTGGCCGTCATGCTCGCCGCCGCATGTCAGGCGGGGGTCGGCCGGCTGCGGCGCAGGGATCTGCGGCTTTATCCGATGATGGCCATCTCCCTCCTGGTGGGGGCCGGTGTCACGATATTGGTTGTGACCGAGGTGATCCTCCGGATCGAGCCCTGGTACCACCCGCGTTACCTGATTCCGCTGGCAGGGATGATCATCGGCAACGCCATGAACGGCGCCACCCTGGGAGGGGAGCGATACCGCAGTGAATTGCTCCTCAGGAGTGCAGAGGTGGAGACCCTGCTCTGTCTCGGCTTCGGGGCCCGGCGGGCAGCGGAGAATGCCCGGCGACAGGCCATCGCGGCCGCGTTGATTCCAACCCTCAACAGCATGATGGTGGTCGGCGTGGTCTCGCTGCCCGGCATGATGACCGGCCAGATTCTGGCCGGCGCGTCGCCTCTAGTCGCCGTGCGCTACCAGATTATCGTGATGATCATGATTTCGGCGGCGGTGAGCTTCAGTGCCTACCTCATGGTGGTGATGCTGTCGCGCCTCTACTTTACCCGGCATCACCAGATTTGCTATTATGCACTAAAAAAATGACGTCTATGCATTGACTTTTTGCGTATAACGGTAATAAAATACCAACATTAATTCCTGTCAGAAACGAAAAAAACGACGAATCGTACCATGTGTGCCGCAGCCAAAGCAAAATACACTCAGAGTGTGCTGGTCGTAGACGATGAGCCGGGTGTACGTGAATCGATCCGGATGATCTTCGAGAGCGATTACCGTGTCCTCGCTGCCGACAGCGGCGACCAAGCACTGAAAATCGTCAAAGACGAATCGCCCGAGGTGATTCTCCTCGATGTGAAAATGCCGAAGATGGGCGGCATCGAGACCCTCCGTAAGATCAAGGAGAGCACCGGCTTTTCCAAGGTCATCATGATTACGGCCACCAAGACCGTGAAGAACGCCGTGGAAGCGATGAAGCTGGGGGCGGAGGATTACATTACCAAGCCCTTCGACGTGGATGAGATCCGCCTGATCGTCAAACGGGCCATGGAGGCCATCGATCTGATGCAGGAGGTGAAGAACCTCCGTTGTGAAGTGGAACGGTCCTATAATTTCGACAATATCGTCGGTCGCACTGACGGAATGAAGAAGATCTTTCAGACCATCCAGCAGATCGCCGACAAACGATCCACCGTGGCCATCTACGGAGAGAGTGGTACGGGAAAGGAGCTCATTGCCCGCGCCATTCATTTCAACAGCAAACGGAGGAACAAACCCTTTGTCGCCGTCAACATCGCCGCCATTCCGGAGACACTCATTGAGAACGAACTCTTCGGCCATGAAAAGGGGGCCTATACGGATGCCCGTGAACGGATGCAGGGCAAATTCGAGCTGGCCAACGGCGGGACGCTCTTTCTGGACGAGATCGGCGAGCTTCCCATGAGTACCCAGGTGAAGCTGCTGCGCGTGTTACAGGAGCGCGAGTTTACCCGGCTCGGCTCGGCTGTCAGCGAAAAGTTGGATGTGCGGTTCATTGTGGCCACGAACCGCGACCTGGAAGAGGCCATGAAGCAGAAGCAGTTTCGGGAAGACCTTTACTACCGGATCAATGTGGTTCCCCTTCGTATTCCACCGCTGCGGGAGCGCAAGAACGATATCCACCCGCTGGTCAATCATATACTCAAGAAGATCTGTGCCGACGACGAGGGTCCCCTGAGGCGCATTTCCAAGGAGGCGCTGGAGCTCCTGATGGAATATCGCTGGCCCGGCAATGTGCGTGAACTGGAGAATGTGATTGAGCGGTGCGTCGCCTTTTCCAACGGCGACGGGATCGAAGTGGACGACCTGCCGGTGAAGATCCGATCCCTTCAGATGGACACGGCGGCACTCGACCGGGACTTCGTGGAGAATGGCAAATCCCTTTCAGAAACCATCGAGGAATTCGAAAAGAATATGATCGTGAATGCGTTGAAGCGCACGCGAGGCAACAAGACGAAAGCAGCCCAAACGCTGCGGATTACCCGGAAGATGCTGCGGTATAAAGTGGACAAGTACGGTCTTTATTTATAGACACTCAGGACTATTTTGACCTGAATACGGCCAAAATAGGCCTTCTGAACATTGCAATCAACTCACCGGTCAAACCTGCTCACCTTCTCACTCTATCTGTTCCCTCGAAGAGCGCCACGCTTCTCAAAGACACCGCCTTAGGCGGGCGACGGAAAATCTCTGAGAATCAAACAGGATAGGACGATCCCGTTGGCGGTCCGTTGGCCCGGAGCGACGGGCGCTCTGTGGTCACGGGTTTGCAGAGAGGTCGGCGCGAGCGACAGGGGATCCGTGGCACTTTATTTGCAAGCTCTTTCATTCTTGTTTGTCCGACCGGGTGGCATCATCGCAAGAAAATACCACTTTCACAGGAGGGCGGCAGGGCTTCGTGCTTCAGGAAGTGCTGCCGCCGAGACGTCGAGGGTCCTCACCGACGCCGTTGGGGGTCGGGACCGACCGACCATGAGGGGTGCTTGATGGCAGGGAGAGGGGAAATTCTCATTGTGGACGACGAACTCGGACCGCGCGAATCGCTCCGTATGGTCATGAAACCGTATTACGGCATCGACATGGCGGCCAGCGGCAGCGAAGCACTGGCGCGGATTCACGAGAAGACGTACGATCTGGTGACCCTCGATTTAACCATGCCGGACATGCACGGGATCGAGCTGCTGCAACGGATCAAGGAGGAACAGGAGGGGGCAGAGGTGGTGATCGTCACGGGATACGGCACCCTGGCCACTGCACAGAAGGCGATCCGCCATGGCGCCTTCGATTATCTCACCAAGCCCTTCGACGCGTCGGAGATTATGCGGGTCGCGCAGCGGGCATTGCGCAGAAAACGCCTTCGGGACACGGTACAGGTTACCCTGACCAATCTGCTCTATCGCTCTGACAGCGGCGAGGATGTCATGAAATATCTACCCCACGGCATGACCCTTCCCATGCGCGAGACCATGAGTCTCTTCCGCGAACTGAACCTGATTGAATTCATTCGCGTGCTCTCACGGATCCTCGAAGAGAAGAGCCCTGACATGCATCATCACTCGGAGCGGGTCAACCGCTTCTGCCAGGTGTTGGCCGAGCCGATGGGTCTTTCACCGGAGGAGCAGGAGCGCCTTCGGATTGCGGCCTTCCTGCATGATATCGGCAAGATCGGAATCAGCAGCGAAATCCTCAACAAAGCAGGTGTTCTTACGGATGCCGACTGGCAAGTCGTTCGGGAACACCCCCGGCGCGGTGTGGAACTGGTCGAACCGCTCTGTCTGCCGGAAGAGACCCTGCGAATTATTCTGCACCACCATGAATCCTATGACGGGCGGGGGTACCCCGACGGCCTCAAGGGAGATGAGATTCCCTTCTGCGCCAGGCTCTTGAAGATTATCGACAGTTACGACGCCATGATTTCAGACCGGCCCTACCGAAAAGCCCGGTCCCTGGAATGGGTCATGCAGGAGCTGCAATCCTGTGCTGGCACAGAGTTTGATCCTGACATGGTCGCCCTGTTCGCCGACGCGGTCACTGACGGAAAGCTCTGCGCCAGCGGACTCGGACCGGCCAGCGACACAGGGCGTCGCAAGCTTCCGGAGCTCCTCTGAGTCTTCGGGGAAGCGGTTATTTGCGGAAGGCTTCCTCAATTACTTCTTCACTGTTCAACCCAGCTGTTTCTCCGGTGCGCGCGTCGATTCTTTTGAAAAAGATGGCCGGGGGAACCGGGAAGTAGGCGGGCGCCCGGTTTCTCAACGCCTCGTTCATGAAAGAGACCCAGATAGGGCCGGCTGCGCGTCCCCCCGTTTCACCTTTGCCGAGGGACACCCGATCATCGTGACCGACCCACACCCCGACAGCGAGCTCCGGTGTGAACCCCACAAACCAGGCATCACTGTAATTGTCTGTGGTTCCCGTCTTGGCGGCCACCGGACGGTTCAGGGTCCGGGCGATCTGCCCCGTGCCGGACTGGACCACTCCTTGCAGCAGATAGGTGATCAGAAAGGCCGTGGCTTCGTCGAGCGCGATCTTCTGGTCCGGTTCGTGGTTCTCCAGGAGGCGGCCGTTGCGGTCGTACACTCTCAGGATCAGCATCGGTTTGGAGTAAACCCCCTGTGCGGCAAAGGCGGCGTAGGCCGTTGTCAGCTCTTCCAGGGTTACCTCGGAGGTGCCGAGGGCCAGGGAAAGATAGGGCCGCATGGTGCTGCGGATGCCGAGACGTTGCGCCAGCGCCATGCTCTGCTTCACGCCAACCTCCTGCAGCAGTCGGACCGTCGGCACGTTCAGAGAATCTTCCAAGGCGCGGCGTAGCGTGACTGCGCCGGAGAATTGGTGCGTGAAGTTCTGGGGTGTCCAGGCCTTCTTCGTGTGCGGGTCCCGATAGGTCATGGGGGTGTCCATGAGGATATCCGACGGCCGTCGGCCCTGTTCCAGAGCGGCGGCATAGATGATCGGCTTGAAAGCGGAACCGGGTTGCCGTACCGCCTGCAGGGCCCGGTTGAACTGGCTGACGGTATAGTCCCGCCCACCCACCATGGCTTTGACATGTCCACTGCGCGGATCGAGCGCGAGCAGCGCGCCCTCCACAGGGGTTTCCCCCTGGGCGGGCTGCCGTGCTGAAATGGCCTCCAGACCAGCCTGAACGGCTGTGCGGGCGTGTCGCTGCAGGCGAAGGTTCAATGTGGTGTGAATGGAAAGACCCCCGCGGTAGAGGGTCTCCCTGCCCAGACGAGAGGTCAGTTCCTGAACAACGGTTTGCACGAAGTGCGGGGCCTCCTCGTTCAATTCCTGATAGTCCTGGAGGCGAAGCGGCTCATTGGCAGCCGCCTGGGCGGTTTCCGGTGTAATGAATCCCTCGGTCACCATCCGCTGCAGGACGTAATCGCGCCGCTGCCGGGCTTCACCGGGATTGGCCAGTGGGGAGTACTTGCCAGGGGACTTGGGCAGCGCGGCGATTAGGGCCGCCTCGGTCAGGGAGAGCTCCGAGACGTCCTTCCCAAAGTACCGGCGGGAGACCGCCTGAACGCCGTAACACCCGCTTCCAAGATAAATCTGATTCAGGTAAAGATTGAGAATCTGCTCCTTGGTGTAGCGTTTCTCGATCTGCAGCGTCAGGACGGCTTCCTTGACCTTGCGGGTCAAGGTTCTCTCAGGAGTGAAGAACAGCACCTTGCTCAATTGCTGGGAGATGGTGCTGCCCCCTTGGACGATGCGGCCGGCCATCAAGTTTTTCAGCGCGGCCCGGGCGATGCCTCGGAGATCGATGCCGTGATGGCTGTAGAAACGAGAGTCCTCCACGGCCAGGAGGGCCTCCTTCAGATGCTGGGGGATCCGCTCAAAGGGAACCACCTCCCGCTTCTCGATGAAGAGCTCCTCGATCAGGGTGCCGTCATCGGAGAAGATACGGGAGACCTCTCCCGGCCGGTAGGCTTCCAGGGTTTCGATGTCCGGCAGCTCGGCCACTCGCGATACGAGCCAGCCCATGAGCACACCGGTGAGGACGGCGAAAGCCATCCCCATCCAGACATGCTTGATCGGCATGAATATTCACCCAGCGGACGACGGTCCCAGGCCGTTTCGACCACAGGCCCGCCGTCCACGAAAATCTCCAGAGTGCGCGCTCCCGGAGAGGTTTTATATCACAACTGCCTGCAGAAAAAGAAGATGTTTTCCGTTGGCCACGGTCATCGGAGTCTTGGGCCAATGGAGCGTAGCAACGGTTTGACACTGGCCGAAACCTATCATAAAATAAAGGAAAATCGAAAACAAGAGGTGAGAATTGAATCCCCTTCGCGTGGTCTCGGACTTCGCCCCCTGCGGCGACCAGCCCCAGGCGATCGAGAAGCTCTCCGCGTGGATCCGGCAAGGCCGCCCGCACGCGGTCATGCTCGGTGTTACCGGTTCCGGAAAGACCTACACCCTGGCCAAAGTGATCGAAGCGGTGCAGAAGACGACGCTCGTCATTGCACCGAACAAGACGCTGGCGGCACAGCTCTACAGTGAACTCAAAGGCTTCTTTCCGGACAACGCCGTCGCGTATTTCGTCAGTTATTACGACTATTATCAGCCCGAAGCATACCTGCCCGGCACCGACACCTATATCGAGAAGGATGCTTCCATCAACGATGAAATCGATAAGATGCGCCACGCGGCCACCCGCGCACTGCTCGAGCGCAATGATGTAATCATCGTGGCCTCCGTCTCGTGTATCTACGGGCTGGGCTCTCCCGAGGCCTACCACGGCATGCTGGTCTACCTGGAGCAGGGGTGCGAGACCGACCGGGATGCCATGCTGCGAAAGCTGGTGGAGATCCAGTACCAGCGCAATGAGCTCGACTTCCGGCGCGGCACCTTTCGGGTCCGGGGCGATGTGGTGGAAGTGCTGCCGGTGCACACCGACACGGCCATCCGGGTCGAGTTCTTCGGGGATGTCGTCGAGTCCCTGTCGGAGGTGGATCCGCTGACGGGAGAGCAACTACGGTCTCTTCCCAAGATCGCCATCTATCCAGGGAGCCATTACGTGACCCCCCGGGAACGGCTGGAGAGAGCCCTTTCGGGCATTCGCAAAGAGTTACAGGAGCGGGTGGCGGCGCTGGAGCGGGAGAACAAACTGGTGGAGGCGCAACGGCTGGAGCAGCGCACGCTCTTCGATCTGGAGATGATCCAGGAGGTAGGATACTGCCAGGGGATCGAGAACTACTCCCGGTACCTGACGGGCAGAGAGCCAGGTCAGCCACCGCCCACATTGATGGACTACCTGCCCAAGGATGCGCTGGTGGTGATCGACGAGAGCCATGTGACGGTGCCCCAGCTCAACGGAATGTATCGCGGCGACCATTCCCGTAAGGAGAGTCTCGTGACCTACGGCTTCCGCCTTCCCTCGGCCTTCGACAACCGGCCGCTCAAATTCGCCGAGTTTGAGGCGATCCGAGCCCCGGTGATCTACGTTTCGGCCACGCCGGGCCCCTACGAACTGGAGAAGGCCACCGACTGCGTCGCAGAGCAGATTATTCGTCCCACGGGATTGCTCGACCCGCAAGTCGCCATCCGGCCCGTGGCCGGCCAGGTGGACGATCTCTTGCATGAGATTCGGGTGCGGGCGGCGCGCAACGAACGGATTCTGGTCACCACGCTGACCAAGCGGATGGCCGAGGATTTGACAAGCTACTACCTGGATCTGGGCGTGCGCGTGAAGTATCTTCACTCCGATGTGGAGACCATTGAGCGGATGGAGATTCTCCTGGCCCTGCGCAGGGGAGAATTCGATGTGCTCATCGGGATTAACCTGCTGCGGGAAGGTTTGGATCTTCCGGAGGTTTCTTTGGTGGCCATCCTGGATGCTGACAAAGAAGGCTTTCTCCGCTCCGAGCGATCGTTGATCCAAACGGCCGGTCGCGCGGCCCGTAACGCATCCGGGCAAGTGATTCTTTATGCCGACCGTGTGACCCAGTCGATGGCCCGCGCCATTCAGGAGACGAACCGGCGGCGCCAGATCCAGGAGCACTACAACGAAGCCATGGGGATCACCCCCCAGACGATTCAGAAGAACATCCCCCAGGGACTGGTGGCAATCTGCGAGGCGGACTACGTCACCGTTCCCGGGGTCGCTGAAGCGGACGCGCGCTATCTTTCGGAGGGTGAGATGGCCGCGGAGATTCGGCGCCTCGAGGAGGAAATGCTGGCGGCTGCCAAGAATCTGGAATTCGAGCGGGCGGCAACCCTGCGGGATCAGCTCATTGCGTTGAAAGATCGTCAGATCGGTGTGAAGTGAAGACGGTGTCGTGACGTCAGATCGGTCTCCACAGCCTGAGGTGGGACGGGCGAGTGTCGAGCAAAGAGATCATCCAGCAATCGATTGAAGAGCTGCCCAGAACATCGGGGGTCTACCTGATGAAGGACCGCCGGGGCGAGATTCTCTATGTGGGCAAGGCCAAGGACCTGCGGGCGCGGGTCCGATCCTACTTTCTGCCGGGTGCCCGCCATAGCCCCAAGACGGAGGTGCTGCTGTCGAAGGTTTCTCAGGTCGACTTCATGGTGACCGAATCGGAAGTGGAGGCCTACATTCTGGAGAGCAATCTCATCAAGAAGAACCGTCCCCGCTACAACGTCATGCTGCGAGACGACAAGCACTATCCCTACCTGCGTCTCACGACGCAGGAGGACTTTCCCCGACTGGAGGTGGTGCGCAAGATCCGCAAGGATGGCGCCCGTTACTTCGGACCCTATGTTCCGGGGAGCAACCTCCGATCCACCCTCGAGCTGATTGAGCGTAGCTTTCCGCTGCGCAAGTCCCGCCGCAAGATCGAAGGCACTGACAACCGGCCCTGCCTCAATCACCAAATCGGCCGCTGCCTCGCGCCGTGCGCGGGAAAGATCGCCAAAGCCGATTATGCCCGGATCGTCCGGGAAGTCATTCTCTTTCTCAGAGGGAAGAACCAGGAGCTGCTCCGTGCCCTCAACACCAAGATGGAGGCTGCGTCCCGGAGCCGGGAGTATGAACGGGCCGCAACGATCCGCGATCAAATCCGTCGCATCGAGACGGTGACGGCACAGCAAAAGATCATCTCCGCCTCCCTGGAGGACAAAGATGTCTTCGGGACGGCCCGACGGGGATCGTCTTCGGCCGTGGAGATCCTCTTCGTGCGGGGCGGCAAGCTGCTCGGCAAGAAGGACTTCTTCTTCGATGCGCACGGGGGTGAAGACGGGGCAGAACTGTTGCGCAACACCCTGATTCAGTACTACGGCTCGGACCGGCTGATTCCGCCGCGCATTTACCTGCCGGAGGCATTGTCCGATGCGAAGACCTTGGCCGATGCGCTCAGCGCATTGGCTGGCCGTCGGGTGCAGATTGTCGTGCCCCAGCGCGGTGTGAACCGCAAACTCTGCCGCATGGCTTCCGAGAATGCTGCCCTTGCGCTGACGGCACACCGGGAGCGGGAGAGCCGCGAGCAGTCGGTGCTGCGCGAGCTGCAGCGGACGACCGGTTTCAAGAACCTGCCGCGCTGCATCGAGGCCTTCGACATTTCCAACATTCAGGGGGAGCTTCCCGTGGGCTCCATGGTGGTTTTCGAGGACGGCCGGCCCCGCAAATCTCGCTATCGGCACTATCGGATCCGTTCGGTGTCGGGCGCCAATGACTACGCGATGATGGAAGAAGTTCTGATGCGACGCTACCGCCAGGATACAGAAGGCGCAGTGCCAGCCGCCCCCGATCTGGTTCTCATGGACGGTGGCAAAGGACAGCTCCACGTGCTCACGGATGTGGCCCGCCGGCAACGGTTCCTGGACGGTGTGGACCTGGCGGCGCTGGCCAAAGCCCGACCCGGCGCCAAGGCGGCTCAACGGCGTGAACGGGTCTATTTGCCGGGACGGCGCGATCCGATTGTGTTGGATCCCGAGGATCCCGTCTGTCATCTGCTGCAGCGGATCCGCGATGAGGCCCATCGGTTCGCAGTGGCCTACTACCGTAAACTGCACAGCCGAGAGACCCTTTCCACCCGTCTGGAGGCGGTCCCCGGGGTGGGGCGGAAACGGCGTTTCTCTTTGCTGCGCCATTTCGGCAGCCTCCAACGTGTGCGGGAAGCCTCTCTGGAGGAGCTGATCGCCGCACCCTCTATGAACCGACAGGTGGCCGCACGCGTCTATGACGCGCTTCACAACGAATCGGGACGAACCCCATGATGCCCTGGAAAAAGAGATCCGAGACGCTTCTGGACCACACGCTGCTCTTTCTGATTCTCCGATTTGCCGTCTTTCTCCTGATTGCCGCCAGCATTACGGCCAGGCTGGAGGGCGATCCCGATCTTCGGCACTGGTTCGCCCTCGGTTACTTCGCCGTCTCCGAAATCCTCCTCTTGGTGCGCTCCAGCCGTTGGTTCCAACAGGGCGTTTCCATCGGGATCTACTTTCTGGATGTCTACGCCGTTTCCTCACTGATCATGGCGCAGGAGCTCTCCCTATTCTGGTATCTGGCGATCCCCGCATTGATGCTCGGTGTGAGTCTCAGCTATGTGCGCAAGGCGTCCTGGTTCTCCATTGCCCTCATTCCCTCGGTACTGGTCCTCCATCAGATCCTGAGTCTCCCGGCGCTCTCTCGGGAGAAGCTCTGGGAGTTCGGGGGGATCGTCTTTCTCTTTTTTATCTTTGCGGGCACCGTTTATCGTGTGGTCAGCCGGCTCGACCGATTTCGCATTCTCTACAACGGCCAGCGGCAGCTGGTGCAGGGAGTGGTCGGCATGCAGCCGCCGGCCTCACTGCACGAGTGCATGCGCAAGATCCTGCAGAAGGGCCCGGCATTGGCGGTCGATTACACCGCAGTGCTCTTCTGGGATCGGGAAGGCAATTTATGGGGGCTGGAGCGACGGGAGGGAGGCGAAACCGGTGAGGTCCGGGTCGGTGTGCAGCGCATTCCCACCCTGCTGAAGAATGTGAAGGAGGCGGACGCCTATTTCCCTGAACTTCCTGCCTGCGACGAGGAAGAGTGCTTTTTTCAGACGAGACAGGTGGCCACCCTGTTGGTCTGCCCGCTGCAGGTGGATGCGCTGCAAGGGTGGGTCCTTTTCGGACGGTTGCGACGGCATGGGTTCACGCTCAGTGATCAGGAAATCCTCAGGCTCGACGCAGAACTTGTCCGGGGGTGGTTGCGCAGGTCCCATGAGAAAGAGCAAGAGGCCGCCCGGCAACGGGAGGAGCAGGCGGCTGCCGACGGGCAGAGCGTTGTGGCCGCGCCCATGGATGAGGAGTCACCCGAGAGCCGCGAGCGCCTCCGGTTTCTGGCAGAGGAGAATCAACGGCTGCGGGCGGCACTGGACGATGAGGTCCGCCAGGCGACCTACGAGTTGAAGAAGTCCACCCTGGCGGTCCTCGCCCAGGAGATGGAAGTCAATCAGCAGGTTCTGGAACGGCTGGCCACGGCCGATCTCAGTCAAGCGGTCTCCATGTTGTTCGATCTCGATCTGATCCTCGACCTGATCCTCGATGTGATTTGTAACAAGTTGGCCGTACAGACCGCATCGATCATGCTTCTTCGAGACGCCACAGGGGATCTCGTGATCCGGGCCCACCGCGGGCTGGAGGATGAAGTCGTCTGGAAGACGCGACTGATGGTGGGAGAGGCCATTGCCGGCTATGTGGCCCAAAAGGGAGAGCCCCTCCTCATCGAAGACATCCGCAAGGATCCGCGTTTCGTTCCGTTCCGTCGCAACCGCTATCGGTCGGGCTCGCTGCTCAGTGTGCCGATCCTGCACGACGAAAAGGTGCTCGGTGTCATCAATCTGTCCGACCCAGGCCAGCACGGACCCTTCACTGAAAGAGACCTGGAGGTCCTGCAAGCGCTGGCCGGCCAGGCGGCCATTGCCATAGAAAACGACCGCCTCTACCAGGAGTTCCGAAACGGCCAGTGGATACGGGAACTCTACGAAGAAAGCCTCACACAGAAGCTCTCCGAGAAAGTGTTCCACGGTGGGCATGTGCTGGAGCGGGTGGAGGGAGAGTACAAAGTTACCGTTCTTTCGGTGCGCCTCCACGAAGATCCGTCGCTGCGGGTTCTGTCGAACGAGGTGGATCGGGTGCTGCGCATTGAGCGGCTCTATGAGCAGATCCGGGAGCTCCTCGTGTCGTGCAACGGTGATGCTGCCGGGGACCTGGGGGTGGGCATGATCGGTCTTTTCGGAATCCCCTTTGCCGATCCCGAGGATGCCTGGCGTGCGGTCATTGCTGCCGTCGAGCTTCTCAAGAGCTTTGCCCGGCCGGACCCGGACGGCGATCGACAGGGTGTCGGGCTCTCCGTCGGGATCGCTAGCGGTGAGGTGCTGCTGCGCAGGAAATCCGGCGCCGTTCCTTATGCGGTCTTTGGAGACACTTGGGAGCAGGCCATCACGCTCATGCATGCCGGCTCTCCCGGGCAAATCTTGGTGGATGAAAACACCTTCGAGCGGGTACGTACCCACGCGCACGGGCTGCGCTTTATCCTGCCTTACGGAATCAACAAGCAGATGACCGCTTACGGCATCAAAGGTCTCAAGAGAAGGGTCAAGGCCCAGGAGCCCCTGGCCGACCAGGCCGGTGCCTGAGCCCGCGCTCCGCCGGCGGGCATCCTTTTTGCCGCAGCGACCGTCCCAATCCCCTTCGCACAGAGGCAGGGGAAACCCCCAAAACCGACGAATCCATTGACAGTTTTGTCTGAACTATGTTATGCATGGTGTGGCCTGCCACGCGTCGGGGCCACTGTGGAGGCAAGCCATGGCCGAGAAGGACGCTTCTGATTCGCACGCCGGCGGCGAACAGACAGGGGGTGCGAAAAAGCCCCCCCAAAGGGCGAGTGAATTCACCGAGTTCGAGCGGCTCATTTCTCACGAGTACAATGCCGACTATGAGGAGACTGACCTCTTCCCGGGCGAGGAGGACGGATCGCGCCAGAGTGGATACAGCATGGCCTCCGGGCAGGGGCGGCCTGCAGCGCCACTGCGTCCGGGGGAGGTGAGAAACGTGAGAATCCCGCTGACCATCGCGTCACCGGAAGGCGGCTCAGTGGCTTACGAGCTGGGGCTTTCCATCACCCTGCAAAGCGCGTCGGATGGGACGCAGGAAGTCGCCGTTAGCAGAGAACACGTTGAAGATCCGCCGGAGGATGAAATCGATCTTCTGGACGGTCGGACGACGCTCATGTTTGGTGACCAAGATGAAGACGGCGACGACGAGCCCGAGTCTGCGCCGGAGCCTGCCCGCGGCTGGTGGGCGAAACTTTCTTCTTTCTGGCGATGAGAAAGGTGCAACCGCAAGGCCGGGGAGAGGACTCCGGATTTATCAGACCATCAAACACAAGAAATCGGCGACCGATGCGAAGCGGGGGAAGGTCTTTTCCAAACTGATCAAGGAAATCACCGTCGCGGCGCGTCTGGGGGGCGGGGATCCCGCGGCGAATCCGCGACTGCGCACGGTGATGCTGAAAGCGCGGGATGCCAACATGCCCGCGGACAACATCAAGCGGGCCATCCAGAAGGGGACCGGAGAGCTTCCCGGGGTGAACTACGAAGAAGTGGGCTATGAGGGCTACGGCCCCGGAGGCGTGGCCGTTCTCGTGGAGGTGTTGACGGACAATCGAAACCGCAGCGTTGCGGAAATCCGCCACCTCTTTTCCAAGTATAACGGCAATCTTGGGGAGGCGGGTTGCGTCGCGTGGATGTTTCAGACCCAGGGCCTGATCTCCATTGAAAAATCCGCCGTGAACGAGGAGCGCCTCCTGGAGCTGGCGCTGGAAGCCGGTGCGGACGACGTGAAGGACGAGGGTTCGTCTTTCGACGTGACGATGGATCCCGCTGCATTCGAAGAGGTGAAGCAGGCCCTGGAAGAGGCGGGGATTGCCTACACGCTGGCAGAGATCACCAAGTTGCCCCAGTCCACCATCCATTTGGAGGGAAAGGCTGCGGAGCAGATGCTCAAACTGATGGCGGTGCTCGAGGACAACGACGACGTGAGTGCCGTCCATGCCAACTTCGACATCGACGATGAGGTGATCGACAGGATGGGCTCCTGAGTGCGGATTCTCGGCATCGACCCCGGTACGCAGCAGACGGGTTTCGGCATCATCCAGGAGGAGGGAAGCAACCTTCGCTTCGTGGACTGCGGCGTGATCCGGACGTCTCCCAAAGGTCCTCTCTCCCGACGATTGCACGAAATCTACCATGAACTGCGAGCAGTCATTGAGCGCCATCGGCCCGACACGCTTTCGCTGGAGAACATCTTCGTGGCCAGCAATGTCCGCTCGGCTCTCAAACTGGGCCATGCTCGGGGCGCCTCCATTCTGGCCGCCGTCAATCACCAGGTTGAGGTTTTTGAGTATTCGCCGGCAGAGGTGAAGAAGAGCGTCGCGGGATCGGGGCGGGCCGACAAGGAACAGGTTCAGCACATGGTGCAGCGGCTCCTCGCGCTGCCGGAGCCGCCCGCGCCGATGGATGCCTCCGACGCGCTGGCTCTGGCGATCTGCCACAGTTTCTGCCGGGTGATGCGGGCGCAGCTTGCCCAGGCGCCCTCGGCCAACCCCGGGAAACCTTTTCCATCTCGAACGCCGCAGGGAAGATGATCGCACAGCTCAAAGGTATCCTCGCCTTCAAGGCTCCGTCCGAGGTGATTGTCGACGTCGGGGGGGTGGGGTATCAGGTGCTGATCCCTCTGTCCACCTATTATTCGCTTCCCGAGGAGGGGGGGGTGGTTGTTCTGTACACCCACACACATGTCCGGGACGATGCCATCCAGATCTTCGGGTTCTGGACACAGCTGGAGAAGGATCTGTTTCGGATCCTCATTGCGGTGAGCAAAGTCGGGCCGAAAATGGCCCTGGCCATTCTGTCGGGTCTCGAAGGGGAAACGCTTTGCAGTGCCATCGCCGGCGAAGACGTGGCTCGGTTGAGCGGAATTCCCGGCGTGGGGCGGAAGACCGCGGAGAGGATCTGCATGGAACTGAAAGACAAAATGCCCACGGCCGAACCGGGAGCACCGCTCGTCGAGGATGGACCGATCAGCGCCCTCGAGCAGTGTCCGTACAAAGACGCAGCGGCTGCCCTGATGCACTTGGGCTACCGCAGGGCTGAAGTCAAAGACGTGCTGCAGGGCCTTGCCAATGAGGCACAGGAGCGCTCTGTGGAGGAACTCATTCGCGAGTCCCTCCGTTATCTGTCGAAGGCGTAGGAAGGCTGAAGGATCTGCCGCAACTGTTGAGGTGCCATGGAGGAGCATCGGATCATCAGTCCAGAGCGAGGCGAGGCGGAGAACTCTCTGGAAGTGAGTCTGCGACCGCGTCTGCTGGATGAGTTTGTGGGCCAGGACAAGATCAAGCAGAACCTTCGGGTCTTCGTCCGAGCCGCGCGCGGGCGGCAGGAGGCGCTCGACCACGTGCTCCTTTACGGACCGCCCGGACTGGGCAAGACCACGCTGGCCCATATCGTGGCTGCCGAGATGGCGGTGGGCATCAAGGCGACCGCCGGGCCCATTCTGGACAAACCGGGAGACCTGGCGGCCGTCTTGACCAATCTTCAGGACGGCGATGTCCTCTTCGTCGATGAAATCCACCGTCTGAACCGCACGGTGGAGGAGCTGCTCTATCCCGCCATGGAGGATTTCAAGCTGGATATCATGCTGGGCGAGGGGCCGTCGGCCCGGATCATCAAACTCGACCTTCCCCGCTTTACCCTCGTGGGTGCCACCACACGCGCGGGACTCTTGACATCCCCGCTGCGGGACCGCTTCGGTGTGGTGGATCGGCTGGTTTTCTACAGTACCGAGGATCTCGGACAAATTGTCACCCGTTCTGCCGGGATTCTAGGGATCTCCATCGAACCGGCCGGGGCCGTCGAAATCGCCCGCCGTTCCCGGGGCACCCCACGCATTGCCAACCGCCTGCTCCGGCGTGTGCGGGACTTCGCCCAAGTGCAGGGCGATGGTGTCATCACCCGGGAGGTGGCAGACCGATCCCTGATCCAGCTCGAAGTGGACCGCCGCGGCCTCGATAATATGGATCAGCGGCTCATGCGCACCATTATTGAGAAGTTTGACGGCGGGCCTGTGGGGGTGTCCACCCTGGCCGCAGCCATCAGCGAAGAAAAGGAGACCATTGAGGACGTTTACGAGCCGTACCTGATTCAGCACGGCTACCTTTGTCGCACTCCCCGGGGACGGGTGGCGACGCGCATCGCGTATGAGCACTTTGGACTCCCCTGGCGGGAGGGTGCACAGGAGGGGCTCTTTTGAACCTGCTGCTTCACCTCTGCTGCGCGCCCTGTACCCTCTATCCTGAATCGACGCTCCGAGCGCGGGGCATCGCGGTGACGGGCTTTTTCTTTAACCCCAATATCCACCCCTACACGGAATATCGGCGGCGTTTGGAGGCCCTAACAACCGTCGGAGCGAATCTGGATCTCGATCTTGTCGTCCGGGATGAATATGGATTGGATGAGTTTCTGCGTGCCGTCGCCGGGCGTGAAGACGATCGCTGCCAGATCTGTTACCGGATGCGTCTCACGGCAGCGGCGGAGGCGGCGCGCATCCGCAGGGCTGATGCCTATTCAACGTCTCTGCTCTATTCGGTTTATCAGAAGCACGCACTCGTGCGACGTATCGGAGAGGAGGTGGGGGAGGCTGCGGGCATTCCCTTCTACTACGAGGATTTTCGGCCTGGCTGGCGGGAAGGACTCACCCGCTCGCGCGAAATGGGCATCTACAGGCAGTCCTACTGCGGCTGCATTTACAGCGAACGGGACCGGTATTTGAAGAAGAAACTCTCTTCGAATGCGCGGTGAGCCGCCGGGGCTTTTCGATGCTTTGGCAATCCCCGGCGCCACGGGGGTACCACCGGCAGGACCGGTACGGAGGGAGGACGCCCGCGGTGAACTCCTGGGCTCCTTTTGGCAAGCTACTGATATTATTTGGTTTTTTGTTGATCCTGGTGGGTGGGGTTTTGCTGCTGGGAGGCAAGATCCCCTGGATCGGCAGGCTCCCCGGCGACATCTATATTGAGAAGAAGAACTTCTCCTTTTATTTTCCTTTGACGACCAGCATCATAATCAGTATTATTCTGACTTTACTGTTTTTCCTGTTCACCCGGAAATAACGCATTGTCAATCGGTTGGCGATGCTTTCGGGGTCGCTGTCCAAGAAGGACGGAATTTTGTCCGGGCTCAATCTGGCGGATTACGACTATCGGCTCGATCCTGCGCGGATCGCCCAGCGTCCCGCCGAGCGGCGGGATCGGTCGCGGCTCATGGTGGTGGCGCGCGGCACCGGTGAGTACCGCCACATCCGCTTTCATCAGATCACCGACGTCTTGGTGCCCGGAGACCTTCTGGTGCTGAACGATACCCGGGTGGTGCCGGCCCGCCTGCAGGGGAGAAAAGAAACGGGTGGCTCGGTGGAGATCTTCCTCCTGCGGGATTGCGGGGAGGGGCTCTGGGACGTGCTGATTCGGGGGAAGGTTGCCCTCGGCGCACGGCTCCTGTTGGAAGGGGGCGCCTATGGCGTTGTCGAGGCGATCCATTCCGACGGCCGGCGGCGCGTCCGCTTTTCCCTGGGCAGCGGGATGAGCGCCTATGCGGAGCGCCACGGCCGCACCCCCTTGCCACCCTATATTCGGCGAAACGGCGACGAAGCCCTCGGACGTTTGGACGGCAAACGGTATCAGACCGTTTATGCCAAGATGCCGGGGGCGGTCGCGGCCCCGACCGCGGGCCTGCATTTCACGGAAGATCTGCTGCAGCGCCTGGCAGCCCGGGGCGTAGAGTCGGTCTTTGTGACCCTCCACGTTGGCTATGGGACCTTCCGACCGGTGACGGACGCGGACATCCGGCGCCACCGGATGGACCGGGAGTCGTACCGCATCGGCGCAGAGGCGGCGGAGAGGATCAATGCTGCGTGCCGCGCCGGGCAGCGGGTGATCGCAGTTGGAACGACGACCACCCGCGCGCTCGAATCGGCCGCGAATAGCAACGGGGAGGTGGCGGCCGGCGCCGCGTCAACGGACTTGTTTATTTATCCCGGTTATTGCTTCCGAGTGATCGACGGACTGCTGACCAATTTTCATCTGCCCCGATCGACCCTGCTGATGCTCGTGGCCGCTTTTGCCGGAAAGCAACAGGTGGACCGGGCCTATGGGGAAGCCTTGGCGCGGGCCTACCGATTTTACTCTTACGGCGATGCCATGCTGATTCTCTGAGAGGCCTTTGTTGGGGTTTCGTTTTGAACTCTTGCACCGGGATCTGCAGACCCGCGGGCGCGTCGGTCGGATGGAGACCCCCCACGGGGTGATCGAGACGCCGGCTTTCATGCCCGTGGGAACCCAGGCCGCGGTCAAGACGCTGACGCCGGAAGAGGTGCGGGCGGTGGGTGCCGACATTGTTCTGGCCAACACGTACCATCTCTATTTGCGGCCGGGGCATGCGTTGATTCACAAGCTGGGGGGACTGCACCGGTTCATGCATTGGGACGGACCGATCCTCACCGACAGCGGGGGGTTTCAGGTCTTCAGCCACAGTGCGCTGAGAAAGATCCACGAAGAGGGGGTACGCTTTCAGTCCCATATCGACGGTTCCCCGCACGAGATAAGTCCCGAGGTCGCGATCGAGATTCAGGAAGCTCTGGGGGCCGACATCATCATGGCCTTTGATGAATGCACCCCCTATCCGGTGACTCGGGACTACGCCAGGCAGTCGATGGAACTCACCCTGCGCTGGGCTGCCCGATGCAAACGGCACAAGGCCCGCAACGATCAGGCGCTGTTTGGCATCATTCAGGGGGGCATGCATGCGGAGTTGCGGGAAGAGTGTGCCGCGCGGCTCGTGGAGATCGGCTTCGATGGTTATGCCATCGGCGGACTTAGTGTCGGTGAGACCAAACGGATGCTCTACGATATGGTGCAGGCTTGCGAACCGCAGATGCCCGCAGACAAACCGCGCTATCTCATGGGAGTGGGAAAGCCCGAGGATCTGGTGGAGGCGGTTCTGCGGGGGGTGGATCTGTTCGACTGCGTCATGCCGACCCGGAACGCACGCAACGGCTTTCTCTTCACGACGCACGGCCGGTTGGTGATCAAGAACGCCATTCACGCCGACGCAGACAGACCCATTGACGAATCGTGCGGCTGCTATACCTGCCGATACTATTCCCGGGCCTACTTGCGACATCTCTTTATGGCGGGCGAGATCCTGGCCATGCGGTTGAATACGATTCATAATCTGTTCTTCTATCTGAAACTGATGCAGGAGATACGCGCGGCCATCCAGGAGAACCGGCTCGCCCGTTTTCGCAGCGAGTTCTACGAACGGTACCAGACCCGCACGGAGGAGTAGGGTCCGAACCAGGTCGGGTGCGACGGGTGCAAGGCGGATGAATGATTTCATGACGGTGGACAATAATATTGTTGGGGAAAAACCTATCATTGATGTGAGGAGGAGACCATGATCGCAACGTTGGCTTATGCCCAGGACGCCGCACAGCAGCCGAGCGTTTTCCAGTCCTTTATTCCGCTGATTCTGATGATTCTGATCTTCTATTTTCTGCTGATCCGTCCTCAGATGAAGAAGACCAAGGAGCACAAGAATATGTTGGCTGCATTGCGCGTGGGTGATCGGGTGGTTACCTCGGGCGGCATCCATGGGGAACTTAAGACGATCACCCCGGAACAGGTGATCCTGCAGGTTGACGACAAGGTCAAGGTCAAGGTGGACCGGGGCGCAATTGCCAGACTGGTCAGCTCAGGCGAACCGACCAGTTGAAGGGGGGGCGTAAAATCGCGGCGCTTTCTGCTGCGGTATTTGTCAGCCCACACTCCGGAAGGGCATGAAATGATTGGTAAATTTGGAAATTGTTGTTTCTTCCAAGGTGGTGCTGTGATATAGTGAATGACGAATAGATAGTTCCCTAAAAGGAGTTAGATAGACCCCGGACAGAGCTCGGGGTGTGTGTATTCAAAGGCTGAAATGCACCGGCCGTAAGAGCGGGGGACATCATTCACGTTCGCTGGCGGCGCAACAGTGCACCATTGGCACCCGTCTCGCACAGGGCCAAGGGAGGATGCCAGACTTTCCCGGGCAACGCGTTCTGCTGTGAACCTGTTCGGCATTGAATGTGAGGCCCTCGGAAGATCCCCGTGTGTCGGGGGGATGCAGCGTCTCGGTCCGTTGCAATCGTTGTCAATTGCAGAATAAAGGAGTTCCGGATGGACAAGAACATGCAGTGGAGGGTTGCCGTGATACTCCTGGCAGTCTTGGCGGCCATCTATTTTCTCTCCCCTGTGCAGGGCCACAAGATCAACAAGGGACTCGACCTGCAGGGTGGGATGCATCTGATCCTGGGCGTGGAGACTGAGAAGGCCATTGACGCCACCCTCGATCGGATGGTGGATGAGTTTCAGGACGTGCTGGGCGACCGAGGCATTGATTACATCTTTGTCGATCGGGTCGACGACACCCTGGAGGTGGAAACCCTCGACACCAACGGTGTGAACGATATCACACTGCTGATCGAAAGGGAGTACAACGGCGTGCTCAACATCGACACCTCCGGATCGAACCGGCTGGTGCTGAGCCTCACCGATCAGGAAATTCAGCGGATCAAAGCCTCCGCCATCGATCAGAGCCTCGAGACGATTCGCAACCGGATCGATGAGTTTGGCGTGGCCGAGCCGACCATTCAGCGGGAGGGCAAGGATCGCATTCTGATCCAGCTCCCCGGTCTGAAGGATACCAAACGGGCCATCGCCCTGATTGGCAAGACGGCGCGACTGGAGTTCAAGCTCGTCGATGACACGACCAGTATCGATCGTGCCCTGCAAGGGGACATCCCCATGGACGCGGAGATCCTTTACGAGAAGGACTCCATCACCGGCAAGAAGCGGCCACTGCTGGTGAAGAAACGGGTACTGCTGACGGGAGATACCATCAATGACGCCCGGGTGAGCTACGATCAGTTCAACAGTCCCTATGTCCATATGGTTTTTGACCCCCGGGGAAGCCGGATCTTCGAGACGGTGACGGGCAAATATGTGAAGAAGCGGATGGCCATCGTCCTGGATGACACTGTCTACTCCGCGCCGACCATTCAGGAGCGTATCGCCGGGGGGCGCGCACAGATTACGGGCCGTTTCACCCTGGAGGAGGCCAAGGATTTGGCCATCGTGCTACGGGCCGGGGCGCTGCCGGCGCCGGTGACCATCATGGAGAACCGCACCGTCGGTCCGTCGTTGGGGCAGGACTCCATCGATAAGGGGTTGAAATCGATCATCGTCGGTGGCATTCTCGTTGTCATCTTCATGATCGTTTACTACAAGCTGGCCGGTGTTGTGGCCAACATCGCACTGGTGTTGAATCTTCTTTTCATCATGGCGGCCCTGTCGGGCCTGAATGCCACACTGACCCTGCCTGGCATCGCCGGCATCATCCTCACCATCGGCATGGCGGTGGATGCCAATGTGATCATCTTTGAACGGATCCGGGAAGAGCTTCGGGCTGGCAAGACGGTGCTCTCCGCCGTGGACGGTGGCTATGCCAAGGCCTTCAGTACCATTCTCGACGCCAATGTGACAACCCTGATTGGAGCCTTCGTCCTGTTTCAGTTCGGGACGGGGCCGGTGAAGGGATTTGCCGTTACCCTCTGTCTCGGCATCATGGCGAGCATGTTTACCGCGATCTTTGTGACCCGGGTCATCTTCGATCTGTTCACGGCACGGCGAGAAATGGTCGAGCTTAGTATTTGATGGACCTTCAGTAGGAACGGAGAGGAACCCATGGAGTTGATCAAACCGAATACACAGATTAATTTCCAGAAGAACCGCATGGTCTTCATCGGAATGTCGGTGGCGCTGATTCTCTTCGGGCTGGGCTCGATCCTGGTGCGCGGCGGGTTGAACTATGGCATCGATTTTGCCGGCGGTACCCTGTTGCAGCTCAAATTCGATGCGCCGGCGGATATCGGAAAAATACGGAACGGCCTCAAAGGGATCGATCTGGGGGAGAGCGTGATCCAGGAGTTTGGCGGCCCCCGGGAGGTGATCATCCGCGTGGAAAAATCGAGCGAGTCCCTGGAGAATCTCTCCGATCAGATTACCGCTGCCCTCGCCGATACCTTCGGACAGGGCGCCTTCACGGTGGAGCGGGTCGAAGTCGTGGGACCGCAGGTAGGACGGGATCTACAGCGAAAGGCACTGCTGGCGCTACTCTACGCCCTGGTGGGGGTGCTCATCTACATTACCGTCCGGTTTGAGTTCCGCTTTGCCGTCGGCGCCATTCTGGCACTGGTCCATGATGTCCTGATGACCGTCGGTGTGTTTTCCGTGCTGAACAAAGAGTTCAACCTCCCCATCATCGCAGCCATTCTCACTATCGTGGGCTACTCTTTGAACGATACCATCGTGCTCTTCGATCGGATTCGGGAGCGGCTCCGGTTGAAGGCCAAAGAGACCTACGAAGCGACCATCAACACCAGCATCAATCTGACACTGAGCCGGACCCTGCTGACTTCCCTGACAACGCTGATCGTAGTGCTGGCCCTCTTTTTCCTCGGCGGCGAGGTGATCCATGACTTTGCCTTCGCCCTGACCATCGGGGTCTTG
>CAMYMF010000044.1 GCA_947259355.1 uncultured Nitrospirota bacterium | reverse complement strand
ACTCTGCGTGCTCTAGCGAGAGGAACGAGCGGGTGGTGAAATACGTTTTTGCTTTTGACGAACAACGAACGGAGGTGATCGGGATCGACAATGCACCGGCGAGGTGGACCCGGCGCCTCCCCGGGTCCATGAGCCGAGACCGATGAACCCTTCCGCTCATTGGACGTCTCTCGGTCACTTGCCGAGAGACGTCAACCGACGACCATGTATAAACGCTGTCGGGGCGATCCCGATGCAGAAAAAGCAAAGAGGCTCAGCCGAATATGTCTGAGCCTGCTTAATTTCCCACCCGGCGTCGCACGATAAAAGGTGTGCCACGGGATTTTTCTTTCGAACACTTTGTTTCGAAAGAAAATTGGTGGAGGTGATCGGGATCGAACCGACGACCTCAGCATTGCGAACGCTGCGCTCTCCCAACTGAGCTACACCCCCACACCAAAGCGGACGACAGTGGACAGTAGACGGTAGACTGCGAACAACAAACCCTAAGGACGATACAGTAGCCAGAAATGGAGAAAATGTCAAAGAATTATTGAATGGAGCTGACAACTATCCCTGCGCCGCTTCCATCTCCTGCAGGATGGCCTCGACGGCTTGGGCGGGGTCGGGCGCGTCCAGGATGGGACGGCCGATGACGAGGTAGTCGGCGCCCTGCTCCAGGGCCCAGCGGGGGGTGGCGATGCGGCTCTGATCGTCGACGGCGGTGCCGGCGGGGCGGATGCCGGGGGTGACGATGAGGAATTCTTTGCCACAGGTTCTTCGGATCGCGCCGATCTCCCGGGCGGAGGCGACGACGCCGTCGAGCCCGTCCTTGGCCGCCATGGCGGCAAAGTGGGCCACCTGTTCGGGGATGGTGCGGGTGACCCCGAGATCGTCCCGCAGCGTCTCCTCACAGATGCTGGTCAGCAGCGTCACGCCGATGATGTAAGGGCGCGCCAGCCCCTCCCGCTCACAGACGTCGCCCACCATCTTCAGGCATCGCCGGATCATGGTTTCACCGCCGGAGAGATGAACATTGAACATGAACACGCCCAGGCGCGCGGCTTCCACGCCGGCCTTGGCGACGGTGGTCGGAATGTCGTGGAATTTGAGATCGAGAAAGACCCTGGATCCCCGGTCGTGGATCTTTCGCACGATGGGGGGGCCGCATTTGGTGAAGAGCTGGCTGCCTACTTTAAAGGTACGAACCTGTGCGGACAAGACCTGAACAACTTCAACGGCTGCGGCCTCGGTGTCGACATCGAGCGCGACGATCAGCCGGTCGTGCACCGACGGCTCCTGTATCTTCTTCACTGTGCTCTTCCCCCTTCCTTACTTTCCCCCTACTGCAGGAACTGCATCTCCTTGAGCGCGGTCAGTACCTGCCGTTCCTCCTCGGGCCCGAGGTTGTTGCGCACGGCAAAGAGCTGGAAGTAGAGCAGCTCCTTGAGTCCTCGCATCAGGATCGACTCCCGCTCCGCGGGCAGGTATTCGGCCACGTTGGCCAGAAGCGGCCTCGGATCTAGCGAGCCGTCTCCCTCCAAGGAGACATTCTCGAAAATGATGTCCTGACCGTGATCGATCCCCCGGAAGAAGGCGCCCAGAATGACATGGACCCGATCACCGACCGCGGTCCGGACGAACTCGGTGATGAGCCGGAAGACAATGTTGCACTGCTCGATGCGGTGCATCAGCCCCTCGGTGTCTTCGCTCTGTAGCGCCTCGGCCCGCGCGTGGTCCCGGGTACAGCGGATCACTCCTGCCGCCTGCAGCCGAAAGAGGGTCTGCTTCGTCTCCTCCGGCGCCCGGGTGCTCTTCCTGCAGCAGGTCTCCACCGTCATGCCGGTTTCGACGCAGGAGAGGATCTCCCGTTCCATCCGTTCCAGGTGAACCGCGTCCACGCCATCGCCGCTGACGCTCATGCGGTGCAGGATCCAGTCGTCCTCCGGAAGGTAACGCTGATACACGTTTGCATCCCGGACGCGGCGGATGCCGTCGAGGATGAGATTCGAGACGGAAACGCGAAGCTTGATCCGCTCCTCCGTCGGCAGGTCCCCTTCGAGGAATTCGAAATAGCCGCCGTCCCACTCGAAGAGACTGTGGACGATCGATTCCACCTGTGCGCAGACCAGCCGCCAGAGCTCCTCCGGCGAGAGGACCCCCAGCTCCACCAGCACCCGTCCCTGGCGCTTCCCCGGCTCGATCCTGAAGGCCGATTCGTGATACTCGGCCTCGGTGATCTTGCCGTGGCGCAGCAGAATGTCTCCGAGCCTCTCTTCGGGAATGGAGGACGCGGCAAAGACGATCTCTCCGTTTTCAAAATAGATCTTCTTGGTCACCCGGTCGCGCTTGAGAATGAGAACGCCCGTCTTGCGGGACATGGAGAGAAAGAGGATGATCTCCGCGAGGGGCATGGTATCGAGATTCCCCTGGAAGGTCATCCGCTTTTCAAAACCCTTCAGGTTGTTGAGAAACCACTCTTCCACCACCGAGAGAAATTCCTCGGAGATGTAGCGCTGCCGGACCAGCGGCTGAACCCGCATGGCCGATGCATCGAGCTTTCGCAGATGGACCACCCCCGCTTCTGTGTAGAGCAAGAACCGGTCTCCGTCCTCGAGGCGCAGATCCTCCATCAGGTGAGACGGAATCTCGATGCCTTGATACGGAGCGTCGCGTGCCTCGCTTAATATAATTGTTGCCGCTTTCAGCGGCTATTAAAGCAAGGTATCTTGAGGTGTTGCGGTGCTCAAATCCTCAACGTATAAAAAATACGCCTCCGGTTTTGCGCTCCTTACGCCTTGTCCTGCAGCAAAATAGAAGCAACCTGAGCAGTTACAAACCCAGTACTAGTATTGTAACACCGAATCTCGCCGCCTGATGAGCGTAAAATATCAAAGAGGCCCAAAGGTGTCAAAAAAATCTACGGGGCGCTAACCTGTTGAAATCAGTGCGTTCAGGAAGAATTTCGCTTGCGACAGACACCAGACCCCGTCGTGACAGCCGCACAAACACCCCAGGTGTCGAAATCCCTTACACAATTAACCAATTGTTTTCATTGAAGAAAAACATATTAGGAACTCTGAGTACAAAAACGGTGTAGGAGTTCCTTATAGTTTCGAAACCTCCGGACAGGTCGCCATCATGCGTCTGGGAAAAAAAGACCAATAAATCAACTGGTTATATCATTGGCACATCTATTGCACAATTTCCTTCTATACTATACCCGAATTCATGACGCAGATTGCCAAGCGCAGACACGTGCGGCAGAGTTCTCGGCTGCGGTGATGCGCGTGCCGCAAGCGGGCTGAAAGGAAGCAGTGACATGAAACGAGTGATCAAGAAAAGATCCCTGGCCGCACTCGTGGTGATCTCATTTCTCGGAACGGCCATGGCCTCGGCCATCACCCTCAGAGGGTCCGAGCCGAATCCTCCCGCCATCGTCGACGTGAAGAGCGCCGGCGATTCGGCTGTCGTTATATTGCCAGCGTCCTACAAGGACGGGGCCGTAAAGAAGGGCGCTCAGCGAAAGGGCGTCACGACCCCCATTCCGGAATCAGGGACCCTGGTCCTGCTGGGGGTGGCCCTTCTGAGCGCGGCCAGTTATATGCGACGGGTCAGCCGAAGAAAAAGATAGGCCCCGCGAATCCAACAGACGATCCGAATCAACACGAAACCCCGGCGGCACACCGTCGGGGTTTTTTCGTGGGCTGCAAGAAAGGGTGCGGCAGAAGACCCACCGGCTGGATCCGGTGCTTGCCTCCGGGCTACAGCAAAGAAGCCACCGAGGATTTCGCGAGGCTCAGGAAGAACTCCGGAAAGATGCCAATGACAAAAACGGCGACCACCGCGACAAAGAGGATGGCCGACATGGCCGTCGACACATTGAGGGTGGGCTCGGTGGTTGCATCCGTCATGTACATCTTCACGATCACCCGGAGATAGTAGTACGCGGACACCGCGGAGTTGAGCACACCGATCACGGCCAGCCACGCGTAGCCAGCCTGGACGGCGCCCATGAAGATATAGAACTTGCCGGCAAATCCCGCGGTGGGCGGAATGCCCGCAAGGGAAAACATGAACACCAGCATGACGAAGGCGGAGGCCTGACTGGTCTTGGCCAGCCCCGCGAAATCATCGATCTGATCGCCAACACCGCCCACCCGGTTCAGCAGAATCACCACCCCGAAGGCGCCAATGTTCATGAAGGCATAGATCAGCAGATAGAGGAGCACGCTGGCGGTGCCGATCTCGCCACCCACGACGAGGCCGATCATGAGGTAGCCCGCATGGCCGATACTGGAGTAGGCCAGCATCCGCTTGATGTTGGTCTGGCGGAGCGCAATGAAGTTGCCCGTGACCATGGTCGCGATGGAGAGCACGATGAAGAGCGTGGTCCACTCGATCCGCACCGGACCGAAGGCGACGGTGAACACCCGGATCAGCGCGGCAAACGCGGCCGCCTTGGGTCCCACCGACATGAAGGCTGTCACCGAGGTGGGAGCCCCTTCGTAGACGTCGGGACTCCAGAAATGAAAGGGCGCGGCGGCCACTTTAAAGGCAAAGCCGGTGGCCATCATAATCAGCGCGAGCAGCAGCAGGCCCGACGCGCCCCGCCCGTCGATGGCGCCAGCGATGGTCGACAGATCGAGACTTCCTGTCAGCCCGTAGGTCATGGCGATGCCGTAGAGAAAGAGACCGGAGGAGAAGGAGCCGAGCAGAAAATACTTCACCGACGCTTCATTGGATCGGGGCGTACGCTTGAAGAGTCCTGCCAGAATATAGAGCGCGATGGCCATCAGTTCCAGTCCCACATAGATGACCAGGAGGCTGGTGCCGGAGGCCATGATCATCTGCCCCAGGATGGCAAAGAGCACCAGCGCGTAGTACTCGCCGTAGTGGTATTGTTCCCGCTCCAGGAACCGCACCGAAATCCCCATGATCATGACACCGGCCACGGAAAATATGATCTTGAAGAACTGGGCGTAGGGATCGGCCGTGAGACCCACAATCTCGGTGGGCACATCGAGCAAGAGGGTCTGGTAGCTGACGATCCCCGCCACGGCCAGCCCGAGCGCGCCGAGGAATGCGAGAAACCCCTTGTTCAGCCGCGGCAGCGAGAAGTCGATGGTCAGCACCGTCAGCCCGGTCACCAAAACGATCATCTCCGGCCAGATGGCTTTTAGATTGGGAATCTGCAACGCAATTTCCGTCATGTTCATTTCACTCCAGACAGACTCGTTTGCCGCCAGTCCACTTCCCGGCGCAATGTGCTACGGATGCATGGCCAACTGGACGGCCCGGATCGGCTCGAGCAAGTGCTCCACCGACGGCCCCAGTATGTTGAGGAAGGTCGCCGGATAAAAACCGATCCAGAAGACCAGGATCGCCAGGGGCAGCAGCGTGGCGATCTCCCGGAGGCTCAGGTCCTGCATCGATTCGACCTCTTTCGAGACCATGGGGTTGAAGATCACCCGCTGATAGAGCCAGAGCATGTAGGCCGCACCCAGGATGATGCCGAAGGCACCCACCACCGCGGCCAGGCGGTACTCCGAGGCGAACGCGCCGACCAGAATCAAAATCTCCCCGACGAACCCGTTGGTGCCAGGAAGTCCGATGGAGGCCATGGTGAAGATCGAAAAGAGGGCTGCATAGATCGGCATGACCCGGGCCACGCCGCCGAAATCGGCGATCATGCGCGAATGGCGCCGCTCATAGATGAGTCCGACAATGAGAAAGAGCGCCCCGGTGACGATGCCGTGGTTGAACATCTGCAGAATGCCGCCGGAGACCCCCTGCGTGTTGTATGCAAAGATGCCGAGCATGACATAGCCCATGTGGGAAACCGAGGAGTAGGCCACGAGTTTCTTCATGTCCTTCTGCATCATGGCCACCAGGGCCCCGTAGATGATCGCCACCGACGCGAGGATCATCATGATCGTCACCGTCGTGGGATCGAGGGCCACCTGGGGACACATGGGAATGGCGAAGCGGAGAAAACCGTAGGTCCCCATCTTCAGCAGCACGCCCGCGAGGATGACGGAGCCGGCCGTGGGCGCTTCCACGTGCGCGTCGGGAAGCCAGGTGTGAAAGGGGAACATGGGCACCTTGAATGCAAACCCGAGAAAGAGCGCCCAGAAAACCCAGAACTGCACCGTCGGGCTGAACCCGCCGGACGCCTCGGTGAGGGCCTGGATGTTAAAGGTGAGCGGATCGCCGCTGTGCAGATAGAGGGTCAGAATGGCTACCATCATGAGCACCGAGCCTGCGAGGGTGTAGAGAAAGAACTTGACCGCGGCGTAAAGCTTGTTGGGACCGCCCCAGATCCCGATGAGGAGGAACATGGGGATCAGCTCCAGCTCCCAGAAGACGTAAAAGAGAAAGAGGTCGGTCGACACGAAGACCCCGAGCATGGCCGTTTCCAGGACGAGGAGCGCAATCATGTACTCCTTGAGCCGCTCCTGGATGGCCGTCCAGGAAGCCAGGATGGAAACCATGGTGAGCAGGGTGGTCAGAAAGACCATCAGCAGGCTGATGCCGTCCACCCCCACCGAGTAGTGCACCCCCCAAGACGGGATCCACGGGACCGACTCGACGAACTGCATTTGAAAGCTGCTCCGGTCGAAGCGGGCCATGGGGTAGAGCGACAGCGCAAAGGTGATGACCGAGGCAAAGAAAGCCACCTGACGGATGGCGGCTTCGTTACCACGGGGCGTGAAGAAGATGAGCAGCACACCGGCCAGCGGGAAGAAGGTAATCAGCGTGAGAATATTGTCCGTCATGAGACGCCCTTAACCGAGAAGATAGAATCCGAGAATGACAACGACACCGATCACGAAAAAGAGTGCGTAGTTCTCCACGTGACCGGTCTGGGCCTTGCGGATCCGCTCGCCGAAGAAGTTAGAGACCGCGGCCACCCCGTTGACGATGCCGTCGATGATACTCGCATCGATGAACTCCCAGAGGAAGGTGGCAAAGCGCTTGCACGGATTGACGATGACCGCGTCGTAGAGCTCATCCATGTACCATTTGTTAAAGACGGCCCGGTAGAGTCCCCCCAGGCTCGCCGCGAGCTTCGCAGGCAGTGTGGGTTTGAGGAGATACATGTATGTTGCGAGCCCAATCCCCGCGGCCGCAATCAGAATAGAAAGGAGCGCCATCATCACTTCCAGACCGTGCCCCCCGTGGGCCGCCGCATGGCCGGCCTCGTGGCCGTGTTCGAAGACGGGCCCCAGGAAATGATGAATCCAGTTGTTCCCAAGCATGGCCTCCGGAACCCCTGCAAATCCGGCCACCGCGGAAAAGAAAGCCAGGACCATGAGGGGCCCCACCATGTTCCAGGGGGACTCATGCAGGTGATGGGCCGCTTCGGGTTCCACCCGGGACTCGCCGAAGAAGGTCATGTAGAGGAGCCGAAACATGTAAAAGGCCGTCATGAAGGCGGCCACGGCTCCGAGCAACCAGAGCAGCTTGCCATAGCCGGTCCCATGGGAGAAGGCCTTCCAGAGAATCTCGTCCTTGCTGAAGAAGCCTGCCAGCGGCGGGATCCCCGCAATGGCCACGGTGCCGATGAGAAAGGTCCAGTAGGTTCTCGGGATCTTGTCCCTGAGCCCCCCCATCTTGCGCATATCCTGCTCGCCCGACATGGCGTGAATCACCGAGCCCGAGCCGAGAAAGAGAAGGGCCTTGAAGAAAGCGTGGGTCAGCAGGTGGAAGATGGCCGCCACGTAGGCCCCGACACCGAGGGCGAGAAACATGTACCCCAACTGGCTGACCGTGGAGTAGGCGAGCACCCGCTTGATGTCGTTCTGCGCCAGACCGATGGTCGCGGCGAAGAGCGCGGTGAACCCGCCGATGATGCCGACGACGGTGAGCGCCGTGGTCGATTCCGAAAAGAGCGGATTCGCCCGGGCCACCATATAGACACCGGCCGTGACCATGGTGGCGGCATGGATGAGCGCGGAGACCGGTGTGGGGCCCTCCATCGCGTCGGGCAGCCAGACGTGCAGGGGAAATTGCGCGGACTTACCCATGGCCCCGACAAAGAGGAGCAGGCAGATAACCGTCACCAGGTCCGCCTCGATGGACGTCACCAGCAGCGGGATGGTGATTTTCTGCCCGAGCACTCCCCCGACGGCATGAAAGACCTCGTGGTAATCGAGGCTCCCGAAAGTCACAAAGATCAGAAAGACGCCGAGGCCGAAGCCGAAGTCCCCCACCCGGTTGACGACGAAGGCCTTCTTCCCCGCATCGGCGGCCGATTTCTTCTCGTACCAGAAGCCGATCAGCAGATACGAGCAGAGCCCCACCGCCTCCCAGCCGAGATACAGGAGCAGGAAATTGTTGGCCAGCACCAGCATGAGCATGGAGAAGGTGAAAAGCGAGAGGTAGGCAAAGAAGCGCGCATACCCCTTGTCGCCGTGCATGTAACCCACCGAATAGATGTGTATCAGGGAAGCCACAAAGGTGACCATGGCAATCATGGCCGCCGTGAGCTGATCGATGTTGAAACCGATGGCGATCCTGAAATCACCTGCTGTGATCCACTCGTAGACCGTGCCGTAAAAATGCTGCCCCGAGAGGACCTGCCCCAGGGTGATCAGCGAGAAGAGACAGGACAGCACCACCGCACCGATGGAGATGTAACCGGCTTTGCCCTGCAGCCACTTGCCGAACAGACCATTGACCACAAAAGCCAGCAACGGCAGCAGTGGAATGAGGACGTGAATTAGTGTCGGGGTCTTCTCCATTTCCTATTTCCTATTTCCTATTTCCCATTTTCTATCTTGCATTTCCCATTTCTTGGCCCATCAGCCTTTCATCAAATTGAACTCATCCGCGTTCAGTGTGTCCCGGTTGCGATAGAGTGTCAGGATGATGGCAAGCCCCACGGCGGCCTCGGCCGCGGCGACGGTCATGACAAAGAGCACGAAGGCCTGACCGGCCATGTCGCCGAAGTATCTTGCGAAAGCGACAAAACAGATGTTCACGCCGTTCATCATCAGCTCCACGGACATGAACATGAGGAAGATATTCTTCCGGATCAGAAATCCCGTGACCCCAATGAGAAACAGAAGGGTGCCCAGCAGAATGTAGTGTTCCAGAGTAACGCTCATCGCAGTTTCGCTCCTAGATCTTCCGGCTTGCAATCACGACGGCACCCACCAGGGCCACCAGCAGAATCAGTGACGCCACTTCAAAGGGAAACAGATACGTTGTGAAGAGCGCCTTGCCCAAAAGCTCGGGATTGCTGAGCCCCGCCATCGGGTCGCCTGCTGTGGCGGTTGAGGGTGCCTTTAAAGCGGTCTCGCCGAGCAGCACACCGACGACGCCCACACAGAGCAGCCCCGCGCTCACCAGGGCGAAGGGAAGATGGCCGAAGAGCTGCTCACGCAGAGGCGCGAGCTGTTTGATGTTCACCAGCATGATGACGAAGAGGTAGAGCACCAGGATGGCGCCCGCATAGACGATCAGCTGGGCCGCGGCCAGAAACTCCGCCTCCAGCAGGACGTAGAGTCCGGCAATATGAAAGAAGAGCAGCAGCATGTAGAGCACAGCATGCACCATGTGCCTTCGGGTAATCATCATCGCGGCAGACGCGAGAATCATGACAAAGAGATAGTAGAAGAAGAGCGTGCTGAACATGTTTGATCCTTATAAATCGATCTCGTCCCGGAACAGGGGTTGTTTCTCTCCCACGGCCAGGAGCCGGTCCATCTTCCAGATGTAGCGCTCCCGGTTCTCGTAGTCGGCCAGTTCGAAGAGCTGCGTCAGGATGATCGCATCCTTGGGGCACGACTCCTCGCAGAGCCCACAGTAGATGCAGCGAAACGCGTCGATCTCATAGCCGGTGACCAGCTTCTCGTGCTGGGGCCCTTCCTCCGTCTCGATCCGGATCGCATTGGCCGGGCAGGCCGCCGCGCAGATCCCGCAGCCGACACACTTCAAGGTGCCGTCCTCGTGCTTCAAGAAGCCGTGATGCCCCTTATAGGCTGGAAAAGAAGGGCGCTTCTCCTCGGGGTACTGGCGGGTGACCAGAACGGCCTTGGGCGTGACGATGCTTTTGACCCAGACACTCCCGGTCAGGGCCAATCCCTTGAGGAGTTCGAACAGTGTGATGGTTTTGATGAATCGACTTAGTTTTCCCGACAAGTGAAGCCTCCAGAACTAATAGCCCATCTATCCACGAATTGCAAGTATCACCCCCGTGACGACGATATTGGCCAGGGCCAGAGGAATCAGCACTTTCCATCCGAGCTTCATCAGCTGGTCGTATCGAAAACGGGGAAAGGTGGCCCGGATCCAGAGAAAAGAGAAGAGGATAACACCCATCTTGCCGACAAACCAGAAGATGCCGGGGATCTTTTGCAGGAACTGCGCTGCTTCAAATCCCTGAAAGGGAGGATTCCATCCGCCCAGAAACATGACCGTGGCCATGGCGCTGACCACCATCATGTTCGCGTATTCAGCCAGGAAGAAGAAAGCGAAACGCATGCCGCTGTATTCCACATGGAAGCCAGCCACCAGTTCGGTCTCCGCCTCGGGCAGGTCGAAGGGCGCGCGATTGGTCTCAGCCAGCATGGCGATAAAGTAGACGAAGAAACCGACAAGCTGGTACGGCAGAAACCAGCCCTGCGCCTGGGCCTCGGTAATACCGACCAAACTGAGGGTTCCCGCCATCATCAGCGGCCCCACCAGGGCCATCCCGATGGCCAGTTCGTAACTGATCACCTGGGCCGCCGAACGGAGTGCACCCAGCAGGGCGTAGTTGCTGTTGGAGGACCACCCGGCGAGGATGATGCCGTAGGTCCCCACGGAGGCAATGGCCAGCACATAGAGCACGGCCACATTGATGTCGGTAATGTAGAACCAGCTGTCAAAGGGGATCACCGAAAACGCGATGAGCGCCGGCACCAGCGAGAGGATGGGGGCCAGAATAAAAATGGGCCGGTCCGCGCCGGCCGGGATGATGTTCTCCTTGAGGAGCAGCTTGACCCCGTCGGCGATGCCCTGCAGGAGACCGTGGAACCCGACGCGCATGGGACCCATCCGGACCTGCATATGGCCGATCACCTTCCGCTCCGCCCACGTCAGAAAGGGCACCGTCATCAGCGTCGCGCCCATAATGATCACAATCTGGATCACGCTATGGGCCCAGAGAAACTTCATCAGCTCTGCAAAGCCGATCATGCTGTTGATAAAAAAACTGAAAAAGTTCCCCATGTCAGATCTTCCTCATCTTCACCTGCACGTAGCGGGCCATGGGTGCGCGGGTCACCGGGTCGAGCGCGTGTCCCAAGAGTGTTCTCGGATTGGCGTCGGCAAATCCCTCGGCCAGCTGAAGGGTTCCCGGCGCAATCTCGTCATCCACCCGCACCGACACCTGGATCTCACCGGTCTTGGAGGTAACGATCACGCTGTCTCCCTCGGAAACACTCACGCTTTCCGCATCGGCCGGGTGCAGCCTCAAGGCCGCTTTTTCCTGCCCTTTGAGAAGCCCCACCGCCAGGTTGGACTCGGCCCCGTTGCGATAAAGGGACGCCGTCGTCAGCAACAGATAGGGAAAGTCCGAATCCTCGATGGGCCCCCACTGTACTTCCGGGCCGGGCACTGTGTGGCTGAGCCCGTTGGCGGACAATTGCCGTTTGGATTCTTGCAGCGGCACCAAGCCATTCATCTCCTCACGGACCTCCAAGATGTTCTTGTGCGGAAACCCTTTGCCCATCTTTCGTGAAAGCTCCACCAGGATGCGCGCATCGGGACGGGCTTCACCCACCGGCGGAATGACGGCGGTGTAGGACTGCACCTGTCCCTCGAGGTTTGTGAACTGCCCTGCCTTTTCGGCAAAACTGGCGGACGGCAGGACCACGTCGGCCATGACGGCCGTGGGGGTCATGAAAAGATCTTGAACAATGATAAATTCCACCGAACTCAAGGCCTGTTCCACGAAGCCCGTGTCGGGGAAATCCTCCACGGGATTTTCGCCCATGATATAGAAGGCTCTCAGCTTCCCCTCCCGGGCGGCCTGGAGCATCTCGTAGGCCGAAAGCCCCGGCTGTTCGGGCACCTTCTGACCCCAGACCTTCTCGAAACGCTCCCGCTCACTCAGCGGCGCCAGCCCCGGGAGCCGGTCGGGCAGCACCCCCGCTTCACAGCTTCCCCGCTCGTTGTTCCGGTCCACGGTCAGGAGATAGGACGCGCGGCGCGATGCCACGATTCGAAGCAGCGTGGCCACCGCGGAGGCCCCATAGGGTGCCTGGGTCACACCCCGTCCCACCAGAACCACTGTCTGTTGGGCCCCCTCACCCTCCAGCATCCCGGCCAGGTCCGCCACCGCATCGGTCGTCAGGCCAATGCGAGTCACGAGGTTGTCCGTTGAAAAGGCCGAAAGCTCCTTTTCCTTCAGGAGGCGCCCCCCGAGCGCCAGTATCAGCGGCACCTCCGAGCCGGGCCGGATCCTGAGGTGCTGCGAGGCCCACCGGCTGGTCAGCGTCGTGCGCGGATCGGCCACCACCACCGTGGCACCCCTGCGGATGGCCGCCTTCATCGCGAGGCCGAGGATGGGATTGGTCTCCACCGGATCGGCGCCGATCACCAGGAGACGGGCTGCACGCCGGACATCGTCGAGCGTCGCTTCCCGAACCTCTCCGGCCACGCCAAGTCGGCCCATGAGACCGGCCGTATAGCCGAAGCGGGCACTGCTGTCGATGTTGTTGTTTCCGACGACACAGCGCATGAAACGCTGGAAGAGATAATTGGCTTCGTCCGTGGCCCGGGCCGAGCCGAGCCCGCCGACCGATTGGGCCCCATGCTCGCGGATGATTTTCTCGAGACGGGTCGCCACAAATAGCAACGCCTCATCCCAGTCGACCTCGACCAATTGTCCGTTCTTTTTGATGCGCGGCCGGGCCAGCCGCTCGGGATGGTTGACGAAGCCCCAGCCGAAGCGTCCCCGGGCACAGAGGCTTCCGTGGTTGACGCCTTCATGGCCGCGGGGCCAGACCCGCATGATACGGCCCTCCCGGGTGTTGAGGGAGAGGGTACAGCCGCAGCCGCAGTACGGACAGATACTCCCGCCCGCTTCCATCTGAAAAGGTCGTCCCCGATGCGAGAAGAGGCGGTCCAGATTGGCGCCGACGGGACAGACATCGATGCAGTGCCCGCAGTGCTGGCATTCCCCGCCGCCGGGGATCTCCCGCATCTCCGTCGGCCGGCCGCGCCGGCTAGCACTGATGGCATCGGCGCCCTGGATCTCTTCACAGACCCGTATGCACCGTTCACAGTGCACGCAGCGCGCCAGGTTCCGCTCAATGAGCGGATTCTCATAAATGGTCTCCAGTTCCTTGCGGGGGAAGTCGTAGCGGTGTTGGATGTCTCCGAAGAGATAGGTCAAGTCCTGCAGATCACACCGGGTCGCCTTGTCGCAGTGGAAGCAGTCCAGCGGGTGCTGGGCGAGCTGCAGTTCCAGCATTGCCTTGCGGGCCTCGTTGATCTCTTCGGACTCGGTGATGACCACCATCCCGTCCCGGGCCGGCGTGGTGCAGGCCGTCTGAAGTTTCGGAATCCCCTGGACCGTAATGAGACACATGCGACACCCACCCAGGGGAGAGAGCTTCTCCATATAACAGAAGCGTGGGATACAGATCCCCAGGCGATCGGCCGCCTGAATGACGGAAAGCCCCGCCGGCACCTGGTAGGCTTTGTCGTTGAAAGTGACGTTGATCAGATCATTGCCGGACATGGCGCTCCTTCAGAGGACAGCACTTCTGCTCGATGTGGGCCCGGTATTCGTCCTCGAAATATTTGACCGTCCCCTGGACGGGCCCGAGTGCCCCTTCTCCAAGCGGGCAGAAGGTCTTTCCTGAAATGAGACCACATAGCTCTCGCAACATATCGATGTCGCCCAGTTTGCCTTCCCCCCCTTCGATTCTGTCCAGCAGCTTGAGGAGCCATTCGGTCCCCTCCCGGCACGGGGTGCATTTGCCGCACGATTCATGGACGAAGAAACGCATCAGCCGGGCCGCGACCTTGACCATACAGGTGGTGTCGTCCATGACCGTCATGGCCGACGAGCCGAGCATGCTCCCGGCGGCGGCCACGGCGTCGTAATCCATCTGGACATCGAGATGCTCGGGAACCAGGCACGACGCGGAGGCGCCGCCGGGGATAAAGGCCTTGAGTTTGCGGCCTCCCCGGATCCCACCACCGTACTCGTAGATGACCTCCCGGAAGGTGATGCCCATGGGCAGTTCGTAATAGCCGGGTTTATTGACATGACCGGCGAGCGATATGATGCGGGTGCCGGGGCATTTCGGCGAGCCGATCCCCGCAAACCAGGCGCCCCCCTTCAGCAGAATATGGGGCACATTGGCCAAGGTCTCTACGTTGTTGACGACCGTGGGGAGGCCGAAGACGCCCACGTTGACCGGGAAGGGAGGCTTGATGCGGGACTGACCCCGTTTCCCCTCGAGGGATTCAATCAGCGCGGTCTCTTCGCCGCAGATATAGGCCCCGGCGCCCCGGTGGACCCGGATGCTAAAACTGAAGTCGCTGCCGAGAATATTGGCACCCAGGTAGCCGCGCGCTTCGGCTTCGGCGATGGCCGTCTCCAGAATCGAGACGACCTTGGGATATTCGGCCCGCAGGTAGATGTAGCTGTGTTCAGCGCCGAAGGCATAGCCCGCAATGACCATCCCTTCGATCAGCTCGTGGGGATCGCCCTCCATGATCTGGCGGTCCTTACAGGTTCCTGGCTCCCCTTCATCGGCGTTGCAGAGGAGATACTTAGGCTGCTTGGGATCGGCCGCGGCGAAGCCCCATTTCATGGCCGCCGGGAATCCTGCGCCACCCCTTCCCCGCAGGTTGGACAGCTTCACTTCGTCGACGACCTGCTGAGGGGTCATGCCGAGGGCCTTCTTCAGCCCTTTGTACCCGTCATGGGCGAGATAGACATCAATGGAGCGAGAATTCTTGAGGTGCACTCGATTGAGCAGAATTTTTTCCATGGGCAGTACTCAGCTCCAGGCGCTTTCGCGCGCAGCAAGCAGCAGACTCAAATAACCTGATCGAAAAGCCTTCACTGAAAGGCTGAAAGTCGGAAGTTATTCATATTTCGCGAGGATCTCATCGATCTTTGCGTCGGTGAGCCCCTCGTAAAAGTCGTCGTTCACCAGCATGACCGGTGCCTGGGCGCATGCGCCCAGGCACTCCGCATTCTTCAGCGTGAAGCGCCCGTCCGTGGTGGTCTGTCCCATCTGGATCTCAAGCTTGCGCTCCAGATGGTCCTGCAGCGACTCCGCCCCCAGCAGCGAGCAGGCCAGATTGTCGCACAGATGAATCACGTTCCGCCCGAAGGGTTTCGTTTCGAACATGGAGTAGTACGTGGCGACCCCGTAGACGTCGGCTTTCGAAACACCCAGCACTTTGGATGCCGCCATCAGGGCCCGGTCGTCGACACAACCGAACTCCTCCTGCGCGAGGTAGAGCACCGGCAATATGGCGGCGCGGCGGGTGGGATAGCGAGCCATGATCTCTTCGATTTTATTCAACGTCTCTGCTGCAAACACCGCAGGTGCCATCTCTTCCTTCCCCGACGATGCGAACTCAACGATCCGATTCCCCGAGGACGATGTCAATCGTCCCGATGATCGCGATAATGTCGGCCACATAGGCGTCCCGTGCCAGCCGGTTGAAAGCCCCCAGATGCACGAAGGAGGGCGCCCGGATCTTAAGGCGGTAAGGGCGTCCCCTGCCGTCGCTGATCGCGTAGAATCCCAGCTCTCCCTTGGGCACCTCCGTGGCACAGTAGACCTCCCCTTGGGGAACCTGAATCCCCTCGCTCACCAGCTTGAACTGATGAATCAGGGATTCGATCTCGGTATTCATCTTCTCTTTGGGCGGGGCGACCACCTTCGGATGATCCACGAGAATGGGACCATCGGGGAGCTGATCCAGGCACTGCTGGATGATGCGGTTGCTCTGATGCAGCTCTTCCACCCGGATCCAGTAGCGGTCGTAGACATCACCTTTTTCGCCGAGGGGCACCATCCAGTCAACCTTGTCGTAGACCCCGTAGGGCTCCGCCTTACGCACGTCCCAGTTCACCCCGGAGCCCCGAAGGGTGGGCCCCGAGAGTCCCCAATTGACGGCCTCCTCCGCTGAGATCACGGCGACCCCCTTGGTCCGGCCGTACCAGATCCGGTTTTCCCGAATGAGCGTGTCGTATTCCTCGATGTGGGGGGGAAATTCCTCGCAGAACTTGTAGAGTGTTTCTATGAAGAACGGGGAGAGATCCTTGCTGACACCGCCGATCCGCATATAATTATTGTTCAGCCGCGCGCCGGTGAGCTCTTCAAAGAGGTCCATGATCGTTTCCCGCTCGCGGAAAGTGTAGAGAAAGACGGTCATGGCGCCGATGTCGAGCGCGTGGGTGGCCAGCCAGAGCAGATGCGACGAGATGCGTTGCATCTCGGCAACAATGGTGCGGATATACTCGGCCCGTTCGGGGACGGTGATCCCCAACAGCTTTTCCACCGTGCGGCAGTAGGCGAATTCATTGGTGATGGCCGAGATGTAATCGAGCCGGTCGATATGGGTAATGGCCTGCTGATAGGTACCATGCTCGGCGAGCTTCTCGATGCCCCGGTGCAGGTAGCCGACACGGGATTCCGCTTTCATGACCTTCTCCCCGTCGACATCGAGCACGAGACGCAGCACGCCGTGGGTGCTCGGGTGCTGCGGTCCCATGTTGATCTTCATTTCCCTGGTTTCCACAGAAACCTCTTCATCAGACTGGATCACCGGCTCACTGGCGGGCTTCACCAGTCTTCGGATTCGATCTCAGGTTTTCGGGTCGGCTGCCTTTCGTTTTCGGGAACAAAAGAGAAGTCCTCTCGCTGGCCTTTGCCTTTGAGGGGGTAGTCTTTGCGAAGCGGATGGCCTTCCCAGTTCTCAGGCATGAGAATCCGCCGCAGATCGGGATGCCCCACCACGTTGATACCGAACATGTCGTAGAGTTCCCGTTCGTGCCAGTTGGCCGTTTTCCAGATCTCGCTGACGGAGTCCACCGTGCAGTCGTCCTCCCCCACGTTCGTCTTGACCCGCAGGCGGTGGTTCAGCGGGATGGAGTAGAGATTGTACACGACCTGATATCTCGTCTCCCCTTTGCCCAGATAATCCACCCCGCACAGGTCGGCCAGGTAATCAAACTTCGCCGCCGGCAGGTCCTTGAGGGTGGCACAAACGTTCACGATGTCCTTTTTGTCCACCAGGAGGGCCAGCTGGTCGCACGATCGCTCCAAAGTATAGGCAAGATCCGGCAGGCGGTCTTTGAGACCTTCCAGAATGGCCTCCTCGTTCTGTCTCAGCGTGATATCAGCCATGCCTATTTACGGATATATTTCTATCTGTTTCAGTGGGATATCAGCCATGCCTATTTACGGATATATTTCTGTCTGTTTCAGTGGGATATCAGCCACGCCTATTTACGGATATATTTCTGTTTTGCGATCTTTTCCTGAAGCTTCACGATCCCGTACATGAGAGCTTCAGGTCTGGGCGGACACCCCGGAATATAAACATCCACAGGAACCACCTGGTCGACGCCCTGCACCACACTGTACGTGTCGAAAATGCCCCCACAGGAAGCACAGCTTCCCATGGAGATCACGTATTTGGGCTCGGGCATCTGATCGTAAACACGCCGAAGCACACTGGCCATCTTCCAGGTCAGCGTTCCCGCCACGATCAACAGGTCGGACTGCCGGGGCGAGGCTCGAAAGATCACACCCATTCGGTCCAGATCGTAGTGGGCAGAGCCGGTGGTCATCATCTCGATGGCGCAGCAGGCGAGCCCGAAGGTCACGGGCCAAATGGACGACTTGCGGGCCCAGTTGATCAGACTGTCGACCGTGGTGGTAACAAAATTGTCCTCAAAACGCTGTTCAATCAATCCCATTCAAGGGCTCCCTTCTTCCAGGCGTAGGCATAGCCGAAGAGCAGGATGAGGATGAAGATGACCATCTCCACCAGTGCAAAGAGGCCGAGCTTTCGATAAACCACGGCCCAGGGATAGAGAAAGACCACTTCCAGATCGAAGAGAACAAACAGAACGGCGATGAGATAGTAGCGAACGAAGACCTTCGATCGCGAATCCATGAAGGGCGGGTTCCCGCACTCGTAGGGCTCCAGCTTGTCCCGGTTCGGGCTGCTCGGCCGGATGAGATAGCCGAAGAACAACGTAAAAGTGCCGAAAAAAAAGGCAATGACAAAGAAGATAATGATGGGCAGATAATTGGACGGTATGCTGGTCTCGGGCATCTCATCACTCCGTGCACACGCCTGGAATTCGTGCGCCGTGACGCCTTTGCCCGTTCGAATCGCCTCGGTTCGCTCGACGGCGTCGGCAAACTGACCGCTGGGGTCAGGCGCCATGAGGTACACGATCTCCGCTTCGTTGCTGGTGCCGCAGAAACCGTTCACCGAGGAGCCACCGCCGCCGCTCGCCGGTCCGGACGCCGCCAGGTCCGACGGGATGAAGAACCCGCCGATGAAAGTGCTGGAGCCTCGCGGATTCAGCTTGTTCACTTCCGGCGTAAAGAGAGCGATCACGCGCTGGTTGTTGTCGATATCGGCCGGACCGCCAAAGTAGGCCGTGTCGGTGGCGAAGATGATGCTGTCGAAGGCCGCTTCGAGCTCGTCGTAGTCCGCCGGGCCAAAGGCAGAGGCCGCGGTCTGAACGTCCTCAACGACGGAGATGTGCTGCCCGGCCCGTTGAACCACCGCCGTGATGACGGTCGCCGTGTCGGTGCAGGAAACCGTGAGGTCGGACTGCACGCCGAGGACAATGCGAAGTGTATCGCCGTCTTGCAGCGGGACCGACGAAAGCCCGAATCCGCTGCGGATCTGTCCGCCCGCAGCAGGTGCCGCCGAGTGACGCTGGAGCGCTGCCCGTGCGCTACGTCGCAACGTCAGCTCCCGCTCGGAATCCTGGCGCACGCC
>CAMYMF010000043.1:51677-68174 GCA_947259355.1 uncultured Nitrospirota bacterium | reverse complement strand
GGCTCGCAGGGCGTTTCCACGCCATCTATACAGCTGCTCGGCATGTTGCCGGTGAGGCACTCACCGACGCCGCAGGTGTCGTCTACAACATAGTCTTCGTCAAACTGACCGTCGCAGTCGTCGTCCACACCGTCACAGGTCGTATCGACGTCACTGCTCGGCTCGCAGATCACGCAATCGGAGTCGTTTCCGTCGTACATGCCATCGCCGTCGTTATCGAGACCGTCCGGTCCGAACTGGGCATCCGCACAGGGATCCCATTGCAGCGAGGGATAGCGGGGAGGCGGAACATCCTCTCCAGCCTGCACCACATCCGAAGGATGGCACTGAGCACAGGTCAGGCCGCCGGGAATTCCCCCCGGCCAGTTAAGGTACGCCTCAGCCCCCATGTGATGGGCACGCAGGCCATCTCCGATTTGGTCGGGCCCATCCTCGGTCCTGCCGTGGCAGGAGACACAGCCCAGACCACCGTCTCCGCCCACGTTGAGAGAGACCGGAGCAAATTGAAAGCCGGCTGTGTTGGGATCACCATCTGCATGACAGACCTGGCAGTTGTTGTTCACGAATCCCTGATGCCCGCTCATGAGTGACTGGCCCCAGGCCGTGCCGTCATGGTTTGACGTGTAATCGGGAAGTTGGAAATCCCCGTGGCAGTCCGCGCAGTTACCGGTATTTGCGCCGCTGTCCGCCGACCATGTCGGAAAGGCAGCAACCGTGCCTGGGAGGGAGCATGTGGCAGCTGCTAAGAGTAGAAGAAAAAAGAAGGTTCTTGAATGGCCTCCTGCGGGCGACCTGAAATACCGACGGCCTCCACACAGTCGGAAGATCAAAGAGAAATAATTTCCTGTTTGTTTCATCGTATCGGCTCCTTTTATGCTCCTTTCATCTCACCCACAGGCAGCAGGCGAGATCGCCATTTCGGAAGGATCCGCCGACGTCTCCTGCCCCCACAGGAACATGCAGAACCCCCAACCAAGAGTGCTTGGGCTGATTGCAGCGGCCACCTCCTTTCGGTGAAGATTAATGGAAAAATGACGCTAATAATTTGATCGAAGATTCAGTGAGTGAAAAGGGCCCAGAAAAGGCATACATACGTCGATCTATTGAACTCATGGTTCAATATAAATCTAAATATTATTGAAAAAAAAGATAAAACTATCTTCTTGTACTTTTATTGGCTGGAATTCGCGTATGATGGCGAATGAAGGAAAAAATAGCTCAACATGACTAGAATGTCAATCGATATTATCAACTTTTTTGGGAAAATCGTCCTACGCTCAGGTCCGCGCAATGTCCCTGAATCTGAGCGGCGGGGTTCGGTCTTCTGTTGGCTCCACCAGATCCTTCCGGCCCCTGAAGTTCTTGCAGAGCACCTAGTCGCCGCCCAGAATGTCGATGACAGCTCCCGGCTCTATGTGTGACATCCTATGCCGTCGGGAATACATTTGTCATAGACGCAGCTTCATACGCACCCGTATTGACATCTCAGGACTCGATCGGTATATTGGCGTTTAGCGGAAAAGGCGAGCTGTTGATCCGATGTCATTGCTACCAGGCGTGGGTGGCTGCCATGCCATTGAACGTCGAAACACCGGGCGCATCGGTGTGTGTGGGTATGATAGAAGAGGAGTCCGACTATGGAATATATCTCCGACAAGTTCGTCAAACTTGTTGAGCGCAATGCCCACCAGCTTGCCGATAACTGGCTGCAAAACGTCAGGAAACATCCCACAACGCCGACGTATCACACGTTCGACGAGAAGGTCCTCCACCGGCGAGCGTTTCTCGTTTACAGTCAGTTGGGCAAATGGATGTCCAGGGACACAACCAAGGAGCAGATCGAAAAATTCTATGTCTCGCTCGGTAAGGAGCGCCGCAAAGAGGGCTTTGCCCTCTCGGAGGTCCTGCAGGCACTGATCATCACGAGGCGCCACATATGGTTCAAGGTGCAGGCCGAAGGTCTCTTCGATTCCGCGCTGGAACTTCACTCGGCCATTGAACTCATCAACCGAGTGATCCTTTTCTTCGACAGGGCGCTCTTCTACACGGCCGTGGGGTACGAGACGGACGAGTGAGTCTTTGAGACATGGAAGCGTGATCGCGAAAAAGAGGCAGAGCGGATGCCCTGCCCCCCTTCCCTTAGTTTCTCAGTTTATACTGTGTCTGTGCCATGGCACGGAGCTTTTCGAAGGCGATGTGTCGCGGCAGATGATTCAATCCACAGGAGGTTGTAATCAGGGTCTGCTCCGGTGCCAACCATCCGTATCGGGTGATCCGCTCGGCAATGGTCTCTACGGATTCCACATTGGCGTCCTGCACATCGACGGCCCCCACCGCCAGATATTTGTTCCCGAGCAGTCCCTCGTATTTCTCCGTGAAGTCATGCTCGATGAGTAGGACGTCGCAGTCGATCTTGCAGATCAGGGGCGCGGGATATCGTCCGCTATCAAAATACCGGTGACCGATCTGGCCGTCGTAATCCGCACCGACGGCATAGTTCCCCTGACAGATGTGCACCTGGATGGACGCCTTTTTCAGACCTTCCGTCGCCAGGTTGATGGCGTCCACTGCGGCCTGCACCTCCCCGTCATCGGAGATGGCAAAGAGGGGCTCATCAACCTGAATGTAGCGACACCCTGCGGCCTCCAGGTCTTTGAAGTTCCGGTGCATGACCTTCGCCAAGTCCTGCATGAATCGGGCCATATCGTTGTAATGCTCATCCCACGCGACTTTGGCCAGCATATGGGGACCCGTCATAGTCACCTTCACCGGTTTCTTCGCAAAGCGTGAAACGCGGTTGAACTCCTCCACCAGACCGAGATCGGCCTCCCCGATGGGTCCCGTGCAGACCGCCGCCGGGTGAAAGACGTTCGGGTCTTTGGTAGTGATCGGTTTCGGTCTGGTTTCTCTGGAAAAACCGGGGATCTTTTCCCAGAAGAAATTCAGCATGGCGTTCGGCGGTGCATGTCGATTGTTGGTGCGCCGATGCATTTCACCGCCGGTGATGATGTCGATGCCCGCTGCTTCCTGATCGACAATGGCGGCCTGTGTGGCGCGATACTGGGCATCGGCCATGTCTGCTTTTGACAGGCTGCCCAGTTCCACCTGTTTCTCCAACGATTCATACCATCGCGGGACGCTGTAAGAACCCACCACGGTGGTGGTATATCTCTCATAATTGCTCATATCCCATTCCCCCTTCATCTGTGCGTTGTCATGCTCAGCTCGGGCCTGACGGGCCCTTTCATTTTCACTCAACTGGCCACAGCGTATCGCTGAATTCTCCATCTGTCTAACGGGGCAGCTTTTCGGTTTCTAATCGTTCATTTTAGGGCCGACTCGGCGCAGTGGCGTTGATTGCTGCATTCCGTTTGCCATACCGACAGGATGCTGATATAAAATACCCTATTTACGTTTGCCATCGCGCTCGTAATACGCTGTGAAAGAGACGGGATAGCTTGGGTCTTCGGCCGTCGGACCATAACCGGCCAGAATCGCGTCCCATACGAAGGGCATTGGATTGACGACCCTTGGCCTCCATGAGAGCCCTGCCTTAACCTTTGCGGTGGCATTGGCCGCCGGCATGGTGGCCCAGGCCGCTTCGCGGCACCTTCGCATTCCCGGCATTGTGCTGCTCCTGGCTACGGGTGTGCTACTGGGACCCGATGTGCTGGGACTCATTCATCCCCAGACCCTCGGCGGCACGCTGCATGCACTCGTCGGATTCGCTGTGGCCATCATTCTTTTTGAAGGAGGTCTGAATCTTGAGTTCAAGCGTATCCGGCGCCAGGCCTCCAGCATTCAGCGCCTGATCTCCGTCGGTGCCATCATCACTGCATTGGGCGGCTCCCTGGCCGCACACCTGCTGCTCGGATGGGACTGGACACGGTCCGTTCTCTTCGGCACCCTCGTCATCGTCACCGGTCCCACGGTGATCAACCCCCTCCTGCGCCGGCTGCGAGTGCATCGCAAGGTCGCCACCGTTCTTGAGGCGGAAGGGGTGCTGATTGACGCCATCGGCGCCGTGGTCGCGGTCGTGACCCTGGAGGTCGTTCTCAGCCCCGCGGGGAGCACGCTGACGCATAGTTCGTTCGACGTTCTGACCCGTCTGGGTATCGGTACCCTGCTGGGTGTGGCGGGAGGGTTCGTCATTGGTACTCTTCTGCGTATCCACCGTCTGCTTCCCGAAGGGCTGGAAAATGTCTTTACCCTCTCCATGGTGCTGGCCCTCTTTCAAATCTCCGAGGCCCTTGTTCCGGAGACCGGCATCGTTGCCGTCACGGCGGCGGGTATTCTGGTGGGAAACTCAAAGACCCCTGCCCTTCGGGACCTGCGGGAGTTTAAGGAACAGCTCACAGTGCTCTTTATTGCACTGCTTTTCGTTCTGCTCGCCGCCGATGTGCGTCTTCGAGAGGTCGCACAGATGGGTTGGGCCGGCGCCGCGACGGTGTTGGCACTGATGCTGCTGGTACGACCGCTGAATGTGCTGGTTTCAACGGCAGGGTCCGATCTGAACACTCGCGAAAGGCTTTTTCTCGCCTGGATGGCGCCGCGAGGGATCGTGGCCGCCGCCGTCTCCTCCCTCTTCGCTGAACGCCTTGCCGCGGCCGGCATTGCCGGCGGGCACGAGTTGCGTGCCCTGGTCTTTCTGGTCATCGCCGTCACCGTCCTCGTACAGGGACTGAGCGGTGCTGCCGTGGCGCAGCTCTTGCGAGTGCGCCGGCCCTCGGATTCGGGCTATACAATCCTCGGCGCCAGCGAGCTGTCCCTCTGTATCGGTGAGCTGTTGCGCGACGCAGAACACGAGGTGCTTTTCCTCGACTCCAATCCCGCCCTCTGTCGCATGGCGGAAGACCGGGGCTTTCGTGTTCTCTATGGCAATGCATTGTCGGAGAGCCTGGTACAGAGAGCCGATCTCGACGGTCGTGCGGGGTGTCTTTGCACCACATCCAACGATGGTGTGAATCTCGTTTTCGCCAAGAAAGCACGGGAGGAGTACAAGGTGCCTCGGGCATGGGTCGCACTGCGCCGCGGCCACACCAGCATCACACGGGAAGCCTTGGCGGAAAACAGAGTGCATGTGCTCTTCGGTACCCCCCGCCGTCTCGATCTGTGGTCCCTGCGCCTGGAGAGAAAGCTGGTCGCCCCTGAAACTTGGGCCTACACCGACAAGGAGGGTGAAGAAACACCGGTCCTCGTGAGCGAAGCGGGAGGCCCGGAGCATCTCTTGCTCCCGCTCATCGTGCAACGCGGCAAGAAGACTCTGATCGTAGACGAGTCGATTGCCGTGGAAAAAGGGGACCACCTGGTCGCACTGGTCTATCTGGAGAAACAGGAGGAGGCGGGCCGCTGGTTGCGCGAACATGGTTGGCTGCCGTCGGAGGAGTTTGCTGCGAAAGAGCAGACCGAGACACCTGTGTCGTAACCGCTGGGCAAGACGGGTAACGCACACCGTTTTCGCGCGATGGAAAGATGAGAAAGGCCCCAGAACGATTTTTAATAGCAAAAGGAGGCCCGAAGATGATACGAGACATGAAACCGGTCGGCATCCTGATGGGGCGCCTGCCCCACGGATCGGACCTGCTCGACTCTCTCAACCAACTCTGCGCCGACACGAAAGTCACCCTCGGCCGGATCGAAGCCATTGGCGCTGTACAGGAGGCTCGCCTGCAATATTACGATCAGAGCAAGAAACAGTATCAGGAGCTCCGGGTGAAACGGCCCCTGGAAATTGTAAGTCTCATCGGCAACGTCTCCTTGAAGGAGAATCAACCGATGGTTCATGCCCACATCTGTCTCGCCGATGATGAAGGCAATGCCTTTGGCGGACATCTTGCTCCCGGTACCATCGTCTTTGCCTGCGAGTTCACCCTGACGCGCCTCGACGGCCCCGCACTGGAAAGAGAGCAGGACACACAAACGGGACTACCTCTATGGAAGGAGGAGAAATAGGCGCCAGATGCGGATCAATAGACCTTTTCGCCCGTGAAATACTTAAAAATCTATGATAATTGTTGTGAATACGCTTGTGAAGGAATGAGAGATAAGCGGACAATCCCGATCGTGAACCGTTGCTTTTTTGCGCAGCCAAAAAGATCGAATAACACGAGCTCAGGCAACGTCTCAATAATGGCAGTCCAGGATACCAACAAGGTGGCCGCCGTGCCCGGCGGCGCTGGACGGGCCCCTGCGGTGATCGGTGCCGGTGGAACAGCTTCAAAAACCCCCTCAGTTATGGTATTGTTGCACGCGATTTTTTAGTCGACCTTTATCGGACGGAGTGAAGAAATGGTGCACGCCTACCCCCATGATCTCGCTCATTTCATCGTGGAGCACTGGGACAAGGACATCTGCTTCGGGGAGTTCTGCAGTCTGGACCATAGCACGGACATCGACCCCCTTCCTGAAAAGGCGACTCTGGAACAGCTCCTGTCAACCTGCTACCAGGCCAGTTTGCTTCACGAGGAAGAACGGCCGGTCAGGTTCCGCCTCATTCTACGTGAACCGGAGCGTTTCAACCCTGAACACGGTCCGCCGACGGGACTGTATCGGCTGGTCTTCACAACACCGCGCCCCTTCAATGAGCACGAGCTGCGGCGTCTCTCTCCTGCAGCGGACTTTTACCACTCCCTCATCGGCGTGCATGTTGGCCAGGACCAGCAGCTGCATATTTGGGGGCTGGTTCACTCGGGTCCTTACTGGATTCAGGCCATTGAAGGCAGGCGGCGAAGTTTTCTGCCGCTGCCCGGCTCGCTGGTGGTGAGCGTAACGGACCCGGGATTGATCACTGCGGCCAAAGGGTCGGTCACCATCGGCAAGCTCTTTCGCGGCGGTTTGACCTCGCCCGCCACCGGCGTTTTCGGGGCCAAGTGGCTCCGGGAAAGCTTTGAAGCCAACCGGGAGGAACTCTTCAAGCTGCACCACGCCGCGCGTGCGAAGGCAGACAAAACGTGGGCATCTTTACACCCGAATTTTCCGGGCATGATCATCCAGCGGATGGCCCGTCAGGTGATCAGTACCGTGCGGAATTCCCATCACGGCGGCACCCTCATCTTTCTGCCACCGGACCACTGCAGTACTTCAATGTATGCCGGGTTGGTGGGACATTGCTCCGAAAAAGGGGAGCACAAACCCATGCTGCGAATCAAGTATACCTTTACGGAAGAAGAGCCGCGGCAGCGGATTCGTACCCTTATTCTGAGATATATGAATGCCTTGGCCGAGTCGTGCGTCGGGGACGCCACGCCGGACACGCAGATCAGCTGGCGCGATTACATGCAGTGCGGCCAGTCGATGTTCGCCCATCTGGACGAGGCCATTGTGGAGCTAACCCATCTGGTGGCGAGCCTGGCCTCGGTGGACGGCGCTGTGGTCCTGACGAATCGCATGGAGCTGTTGGGGTTCGGCGGAGAGATATCGGGGCAGCTGCAGGGGGTCCACCATGTTGAGCAGGCACTGGACCCCGAGGGTATACGCACCCGGACCGTTTCCACGGAAGGCGTCGGGACGCGTCATCGCTCGGCCTACCGGCTCTGTAATGCCATTCATGACGCCATTGCAGTGGTCATCTCGCAGGACGGTGGCGTGCAGTTCGTCAGGTGGAAAGACGACGCCCTGGTCTACTGGGACCAGGTGGCGACCAGCGACCTCGATGTGTAGACCAACCGGTGCCGGACACTGCGGTGGTTTTCTTCTCCTCACCACAAGGAAACCTGTGCGTCTGTTCCAGTTCAACTAGTCGGAGAATTTAATCTCTGCCGTTGTGCGTGTCACATCCTTCGGTACGATCTTCGCCCCATCAGTTCTGTATCACGTGTCGTAAGTCTCGTCGAGCCTAAGGCTGGTTTTGAAGAGGAGGCCAGAGCGTCATGAACACCATGGAATCTATCGTGTCGACCTTTCTGGAAGTTCATCCCCGTGACGCAGCGATGGGCTTTGAAAAGATGGAGGTCCACGAGGCGGTCAAGATACTCGCAAACCTTTCCGTCCGGGGCGTAGCCCTTCTCCTGGAGCGACTCACACCTCACAAAGCCAGCGCCATTCTGGCCAAACTGGACGGATCCCGAGCCCGGGAAGTGCTGGCGGCCATGTCTCACCGGGAGGCTGCTCTGGTTCTCAGCCACGTCGAGGAAGATCAGCGGGGGGCCATGCTGAACGGTCTGCCGCCAGCCATGCATCGCGAGTTTCGCGCCCTGCTGGAATACCCCTCGGACACGGCCGGTGGCATGATGGAACCGCGTGTCGCATCACTTCCTTCAGACCTGACGGTACAGGGAGCCATTGGCGTTTTGCGCAAAGCACCACGACACACCCTCTATTACCTCTACGTAACGGACCGCGAGGGCAAATTGGTGGGCGTGCTCAACATGCGGGACCTCCTGCTGGCTTCCCCCCACAGCGGGATTGAATCCCTGATACGCCGACCCGTCCACAGTGTGCCGGCCACCATGGCTCGTGAAGAAGTGCTCAACACAATGCGCCGGTATCGTTTTGTCGCGCTGCCGGTCGTGGATGTTGACCAACGGCTCATCGGCATCATCAAGCACGACGAAGCCCTGCGGGCCAGCCAGCAGGGAGCTTTTGAAGATCTCCAAAAAATGGTCGGTGCCGGTGGAGATGAACGGGCGCTGTCGCCGGTGGGCACGGTGGTTAAACGCCGCCTGCCCTGGCTCTATGTAAATTTGCTGACCGTGTTTCTCGCCTCCGCAGTCGTCGGCGTATTCGAAGGGGTCATTCAACAGGTCACGGCACTCGCCGTGCTGCTCCCCATCGTGTCGGGCCAGGGAGGCAATACGGGAGCCCAGTCTCTGGCTGTGGTGATGCGCGGGCTTGCACTGCGCGAGCTACTTCCCCGCGCCACCCGAAAAGTAATCACCAAGGAAACCGTGGGAGGACTCCTCAACGGTGTCGCCATTGCCCTTGCCACGGGCGCCGCTGTATGGTTCTGGAGTAGGAACTGGGCCCTGGGTGGGGTCATCGGCCTGGCCATGATCATCAATATGGGCGCTGCCGGACTTTCGGGTGCAGCCATCCCCATCGTTCTCAGGGCCCTGAAGAGAGACCCTGCTCAGTCGTCCGCCATCGTCCTGACAACGGTCACCGACTGTGTCGGCTTTGCAGCCTTTCTCGGTCTGGCCTGGCTCTTCCTGCCGCTCCTGGTCACTTGAGGGGGCGCAACTTTGCCCGCCGAAAGAAGGGTCCCATGGACGCCGGACACGCGGGTTCTAGTTGTTTGGCCACCGGGGTTTCTGTATGCTGTCTTCAGATCTTCACAAGGGGAGCCGGTAATGCACCAGACGGCTTTATCTTGTTGGGAGGCTGGTCTGTGTTGCTGACCCAGAAAATAGAGATCCTGGCCGGTGCTGCGCGCTACGACGTATCCTGTGCGTCCAGTGGCAGCTCCCGCGAGAATAGCGGCCGCGGGCTGGGCAACGCCGCCCGCGGTGGCATCTGCCATACCTTCACTGAAGATGGTCGCTGCGTCTCCCTGCTGAAAATCCTCTTCACAAACGTCTGCATCTACGACTGCGCCTACTGCGTGAATCGGACCAGCAACGATGTTCCCCGCGCCTCCTTCAGCCCCCAGGAGCTCGTTGAGCTGACCCTGAACTTCTACCGCCGAAATTATATCGAGGGGCTTTTCCTAAGCTCCGGGGTGAAGAGGAGCCCCGACGATACCATGGAACAACTGATCCGGGTGGCCCGCGATCTGCGCACCCTGCACGGGTTTCAGGGCTACATCCACCTGAAGTGCGTTCCTAACGCCACGCCCCTGCTGGTGCAGGAGGCCGGACGGTGGGCCGATCGACTCAGCGTCAACATCGAATTGCCTTCTGAAACGAGCCTGCAGCGCTTCGCATCGGACAAAAGCTATCCGGCCATTCTGAGCCCCATGGAAGTTATCCGGGAGCAGATCGATGAAAGCCGGGCCGAGAAAAAGCGCTTTCGCAACGCCCCTCTCTTCGCCCCGGCCGGTCAGAGCACGCAGCTGATCATCGGGGCGTCTCCCGAGTCGGACTACGAAATACTGAACCTCGCTCGAGACCTCTATGGCCAGAAGAAATTGAAACGGGTCTACTACTCGGCTTATGTGCCGACGAACGCGGTGGACCCAGATCTATCCCGGATTGAGGCCCCGCCCCTGCTGCGGGAAAATCGGCTCTATCAGGCCGACTGGTTGTTGCGGCTTTACGGGTTCTCTCTCCCGGAACTGCTCAGCGAAGCGCACCCCGATCTCGATTCGCACCGGGACCCAAAGATGGCGTACGCCCTGCGTCATCCGGAAGCATTCCCCGTTGACGTTAACCGAGCGGACTACGAGATGCTCCTGCGCGTGCCGGGCATCGGTTTGAAATCGGCGAGGACGATCATCCGGTCCCGCAGACATGGGCGCCTGCGGCTGGAACACTTGCAGAGGATGGGCGTCGTACTGAAGCGGGCTTTGCCCTTTATTGAGTGTCCAGGCGTTACGCCTGTGCACGCGGCACTCTCGCCACCCATCGCTTCCAAGCCAATGGCGGAGGGAGCCCTGCGATGTGCGTCCGCGGCTTCGCACGGTGGTCCGCGTCGCACATACGTATACGACCGCAGCTTCGACGGCCTGCTCACGGTCATTTTCGAAGCTCTTGCCAGACGGGAGACACCCCGAGCCATTCGTTCGGGGGAAGAGACCCAGCTTCAACTCTTCGACGATGCCATCGTGATTGCAACAGATCCCGAAAAAGCGGCCCGCGTATGGCAGGGTCTGGGCAAAGGACTCGGTGAAAAGAGACGCCGCCGCTGCCTGCACGCCTTCTTAAGCGGTGCCGTGGGAATCGAAATGTCCATTCTTTGCTATGTGCAGCGGGCCTTCGACAGGGAGGAGGAAGCCGAGTGCAGCGACCCTATCGACGTCCTCTTGGCGCTCAGGCAGGCCAGCAGCTGCGTACGGCGTGAAGCCCACCGCATGCGAGGATTGGTGCGATTTGAGGAGCTAGCACGGGATATTTTCGTTGCGCTCATCGCCCCCCGCTACGATGTCCTGCCGTTGATTCGCCGCCATTTTGAACAGCGGTATGCCACTCAGAACTGGATCATTTATGACACGCAGCGTGGCTATGGTCTCTTTTGGGACACCATGAAGACACGGGAAGTGCGTGTGCCGGATATGCCCATTGGCAGTAACGCCCTCGGCGGTGGCTGCGAAGGGCGATACCCCGATCTCTGGAAGACCTACTTTAGGAGCCTCACCATTCCAGAGCGGCGAAACCCCAAACTCCATCTCCGACAGCTGCCCCGTTCCTACTGGGCCTACCTGCCGGAGAAAAGACGCCAGACGAATGTATTCAAGTGAAAGTCATTCCGCCAGTATGTGTTGAAGCATTCGCGGAGAAGGCCACGGAAGAGATAGTTTAAGGTTCCTCCCTACCCATATTGTATCGGCCCCGTCTTCAAAGAGACTCGATTCAGAACAGGTACCCCGCCAGGACACTAATGCCATCGAATACGGACGTCGGGTCAATCTCGTCCGGCTCGCGTCGATTCATCCCCCTCGATACGAGGCCGGGCAACGCCAGTCAACGCGTGTGTCAATAGGAGCGGCAGGGAATGGCCTTAAATGGGGGCATGGCGGTATGGGTTGATTCCATTCGTTTAAAGGGTAGTCAAGGATTGTGCGCCATTGACGGTCATAACAGCGTTCATGCCATATGCGTTCCAGAAAAGAGAAGTTGTCGAAGCGGGCGGTCCAATGGCAAGCCCTTTTCGTCTGAGACGCAGCGTTTCGCGTGTTCAGACTTACGCCTTCACAGCCGTGAGCCTTTGCAGAGCGATGAGGAGAGAACGGTTCATATTCCAAGAATCATTGAGCCGGAGGCTGGGATTTGACCTCAGAGCGGGGCTACCTTCGGTCGAGGAGGGGATCGTCATCCCGAACGCGCTGGAAGAAGACGCCCCATGCGCCGGGGCCCGCGTGGACGCCGATGACTCCGGTCGGCGTGGCACGCACCGTTTCGATGAGGTCACAGCGCTCCCCAAGCCATGCGTGCAGTTTGTCCAATTGGGCGGCTGGTCCGATTTCCACCATTCCCAGCCGCAAGCACGCGCCGGGGGGGATCTGTTGCTCGAGGAGGCCCGTCACCTTTCGGTACGCATCGTCCGCACCCCGTGCTTTGGCCAGCGGCTGCACCTTTCCAGCGTCAAAGCCTAGAATGGGTTGAAAATGCATGAGCTTGCCGATCAGAGACCGGGCTGCGCCGATACGTCCGCCCCGCCGGAGATACTCGAGGGTGGCAACGGAAAATACAAGTCCCGTATCCCGCCGCCAGCTCTGCAGCCACGCAAGGATTTCGTCCACGGCTGCACCCCGTGCGGCCAGCCGCGCGGCACAGAGCGTCATGAGGCCGTGACCTAAACTGGCGCTCCGGCTGTCGAACACCTCGACTCTCGGGTGTTCCACCAGGGCGGCGGCCTTTTGAGCAGATCGAAAAGTGCCGGAGAGGGCGTCACTGATGGTGATCACCACAGCCTCCCGATCCACGCGAATCCTGTCCAGTGCTTCGACGAACGCGCGCGGTGGGGGCTGACTCGTCGTGGGATGAATGGGATCGCTGGTGAGTCGTTCATAAAAGAGATCACTGCTGAGATCGACCTGATCTCGGAAGACTTCGTCGCCGAACATGATCTGAAGGGGCGCAATTTCAATGCCCATTTCTCTTCGAACGTCGACGGGCAGGTCGGCCGTGGAGTCGCACAGAACGGCAACGGTCTCCGGCTGCCCCGCCGATGGCACCAGCGCCTGCACTTTGACCGTGCCGCGTTCTTTCTGCTGACGCCACATGTCATCGACCTTGCGCTCCTCAATATCGCCGTGCTTGCTCGCCACACGCATGACTTCGTCGGGATGGTTTGTGTGGATGTGCAATTTGAAAACCGACCCGGTCGTGGCGAGCATCAAGGAGCTGCCCATACTCTTGAATTGTTGCCGGAGTTTTCTGCCGTCAAAGCGTCTTCCGCGCACGACGAGCTCTGTGCAGAAGCGTTCGGCCGAGGCTTCTGCGTCCATGGCCACGTCGTGCCGAACTTGTACGTGCAGATCGCCTTCGCTCAACTGCGGCGGCGGTTCTCCCCGCAGCGCTCGATGCGCTCCGATGATAAAGTTGACATAACCCTGACCCCCTGCATCTACGACACCCGCTTCCCGGAGAACCGCCAACTGCTCGGGCGTTCTCTCCAGCGCGAGCTGCCCGGCGACAACCGTCTTGTCCATAAGGGTGAAGAAATCACAGCCGGCCTCTCCGGCCTGCCGGGCCTCCTCGCTGGCCGCCCGCATGACCGAAAGGATAGTCCCTTCCACCGGTGTGTCAATCGCGTTGTAGACCAAACGGCTCGCCTCGGCCAGAACATGCCCCAACTCACGCGGACTGACCCGGCTTTTTGTCCCGAAGGCGTCGCAGAGCCCCTGAAACCAGTGGGCCAGCACCAGTCCACTGTTGCCCTTGGCCCCCAGGATGGTCGCCTCTGCGGCGATCGCACTCAGCCGGGCGATATTGGTTTCGTCGGAGGTGCGCACAGCGCCCGCCGTGGCCGCCAGCGTGAGGGCCATGTTCGTGCCCGTGTCCGCGTCCGGCACGGGAAACACATTGATTCGGTTGATGTGCTCACGGGTGTGCCGCACCCACTCCGCGCCGGCCATTACGGCCGTGCGATATCCGCGCCCGTCCAGATATTCCATTCCAGTGGGTGCCTGCCCCGCCGGTTCGCCGCTGTTCATGAGTGTTCCGGTACTTTGATTTGCATCAGGTTGATCGCGTGGGTATTGCCAGAATCACATACCGTTTGCCTGCCCTGGAGGTTTATCGTACCCTGCTTCAAACCAGAAGGCAAGAGGGTGCGCAGGCCAAGGCCCTTAGCAGGGCATGCTGCCATTTGGCGGCTCCTGGGTCCCTTTCTTCTCAGGCTTCCGAAAAAAAAGCTGCGGCGCGATGCCGCAGCTTTTCTTATCACTGGCCCGTCAGATGCATACCAGGCACCCGCCCCCCTATTTGTTCTGCACCGGTAGGTCATGGGGGTTGATATGACAGGTTAGGCAGTTGGTGTACTTGGCATGCAATGCAGCGCTGTGTGGTTGGCCGTGGCAGTCCGTGCATTCGGGGACGAGGCCATGTTGCCCGTGGCACATGGTGCACGAGAACTCCCCGTGTTTGGCCTTGGTCGTCGACCATTTCTGGTAGACATCGCTGTGGCAGCCGCCGCAGGTCTTGAGGTCGGTCTCCTCTGTGAACGCTATCTGCAGGGGCTTGTGAACGGAATGGCATCCTGTGCAGGCGGTGAATTCCTGCGCCTCATAGTGGGGCTCGTGACACGCGGAACAGGACGGTTTGTATCCGTGTTTGTCGTGGCACGTCTCACATCCCTGCTGGGTGTGTTTGCTGGGGAACTCCTTCAACTGGCCCGCCGGTTCGGTGTGACAGTTGCCGCAGTTGCCCGACAGCTGGGTTCCCATGGAGACCTGGCGGGGTGTGTGGGGGTTCTGATGGCACTGGAGGCACTCCTTGAACCGCTGCCCGTGGGGCAGCGTGTGACAGGTGCCGCATTTGGGCATGATCTCCGCAAAGTTGTTCTTGGTCGGATTGTACGCGTGGAATACCTCATGACAGTTCTGACAGTCGAATCTGTGCTTCCGGCCGTCGGTCTTCAGGCTGTTGTATTGGTGGGGGTGGCAGCGGGCGCAATCCGCAACCGTCAGCGGTTTGACTTCAACCGCAAAGATGTCCACAGGCTCTGCTGCAGCGACGGCTGCCGCTGCCGGCTGCGCAGCGGTCTCTGCAGGTTTCATTCCTTCCGACGTCGCCGCACAGGCTGCGAGGTATGCCGCCAGCATCAATCCAAGGCCGCCAAGGGCCAGCGTCAACAATGTCTTCTTTGTTCGACCCATTTTAACCATCCCTCCCTTTCTTGATTGGCAGGCCCGCTATTTCTGCAGATCGTGCGGATTGCTGTGACAGGCCAGGCAGTTTGGAAACTGCATGAGCATGACCTCAGGGTGCGGCGCGCTGTGACAGTCGGAGCACGCCGGCTTCATCTTATGCTCCTTGCGGTGGCAGATGGCGCAGGCCACCTTGCTGTGCTTGTACTGGCTGGCCTTCAGCTTCTGGTAGACAGCGCCGTGGCAGGCGCCGCAGAACTCGTTGGGCGCCGTCTTGGGATTGTAAGTCACCATCAGAGGCTGATGAGGGTTGGCATGACAGCCGGCGCAGTTGCTCGCAGTCATTTCGCTGGAGTGCGGTTTATGACACTGGGTGCACTCGGGAATCCTGCCGTGCTTCTCCGCATGACAGAAGGTGCAGGCAAACTGGGTATGTCGGCTCGGTTTTTCTTCGAGTTGAGCACCGATGGGTCCGTGGCAGGTCAGACATTCGGCCTTCAGATTCCCCGCCAATGTAATATCCAGAGGCGTGTGGGGATTGGAATGACACCGGAGGCAGTTCTCGAGCGTAAAGTGTGCCTCGCCATCATGGCACATGGAACATTGCGGAATGTTTGTGGCGCTCCTGGGCCGATGACCGGTGTGACAGTCCTGACAGGTGAGCTCCGTCTTGTGGGATGCTCCGTTGGCTGCAATATCCCGGGGCTGCTGATCATGACACTTGATGCAGTCCGAGCTGTTCAACACCTCCTGCTGCTGGGCGAAGGCGGTGCCTGCAGCCTGCCACAGCCACCAGGAAGCCGCCAGGGCGAGGACCATGAGAACCCTCCGCCCAACTTTTCCTCTCCGTCGCATCTTCCCTCCTCCTCGCATAATCTCCCCCTGTTAGATGGTTGAACGCATACAGCCACCCCCCTGGCGAAGCGCCGATCGGAAAAGCATAGAATTAAGGGTGTTTCAAGGGCGGAACTATATCACCGGACGGGACACGAGTCAACCGGAAACCGCATCGGAATCGGTGTTCCCGACGCGCTTTTTGGCGCCTCGTGCTGTCCTTTCATCTGACGGCATGCTACCGGCATTTTCGGCTCTTCTGGGGGACGGGGAGGTTCAGATTTGCGAAAGCGGCAAAGCCCGGTGCCAAAGGGGAAGGCCCATGCCCTGCGTGGCGCTTGTGTTTCATCACAGGAAGAACCGAAGTTTGATCAAGGCAATCATGGCGCAGCCGTGGGAGTCCCCATCCGCGAGACGATGGGGTAGCGGATCCGCTCTGATGCGAAGGCGATGACAGCCCTGTCAGTTACTTTTGAAATGGGGATGAAGGACTCATGGCCTCGGCGCGCTCACACGGATGCATGGCGAACACTTCGGCGATCACGCGGTTGCGCCCCTGATATTTTGCACGATAGAGCATCTGGTCCGTCTTCTCGATGAGCATCTCTGGAGAGCACCCGTGGTCCGGCACAGCCGTCACGGCTCCGATGCTGACCGTGACCACATCGGAGACGTCAGACGCTGCATGGGGGATCCTTGCGGCTTCAACGGTCGTCCGGAACTTTTCCGCCATGAAGCGCAGCGATTCAAAAGGGGTA
>CAMYMF010000043.1:0-51661 GCA_947259355.1 uncultured Nitrospirota bacterium | reverse complement strand
CACGGCCATGAATTCCTCACCGCCGAACCGTGCGACGAAATCGCCCCCTCGGCGGGGCACACTTCTCAAGTGTCGGGCAACGGCCTTAAGACAGTCGTCTCCGGCAAGGTGGCCGTGATTGTCGTTGTATGCCTTGAAGTAATCGATGTCAATCATCAGGAGTGAGAGGGGGGTTTGAATGCGCGCCGCGCGGCGCCACTCCCGGTCGAGGTAGTCGTCGAAGCCCCGGCGGTTGGGGATGCTCGTCAATGCGTCCACGGAAGCAAGGGTTTCGAGAAAATCCCGCTGCCTTTTCAGTTCCATGTGGTTGCCGACCCGCGCCTTGACGACGCTGGCATTGATGGGCTTTGCAATGTAGTCCACCGCACCTGCCTCGAGTCCGCGGGTTTCATCATCAGGCGACGTGAGAGCGGTGATGAAGATGATCGGAATGGACTGGGTCAGCAGATCGGCTTTCAAGGTACGACACAGGTGATAGCCGTCGGTCTCGGGCATTGCGATATCCAGGAGAATAAGGTCCGGCTGGTTGGCCCGAGCAAGGGCCAGCCCGTCGAAGGGATTCGTTGCATAACGGAGCGAATAATCGGCCTCCAGAATGGCGCGCAAAAAATCGATGATCACCGGTTCATCGTCAATGAGCAGTATGCTGCCCTGCTTTTCTCGCATGCTTGCCTGACTCCTTCAACGGCCGACCTGAATGCCTGGGTCCACAACGGCTTCCGCTGGCTCCATATCGCCTTCTGCGAGAACGACCAGCAACGCATCAACCACTTTGGGATCAAATTGTCTTCCCGCATATGCCTGCAATTCCTGAATGGCCTGTTCTTTTCCCAGTGCTCGACGGTAGGGGCGGTCAGAAATGATGGAATCGTAGGTGTCGAGGACGGAGACGATGCGAGCCTCTATGGGGATCCCCTCCCCCGCCAATTCATTGGGATAGCCTTGGCCATCATACCACTCGTGGTGCGCGCAGATGATCGCGGCCACCGGTTCGAGGAACTTGATCTTATTGACAAGTTCCGCCCCGATCTGAGGATGTTTCTGGACTTCCCTGAACTCCTCCGGTGTGAGCGGTCCCGGTTTACGCAGTATCGCTTCAGATATGCCTATTTTGCCCACGTCGTGAAGGACGGCCGCGTAACGAAGGTTCTCTGTCTGTTCTTCTGACAAGTCGAGATATTTTGCGATCCTAAGAGCAAGCCGAAGCAGACGATCGCTGTGCCGCCCGGTCGCTGCATCCTTCGCTTCAAGCGCCTCTGCAAGCGCTGTAATGGCTTGGAAATGGGTCTCTTTGAGTTCTTCGAAAAGGCGGGCCTTTTCGATCGCGATGGCAGCCTGACTGACCAGCAGCGTGACGAAATCGAGGTCATTCTTGCTGAAGACACCGCCATCGCTTTTGTTGTTGAGATTGATTACACCCAGCGTTTGTTGCTGATATCGAATGGGGACGCTGAGGACGACCGGTGCGGAGATAAAGGAGTCACCGGAATATGTGCGGTCTGCTTGTTTTTCGAAACGCGGATCTGAAACAATATCCTCAACCAGAAGTGGCTCACCCGACTCGGCAACTCTGCCGACAATCCCCTCGCCCCTCGCCACGCGCAGGTTCTGAACGATCTCCCCGTCGATGCCAACCGCAGCTCCGATCTTCATCTCGCCGCTCTGCGGATCCGACAGCATCAGGGAGACCCTTGTCGCCCCGGTATGAGAGGCGATCAGCTCGACGAGGAAATCAAGAAGCTCCTGGATTTCCAGAATGGAATGCAACGCCTTTCCCATACTGTTAATGGACGAGAGCGCCTGCACAACTCTTTCAAGTTCAACCGTCTTCTTTTTGAGATGTTTCGTGAGGCGTTTGTTCTCCTCCAGGATCCGGCGTTTTTCAAATATCTTCCGCACGATCCGGCTGACGATTTCCAGATCGTGAAAGGGTTTTGTCAGATACTCCTGGGCGCCCAGCCGGACCGCCTCCAGGGCGGACTCCAAAGAGGCGTACCCCGTCATGATGATCACGTCCGTCTCCGGGAATCGGTTGCGAATCTGTTGAAAGACTTGCAACCCGTGAATGCCGGGCAACATCAGATCCAGCATGACAAGATCGTAGGCCTGTTTTTCGAGTTCCTGGCTGACCGTATCGCCTCGGGAGGCCACCGTGACGGAATACCCCTCATCTCCCAGGGTCTGACTGAGCACCTCAGAGATGATGGGATCATCGTCCACCACAAGAATCCGTTCAAGTTCAATCATGATCTCTGTCCCGCCGGAGAGAAAAGTAGCGTTCCTCTGTTCTGAAGGAAGGTCGAATTGGTCCCGTAGCGCTGGACCCCCAAAAAGCCCGCGAACCACGAGGGGGCCAGACCAGGCGTTTGCATTCTCACTTGGACAACCTCTCGATCCCCGCTCATCAGGGACAGGCGGTCTTGCGCCACCCGGTTGCCCGGGATTTGCTTTTCTATTGGTGCGATCTATCTATTTGTATCTCCAGTATAACACGATACAGCAAAAATCGTCTTAAAACGTTGATTCTGGCGGAATTACTGGATAAAATGAGGAAATTTGGCGTCTGACCTTAGCCTAGATTCGCTGTCCGGCTGGCCACGGCCCACCTCGAACCACCATCTCAGCGCAGAGAGGCTCGCTCAGGGGCTCGGAGAGGGCGGATGAAACGGCCCACGAACCAGTGGCAGGCCCGCTTCTCTCCAGGCGCGCAGATGCCCTTGGAGATAGAGTATTTTGCTGAATCCTGACAGGCGCAGGGCAGCTTTGGCAAGAGCCGCCCGGGGACCATGCTCGCAGTAGACAACGATGGGTTGGTCTTTGTAAGTGGCAAGCTGTGCGGTGTTACCAAGAATGCGCCAGAACGGTATGTGGAGGGCCGCGGGGACGTGGCCCCGCTTATACTCAGCGGCCGATCGTACATCCACGATCGGCGGCGGCGCCCCGACATGGATCAGTTGAAAAAGCTGCTCAGGCGTGATGTGCTTGGGCGACCTCTGCGATGCCTCCGAGCGAAGCACGCAGAGGAAGACCAGCAGCAAGGTGACGATAAACAAGCTGTGACGCATCATGTGGGTTCTCATGCATTCGAGAAACTGCACGTGTCACTCCTTGGTTGCCTTTTCACGTTCCTTCTTTTCCACCACACAATAAATGCCGCCCTCCTTGAGCCCTGGTTTGAAGCAGCCATTACACGAGATGCATTTCGCCCGACTGCGCTCACCCCGCAGCCAGCGGTTGGGAAGGTCCGATTCCCGAATCAGAGGCCTCGACAGGGCAACATAATCGAGGCCTTCATCCCGGATGGTTCGTTCCGAGACTTCGTATGAGCGGAATCCCCCCACCACCATTACTGGGCACGGCACCGCTTCCTTGATGTGCCTGGCCAACGCCAGGTTGTACGCCTCCTTATCCGGGGTGTTGATCTTCGTGCGAGCCGGACCTTCTTCTCCGGAAGCGGGCGTTCCGGTGGAAACCTCGATGGCATCGATGCCGGCGTCGGCCAGTGTCCGTGCCGCGTAGAGCCCGTCTTCAGCATAAAGACCGCCTTCCAGATTGTCCGCGGCATTCAGTTTGATGAGGACGGGATATTCGGCACCGACAGCGTCGCGCACCTGGCCATAGACTTCCCGCAGAAAGCGGCTGCGGTTTTCGATCGCTCCACCGTATTCGTCCGTGCGGCGATTGGTCAGGGGAGAGAGAAACTGGCTGATCAGGTAGCCATGGGCGCCGTGCAGCTGCACGGCGTCGGCACCCCACTCTTTGGCCCGTCTGGCGGCAGCCGCAAAGGCGGCAATGATTTCTCCGATTTCATCTTGGCTGAGTTCTTCGGGTAACTCAGGAAATTGATCTACCTTGACGGCCGAGGGGGCCAAGGGACGGCGCCCGGCATTCTGGGAGTCGGTCTGGCCACCGGCATGGACGAGCTGCACCGCTATCTTGCCTCCAGCGTCGTGGACGGTTTTGAAGAGGCTTTTGTATGCATTTGAAAAACCATCAGTGTGAATGCCCATCTTCCCCGGCAGCTGCTTTCCATCCGGACGGACGAAAGCATACCCTGAAATAATGAGGCCAACGCCCCCCTGCGCGAGGGTTCGGTAGTAATCGATCAGCCGCTGCGTGGGTCGTCCGCTCTCCTCGCACATGCCCTCCCAGGTGGCAGAGCGAACCATTCTGTTGGCGAGTGTCATCCCGTTGATCGCTGTTTGTTCAAACAATGTAGCCATCCCTTGCCTCCTTCCGCTCGTTTGAATGCATCGGTATAACAAACACAACCCACACACATTTCGTCCGGAGATTTGCCAAAGTGCGTTACGCCACCGCAACTCTGCCGTTCTCTCAAGAGGTAGGCCCCACGATCTGATGGAAACAATCCAAAACAGCTGTCGGCCTTTGTAACAACCGGAGGATCGGTTTCCGAAATTTCTGCTGAACCCCCCGGGTCCCTGTCACGAGACAAGGGCTGTCGGATGGCCCACGGCTCTGCAGATAAGTTAAACGCCCCCCGATTGGCAGAGGGCGTTTGCTCCCACCATCGGTCTCCTAGCAGGGCTTAGTTTGCGGGCCTTCCCCCCTTGAATTCTTTGCGGATTTTCTCCCTGAACTCTCGTGTGTCCGAGTAGCCATGGACCTGGGTGCCGTGCTGCACGACGGCCTCCAGCAGTTCTTCTTCCGTGTCTGCAGAGAGCGCCACGGTGCACTTCACAGGACCCGGGTAATCCCTGCAGTCGATATATTTGCGTGCCATTTGAGACTCCTTTTTGCCCCCTCTCTTTCTCCCATATTCAAATGAGAGCGATTCTCAGCGCTCCACTTCGCATCCGCTTACGCAGAGAGCTTTTATCCCGCCCCGGTCAGCGCTAAGCGCATTTCCTGCCGAGCTCTTCCAAATGCGATTCTTCCAGATCGGCCGGCGTCATGGCAATACGAAACTCGACGCTCGCGTTGAACTGCAGAAACCACGGCTCGGCAAATGCGGGGACCTGTGATGGCTGCTCCACATTGACGATCGCCACGGCTGCACGCTGGCCGAATTGCTCGGTAAAATAGACGGCTTCCGGCTTGCTCTGCTCCAGAATCGCCTTTATTTTCTGCCCGACGCTGCCGTCTTTGACGGCTCGGTTGAACTCGTTCACAGGAAAAGTGATGTTCAGCAGCATCCTCATAACCCACCTCCCTCTGATGCACTTCCTTGGTTCTGAGGGCGTCCTCCAATTTGATCTGATTATTGCTCCCGCGCACTCTTCTGTCAATCGAACGAGGCGCTCGGGCAACATGGCCTCCGACGCCACACGGCAGCACCGTGCGTGCATGCGGGATCCGCCGGCATATTCGGGTTAAGCATGCCCTCTTATTGGCTGCTGTTGGTTGGATCGGTGTCTGGTTTGACAACCTGCGGACTTGACAGACCCCATGGTTGCCGTCGAAGAAACCATGGATCTGTAACTCCTACCGTAGGCTCAACCCCTAAGAGATTTTCTTACACGAGAATCAGAATTATTCGACTTTCCAAGCAGAATCACGTGTATTATATTCGCTACAATCGTCAATCCATGCTGAGTCTAACAACAAGCTTTATGTCATCTCCGCATCACATTGGGCTGAGGGGTAAACTACGGGCGCCCAGGCAGCGGAGCATAGAAGCGTTTGAAGAACGGCCGGAGCGGAAAGCCTACCCGTACCGTAGCTGTTTAAAAGGCTTCTCAACTTTGCGAGACTTTGAGCGCCTTTGCAGCCGAATTTGAAAACTTGACCGCTTCTTGCTGTCATTAGGTGCCGGTTTTTGTGCCACTAGATTCGACTTACGCGCTAGAATGGCAGCAACAAGGAGCTTCCCCACCCTGCTGGAAAAACCGATCCTGTCGTCTGATGTGTTTGCGCCGATGCGCGTCCTTCCGGCTTTGAATGGCGGTGACTTCGCCGCTCGCTGGCGGGTGGATAGAAATAGAAAGAGATTCAAACGGTGTGTTGTCTTGCGCCGGGCGCGACTGCGATGAGGCTTTTCGCCAATACCGGTTTGGCCGAGTGGCTCATTGGTGATCCGCACCGCGGCCCTGTCGGCGTCTATATGGAGGTATTCAGCGATGTTTCAAGTTCGAATTCACGGACGGGGTGGACAGGGAGTCGTGTCGGCGGCGGAGATGCTTTCGGTGGCGGCCTTTCTGGAGGACAAACACGCCCAAGCGGTACCGAGTTTTGGCTCAGAGCGGATGGGCGCCCCGGTGGTCGCGTTTTGCCGAATCGACGACAAAGAGGTCCGGCTGCGCGAACCCGTGCTGGAACCGGACACACTGATCATTCAGGACCCGACCCTTTTTTCAGCCATAGACGTGTTTGCAGGGCTGTCGGCAACGGGATACGTGTTGGTGAACACAGGACGGACCATCGAAGAGCTTGGCATTACAGAGGCCGTCAAGGGGTTGCCTCCAGGACATGTACGTTGTGTTCCCGCCACAGAACTGGCGCTCAAATTCGTGAAACGCCCGGTTCCCAACGCAGCATTACTGGGGGCCTTGGCCGCTGTCACCGGGGTAATTAAGATGGAGTCCGTGGCAAAGGCCATTGAGACGAAGTTTCCCGGCAAGATAGGAGAGGCCAACATCAATGCCGCCGAGGCGGCCTATGAAAGCGCCCAAACCCACTGAAGGAGGATGCGCAGATGCTCAAACAGATCGAAGGCTCCCATGCGGTCGCCGAAGCGGTGGCGCTCTGCAGACCGGAAGTGATTTGTGCCTACCCCATTACGCCTCAGACACACATTGTGGAAGACCTCGGATTTCTGGTCAAAAGCGGTAAGCTGTCAGGCTGCGAGTTTATTAATGTGGAGTCCGAATTTGCCGCGCTGAGCGTGGCCATCGGTTCCTCGGCAGCCGGGGCGCGCACCTACACAGCCACCGCCAGTCAGGGAATTCTGTTTATGGCGGAGGCGGTCTACAACGCCTCAGGGCTGGGTCTGCCCATTGTCATGACGGTGGGCAATCGGGCCATCGGGGCCCCCATCAACATCTGGAACGATCAGAGCGACTCCATGTCGATGCGCGATGCCGGCTGGCTCCAGCTGTTCGTAGAATCGAATCAGCAGGCCATTGATGTACACATCCAGGCCTTTCGCATCGCGGAAGCTTTGAGCCTTCCCGTGATGGTCTGCATGGATGGGTTCATCCTGACCCATGCCTACGAGCGCGTCGATATACCGGATCAGAAGCAGGTCGACAAATTTCTGCCATCCTTCGAGCCCCGCCAGGTTCTCGACCCGGCGAATCCCAAGTCCATCGGGGCCATGGTCGGCCCGGAGGCCTTCACCGAGGTGCGCTACCTGGAGCACCATAAACAGATGCAGGCGCTGGAGTTGATCCCCCAGGTCGCCAAAGAGTTCAAGGCGATCTTCGGGCGGGACTCGGGCGGGCTGATATCGGAGTATCGCCTCGACGACGCGGAGACCATTGTGGTCACGCTCGGTTCCGTCATCGGTACCATGCAGGAGGTCATCGACAGGATGCGCGAGGACGGCGTGGCCATCGGCGCGCTGACGCTCCGCTCCTTTCGTCCCTTTCCGGCGGCAGCGCTGCGCAGTGCTCTTGGCAAAGCAAAGCGGGTGGTCGTCTTCGAAAAATGCCTCGCCGTCGGCTTGGGCGGCATCGTATCGAACAACGTGCGCATGGCACTGAGCGAGCTTTCGACACCCGTCTATTCGGTGATCGGTGGTCTCGGCGGTCGACCGATTACACAAGCCTCGCTCCACCGCCTCTTCACAGAGGCGACTCAGGACAGGCTCGAGGATTTACACTTCCTCGATCTGAACAAGGATATCGTCAAACGAGAGCTGGAACGCGAGGCGAGCATGCGCCGCTCCGGATCGATTGCCGAGAACATCCTGAGCGACATCGGCATCGTCGATGCCGCCAATACCATCTGAGGGGGGGAGCGAGATGCCCAATCAGCATGTAAAATTCTATCAGACGGGGACCCTGACAGTTGGCAACCGACTGCTGGACGAAAAGATGCGCACCGTACAGGCAACGCCGGACCGCTCCAATTCCCTGGACTCGGGCCACCGGGCCTGCCAGGGTTGCGGAGAGGCGCTCGGCGCCCGCTATGCCATCGACGCAGCCATGCGGGCGGCCAACAATCAACTCATCGCGGCCAACGCCACCGGTTGTCTGGAAGTATTCACCACACCCTACCCCGAGTCGGCGTGGCGCATTCCGTGGATGCACTCGCTGTTTGGCAATGCCGCAGCGGTGGCCACAGGGATCGCGGCGGCAATGCGCGTCAAGGGCCGTGACGAGGTGCGGGTGATTGCCCAGGGCGGCGACGGCGGTACCACGGACATCGGTTTTGGCTGCTTGTCGGGCATGTTCGAACGCAACGACGACGTGCTTTACATATGCTATGACAACCAGGCTTACATGAACACGGGCGTGCAGCGCTCCAGTGCCACCCCAGGGGCTGCGCGCACGGCGACCACCATGCCGGTGGGAGAGAATCCCGGGGCGGATTTCAATCAAGGCAAAAATGTGCCGCTGATCGCCATGGCCCACAATATCCCCTATGTTGCCACGGCCAGCGTGCACGATCTTCATGACCTGGAGGCCAAGGTTCAGAAAGCCATGGCTGTTCGCGGGGCCCGCTACATACAGATCTTCGTACCCTGTCCCCTGGGGTGGGGCTCAAAGCCCCAGGACACGATGAAGGTAGCCCGCCTCACTGTGGAATCCGGTCTCTATCCGCTGTTCGAGGCGGAGTATGGCGAAATCGTCGGCGTGACAAAGATTCGGCGCCGTACGGACGTGGCAGAGTGTCTCAAGCTCCAGCGGCGCTTCGCCCATGTGTTCAAGAAACCGGAGCAGCTGGCAAAGATCCAGGCCATCGCCGACGCAAACATCCGTAAGTTCCGATTGGCCGGCTCGGAAGGAGGACAGTCATGAAGGCCCCGTTTGCCATAACGCTTGATGTTGGAAGCAGTCTCCTTAACAAAACCGGATCCTGGCGCACCCAGCGCCCGCTCTATGTCGACCGCCTGCCTCCCTGCAATCACGCCTGTCCTGCGGGAGAGAACATCCAGCGGTGGCTTTACCTCGCAGAGGAGGGCCGCTACGAGGAAGCCTGGCGCCAGATCATGGATGACAATCCTTTTCCGGCAGTCATGGGCCGCGTCTGCTATCACCCTTGCGAGAGTGCCTGTAACCGGGGGCAGTTGGACGAGGCCGTAGGAATCAACGCCGTTGAGCGGTTCCTGGGAGATCAGGCCATCAAGCACGAATGGCGAATGAATCCGGGCAAAGAGACCGGCAAGCGCGTGATGATTGTCGGTGCAGGTCCGGGTGGATTGGCGGCGGCCTATCATCTGCGGCGTTTGGGCCACCATGTGACCATATATGATGCCTGGCCGCAGGCCGGTGGCATGTTACGGTACGGCATTCCCCGTTACCGTTTGCCTCGAGAAAAACTCAATGCCGAGATCCTCCGTATTCAAGAAATGGGCGTCGACATTCAACTCAACTCCCCCGTTGACGATATACTGGCCGCTGGAAACGAGGGAAATTTCAGTGCTGCCTTCTTAGCGCTGGGGGCTCAACTACCGAAGCGCGTGGAAATCCCCGTCGAGGGAAAAGTGGTCATGCTCGATGCCGTGAGTGTTTTGCGTAAGATGGAACTGGAGGAGCCGACGGGCCTGCGCGGGCGGGTCGTGGTGTACGGGGGCGGGAACACCGCCATGGATGTCGCACGGACGGCCATCCGCCTGGGCGCAAGAGACGTCAGTGTCGTCGCGATTGAGGCGCAAGAACATATGCCAGCGCACATCTTCGAAGTGAACGAAGCCCGGGAGGAGGGCGCCACGCTGATCTGCTTGCGGGCCATCCGGGAGGTCCGGGGCAACGAGGTCATTCTGGAGAAGATGGTGCCCGGTGAAGGACGTTGGCCGCAACCCACTGGCCAGTTCGAAAGTATAGAGGCAGACGTCGTGGTGCAGGCCCTGGGCCAAAACGTCGACACGGTCTCGATGGATGGGGTTTCCGGTATCGCGGTCGTGGAAGGCACGGTGCAGGTGGGCGCCGACATGCAGACCGGCGCTCCGGGCGTCTTTGCCGGTGGAGACATGATCCCCATCTGCGAGGTGCCACCTACGCGCCGGCAGACAAACAGGAGGTGGTTACTTTCGACATGCTCAATACCTGGTATTACTCCGACGCACCGCGAACGGTTCGACCGATGCTGAGCGTGATGCGACGCCAGTCCGGCTTCGCCGAAATCATTGGGGACATCGATCAGGAGAATGCTACCTTTGAGGCGCGTCGTTGCCTGTCGTGCGGGAATTGTTTTGAGTGTGATAACTGCTACGGGGTATGTCCCGACAATGCGATCAGGAAACTGGGTCCAGGCAATCGTTTCGAATTCAAGTATGACTATTGCAAAGGTTGTGGACTCTGTCCGTCGGAGTGTCCCTGCGGCGCGATCATGATGATACCCGAAGAAATCTAGGGATTTCTACAGAACTCGGTTCAAAACCAAACACCCACGAGGTTATAGGAACAGGACCTGTAAACGAACTGCCGGGGGACGAGTCTCTCCTCTTCTGGGCGCAACATCCGGGGGCTTCCATGAAAATTTTTAAACAAACAATCTCGGCCAAGGGGCGCCTGATTATTGCGGCGCTTGTCTTGGTGATCCTCGTCGGCGGTGCCACCGTCGCCTACCAAATCCATGATTTCACAGAGAATGATCCGACGTTCTGTGTGAGTTGTCACCTGATGCAGATGGCCTACGATACCTGGGAGCAAAGCGTCCACAACACGGTCAACTGCCACGAATGTCATTACGCGACGCCCCGTGAGCAAAACCGGATGCTCATCATGACGATTCTGCAAAACCCGGAAGCCGTCGAGCCCCGACACGGCAAAATTGTCGTGCCCTGGAAGATGTGCTTCAAATGCCATTGGGAACGGGACGAGCATTTTCAGACCGCCGCGAACATCGCCAAATCGACGACCCATGCCAAACATGTCTTTATTGAGCAGATCGAATGTTCCAAATGTCACGCCTACATACAGACAGCGTCCAAGGAAGGTCTCCACGAATTCATACCGGACGAGCGCTTCTGTCTTCGCTGCCATACGGCGAAAGAGGTTCACGGCATCGGCATGGAGGGGCTGGCCTGCCTGGCCTGCCACAGTGACGAGGCCCCTAATATCAGGCCCACCCGTGAGAAATGTCTTATCTGTCACGGGGACGTAAAAACGCGGGTGAAGATCTCGCTGGCCTTCGCTGGAGGAGATGGCGGAGGGTTTACACCTGATCCTGACACGGTGGAGAAGTCCTCCACCATCAAGTTCACTGCGGATGCACCCATGCAGTTCGAATGCCACACCTGTCACCAGCCCCACGGGATAAAGATCAACCCCGACCAGGCTAGCTGTTTCAGCTGTCACCGCAAGATCCAGAAGATCGGAAAACATGACATCCATATCAACATGGTCGGCATGGAATGCCTGACCTGTCACCCACCTCATGAGTGGAAGGTCGGCAAGGAAGAGGCTCAGGAGATCTGCGCCGGCTGTCATGAGTACCGAGATCCGGGGGGATTTCTGGGGTAATTTGGCAGAAAGTGAGCCTCCCCTAGCAAGGCCCGGCGTTCCATTCCGGGACGGAAAATGCAAATCCAATGGACAGAATATAAGGGGGGCGGTATTTTAGAGATCAATCCAGCATTCTACAACTCAACGGAGGTGCGCTATGAAAGGAAGGGTGGCGTTTGTTACCGGCGGCACGGGGGGAATCGGCACGGCGATTTGCAGGCACCTGTATCAAGGGGGTGCCAAAGTCGTGGCCGGTTACTACAGCGGCGGAAAGCACGAAAGGGCCCAAGAGTGGCAGCGGAAGCAGAAGGAGGAGGGCTACGACATCGGAATCAGCTATGGCAATGTGCGGGACTTCGAGTCGTGCAAGAAATCCTTCGAGGAAGTGGTGGAGATCGCGGGTCCCGTTGACATCCTGGTGAACAACGCCGGGGTCACGCGAGATTCCATGTTCAAGAAGATGGATCTGGACAAGTGGAACGACGTCATCACCGCGAATCTGAACAGCCTCTTCAACATGACGCGATTGGCCGTCAATCCGATGATTGAAAAGGGCTTTGGCCGGATCATCAATATCAGCTCCGTCAACGCCCAGAAAGGACAGCTGGGACAGACCAACTACTCTGCGGCCAAAGCAGGCATGCACGGTTTCACCAAGGCATTGGCACAGGAGGTCGCCCGCCATGGTGTTACCGTCAATACGGTTTCGCCGGGCTACATCGCCACTAAAATGGTCATGGCCGTGCCTGACCACGTCCGGGAGGCCATTGTCTCGGACATTCCGGTGGGGAGACTGGGGGAACCGAGTGAGGTGGCCCGGGTAGTCACCTTCCTGGCTGAGGATACGGCCGGCTACATCACTGGCTCCAACCTCTCAGTAAACGGCGGACAGCATATGTTCTAAGGGATCCCCGGCATCTATGTATGACGCTAGACCGAGCATTGTTGAGCCGACGCAGCTAAACTGCGCGAGCCTCTGACCGGTCCAGCATTGGGTATTGCAGGGACCGTCTGCCTTCGCGTGTCGCGGGTCGTTCAGGCTCTACCCCACCGCTGCCCCTAACGGTCAGTAGCGAGACGATGTCTATCGACCTGCCTCACGCACCGAGTACCTTCAGCAGGTGGGGGACCAACTGCTTCTTGCGTGACAGGACCCCTTTGAGCTCGTAAAGGTTTCGCTCCAGGGACGGATACCCGATGGCGTAAGGGAGCTCACGGCTGCCATGGGCCAGCAAAACGCTCCCCCCCTGCACGATGTCCGTCACCAGCAGGCCGATCATCGCCAGCCCCTTCTCCCGGCGAAGTCGCTGCAGTTCGGCATCGATATCCGCTTTCAATTCGTAAAATTCCGCAAAACTGACTACCTCCACCTGGCCGATACCGAAGCGCTGGTCCCCAGCACTGAATTCCTTAAAATCAGCCTGAATCAGGTCGGCCGGTGACGCGTAGCCGGCCAGCGACGATCCCGCCTGAAAAATCTGTTTGCCGAACTGCTGCGGATCCCGTCCCGCCAGCTTCCCCAGCCACTCCGACAGCTCCTGGTCAATGGCCGTGCTCGTCGGGGACTTGAGAATCACCGTGTCCGACAACAGACCGGCCAGCAGCAATCCGGCATATTCCGGTTCCGGATCGAGTCCCGCCTGACGATAGAGGGTGGCCACCACGCTACAGGTGCTACCGACCGGCTGATTGACAAACCGTATGGGCCGGTCGGTGTGGAAATTGCCGAGGCGATGGTGATCAACCACCTCTAAGATTTCCACCTTGTCGGCACCGGGGACCGCCTGGGAGAGCTCATTGTGATCCACCAGAATCAATTTGACCGGTGACGGCAGCAGCAGATTGCTCTTCGTCACCACCGCCACGAGGCAGCCCTCTGAGTCCAGCACCAACGCGCCCGGATCCTTGGCGTGTATGAGTTGCAGACGCAGGTCATCGACCCGGTCGCTCAGCTGGACGGTGATGAAATCCTCTGCGGCGAGCTTCTCCACGGGCGCGGCGAGTCGGCTCAGCCAGGCGCTGTTGGCCGTATCGTAAGGGGTCGACAGAACAGAGACCCGGTGTTTTCGGGCCAATTCCAGAATCTTGTCGCTCACCGGCAGGCTTCCGGTGACAATAAGCACCCGCATGCCGCGCGCCACCGCCTCGCGCTGTACATTCCCCCGGTCGCCGGTGATCAGCACCACCCGACGCGGATCGACGTTAGCCATGATGTCCGCAAAGGTTGTGTTCGCCATGGCACCGACATAGAGTTGGAGCTCCTCGACCTGCTCCGTTTCATAACCTGTCAGCGCTTCGGCACGGAGACAGCGGCAGAGGCTCGCCACCGAAGCGGTCAGACGACGCAACACCGCCTCGTCACGGGGCACCAGAAAACGTTCGGTGACATTCTTCAGCACCAGCAAACCCAGCGGCCTGCTGTCCGATGCAACCACCGGCAACAAGCGGATACGGTTTTGATGAAACAGCTCGAGCGCTTCTGCCAGTGACGCTCCGACCGGTATCGTGATCGGTTCAAACCGCACAATGTCACCCACGCGGGGGTAGACATCGGTCAACAAACGGGGGGCCGGCAGACCGAGTTCGCTTAGCACGAATTCTGTTTGCCGATTGATATTGCCGGCACGGGCCGGTTCGATATGCTCTACGCCCTGACGTTGATGCAGTCGAGCATACGCCATGGCGCTGCACACGGAATCAGTATCCGGATTCCGGTGTCCGACGACGTAAATCCGCTCATGGGGCATCTGTTCCTCCGTTAAGTGGTGTGGCTGCAACTTCACAGCGCTGTGCCGCTCTTTAAAACTTTGTCGACAGGTACCTCTAACGCTTGCGGCTCCTTGTTGTCAGCGTCGCGCCGATGGTTTTCTTCCCAGTTTGAAGACGGTTGAGACCTACCCGGACGGGGGCAAACGAAACCCTGGTCCAGATCCGTTTGATACCGAGGGAGATGGGTAACCTCCTCGTAGCCATACCGTCCCGCAGGCAACCGGCTACAGCGGCAACAGGCCTGGGTTGGGATGGTTGCCGAACGGATGAAATGTGTCGGCTCTGCCAATGCCCTACCCTCCAATGAGCGCACGGACCGGCCCCCCGGGTCAGACCATACACGCAATACCTAGGATCATCCTGAAGAGTTTCTCCAACGAACTGTGTCGCGCTGCCTCACCACGTCGGTCAGCATGTCTTGTCTGTGCAAAACGCCGAGCCAAGGGGGATCCAAGGGCTGTAGAGAAGAAGATAGCACAAGGAAGACGATGATGGCTACAACTTGCTTGCAGATTCCGCGGCGAAAGACACGAACACCAGGAGTGCTGGCTGCCATCAAAATGACACTCGGTGAATCTTTGTTTATTGCTCGAAGAGGAAAGCCTTGCATTTTCGGGCGCTTTTTGATTAAATCTTGTGCGCGCTCAATTGGTGAGCCAAATCAAAGAATCCATGCGCATCAAATTGCCTGTAGAACATGCCCCCGTCCTTAAGGCGGCGTCACCGTGAGGGATTCGGGATGAAAGCAGCCATTGATCCTTTCAGTTAGCATGTCCTTTGCCCTCTTGCTTGAGGCAACAATGCAACAAGACCAACTCTTCTGAGCGTCATCGTTTCGTTGACGAGCGATGAGTTTCTACTGGGGGAAAGTAGAAGCTTAAACACATTACACTACCGTTATCGGATATTCGAATCGGGACCCATGAAAAGGAGCCGGGATTATGCGTGAGAGTCGAATCACCTTTCTCTACCTTTCGCAGCAAGAATTGTTACGCGCGGGATGCCTCGATATGAAGATGGCCATGGATGCGGCGGAAACAAGCATGCTGCAGTTTAGAAAGGGAGAGGTGGATTTCCCTGAAAAAACCGTTCAGATATTCAATCAAGAGACGCAGGAGCGTATCAACTGCCTACCGGCCACGCTCGTTTCCGAAAAGATATGCGGCGTAAAATGGGTCTCGGTGTTTCCGCTGAATCCGGAGAGGTATGGGGTGCAAAACCTGACGGCGGTGATCGTCCTCTCCGAAATCGACAAGGGCTTTCCCATAGCCGTCATGGACGGCACCCTCTGCTCCAACATGCGCGTCGGCGCCATGGGTGGTGTTGCAGCCAAACACCTGGCCCGGAAAGATGCCCAAACCATCGGGTTTATCGGTGCCGGAGAGCAGGCCAAAATGCACCTCTTCGCCATGAAGGCGGTCCTACCGGGTCTACGGGAGTGTCGAGTCGCTGCAAAATACAGTCGGGAGGAAGTGAAATTCGTCCGAGAAATGCAACCACTTTTTCCGGATATGGTTTTTGAGAGGGCAGGCACCGAGCCAAGAGATGCGGTGAAGGGGGCCGACATTGTGGTGACCGCCACAAGTGCCCAGGCACCTTTGCTCAAGGCTGCCTGGATGAAACCCGGCAGTTTTTATAGCCACATCGGTGGATGGGAAGACGAATACGCCGTGGCCAAGCAGTCTGATAAGATCGTGTGTGACGACTGGGAAACGGTCAAACACCGCACCCAGACATTGAGCCGGATGTACCAGGCGGGAGAACTCAAAGACAGCGATATCTATGCCAACCTGGACAATCTGGTTGCCGGGGACAAGCCCGGGAGATCGTCCGAGGCTGAGCGGACATATTTCAACGCCGTGGGGCTCTCTTATGTGGATGTGTCCATTGCGTATGCCATGTATAAGAGGGCGATAGAAGCGGGGCGGGGTCAAGAGCTAACCCTGCAGGACGCTACGATTTTCGAACATGACGACCTGAAAAACTGGATACGGATCTGAGGGATAAAGGTGTCTCGCTTTATTTCGCTGACGACCTCAATTTCTTTCCCCCGAGTCCGGCCTCGTAATAGAGTTACCCACGCAATATCCGGGCCAGTGTTTCCATGCAAAGGATCGTCTTCTGAAGAATCTCCTTGGCCCTGTTCCAGTGTTTGATTCATTCCTGAAAGAAGAAAAAGGACGGGCTTCTTTTCCAGTGCTGGCTTTCGCTTAAACGTTCTCCCACCGGGGAACCTGTACTCTTCCTTTTTCCGCGAAGAGCTTACGCCCGGCACATTCTCAGCGGACAATTCTTCTCAATGGAATGGATGTGCGCCGGTTCGTGAATGGTCTCCAGCGCCTGAGCGACACTACGGAAAAAGTGCTCTTCCCCGATCATTTCGTAAAGGTTGGTCCGCCGAAACGTTGCCAGTACCGACTCATTCAACCCGCTGAACGATACATCGTAGCCTGACTCGCGCAGATTCTCGATCATACGGTAGAGAAATTCCTCCCCCGATGCGTCCACTTCGTTGATCCCGTTCCCGACGATCAGTACGTGCCTCAAATCGCGCATGGAAGAGATGGCCTCCAGAATCATATCCTCGAAATATGAAACATCGGCAAAGAACAAAGGGCCGCTGAAGCGAATCACCGCAATGTGCTGGCACTGGCCGAGTCCATGGGTTTTCGCGTCCCGAAATGACCCGTCCGTATATTTCGCAAGCATATAGACATCGGGTTTCATGTTCCGCTGGAGGTACAAACCGATCGACAGCACCACCCCGAGAAAGAGGCCCCTGTCGAGATGCGGTGCAAAGTACAGCGTTGCAATAAATGTGATCATGCTGATCGCGCCGTCGTATTTCTGTACCTGCCAGGCATGCTGAAAACCGCTGAAATTAAGCAGACCGATAACCGCCACCATGATGATGGCCGCGAGAACCGCCTGCGGAAGGTGGTACAGAAGAGGGGTAAAAAAGAGAATGGTGATGCCGACCACGAAGCTGCTGATCACGTTGGACAGTCCCGTTTCGGCCCCGGCCTGAAGGTTCACCGCGGAACGGGAAAACGAGCCGGAGACGGTGTAGCTCCTAAAAAAGGAGCCCATAATATTCGAGAGCCCTTGCCCGATCAGTTCCTGGTTGGGATCCAGACGCTGCTGGGTCTTGGCAGCCATGGCCTTGGCGATGGAAATGGCTTCCATGAACCCCAAGATGGATATGATGACGGTCATGGGGAGCAGGGAGAGAATCACCCTCATATCGAGAACGGGGGTTTTGAAGCCCGGCAGTTCCGCCGGTATTCTTCCCACAATGGCGCCTCCGCCCATCATCACAATGTGGTTCTTCACAATCGGTTTGTAGCCCACGTTCATCCGCCACGGTCCGCCTCGGATCTTCGCGCCCGGCGGCACCTGGTCCACTGGATAGAATTTCATGTCGCCCTCCGAGCCTTCTACAGCGTGAAATCTAATCACTCGGAGTTCCTCTCTCAGCTGCTTCTGATTCTCCTTCATGAACGCAATCTCCACGTTCTGTAAGGCGATCTTGTGCTTGACTTGGAGAGCGCTGGCGGCGTGGGCTCCTTCCTTTCTTGCGACGTCATCGAGTTCCTTGCCGAGCAACACCCGCCTTTTGCTCATGTTGCTCTCTCTTGCATGGTCGTAGTTGAATTCCTGTATCATGTTTCTGATTGCTTCGGACTCTATCTTTTGAATATCGACGGCATGGTCGTTGTTGAACCCCGTGAAAAAAGAAAGGAGCGTGCAAACCACCACCGCGATGAGAACATAGGGCAGCTTGGGCTTGAAGCGATGCAGACCCAGCATCAGCGCGAAGGCAAGCACGCCCATCCCGAGAGTGGGAAGGTGCGTGTAATCTAGCGCGGCCAGGATCACTCGGTAAACCGTTTCGTAGTGGTGTTCTCCCTTGTCCACGTAAACTCCGAAAAGCTTGGGAAGCTGGCTCGTGGCGATGATGATGGCCGCGGCATTGGTAAAGCCGTGAATGACTGGATGAGACAGGAAGTTTACGACGACTCCCAGGCGAAACAGACCCAGTAGAAACTGGAAGGTGCCCACGGTCAGGGCCAGCAGAATTGCATACGCGATGAACATGTCGCTGCCGGCCGTGGCCAGCGGCTCCAGGGCGGTGTTCGTCATCAAAGAGACAATGGCGACGGGACCGGTGGCAAGCTGATAACTGGATCCAAAGATGGAGGCGATCATGGGGGGAATAAATGCGGCGTATAGCCCGTAATACGGGGGCAGTCCCGCCAGCTGCGCATACGCCATGGACTGCGGAATCAGCACCATGGCAACGGTCAGGCCGCCGACAGCGTCGGCTCGAAACTTGGCTTTTGAATACCCTTTGAACCACCCCAGCAGTGGTAAGAAACGGGTTATTTCCATGGGCGTTTCGCACCGTCCTTAGATGGCCTGTTCGTTGGAGGACATCGTCTGAGCCGGCGGTCATGTCCCAGGCAGGATTTTGCAGCATGGGCCACAACGGACTGATACCTGGCTCAATGAGATAATTCACGACTGATGAATCGCCTCCCACTGGCCGGAAATTGCTTTTCACGCGAAAAACTGATGGGGATTGTCTGTACGATAGCACTCAAGAAAATAACGCAGAATTCGATGGTTGTCAAGAAACAAGATGTCTAAGCGTCGCCCTACCGTCATTTCTGGAGGTGGTGGTTCGGCGGGCGGGAGCAAGGCAACTTGTTGTATGTAGGGCTTATTTTTCCACAAAACCTTGCCAATCTGAGCCTAAACAACCCTTTTCACCTATGAAAACCACATCTAAGAAATTATCATTTATTAATTCTCGTTCAAGCCCCCTCCCGACCGAGTCTTGATTCGAAACATAGGTCTTTCGGTGCCAGATACGTAACCGAGCCGGGGTGCTCGGAAAAGAAAAAAGGGTCTTCAGGCTAAAGAGTGCCTGAAGACCCTTGCTCTTCCATGGTGAGCCGTGGAGGGATCGAACCTCCGACCCGCTGATTAAGAGTCAGCTGCTCTACCAGCTGAGCTAACGGCCCACTTGATTCCGCCGCAAACAGCCCATCTGCTGCGTTTTATCGATCCTCTCGTCACTGCGGCGTACAGTGAGTACGCCTCATTCCTCGAGAATCTCGCGCCTTGCGTCTAAACTGTTTGCGACGGAATCAATTCTTCTGTTTCGACCTTCAAATGGGGTATCAATCCCCCAATTAACTGGCACCGCCCGGCAGCACTCGAACCTGCGAACTGGGGATGGGAAATGGTAAATGGAAAATGGGAAATAGTAAGAGCTAAGACAAGCTGGTTATTTTCTATTTCCTAATTTGTAATTCCCCATTTCCTAATTTCTATTTTCTATTTCCTGAAATGTCTGGCGCGCCCGGCAGGACTCGAACCTGCGACCTGCGGATTCGAAGTCCGACGCTCTATCCAACTGAGCTACGGGCGCAAAAGAGATGGAAACCGGAAAAGGGGAACTGGAAAATGGCTCCGTGCACCTGCTTATGAAATCTCTGTCCCCCGGCTCGTCCCATATACCGCTTCCCCAATTCCCGGCTTCCCATCAACCTGATCTCGAAATGAATGGGGTGAGTGAGGGGACTTGAACCCCCGACCTCAAGGGCCACAACCTTGCGCTCTAACCACCTGAGCTACACCCACCACAATTCAGAAATTGGAAAATAGAAAATAGGAAATAGTAAGAGCTAAGACAGGTCGAGGTCGTTCCCTCTTTTCTATTTTCTACTTTCTATTTTCCGATCTTACTGGCGCGCCTGCAGGGATTCGAACCCCGGACCCACGGCTTAGAAGGCCGTTGCTCTATCCAACTGAGCTACAGGCGCCACAAGTATGGAAAACGGGAACTAGAAAATTGGAAATAGTAATCGCCATTTTCCAATTTCTATTTCCTGTTTCCCGTAGTTATGGTCGGGGCGAGAGGATTTGAACCTCCGACCCCCTGCTCCCAAGGCAGGTGCGCTAACCAGACTGCGCTACGCCCCGTCGATTTGTCACATTTCCCGCCAAGAGCCGGGGCCGATCCGGTCGAAACAGAGGCAGTATAGCGATTCTCTTCTCCGAATTCAACTCTTTTCCCGACGGGCAACGGCCCCCAGAATCTCTGCGGCTTTGTGCAGCGCAACGGCTCGGTGGCTGATCCTGTTCTTCTCGGTGGACGTCATCTCTGCAAAGGTCTTGCCCTTTTCCGGAACCAGAAACAGCGGGTCGTAACCGAACCCTTCCCTGCCCCGCAACTCGCTGGTAATGAGCCCTTCGGCCCGCCCCTCCACGACGGAGACCTTCCCCGACGGCCGTGCCAGCGCCATCACGCAGACAAAGCGGGCTGTTCGTTTTTTCATAGGAATATCCTTGAGTTCTTCCAGAAGTTTCTGGTTGTTCTCGGCAGGCGTGGCGTTCTCTCCCGAGTAGCGTGCCGATAGAACACCTGGTCGGCCGTTCAGGGCGTCCACGACAAGGCCCGAATCGTCGGCCAGGGTCAGCCGACCCGTGAGCTTCGCAATGGTCAAGGCCTTCTTGCGAGCATTCTCTTCAAAGGTCAGCCCGTCTTCCACCACGTCTGGAAGGGCCTGAATATCTGCCGAGCCCAGGACCCGCAAGCCCGTTCCCGCGAGGATCTGCCGAATCTCCTCCAGCTTGTTGCGGTTCTTCGTTGCGATGACCAAATCCATCCGGTGCGATCACCCTCCGTTTTTGATATCACCGATCAGTTCTCGCTGTATCCCGATCAGTTCGCCGATCCCCTTTTCTGCAAGCGTGAGAAGCCCGTCGAGTTCTGCCCGGGAGAACGGCTCCCCTTCCGCTGTCCCTTGCACCTCGATGAGCCGCATGTCGCCGGTCATGACGACATTCATGTCCACCTCCGCACGCGAGTCCTCATCGTAACACAGATCGAGCATCGGCTCGCCGTCCACGATGCCGACACTCACGGCGGCGACGAAATCGGCGAGCGGTATTTGGGGGATCAATCCGCCCCGGTGCATCCAGGTCAAGGCGTCGGCCAGCGCAATGAACGCGCCGGTGATGGCGGCCGTTCGGGTTCCGCCGTCGGCCTGAATCACATCACAATCGAGAATGATGCTCTGCTCCCCGAGAGCCTTCCGGTCAACAATTGCCCGCATGGATCGCCCGATCAATCGCTGGATCTCGTGGGTCCGGCCGCCGATTCTTCCCCGGGCTGATTCCCGGACGATCCGCTGACCCGCCGAGCGAGGGAGCATGGCATACTCCGCCGTCACCCATCCCTGCCCGGAGTTTCGCAACCAGGGCGGTACCGAATCCTCGACGGATGCGGTACAGATCACCCGGGTCTCTCCCATCTCGAAGAGGACCGATCCTTCGGCATGCCGGATATAGTTCCGGGTGATCTTGGTTACGCGCAGGGCATCTTTCGCGCGCCCGTCTATTCGCACCATGTTCTCTATTCTGTCCGCGTGCTTCTCCCGGGAACCCTTTCCCGGTCGCAGCCCAAGCGAAGTTCGCCAGCACACAAAGGATATAACCATACTGGGTTTTGGTACCGGAGTCAAGAGCTTCAGCAGTAGATTTCGTGTACTCCGTTTCACCCGCATGAAAAAATGGAAGGAAAGAAGCCGGAAATGCGTCAGAGGATCACTTTTTCAACATTTGGCAGGGGATGCTGTAGGAAACGCTCTCCCACCTTGCGGAACCGCTCCGGTGCGTCGGTGACAAAATATTTTCGCAAGGGCTCGGAGTTGTCCGTGCGGGAAAGCCCCTGATCAAGCAGGAGAGTCTGCACCTCCGTTGCCGTCTCCCGCGCGGAGTCCACCAGAGTCACCGATTCCCCCATGATCTTGCCGATGGCTCCCTTGAGCAGGGGGTAATGCGTACAACCGAGCACCACCGTGTCGACACCCGTGCGGCAAAGATCTTCCAGATACTCCCGAGCCACGGCCTCCGCAATGGCGTGTGCGCCCCAGCCCTCTTCCGCCAATGGAACAAAAAGTGGACAGACCCGGGTGTGGACAATGACCCTGGGATCCAGCGCTTGGATGGCCCCCACATAGGCGCTGCTGCCGATGGTCGCCTCCGTGCCGATGACCCCGATGCGGTGGTGGATCGAATATCGCACGGCCGCCTTCGCCCCGGGAAGCAGCACCCCCAGCACGGGAATGGTGAAGGCCGATTGGAGTGCGGAAAGGGCGACGGAGGAGGCGGTGTTGCACGCGACGATGAGCAGCTTAATCTGCTGTTCCATGAGGAAGCGGGTGATTTCCATGGAATAACGGGTCACGGTTTCCGCGGACTTGATACCGTAAGGCACGCGTGCGGTATCCCCGAAATAAAGCAGGTCCTCCTGGGGGAGGCGTTTCATGACCTCGTGAAAAACGGTCAGTCCTCCGACGCCGGAGTCAAAAATGCCAATGGGACGGTTCAACGGATCTTCCTTACCAATGGGGTGTGAACGACAACGCGGCTGCTTCCCCTGTCACCCAGCAGGACTTGCCGCAAAAGCCGGCCGGGGATAGCGGACATCGATATGCCCAAAGAGGGTCTCCACCTCCTGACCATTTCGCACGATACGGAGCCGCTCCACTTCCGGGAACCCTTGAACCAGCGACGCCTCCAGGGCGCGAACCGCCAGGTGTTCCATGAAGGTTCCTGTCTGCATGGCCGCTTTCTCAGGGATGTCCAGGTCCACGTAAACCGTCCCCTCGTAGAGATAGAGCTCCCGCAGCCGGACACCCTCGCTGAAGGGTCTGAGCAGACCCTCTGCACGGGGGCCGCCAAGCGTCAGCACCACCACCTGCCGCAGACGGTCGGCCGTTTCGTCTGAGCGATAGATTTCCCGGCTCTCCATCTTCAGATCAAGATCGATATCAGGGAAAAAGAGCTGTACTGGCATCCGCTCCGCACTTTCCGAATAGAGGGGATAGCCGGGAAGATAGATCTCATCCATAGGCCGCGCCACAGGCCCCGGCCGATCCGGTCGTGACAGAAAAAAGGCAATGGCCGCCGCAAGGATCAGTGCCAGGAAGACCCAGATGAGGCGAGAATCTAAGACGCGTGCCCGAGCACTCATGGCCGTTCTCCGGCAACACCGTTCTTCAGGAAGAGATCGACCCCCTCAAAAAGGCCTTCGGCCAGGGCATCCCGCACCGACTCGCTGCCAAGCTTCTCTTCTTCCGCGGCACGGCTCAACACGGCGGGCTCGACCAAAACGGCCGGCATATTCAGCGCCGCCAGGGGATAGAGGGGCAGCGCATGCACACCAAGATCTCCGCCGTCGGGAAACCGCCGGAGCAGTGCATGATGGAGCTTCCCGGCGAGGGCCTTCGATGTCTCCCGGTGGGTTGCCTGAAGCGCATCCCATTCCGGAAGCGGTTGCGGCCGACCGGCAGCCTCGTGGAACCTCCCCGCAGGGTAGAACACACCCACACCCCGGTACCGTTGATCCGGAAAAGCGCCAAGATGTATGCTGATAAAGAGGGTGGCACGATGGTTGTTTGCCAGCGCAGCCCGTTCATCCAGACTGAGGCTTTTGTCCTCCCCCCGGGTCAGATAGGTGCGATAACCGAGACGCTCGTCGATCTTTTGCTTGAGCCGCTTCGCCAGATCGAGGCAGACCGACTTTTCCGTCAACCCGCCGCCGCCCACAATGCCTGTGTCTTCACCGCCGTGACCGGGGTCGAGAAAGATCACCGTATCGTCGACCGCCTTGACGTCAGCCGCAAGACCGACCAGCACCATTAGCACGGCGGCCAATATGCATTGAAAGAAGAAGCCCCCCATGGGCCGAAAAAGAGATCGCATCGCCTGTCCAATTCTGCTGCGTCAAGATCGATACTGAGCGCTTTCAGGGCGGCGCGATGATAGATCAAATTGAAAGGAGTGTCAAATGGACGGCGGTCACAGCCTGCCTTGGCGGCCAGCGAATCACATGAAAGATGGGACATGCCCCGCATAGGGATCGACCTGCTCCACGATCAGCTGACTGAACTCGTCTGCCAGTGCTTCTTCCAACCGGTCCTCCATCTGCACACCGGACACGTCTCGGAGAAAGTGAAAATACTCATGCACCAGCGTCTGGAAGTCCTGATCTTTGGAGATGTATATCGTGTTTGTCATCGGATCATACAGGGCCTCGACCTGCTGCCGAACGCCGAAACGCCGGCGGATCTGTCCGTTCAAAGTCTTTTCCGACACAATTTGGATTTCCAGCCTTTTCTGACGGCCGTCAAAGCTGTCATTGTTCCACGAAATACCAAGCCGCTGGTGTAGGAAGCTTGGGAAAACAACGAAGGCGACGCTGAGGTACTTATTGAATTCGTCGTACTTGTTGTACTCTTGAAAAATCTCGGTTCTGCAGAACGAGTTCTCCAGGGTAGTGAACTTGATCAGCTCCATACCATCGTTGGCGTAGCGTGCGCCCACTCGATCATCGGGCAGCAGGGAAACCACCAACACAACCATCACCGCCAGAAGAAAATGCGTTCTCATGTTGACCTCTCTTCCGGTGGAACTACCCCCTCTTCTAGTGCCACGCATTGTTAAGGTTTCAGGATCGAAGCATGGCCAGCTCCTGCTATTTCAGAGTCTTAGACGTCATCTTTTCGAAGGCATCCAGAAGTCCGGCATGATGACACGCGCGCTTATCACCTCCCCCACTCCTCTCAAACACCGCCGACCCGGACGCCGACGCTGTTTCATGCACTCGCCCCATGTTGTCCACCCGAGCAGCCCCAGATGGAACGGGCAGGGCTTTTCGATTCGTCGCTGTTTTTGGCATCGCATTATGGCACATTTCAACAAGAAATGACACAATTTTCCCCCCTGGTCCCGGTTCAGGCCCTTTTCGGACCCCGTCTGACCGTCGATCCGTCGTCGGAGCGTGGCGCAGCATTGAGTCAAATGACTGCGGGGGTTTGACTCCTCAAACCCCCGCAGTGGACGTGCTATCTGACGTCCAACAGGCAAGCGTTATGGTGTGGATGGGTTGGTGAGAAACTTGGCACACAATTGATTATAGAGAACCTGGTGTCCTTCTTTGATAAACTTTTCCCGGCCCATTCGATTCACAGCGATAATGACCTGGTGGGCGATGAAAGCCTCCGCCTCATTGAACTTGTATTGGGCCAAATCGGTGCGGCTCAACCTGCGGAGTTCCTGATCGTAGTATCTCAGATTGCCCATATGGCGTTTGTACATGCTGCTCAGGAACGGGGAGTGGTTACGAATTTTAAAATAATAGGTCTTATCGGTTTGAATAAAATTAAGACACGCCTCCCGGTATACCTCGAAGAGCTGGGACTCGGCCATCTTCATCTTTCGAACCGCGCCCGACGTCGGCATCGGTTTCGGGCCATGCCTGCGCTCGCTCTTCCCGTTCAGACTCCCCTTCATGGTGATCCCTCGGTTCAAAGTGCTGCTGATGGCCACGAGCTTCTTGATTGCCTGCTGGCGGGCCTGAAACGATACCTGGAGTTTTTGCGTGGCCCGTTCCAGTTCCTCGGCGCTCTTTTTGAGCTCGTCCGCCACTTTGTTGTAGGGATTCTCCTCCTTCGGCGGGACCGGTCTCCCGGAGTCCTTCTTCTTTGTCGTGAAAAAATTTAAGCCTTTGAATATCATGTTATCACCTCTCCTGAAGGCATTTTTTAGCAGAAATCGTGCCATAAAAATGAATAATCTATTTTAAGATCTAATATCTTTTATTTTCAATCATTTTAACTTGTCAATGGATGCGTAGTCCCGCACCAGATCCCGAACCCGGAGAAAAGAATTTCCTCAAAAGTGAAATCTTTTTCCACTTTTTGCCCAGAGTTTTCCACTTTTCACACTCTGCGAATAAATTGACATCGGAGGGACCCAATGTTAAGATTCTGTTCAAATCTTACACCGGGATTCTTTCTCTATTCATAGGGTTATCGTTCGCATATTAAGTGATTACTCACAGTTTTTCCGGGCCACATGAATACGAGTACTATTCAAAGAAGCCTCGCGGCATCCGAGGGCATTTCACCCGAAAAGGTGGACCTCGAAAGCCTGACGGGAGATGCCTCGGATCGCCAGTTTTATCGCGCCCGTCTTCCAGGGGGGCAAACGCGTATCGTCATGGCGTTGGCGCCACCACTGCCGGCCCCTGCAGACCCGGACGATCTCCCCTATATCAATATCCTGAACCATTTGAGAATCTGCCGCGTGCCGGTACCCGAACTGCACCACTACGATCCCGCCGAAGGCCTCCTCGTTCTTGAGGACTTGGGCGACACAACCCTGGAGGAACACGTCCGCCGCAGGGGGATCATCCCATCGTTGTCGTTGTACCGCAAAGCCGTTGAGGAACTGCTGACCCTGCAGCTTGTCGGCACGCGAAAGCGTTGCGAACATTGTATGGCTTTCCGGTTCAGTTTTGACCTGGAGAAGTTAATGTGGGAGCTCAACTTCTTTCTGGAGCACACGGTGCAGGGTTATTTCGAACGGTGCGTGGCTCAGGCCGATGCAGAGAGAATCCGGCGCCATTTTGAGCGCTTGTGCCGCGTAATCGCCGAGCAGCCGAAGTATTTCACCCACCGGGACTACCACAGCCGGAACCTGATGGTCCACAACGGCATCATCGGTATCATTGATTTCCAGGACGCTCGCCTCGGGCCGCTTCAATATGACCTCTGCTCGCTGCTTCGGGACTCCTATGTCCGGCTGCCCGAGGAGGTGGTCGACGAGCTGATTGCTCTCTATCTGGACGGCCGAGATCGGATGGAAGGGACGCAAACGGACCGCCCTGAATTCCGAAGGATGTTCGACTGGGTCTCCATTCAACGAAATCTCAAAGCCGCCGGCACCTTCGGCTACATGGCTGTGGTTAAAGGGAAAAAGGAGTACCTCCGTTACCTGCCCAACACATTCGGCTATGTCCGGGAGAACCTCGCCCAGTACCCCGAGCTGCAGGATCTGCGATCAGCCCTGGGTACCTGTCTGCCCGAGGTCATGTGAAAAGAGAAGGGCTCGGGCAGCCTTCACCGATTGGCGTGGACAACCCGAAAGGATCGGCTATTTAGTGCTTAGAGTAACACATGATATAATCAGCTTTAATAGATTGAAAAAATTTACTTTTTATGGATCAGTGAGCGCCAAGAAACACTCTTCGTGGAGCCTGTCCTGAGCATCCCTTTCCGGTCTTTTTCACGCAAATTCTCGCATCCTTGCTCCGTGAATCCCTGACCCCTTTGTTTTGCTCTTCACTCAGCCAAATCGAGCAGGCTGTGGCGGAGCCCCTCCACCACGTGGGCCATCGCTCTGTAATCAAGAGTGGCCGCTCGGTCGCTGGACATGTGGTAGTGGGTGTTACGGTAAAAGGCGGTATCCGTGATCATGACAGCCCGATAGCCTTCCTTGTAGAATGAGTAGTGGTCGGAAAAATCGATGCCCGGCACGAAGGTGAAGGTGGCCAGAGACTCGACGCCCACGCCCGTCTGGCTCGCGAGTCCCCGCGCCACACGCTTGACCAGCGTGCGGGAGCGCAGATCCCCGACGACGGCGATGAAATTCGCGGCATCGGGATAGGCCAGCCTCATCAAGGGAAGCGGATAAGACTGGGAGCCCTTTTGGTCACTGAAATAGCCGATCATCTCCAAGCAGAGCATGGCGGTGATCTTCTCGCCACGCTCCCGTGCGGCCCGGGCGTAAACGCGGCTTCCCATCTTTCGGCTCCGGAAATAGGGCGGCTCTTCATTGGTAAATGCGATGAACCTCAGCGTTCTTGCCTGCGTTTTGCCGGCGAACAGACCGGCCAGCTCGAGCAATCCGGCGACGCCGCTCGCGTTGTCATCCGCGCCGGGTGTCCCGGGAACCGTATCGTAATGTGCGCCGACAACAATGAACTCCTCGGGCAGGCGGTTTCCCGGCAGTGTGACGTAAATATTGCGGTAGGGCCGCCCTTCGAGCTCATAGAACTGGCTCTCGGGGGCATACCCCATCTGTCGGAAGCTCTCTTCGATGTAGGCACCGGCCCGCTCCAGTGCGCTGTACCGGCCGGCATTTCTCTCTCCGATCTCCTCCGAGAGCACGGTCACATGGGACATCAGTTTGTCAGCCAGTCTGTTCATGTCCGCACAGAGCAGGCGGCAGGGCGCGAGCAGGAGCAGGCAGCCCGCCAGCAACGTAAGAAATGATCGGCCCATCCAGATGTGCCTCCGGCCCTTGCCGTCAGGATCGGCAGAGGCAACACCAGTCTAATCCATGACAGCCGCAGGGGCAACAGGAATAGCCGCTTTCTCGCTTTACTTTAAAATCACCCCTGTGATAGAAATGCAGCTTTGAGGAGCAACGATGCCCGACAGTCCGAGAGTACTCATTGAGGTCCGAGGCCTCACCAAGTCTTTCCGAACAGGACAGAAGACAATTGACGTCCTCAAGGGGATCGATTTCCAGATCCTCGCAGGAGAGATGCTGGCTATTTGCGGCGCGTCGGGTGTCGGCAAGAGCACCTTCCTTCACATTCTGGGAACGCTGGAAAACCCCACGTCGGGTCGTGTCCTCTACGAAGGCAAAGACGTTTTTGCCCTGAACGGAAACACCCTCTCCGATTTTCGAAGCCGTTTCATGGGATTCGTCTTCCAGTTTCATCACCTCCTCCCCGAGTTCACCGCCGTAGAGAATGTCATTATGCCGAGCCTGATCGCAGGACATTCCCGTGGGGAGAGCATTAAGCGGGGTCTGGCGATACTCGCCGAGGTGGGATTGACAGACCGGGCCGATCACAAACCGGGGGAGCTTTCCGGCGGTGAACAGCAGCGTGTGGCCATCGCACGCGCGCTCTGCATGAATCCGAAAGTCGTTTTCGCCGATGAACCGACGGGGAACCTCGACACCACCACAGGCGAAGCGGTGCATCAACTCCTGATGAAACTCAACCGGGAGCGAGGGGTTGCCTTTGTCTTCGTGACTCATAACGAGAAACTCGCCGGCAAGAGCGACCGGATCATCCATATGGTGGACGGTAAGATTTTTGACTGAGCCCCTTTGGACGATCCATCACCGCGGCCCGGCATGGCTCAGCGGCGGGCCCGCCTGGCGTTCAAAACCGCTAGCCCGAATATTGCATGACTGATCGTGATGAGATGCCGAAGAAGCGCCGTAGGCAAGGCGCAGAAAATTTTCTGGCTGAAGACATATTGCAATATTTCGAAGTCAGGAAATTCTTCTGCAACGCCGCATACGGCGCCTTATCCGGCCTCGTAATAGATTTAGTCATGCAATATTCGGGCTAGGGCGATTCCTTCCAACAGTCCATAGTCGCTGACGCGCAGAGTCTCCGCCGGAAGCCGTCGGAGTAACGCCGCAGTGAGCATCCCGCCAGAAACGACAAGATCCGCCCGTCCCCGCTCCAAACCAAACCGATCCATCAATGCTTCGCACGGAAGGCGCACAGCCTCTGACAGAGGGTTCTCTACCAGAGGGCTGGTGAGCGTAAACCCGTGTATTCTTTCCGGATCGTACCGCTTCAGACCGAGCGCCATCCAGGCCAGGGTGGTCATCGATCCGCCCGTGCCAATGCACCGTAACGTCGAGACGGAACCCTTGGGGAAATCGATATTCTCCAGGGCACGGGCCGTCGCAAGATCGGTGTCGGTCCCCGGCGTCTGCCCCCCGAGAAGCTCCTTTAAATAAACAACGCCCACGGGAAGACTCTGAATCGAGGCCCTCCCATCCGGCGCAATCCGGACAGACTCGATGCTGCGGCCGCCCACATCGACGACAAGCGCCGGAGCCTCTGCACAGCCGGGGAGCCCGGCGCGCACGCCGGCAAACGTATGGCCCCCCTCCTGCCGGCCCGCGAGAACATGAATCGGAGAGGAAAGGGCTGCCGCGAGGCGCGTCAGCGTTTGCGGCATGCCGGAGGGCACCGGTCGCCACCGCTGTCAGCTGGGTGACACGGTAGTCTCGGAGGACAGCCGCAAGCGCGCGCAGCGCTCAAACGCCCCTGGTCATAGCATCCGCGGGGCTCCTGCAGCGGGTGACAACCTGGCTGCCCATGCGGACAATCCGCCGATCGAGACGGTGCCTGAGCAGTTGCTGGCGTGCGTTCAAGCTTGCGATGAGAAGGCGGAAGGTATTGGTTCCGAGGTCTAGGACGGCCACGCAGTCCGGGGGATCCGCTTTGGCAGGGACATGGAGGCCCTGTATCACGGCATCAGGTTGTTCTTGAGTGTCTCGGCGCTGGTGGCCAGGGGCGAATCCCCATGTTCGCGGATCAGCTCCTCCAATGCGGCCCGGGCCTTTGCGTTGTCCCCTTGCGCGGTATGGAGGCGTGCCAGTTCCATCAGCGCCACTTCGGGCAGAAAGCCGCGAAGGCGCCCCAGCAGTTCCTCCGCCCGTTCGGGGCGCCCCAGCTCTCGTTCGCTGAAGGCCATCCCCTGAAGGGCGAGACCCTGAAGCACGTCGATTTTCTTCTCAGCGCCCAGTTTCAGAGCCCTTTCGAAATGGGGCAGCGCCTCTTCGAATTCCCCTTGGTCGAATAGGATATTGCCTTCGTAGAGTTCCGCTTGCGCGGCATGCACATCTGATTTTTCGCTGAACGGCTTCAGAGCCGCCAGCGCATCGTCGTAGCGCCCGTCGTGGTAAGCCGCCACGGCATTGCTCAACGCCAGGGACTGTTGGTCCCGGGTGGCTCTGGCCTGGTAGAGGACGAGCAGAATAATCAGGAGTCCAGCCAAGATGCCCCCTGCAATCAGGCCGACAAATTTAATGTTCTCCAGAACGTATTTGTAAGCTCGCTGCAGGCCCGCTAGAAACTCATCCGTCTCCAGCAGTTCGGCATCCTTTTTCGTCATGACCGCCCTCCTCACCCTTGGGTCAACTTCTTCATTAATTCTTCGGAATTGCCGAAAACCCGTCCAACCGCTTCCTGCGCGAGACCCGATCCCCGCAGGATTCGTGCCGCCCGTTCACGGCTGACCAGATCGCCCGGTCCATGGCTATCGGTGTTGCACACCAGAGGCGCCCCTGCAGCGAGGGCCAGTCGAGCGACATGACCGTTGGTGAGGGAATGCCCCCGACGCGTCGTAATCTCAAGATAGACCCCTCGCGCGGCAGCCAACTCCACTTCCGGCTCCGTGATCAATCCCGGGTGGGCGACGATGTCCACGCCCACCTCAATGGCCGCCCGGTTGGTGCCCGGGGCCACCGGCTCCACCATCGTCTCCCCGTGTGCCACCACCACCTGGGCGCCCAGTTGGCGGGCCCGCTCAACGAGTGGCCCGAACGCATCGGGATGGACGTGCGTGATTTCAACTCCCGGAATCACCCGCACAGACCCGTGGGCGTTCAGAACATCACAGACCTTCACGATGTTTGACAGAACATGCTCGAGATTGGAATGATCGACGTGATCGGTAAAGGCCAGTGCTCGATAACCGATGACCTCAGCCCGCCGTGCCAATTCCGACGGCAGGAGAACGCCGTCGCTGAAAAGGGTGTGTGTGTGCAGATCGATCATGCATCGATTCCAGGTTGATTGCGTGGGCTCCCTGCAGCGCTCAAAACCAGAGGCACCTTAGCAAATGGCCCTTTCAAAATCAAGGGTTATGTCGGCGCGACGCACGGCCCACGCGGCGACCCCAACGCATTTACCGCCGGGCTGCATCGTCCCGAAGATCTCCCATTGGCGGCGCCCACTCTACACCGACACCGTCCACCGATGATTGAAGCCGTCCCCGTCAGCCCCTGGCCGCTCGACCGTGTCTGAGAGATTTCCTTGAAAGACGCTTTATCGAATTATAGAACAAATTTTCATAAAATATGAAATATATTTCCATTATTTGGTAATTAATTGCGTAAGAAACGAGGAAAAAGGTCAATTACACATTTTTTGTTTTCCAGGAATAAAATATTGTTCTTCCGGCACAGGCCTGCAAGCGGATGAAACCACAACGATTTATGACCGAAACAACCCCATCCGTCGGGCGGGCATCGAAATCAGACAATCAAGGCATTCAAATTGCAAGCCATGGGGCCAGCCATGTATCTCAGGACTGTTTCACGCTACTGGGGCCTTTTGTCTCCATCTTACTCTTATATTCAAGCGATGCGCACAATAAAGAACGAGAAAAGCAGCCACGACATCGGAGGAAACGGGGCTCCCCTGTACCTCCGTTGGTCGCGGCCGTCGACGATGACGACGGTGGTTGCCCTCCTGCTGCTCTCACTCTTTTCACCGACGCCGAGCCTCTCCGCGCCGGCACAGACCTACACGCTCACCCCGTTGGGCGATCTCCCGGGGAACGACTTCTCGAGTCAAGCCTGCGGCATCAATGATGCAGGCCAAATCGTGGGCACCAGTGCTTCCGATTTCGGGATCCAACAACGGGGACTGGAGGCGTTCCTTTGGGATCCGGTGACCCGAACCATGACCGGGCTCGGCGACCTATACGGTGGCAACTTCAGCAGTACGGCCTCGGCCATTAATAATGCGGGCATCGTCGTGGGATGGAGCCACGGTTCCTCGGGCATACAGGCCTTTCGATGGGAGCCCATCTCCCGGACGATGGTCGCGCTCGGGGATCTGCCGGGCGGTCGGTTTTACAGCGAAGCCCGTGCCATCAACGATACCGGCACGATCGTTGGCTTTGGCTACTCCGACTACGGTTATGGCGGGGTCGATGAGCGGCAGGCCTTTCTGTGGAACCCGGCCACCGGAGCCATGCGTGGCCTGGGCGAACTCATGGGGGGAGTCTTCAGGAGTGAACCTTACGGCATCAATGCCGCATCGGAAGTTGTCGGCACGAGCGCGTCGAGCCGAGGTACACAGGAGGGCTTTCTCTGGCGTCCCACGACCGAAGTCATGCAGGCCCTTGGAGATCTTCCCGGCGGCTCCTTCAGCAGTGTCGCCAGGGCCGTCAACGACCTGGGACAGATTGCAGGATGGAGCAACTCGGGCACCGAAAATGAAGCGTTCCTCTGGAGTCCCGACACGGGTATGCAACCTTTGGGGCGACTGCCGGGCGCCGCATTCAGTGAGGCCTATGGGATCAATAACTTGGGGCAGGTCATCGGCAAGAGCGGGTTGCGCGCGGCCAACTACAACGGTGACACCTTTCTGTGGGAGCCATCCACCGGGATGGTCCCCCTGGAAAGCCTGGTTGACGAAAGTGGCGATGGATGGATCCTGTTGCAGGTTCGGGCTATCAACAACAGAGGCCAGATAGCGGGCTACGGCATCAACCCTGACGGCAATCAGGAAGCCTTTCTCCTTTCTCCGGACAAGGACCGAGACGGCTACACGGTTCTCGAGGAGTGCGACGACACCAACCCGAACATCCACCCTGCAGCCGGCGATGCGACCTGCGACGGTGTTGATGACGACTGCAATGGAACGCCCGACGACGAGGATTCCCGACTGGACGGAGACGGGATTCCCGAATGCCACGACAACTGCCCGGAAACAGAAAACCCCGATCAGTTGGACTCGGACAAGGATGGGGTGGGAGACCTCTGTGACCCCTGCCCCGTCGATTCGGACGGAGACGGTCCGGATGATTGTTCCGACGGCTGCCCCAGCGATCCTCTGAAGACGGATACCGGTCTGTGCGGCTGCGGCATCCCCGACACCGACGCCGATGCCGACGGCACGCCCGACTGCCACGACCTGTGTCCCCAGGACGCCGACAAAATCGTCGCCGGCATCTGCGGCTGCGGCATCCCCGACACCGACGCCGATGCCGACGGCACGCCCGACTGCCACGATCTGTGTCCTCAGGACGCCGACAAAATCCTCGCCGGCGTCTGCGGCTGCGGCGTGGTCGACGCCGACAGCGACGGTGACGGCACTGCCGATTGTAACGACCTGTGCCCCGGGGACAACGACAAAATCACCCCCGGTCTTTGCGGCTGCAACATGCCTGACATCGATTCCGACGGTGACGGCGTGCTCGACTGTCTCGACGGTTGCCCCGACGATCCTGCAAAAATCAGCGTCGGCGTCTGCGGCTGCGGCGTGGCTGACACCGACAGCGATGGTGACGGCGTGCTCGACTGTCTCGACGGCTGCCCCGACGATCCCGCCAAGGCGGCGCCCGGTCTGTGCGGCTGCGGTCTGCAGGATGTCGACCCCGATGGCGGCTGCGGCGTCTCAGACAGGGATCTCGACCAGGACGGCACAGCCGACTGTCACGATGAATGTCCCCTGGATCCCCTGAAGAATGACCCCGGAGCCTGCGGCTGCGGAATGCCTGACACAGACTCCGACGCCGATGGTACCTCGGACTGCCTCGATCTGTGTCCGTCGGACTCGGGTAAGATCGTTCCGGGCATCTGCGGCTGCGGTTTACCGGATACGGATGCCGATGCCGACGGCACCCTGGACTGCAATGATTCCTGTCCCACCGATGCCGGAAAGATCACCCCCGGCACCTGCGGCTGCGGCATAGCCGAAACGGACAGCGACGGCGATGGGACCCCCAACTGCCTGGACGAGTGCCCCCAGGACCCCGGCAAGACCGTAGCAGGCACCTGCGGCTGCGGCGTCTCAGACAGGGATCTCGACCAGGACGGCACAGCCGACTGTCACGATGAATGTCCCCTGGATCCCCTAAAGAATGACCCCGGCACCTGCGGCTGCGGCGTCGCCGAAACGGACAGCGACGCCGACGGGACCCCGAACTGCCTGGACGAGTGCCCCCAGGACCCCGGCAAGATTGTAGCAGGCGTCTGCGGCTGCGGCGTACCCGACAGCGACAGCGACGCCGACGGGACACCCGACTGCCTCGATTTGTGCGCCCAGGATTCTGCCAAAACAGCGCCAGGTCTGTGCGGCTGTGGGATCTCCGACAGCGACGCCGACGGAGATGGCCGCCCCGACTGTCTGGACGAGTGTCCGCTGGATCCAGACAAGATTGCTCGCGGTGTTTGTGGCTGCGGTATCCCGGAGATCGACACCGACAACGACGGCTGGCCCGACTGTCTGGATGATTGCCCACTGGACGCGAACAAGACCGCCCCCGGCACCTGCGGCTGCGGCGTGGCCGACACGGACCGCGACGGCGACAGGCATCCCGACTGCTTCGACTTCTGTCCCGACGATCCGGACAAGTGGCTCCCATTCTTCTGCGGCTGCGGTGTACCCGAAACCGACAGGGATGGCGATTTCTTCCCCGATTGCATTGACGGCTGCCCGGCCGATCCCCACAAGAGCAAGTCCGGCGTCTGCGGTTGCGGCACGGCCGACAGCGACAGCGACGCCGACGGGACCCTCGACTGCCAGGATGAATGCCCCAACGATCCAGCCAAACAGACCGCCGGCATCTGCGGTTGCGGTAGTCCCGACGACGACGCCGATGCCGACGGTACGGCAAATTGTCTGGATGGGTGCCCCAACGATCCGACCAAACTTGTCCCTGGCCAGTGTGGTTGCGGCACGCTGGACACCGATACCGATCGTGACGGCTGGGCCGACTGCCGTGATGAATGCCCTGACGATCCGGAGAAGACCACCGCCGGCCTCTGCGGCTGCAGCCTGCCCGACACCGACAACGACGGGGACGGCACAGCGGACTGTGTGGACGCGTGCCCCTTGGACCCCGCCAAGATCAGTCCGGGGATTTGTGGGTGCGGCGCGGCGGACACCGATACGGATCGCGACGGCACCGCCGACTGCCGCGACAGCTGCCCCGCGGACTTCGGCAAGATCAGTCCGGGGGTTTGTGGGTGCGGCACGGCCGACACCGACGCCGACGGCGACGGTGCGCTCGACTGCCACGATGCCTGCCCAACGGACCCGTCCAAAACCGTTGGCGGGATCTGCGGTTGCGGTCGCGCCGATACGGACACCGACGAAGACGGCACGGCCGACTGCATGGACCTCTGCGCCAGTGATCCCGCCAAGACCGACGGAGGGGATTGCGGATGCAACGTATCCGAGAGCGACGGCGACGGCGACGGAATAGCCGATTGTAACGACCCCTGTCCAAATGACCCCGACAATGATATCGACGGTGACGGGTTCTGCGGCGATGTGGACAACTGCCCCGAATTCCCCAATGAGATCCAGACCGATGCCGACGCGGACGGCACCGGAGACCCCTGTGATGCCTTTAACAGTCACCGCCTGGCCGATCCTGACGGCGACGGCCTCACCAACGAAGAGGAAGGGGCTCTCGGAACCGATCCGGCATACCCCGATTCCGACGACGACGGCCTGCCAGATTTCACGGAAGTGGGACCCGACCCAATGAATCCTTACGACTCCGATGCGGACGGCATCATCGATGCCCTCGACGCCGACTCCGACGGGGACGGATCCCCGGACAGCGTCGAGTTGATGGCCGACAACGACAACGACGGCCTGCCCGATTACCGGGACGCCGACAGCGTGAGCGGCCTCGCGCAGAATGACCAAGCGTCTGCGCCGGTGTCTGGAGGCGGCGGTGGCGGCGGATGCCGTATCAAGTCCGGCACGACCGCCCAAGAGGCAGACATATGGCCCCTGCTGATCCTCCTGATGCCGTTGCTTTTACGCCGCAAGCCCCTCCGGCGGATTCTTTGATGGGACGTAGCGATTTGTGCTAGTCTGTAACAGCTGCGTGCTGGGCGCGCGCAGGCTCATCTGCGGGTACGCCATTGTGCCAAAGGAAGCGGTGATGTCCGATGAACACTTCCGTACAAGCTGTGTGGGCAAAAGACAGACTGCAAACCCTCTTGACTCAGTCGTTCAGGGCCTCTTCGGTATCACAGTATTGATCATCGTTGCGGTGAGCACCGCCGTCCATGGATCGCAAAGTACGACCGACCAGGCGCCGACCGCGGTGCCGGCGGCGCCCCGCTACACCTATCGCATCGTCAACCGCTACCCCCACGACCCCAAGGCCTTTACGCAGGGACTCGCGTTCCAGGACGGCAGACTTTACGAAGGGACGGGGCAGTATGGCGCCTCCAGCCTGCGGGAGGTCGATCTGGAGTCCGGCAGGATTGTCAAGATCCACCGGCTTCCCGCACGCTTTTTCGGTGAGGGCATCACCCTCTGCGGAGACCGGCTGATACAGCTGACCTGGCGGTCTCAAACCGGTTTTATCTATGATCCGAAACGATTCAGACTGCTCCAGGAGTTCCGTTACCGTACGGAGGGATGGGGCATCACGTGGGATGGCCGGGACCTGATCATGAGTGACGGCACCGCCCGACTCTATCGGCTCAATCCCGAAACCTTTCAGGAGATCGGTCGACTCGAAGTGCACGACGGTGGAAAGCCCGTGGCCCGGCTCAACGAGCTGGAATATGTGCGGGGGGAAATCTTTGCCAACATCTGGCAAAGCGATCGAATTGCCCGGATCGATCCGGCCAGCGGACGAGTGACCGGATGGATCGATTTGGCCGGCCTCCCCGATTTCAAAGCGCGATTACAGGGAGCGGGGGTCGCGAACGGCATCGCCTACGACGAAACGAACAACCGCCTTTTTGTGACGGGAAAGCGCTGGCCGACTCTCTTTGAGATACAAGTAATTCCAGCAGGACCCTGAGACCGGCGCGCTGGACGTTGCCTCCTCACCGCATCCCTGCAAAGGGGCACCTGGTGCAAAAAAGCGCCCCCGGATCCCGGAGGCGCTTGCAAGCACTTTGAGGCTGCTTGTTGAGAAGAAAATATCAGGCAGCTTTCTCTTCAATCTGAGAGGTACAGTTCGGGCAACGGCTTGCAGCAATGGGAATCTCCGTCTTGCAGAAGTCGCACGCCTTGGTCGTCGGCTCCGCCGGCTTGTCCTCCTCCTCTCTCTTCAGTTTGTTCAGCCAGCGGATGAGCATGAAAACAGCAAAGGCTACAATGATGAAGCTGATGACGGTGTTGAAAAAGACACCATAGTTCAGGGTCACCGCGCCGGCGCCTTGCGCTTCGACCAACGCGTTGTAAGGACCGGGCGTGCTCCCCTCCTTCAGGGTGATGAAGAGGTTGGAGAAATCGACGTTGCCCAGCAACAGACCGATGGGCGGCATGAGCACATCGGATACCAGCGACTTCACGATGGTCCCAAACGCGCCGCCGATGATAATACCGACGGCCATGTCGACCACATTGCCCCGCATTGCAAAATCTTTGAATTCTTTCAGCATTGCATCCCCTCCATCTTTGGTGCAAACCATCCATTCAACCTGTGCTGCGCATGGTCCCCGAACTCGCGCACAGTCGGTCTCTGAAGTTAACACCCCGTGATGTACGACCGATGAAACTTACGGGCTGATTCAAGGAAGGACTATACCAGAGGCGTTTTATCGTCGCAACCGAGGGACTGCGACACCTTTCGGGCCCGTCCCGGTTTCAGGACTTCTGATAATTGACCACCTTTTCCGCACCGGCAATCCGGAAGCGGGGATCCTCCCGGAGACGGTGTCGCAGCCAATTCAGCGGAACGTGATTGTAGAAGATCGGCGCAAGGCCTGCGCCCTTGTTCCCACCGGATCGTACAAGATGCCGCTGCAGGGCCGGGTCGCTTTCGATCAGCCGGCTGATGGCAAGACTCCTGTAGAGTCGCAGATAGACATTGACCACCACCTCATCCGGCGCGATCCGTTGGAAGAAATCGAGGCATCCGTTGAGGTCCCCGTCGGTCTCGTAGGGAAACCCTGTTAGAAGATCGATGCTGATCCGGATACCCACCGCCTGGCAGCGCGCGACCATGGCCTCGATCTCCGACCAATAGGCCTTTTCTTTTCGGAATGTGTCGACGGAGAGCGTCACGAGATAAGCGCCGGTATCTCTCAGGAGCGCAAAGAGCCTGTCATTCTGGTTGCCCGGCTTCATGTAAAGTGCCCAGCGGAGTCCCAGCCTCTCCTTCTTCCAAGCCTCCAACAGTGCAAGGCAGTACGCCAGGTCGTCATTGAATTCCGTGTCGCAAAGGTGCAGGTGGTCCATCCCCCGCTCCGCGAGCTGTCTCAGCTCGCAGACCACATCGGCCCATTCCCGGTGGCGCACTTTTGTCCCTGCCTCGATGCAGTAGACGCACTGGGACGAGCAACCCTTGTGGGTTTCAAAACCTGCCAATCCGTCTTCCGCCACGTAGCGTCCGTAGTCGAGTCCGACGGCGCGGGGCGCGCAGAAGCTCGCCGGCAGCTGGCCGACAAGGACCCGCCCCTTTTTCGACGGGGGGATACCCTCTTTCAGGATTGCCGGCAGGGTGACCTCGCCCGGACCGATCACGGCCAGGTCCGCTTTGACGAATCGCAGGATCCCTTCCGGATCGGCAGGCATGGCCGCGCCGCCGATGATGACGGGGGCCTCGCTGAGTGAGCGTACCTGATCCACGAGCGTTCTGATCTCGGGAAGAAAGAACTCGGTGTCAGGATAGAGGACCGAATCGATATTCCGAATGGTCAAACCCACCGCATGGGGGGCGAAATCCCGGACGGCCTCCGCCAGATCACGATGGGGATCTTCCGAAAAACAGAGGTCGACGACGCTCACCTCGAAGGCTTTCTGTTGCACGGCATGGGCGAGATACTCCAGCCCCAGCGGGACGACAGGGGGCTGGCGGTAGCGATTCGGATTGACGAGGAGGACTCTCCGTTTCTGAGTCTTCATTTTCCCCCATTGTAAACCGAGCGATGAACGACATCGGTGGCCGGCATGAAAAACCAATCGAGTGGGTGGGTTTCAACGGTCAAGCATGCCGGCCGGCGCTTTGCCGCTGCAGTGCAGGCATCTATTGCTCGCGCCGGGATTCTCCTCGCCCGTCCTAACCGCGTCCAGGGCGGATCAACTCCCGATCCACGCCTGCGCCTCGCTCCTCTCGTCAAAGGAGAAGTGCCGGGCTTCGATGCTGGGAAAGAGCTTGTCCGCCACCGACACGAAGGCCTTGAGCCACGCCTTGTCGGAAACGACGGCCTCCTTGTCGAAGCGTCGAAAATTTCTCAGGCTGTACTGAATGTCTTTGAAAAAAGCCTCCAGCGACATGCCACCGATACTTTCGATCTCGGCATAGATTTGCAGTTTGTCGTGATGCTTGAACTTTTCATCCAGAAGACCGACCACCTCATCGAAGTCGCTGACTTCGATCTTGCCGCGAATTCGCAATCCGACCACATGGTCCGCGTTCATCGGTATCAGCGCGATCATGAGACAATCCCCTTCCCCCTTCAAAAAGAGCGTCACCAGCTCGACGTCTACTTCTTGCTTCGGAAAGCTCCAGTGAGGCCCTGTCAGTGATCTGCTGCAGAGCCCGGATACTCGGTTTTTCACAAAGGGGGGGAGCGCTGCCATCACCGTAAGCGGCTCACCGGCCCATGGCGGAAGCAATCGACGGTGTGATCGTTGACCATGCCGATGGACTGCATGAGGGCATAGCAGATGGTGCTGCCGACGAAATTGAAGCCCCGGCGCTTCAGGTCTTCCGACAGGGCATCAGATAACGAGGTGTTCGCAGGGATCTCGTCCTGCGTCTTCCAGCGGTTCACGATGGGCTGTCCATCGACGAACTGCCACAGATAACGATCGAAAGTGCCGAAGGCTTGCCGTACTTCGACAAACCGTGTCGCATTGTTGATGGCGGAGCGAATCTTCAACCGGTTCCGGACAATGCCCGGATCTTGCAGGAGTCGCTCCTCATCGGCCGCATCGAAGGCGGCCACCGCCTCATAGTCGAATCCGCAAAAGGCCTCGCGATAAGCGTCGCGCCGCTTCAAAATGGTCAACCAGCTGAGCCCAGCCTGGGCCCCCTCCAGAATCAGCATTTCAAAGAGTTTCCGGTCCTCATGCACGGGGACTCCCCACTCGCCGTCATGATACTCGATATAGACGTCATCCTGGGTAACCCAGTCACATCGTTTGGGCATCATCGCTCTGACTCAAAGAATCTCTTCAATGATCTCGGCGGCCGTTTCAACCACTTTCGGGCAGACCCCCGCCGAGCGGCTGCCGCGAAACGAAAACCAGCGCTTCCGGGAAGCAGCCCTGTCCCGTAAGAGCAGGCTGCTGCAGACAGTGGTCTCATGCCGGGCTTCGAACCGCTTGACGAACTCCCGCACCAGTTTGGCCGTCTTCACTTTGGCCCGCCGGTCGGAGGCCAGTGTGCGCCCGTGTTTCAGTCCGATGACCATGAAAGCCCCGATCACGGCTCCGCAGGTCAGCTCGAGCCCCCCCATGCCCCCGGCAAATCCCTCGCCCAGTCTGAAGGCCGTCTGTCGGTCGAGCCCGTAGTCCTCTCCGTAAGTGGCCAGAATAGCCTGAGAACAGGCAAATCCATCATTAAACAAAGACACGGCCCGTTCAATCTTGCTCATCAGTCTCCTCGTATCTTATGATTCCACAGCTGCTCAAACACGGCGCCCCCGCTCGCCGCCATCCATGATCGGCTGTGAGGTGAATATAGCACACCGCGGTTCCCGGCATACAGCAAAAAGAGACGCATCGTTCCGTCGCCGGTCCCGTGACCGAGGGCAACGTTTCTCCCATGAAGCCGAGCCAGGCCGAAGGGCCGACGCCTGGGCTCCATGCTCAAGAAAGAATCGATAGCCCCCCGGATCTTGGTATTGACAGCGAGGGAAGATACTGCTAGCGTTTCAATGCCCGGGCGAATAGTCCTCAAACGGTGAGTCCTGCCCCAGGGATTCAACACCCCCACACGGTACGAGTCCTTGTGAACGGGGTGCACCTGCTTCTTTCATCTCAGGCGTGGGAGGGCTATCCGCCATAAAGTGGAGTTCGCCTGCCATGCGTCTACAACCGATCCTTTTCACGCTCGCATCGATTGCGCTGGTCTCTTCTCTGCTGGCCGGGTATTTTTTTTACTCCAATGTCAAGTCAGACCTGAGCCATGAAGCCAATCAGGAAGCCGTTAACAAAGTGGCTGAGACGACAAGTCGTTTCAGCTTCTTCCTGGGAGAGCAGCTCAAACCGGTACGCACGTTGGCCGGTTTGTCCGAAATCCGACGAGTCTTCGTAAAAAGAACGCTCGAAACCACGAAGGATGCCAATGCAATTCTTGACCTCTTCGCGACAACGCTGGGCGCTAATGTCTGTTATCTGATGGATGACAAGGGCATGACGATCGCATCGAGCAATCGTCGCGAGCCCGATAGCTTCGTGGGGCTCTCCTTTGCCTTTCGGCCGTACTTTCAGCGGGCCATTCGAGGAACGTCCGCCATCTACATGGCGTTGGGAACGGCCAGCGGTATTCGGGGTGTCTATTACAGCTATCCCGTCCTGGATCCCCTGAATCGCCAGCCCGTCGGCGTGGCCGTGATCAAAGCCTCCATCGCAGAGAGCGAGAAGGAATTCACCCGCTTCATTACGGGCGATGAGACATTGCTGCTGAAGGATCCACACGGCATCATCTTTGCGTCAAGCCGCAAGGATTGGCTCTTTCGCTCTCTCTGGCGCCTGTCGCCCGGGGATACGCAGCGCCTTGGCGTCTCCCAGCAGTTCGGCGACGGCCCCTGGGAGTGGTTGGGGTACACCCGTAGCTCTGCGAACCACAGAGTGCTCGGTCCCGACAACCAGGAAATGGGGTTTTATGAACAACCCATCGAAGCCTTTCCGGAATGGAGCATCGTTTACCTTCGCCCCCTGCCCTCCGTATGGGCAACAATCCTGGCGCCCATCCAGCATCTCCCGGGCATCCTGATGACCATCTTTTCGCTGTCACTCGTCACGATCGTCGTGTACCTCTACTGGCGAGCCCTTTCTGAAATTACACGCCGCAAAACGGTTGAAGCGGCCCTCCTGGAGAGTGAACAACGGTTCAGACGATTCTACTTTCAAACGCCTGCCATGCTCTATTCCATCGATTCGAATTGCAGGATTGTTCGGGTCAGCGACTACTGGTGCACAGCCCTCGGCTACTCCCGGGAGGAGGTTCTCGGCCGCAAAATTACGCAATTCATGACCCCCGATTTTCAGATGGCCTCAGAAGAGTGTCTCATTCCCAAATTACTTGAAACCGGTTCTTGCAAAGACATCGCCCATCAATTCTATACAAAAGAGGGAGAAATTCGGGATGTTTTGCTCTCCGCAGTCCGAGAGCGGCAGGCCGGGCAGGAAACCGCTCGTTCCCTCTGCATCTTGGTTGACATCACCGCGTTGAAAAAAGCAGAAGCGAAACTCCAGGAAGCGACCGAAGAGCTGCGCATCCACTCCCGGAATCTGGAGCGTCAGGTCCGGGAAAGGACTCGTGAAATATCGAGCATCCTCAGGCATACAACGGCGGTGGTCTATATGAAAGACACCATAGGCCGTTATCTGCTCATCAATTCACGATACGAAAAACTCTTCGACATTGGGCTGGACGAAATACGGGGCAAGACGGACAAAGATGTCTTCGACCCGGTCACGGCGCAGCAGTTTCAGAAGAACGATAGAGAGGTACTGGCCCGAAGCGAACCGTTGCAGATTGAAGAAAAGGTGCCCCAGGCGGACGGCATCCACACTTATATTTCAGTCAAATTCCCCATGTTTGACGAGGCGGGCCAGATCATTGGACTGGGAGGCATCTCCACAGATATTACAGAGTTGAAAAGGGCCCAGGAGAAATTGCAGCAGTTGTCCAACAGGCTATTGAGCAGCCAGGAGAATGAACGCACTGCCATTGCTCGGGAACTGCATGATGAACTGGGTCAGGCCCTCACCGCGCTGAAAATGGACGCCGCATGGCTCGAGAAGAGGCTGGCCGATCGCAGTGACGATATGGCCCGCCGATCGGCGGCCATGAGTGAGCTCATTGACAAGACCATCGATGAGGTCCGCAATATGGCGGTGCGCCTGCGTCCTGTTGTTCTCGACGACCTGGGGCTGCTTCCTGCGCTGGAATGGCTGGTCCACGATTTCGAAAAGCGCATGGCCATTCCGTGCAGATTCAGACACAGCAATGTACCCGACCTGCAGGACGGGACGGCTTCCGAGGTCTACCGCATCACCCAGGAGGCACTTACCAATGTTGCCCGTCACGCCGAGGCCACCTTTGCCGACGTTTCGCTTACGTCAAACGGTACCGAAATCATTCTGCGCGTCAAGGATGACGGACGAGGATTTGACACCGATAGCCTGCGGGAGACAGAAGGACTGGGTTTGTCGGGCATACGGGAACGAGCACAGCTCCTGGATGGCACCGTCAAGATTGAATCAGTCCTCAACGAAGGCGCTGTGATCGAGGTACGCTTCCCGCTGCAAAAGGAGCGCGCATAGCCCAAATGGGGGCCGGTTTGTGGTATATTTGGGCCGAAGATTGTCGTCGGCCCTGGCAACCACTCTCGAGTGGACAAGCACCCCGTTGTGGGCTTGAGACCGCACTGCATGTGGGGATCCCATCGTGATTAAAGTACTGATTGCCGAAGACCACCGCCTTGTGCGCGCGGGTCTCTGCCGAATCATGGAAGAGACACGGGAAATCAGCGTGATCGCCGAGGCGGAAAACGGCCGTCAGGCAGTGCGCAAGATCCGCGAGACCAAACCCGATGTGGCCGTGGTAGACATTTCCATGCCGGGAATGGATGGGCTGGAAGTGATCGAGCAGGTGGTGGCGACCTGCGGCGACGTGCCGATCATTATTCTCACCATGTTTGAGGAAGACCAGTATATCGTCCGGGCGATCCAGGCTGGCGCCAAGGGATACGTGACCAAAAAGTCGGCGCCGGAACAATTGGTCGCCGCCATCAAGAAAGTCTATCAGGGTGGTCGGTACCTAAGTGCGGCGGCCGCGGAGGCGTTGGCCGTTCATGCGGCGGAAGTTCAAAAAGGCACGCGATCACTTCTGGACAGCCTGTCCAAACGGGAAATTCAGGTGTTGCGGCGTCTTGCCATGGGGCAGACCAATCGAGAAATTGCAGAGTCCTACGACATCAGCATCAAGACTGTGGACACCTACCGTCTTCGTATTCTCAAGAAATTGAATCTCCGTAATAACGCGGATATTTCTCGATTCGCCATCCGGCATGATCTCGTGGAAATTTGATGGGGCTTGGCACGCTCACTCCTTTCGAAAGACCGTTTCCCCACCGGAAAGTATCCACCCGTCTCGCCCGCGGTGATTCTCGACGAAATCGGTGGCGGAAAACAAAACCGGCCCCTTAAGTGAGGCCCCGCCACCTCTCGCCTCTTTCGGAGATCTCCCAAGTACTCCAGCATACCCGCCTTGCTTCTATGGTAAGAAATCTTCTTACACGAAAATCAGAATTATTCGACTTCCGAAGGTGCATTATTTCCATTAGAGTCGACAAAATCCCAACTTCATGCAATATCCGAGCGAAGCGTGTAGAGGCGGGAGCGCCTCTGACGGGGCATACGCCATGAATGACACATCTTGACGGGTGCCTTCCGTGCGAGCGATTCCCACTGGCGAAACATAAGCACGGCGCACTACCTTGTAGGGTGGGAGACGACAATGGTGGCGTTTAGATATCAGGAGCCCTTTCCACAGGAAACAGACAATACCGTTTACCGGCTCCTCGAAGGCTCACAGCGGTATGTGCGCATCGCCCATTTTGACAGCCAGGAGGTGCTCAAGATCGACCGGGAAGCGCTGGTCCTCCTCGCTGCCCAGGCCCTCCGTGACGTTTCCTTCCTGCTCCGTGCCGAGCACAATGAACAGGTTGCGAATGCCCTGAGCGACCCCGCGGCATCGGCCAACGACCGGGGGGTCGCGCTGGCTTTCCTGCGAAATGCGGAAGTGGCGGCCCGTTTCGAACTGCCCATCTGTCAGGACACGGGCACGGCCACCATCATTGGCAAGAAGGGCCAGAACATCTGGACCGGATGCAATGATGCCGAGATGCTCTCCAAAGGTGTTTACAAAACCTACCAGGAGGAAAACTTGCGCTATTCGCAGACCGTTGCGCTCGATATGTACACGGAGAAGAATAGCGGAACCAACCTGCCCGTCCAGATCGATCTCTATGCCGTCGAGGGCAACGAATACAGGTTTTTGCTGCTCGCCAAGGGGGGGGGCAGTGCCAACAAGACCTCCCTGTTCCAGGAGACCAAAGCTCTGCTCCACCCGGAAAAGTTGCTCCCGTTCCTTGTGGAAAAGATGAAGACCCTGGGGACAGCGGCCTGCCCCCCCTATCACCTTGCTTTCGTCATCGGCGGCACGAGCGCCGAGGCTTGTTTAAAGACCGTTAAACTGGCGTCCGCCAAATATCTGGACTGTCTTCCCACATCCGGGAACGATCACGGCCGGGCTTTTCGCGACGTAGCCCTTGAGGACAAGCTGCTCGAGGCCGCGCAGCAGTGCGGCATCGGCGCTCAGTTTGGCGGCAAATACTTCGCCCATGATGTTCGCGTAATTCGCCTGCCGCGACACGGGGCCTCCTGCCCCGTCGGCATGGGGGTCTCCTGTTCCGCCGACCGGAATATCCTCGCCAAAATAAATCGCTACGGCATTTGGATCGAAGACCTCGACGGGGACCCGGGCCGTCTGATTCCGGAGGAGTATCACGGCAAACATGCGCAGGGCGTGAAAATCGACTTGAATCGTCCCATGAAGGAGATCCTCGCGGAGCTCACCCGACATCCCGTCGCCACCCCCCTGCTGTTGACGGGGACCATCGTGGTCGGGCGTGACATGGCCCATGCCCGGTTCAAGGAACTTGTCGATGCCGGCAAGCCGCTGCCCGATTACTTAAAGAATCACCCCATATATTATGCCGGGCCCGCCAAGACCCCACCGGGCAAGCCCTCCGGTTCCTTCGGTCCGACGACGGCGGGTCGCATGGATGCATATGTCGACCTGCTGCAGGCCCACGGCGGGTCTCTGATCATGATTGCCAAAGGAAACCGCTCTCGACGGGTGACCGAGGCCTGCAAGAAACACGGTGGCTTTTACCTCGGCTCCATCGGCGGCCCGGCGGCCCTTCTGGCTGAAGAGAACATTAAAAAGGTAGAGTGCATCGATTATCCTGAACTCGGGATGGAGGCAGTGTGGAAGATCGAGGTGGAGGACTTCCCTGCTTTCATCCTGATCGACGACAAGGGGAATGACTTCTTCCAGGCTCTGATGTGAAGCGGATCAAAGTTTTCCATCCTGCCCCCCTTTGATCACATGGGGGCTGTGGCGAAGACGAAACCATGCGGTCCTGGTATCTTGGACGGTCGCTTGCCGACAATAAGAACTTATGGCGCAATGCAATCGTGAATCTGTCGTGCCTGCCAACCTGTTCCTGTTGAAACCGGAGAAGCGGGTGGAGGTGGCGCTGAACCGATTTGGTCCGGTCGGTCTGTAAATGGTGGCACCCTGTTGACCCAATCCAAGAGGAAAATCCGTGCGGACGACTCCGGGTACAAGGTCATTGAGCTGACAGGCACCCGTCCCGTTTCCTGGGAAGAAGCAGCGAGGAGCGCTGTAGAAACAGCCAGCAAGAGCCTGCGAGACCTGAGAGTGGCGGAGATTAAAGAACTCGATTTGAAGGTAGAAAAAGAAAAAGTGGCCGCCTACCGATCCAGGGTGCACGTCTCCTTCAAGGTCAAGCAAGTCGAGTGGTCGGTGACTTCTATCGGATGGACGCACGTCGGCGCTGAGTGAGTGGTCTAAGCGCCTCAAATGTCGCCAGCGTTAAGGAGCCTCCCATGTTTGAGTTAAAAAAGCTTTCCAAAGAGGCCATCGCCCGTTCCTTGGCAAAGGCGGAACGCTACCGCCTATTGAATGAGCCCGGTGTGGCCGAGAGCATATGCCAAGACATATTGAATACGGACAGAGAGAACCAGGACGCCCTGGTCATGATGATACTGGCGATTACGGATCAATATACCGCATCTCCAGTGGCCCGCTTCAAGGAGTCGATGAAATTTGTTTCACGCCTCAAAGATAAGTATCAGCGCCCCTATTATTCGGGGATCTGCTCCGAGCGGCTGGCCAAGGCCAAACTTCGGCAAGGCTACCCCGGCGCTGAATTCGACGCCTATGAGGTACTCCAGGAGGCCCTGAAGTGGTTTGAGCTGGCCGAAGAGGTCCGTCCCAGTGGTAATGAAGATGCCATCCTGCGGTGGAACAATTGCGCCCGCATTATGATCAACAAGAACCTGCGGTCTCGACCGGAAGAAGAGACAACGCCCATATCGACCGACTTCGCTTGAGTGTAAGGATGCCAACCGTCCGGGTTGGCCTCGTGGTGCGGGTGGCGTAGAACGCATGCCGTCGTTCATCTACGGCAGGCGAGAGACAGCCAGGTGACAAAGCAGCTCTGGGGGGATGTCCCATGCCTGAAAGAATCTATGATCTTCAATTTGACGATTACGGCAATACTCGCGCCATCAAGGTGGCCGCGCGCGGCATCGACGCCATGCGCAACAGCTACATCAACAAAGCGTCGGCCTTTACCGAAGAGGAGCGCCACGATCTTGGATTGTACGGCATGTTGCCTCCGGCTGTGCGCTCCTTGGATCGACAGACCCGTAACAGCATTGAAAAAGTAGAGAGAAAACAGGATGATGTCGAGAAGTTCATCTTCATTCGCTCCCTCTTTGATCGAAATGTCACGTTGGCCCATGCGCTGATCCAGAGCAACATCGCCGAGTACATGAAGATCATTTACACGCCGACCGTAGGCGTTGCCTGCCAACAATACTCTTCCATGTTTCGCACGGCCCACGGCATACACTTCTTTCCCGGAAACATCGACGATGCCGAAAAGATCCTGGGAACCTTCGCACACAGGGATATCCGCGTCGCCGTCGTGACCGACAACCAGGGGATCCTCGGCATCGGGGATCAGGGCGCGGGCGGCATTGCCATCTGTCTCGGCAAACTGATGCTCTACACCCAGGGCGCCGGGATTGCACCCTGGCACTGTCTGCCCATCTCGCTGGATGTGGGTACGGACAACGAGGCGTTGCTGGAAGATCCCAATTATCTCGGGTGGCGCCACCGGAGGCTCATGGGGGACGAGTATATGTCCTTCGTGAAACGCTTTGCCGACGCGTTCAAGGCCGTGTTTCCGAACGCACTTTGCCAGTGGGAAGATTTCTCGCAGCAGACAGCCTTTGATGTGAGAGACGCCTACCTGGAGGATCTGATATCGTTTAACGACGATATCCAAGGCACCGGGGCCGTCGCGCTTTCCGCCGTGATGGCGGCCACGAGAATTAAAGAAGAACCCCTGGAGAACCAGGTCTTTCTGATTTACGGTGCCGGAGCCGGCGGTATCGGGATTGCCGAACAGATTGAGGCCGGCCTGATGACACAGGGACTGTCCGAAAGGGATGCCAGGGACCGGATCTTTACCCTGGACCGCCTGGGGCTGGTCACGCTGACTAACTTTGAAAGAGACTATCAGAAGAAATTTGCCCGCGACCCTCAAACCCTTCCATGGTTGCGGGAACCCCAGGACGGTAAGCTGATCAATGTCATCGAGAAGGCCCGGGTCACCGTACTCATCGGAACCTCCGGACAGACGGGTCATTTTACGAAAGAGGCGGTGGAGGCCATGCTGGCCAATTCGGATCGGCCGGTGATCCTGCCGCTCAGCAATCCGACCGACAGATGTGAGGCAACACCCGAAGAGATTGTTCACCGGACTGCAGGTCGGGCGCTGATTGCCACGGGGAGTCCTTTCCCGCCTGTTGAATACGGCGGCAAATCGATGCAAACAGGGCAGTGTAACAATGTGTTCATCTTTCCGGGCGTCGGTCTGGGGGTACTTGCCTCCGGTGCCAAGAAGGTATTGCCCTCATTCTTTGCAGACGCGGCGAAGGCCGTCGCCGATGCAGTCCCCCTGGAAGACCTCCGTGCCGGGGTGCTGCTGCCGCCGGTGGAAGCGATCCGTGGGGTGAGTCAAAAAGTGGCTCTGGCTGTCGGGCTGGCGGCCATCAGAGAAAAAGTGAGCGGGCCGTGTGCTTTCAGCACCTTCCAGCATAATAACGAAGAACACCGTTTGGAAAGACTGATTGAAAAGATGCAATGGCAGCCTCGGTATCTTCCCTTGTTGGCGGTGGCCGATGGATGAATCCGGGCCCGTGTCGCCCGGTTTTCAATCCGAGAACTGATTTTCAAGCGGACTTTCGAGATGCCGGATGATCCAGCCCTTGGCGGGGCTTCCAGCCGGTGTGACCTATACGAACGACTCGAGGCATGAGCAATCAAGGCGTGGACCATCTGTCTCACAGACAACCTCTGATTTCGTGGGCCTGGCAGAGCAGCGACGTGCCAAGTTTTGTCTGACTGCGCCTGAAAGGGCACATTCTCTTTTTGCCGAAAGAAATCCTAGTAAATTAGAACCTAACCGTCAGAAGGACTCGCTGGATGACAAGGAGGCAGCGCGATGACTCACACTGAGGTAGGATCCGAGACTCTCGTCAGTCTATTTTCAAAGGTTTTCGTGACTTCGGCAAAAGCTCTCTTTCTCTCCAACAGAAAATGGACCCTGTTCCTATTGTTTCTATTGGTGCTGCTGCCAAGATCGCCGATCGCCGCCGCAGTGGGTGAGCACGATTTTGGGAATGTAGCTCACGAACACCTGTCATATCATCACGCCCTAACGTTCGCGCAAAGTATGCAAGATGCCCCGCAGCGCGACCAGGAATCGACCTATTCCGCATCGGAGATACTGCTCGCCCGTACCGATGCGTCGGTGCACAGCCAGGAGACAACGGAGCCAGTACATGGTCAAACGGCCGAACACGGCGGAGGACATGGCGAATCGCCTGATCTGACCACCACGTTCTATGGAATTGCCGCGGTGATCCTCTTTGTTCTCTGTTATTCTCTCGTTCCCCTGGAGAACAACATCCACCTCCGCAAGAGCAAGCCGGTCCTTTTTGCCGCGGGTATTATTTGGATCCTGGTCTCCATCGCCTACGCTCGGATGGGGGATACCCACACCCCTCATGAAGCCATTAAACACAGTTTGTTGGAATACGCCGAGCTTTTTCTCTTTCTCCTGGCCGCCATGACCTATATCAATGCCATGGAAGAACGGAACATCTTTCAGCGCCTGAGGGCGTATCTCGTTTCTAAGGGATTCTCTTTGCGGATGGTCTTCTGGGTAACCGGTGTGCTGGCATTTTTCATCTCACCCATCGCGGACAACCTGACGACGGCATTGCTCATGGGAGCCGTGGTGATGGCTGTGGGAGGGGCCAATACAAAGTTTGTCACCCTGGCGTGCATTAACGTGGTCGTGGCAGCCAATGCCGGGGGAGCCTTCTCCCCCTTTGGAGACATCACCACCCTGATGGTATGGCAGAAAGGGAAGGTGACTTTTACCGAATTCTTTGCAATCTTTATCCCTTCTGTGGTGAATTGGCTGGTGCCGGCCATCGTGATGAATCTCTTTGTGTCCAAAGAGCCACCCCAGGTTTTGGACGAAGAAATAGTGGTAAAGCCCGGGGGTTATACAATCATTGGGCTTTTCCTGGTGACCATTGTGACGGCCGTCTCATTTCACAACTTCCT
>CAMYMF010000042.1 GCA_947259355.1 uncultured Nitrospirota bacterium | reverse complement strand
CCGCAGAGGGGGCAGAGGACAACAAAGAGCACTTCCCCATTTACTACTTACCATTTACTGTTTTCCAAGGCGCCGCAGAGGACGCCGAGAACGCAGAGAAAGGCTTTTCGGGTTAAAGGCAAAAACCACAACCCGTATCACCACGGAGGCACAAAGGAAACCACTTCGCTGCACAGGCAGAAACCTCCAGCCTCCAGCCTTCCGCCTATTTCCCATTTTCAATTTTCTATTTACCATGTATCGATGTGCAGTACCAAAAAAGGATCTCCTATGGTAAAATGGCGCAGATGTCTTCAGGAGGTGGTCTTATGGGAATGTTCAAGCGGATTACATTCGATCCGAAAATCATGGGCGGGCGGGCCTGTATTCGCGGTATGCGTGTACCGGTATCGGTCATTGTGGGCCAAATTGCCCACGGTGCTACGGTGAAAGAGATTCTGGCCGATTATCCGGACCTCGAACCTCAGGACATCCAGCAGGCGCTGGAATATGCAGCATGGTTGGCCCAGGAGGAAGTGTACACCGGTTAGAGGTGAAGGATGAGATTCCTTGCGGACATGGGAGTCGCCCTGAGGATTGTGGAATGGCTACGTTCCGAAGGTCATGACGCCGTTCACCTTCGTGAAGAAGGACTCCAGCGGATGGCAAACGGTGCCATCTTTGACAAGGCGACGGCCGAAGGGCGGACGGTTCTGACCTTTGATCTCGATTTCGGAGAGATCATTGCATTGTCGCGTGGCCGACGGGTGAGCGTCATCCTATTCAGGTTGCACAACACACGGACGCCCCACGTCATAGATCGATTGAGGACAGTATTGAAAGACTCGGGTGAGGTTCTGGAGCATGGGGCAATCGTTGTTGTCGAGGAGTCCCGTCATCGTATCCGGCGATTACCTTTTGATGCCTAGCAGGCCAACGAATGACATGTGGGTAAGTATAGCCACGCCGCTTAAAGAAGTTCGAGAAGGCCACTCGTCCAACCGGGATGAGCTCAACATCCACCTGGGACAGGTCATCGCCAAAACCCCGCCGGAGGATTATCGGGAGACCACAGAAGAGCGGGAGACATTTCACCGCAGAGGACGCCGTTGAATCAGATGGCGGAACGGCAGATGATAGATGACGACCCACGAGACAGCTATCCGGGTAAGTTTGTCCCCCCTTTGCTAAAGGGGGATTCTGAAATAGAGACCGAACGGAAAAGCTCTTCCAAAGGGTAGCGAAGCCTGGTCCTTCTATGGCGTACTGCTTTTACCATTTTCCATTTCCCAATTTCTATTTCCCAATCTCCCTTCCGCCTTCAGTCTTCAGTCTTCGGTCTCTTGAATTTTCCGTCCTCTGTCATCTGCCCTCCGATACTCTGCCCTCTGGTCTTCTGCTGCCCACCGCCCACTGGCTCTTCACTGCCTTCTGTCTTCTGTCTTTTGTCTTTTGAACTCTCTGTCTTCCGTCCTCCGTTACTCCGTCCTCTGTCATCTGCCCTCCGATACTCTGCCCTCTGGTCTTCTGCTGCCCACCGCCCACTGGCTTCTGCTTTCAGTCTTTTGAACTCTCCGTCGTCCGTCCTCCGTCTTCCGTCTTCTGTCCTCTGCTCTTCTGCTGCCCCAACATTAGTGAAAAGCCAAAAATATGCCGCTATATTCTTGGCGTCTATGGGGATTAGAGCAGCAATGAGATTCAGTGAGACGACCCTGGGGCTGAAGGTTGCGTCGCTTCGCCATGCTTCCGTCTTCGGGACGGCAAACCGATCGGCCCGCGTCAAAGTATATTCGCTTTTTTCTTTTGGATGTGATAGATTCATGCCGCGGGAGCCTGATTCGAACCAACACAACCTTCGAGAAAAACATGTCGAGAAAGGTTCTGATCGTTGATGATGAGCCCAATATCGTGCTCTCCCTGGAGTTTCTGATGGAGGAGGCGGGCTACGACGTCCGCTCGGTGACCGACGGCCAGCAGGCGCTGGACGCCGTGCGAGAAGACGTTCCCGACCTGATTCTGCTCGACATCATGCTGCCCAAACTGGATGGCTACGAAATCTGCCGGGAGATCCGCGCCAACCCGCGGTGCAAAAACGTCCGCGTCATCATGCTCACCGCCAAAGGTCGGGAAGTGGATCAGGAGAAGGGCCTGGCTTTCGGGGCGGATGAGTACATCACGAAGCCCTTTTCCACGCGAGAGGTCGTGGAGAAAGTGAAGCAGATCTTGGGCGATTAGCGGGCGCGGCAAAGAGTGCTGGATGGGTAATCGAAAGAAATTCTGGGCATTGCTCGTTGGCATCATCGTCCTGGAGTGTGTCATATTCGGTCTGATCGGCTGGCGGATTGCCGCCCTGACCGATGACCCCGTTGCCGAAACACGGCTGCTCGGCTACATCGGCATCGGGGTGATGCTCCTCACCACTGTGCTGGCAATTCTCTGGGTCGTTCTCGACAATGCCCTCATGCGGCCCCTGGGAGCGCTCTCCCGGGTGACCGAAATCATCGTCGGCGCCAACCCCGTGCACACGCTCGACCTGCCTGGCTTCCACCTGCTGGGAGACATTCCGGACAAGATTCACAATGTCGGCAAAGCCCTGGAGAAGGCGAAGCTCGAGGTGGCGGAGGCCATTCTCTCCGGTACGGCCGGCATGGAGGAGCAGAAAGCACGCCTCGAAACAGTGCTCAAAGAGTTGAAGGAAGGGGTGGTGGTCTGCGATACGGAAGGGCGGATTCTGCTCTACAACGCAGCCGCCCAGCGCCTCTTTCGCAACAGCGAAGCCCTCGGCCTGGGGCGATCCCTCTACGGAATCTGCACGCGTGCGCCCATCGAGCACTCTCTGGAGTTGCTGCGCCAGCGGCAGGTCGGCGAAGCCGGAGAGGGAGAGACGGATGTGCAGTTCGTTTGTGCCACCGTGCGGGAGGGGACGCTGCTGCACAGCCGCATGACCCTCATTCCCGCCAAGGGGCAGATGAAGCCGGTCTTCATCATGACCTTTGACGACGTGACGTATCAAGTCAACATGATTGAACGGCGGGACAACCTCCTGCGCGCCATGGTGGACAAGCTGCGCTCCCCGCTGGCGAATCTCAATGCCGCCGCGGAAAGCCTGGCGGACCATCCGGGGATGTCCCCCGAGCGGCGGCGCGCATTCGACCAGGTCATTGCCCAGGAGAGTGCGACGCTGACAGAACGATTCGAGTCGATCGCCAAGGAGTGCCGATACCTGGTGTCCACCCAATGGCTCCTGGCCGACATCCACTCCGCCGATCTGATTGGTTGCGTCATGCGGCGGCTGGAGAAGAAGGGGGGTCCCAAGGTCACCATCATCGGCATTCCCCTCTGGCTGCATGCCGACAGTCACTCCATCATGCTGGTGCTGGAGTATCTGGCAGGCCGGATCTCCGAGACCTGCAAGGTGTCGGAGATTGACATGGAAGCCTTGCTCGGCGACCGGCGGGTTTATCTCGACATCATCTGGAAGGGAGAGACCCTGCCCCAGTCCCTGGTAGAAAGCTGGATCCGGCAACCGCTCCCCGACAGCATCGGAGCAGTGACGGTGGCGAACATCCTGGAGCGGCACGGCAGCGACGCCTGGAGCCAGATGTCTCGCCGCCGAGGCTATGCGGTCCTTCGCATTCCCGTGCCGGCGTCCAGTCGGCAGTGGAAACGACCGTCGGAAAAACTGCCCGAACGGCCCGAGTTCTATGACTTTTCATTGATCGAAGAGGGCGCCGATATCGGCCCGTTGGGAGACCGTCCCCTCATGACACTTCCCTATGTGGTTTTTGACACGGAGACCACCGGCTTGCGGCCCTCGGAGGGTGACGAGGTCCTCTCCATCGCGGGGGTGCGCGTCATCAACCGCAGGATCCTCAGCGGGGAGAGCTTTGAACGCCTCGTCAATCCGGGGCGACCCATTCCGCCGAGTTCGGTGCGATTTCACGGCATCACCGACGACTTGGTGCGCGACAAGCCGCCCCTGGAAGTGGTGCTGCCCCAGTTCAAGGCCTTTGTGGGCAACGCGGTGCTCGTGGCCCACAATGCGGCCTTTGACATGAAATTCATTCGACTTCGCGAGGCGCACTGCGGGGTGCATTTCGACAATCCCGTTCTGGACACCCTCCTGCTCTCGGTGTTTCTGCACGACCATACGCCGGATCATACACTTGATGCCATCGCAGAGCGGATGGGCGTAGAGGTCATGGGGCGGCACACGGCCCTGGGCGACTCCCTGCTCACGGCACAGATATTCGTGCGGTTGCTCGACCTGCTCGAGGCGCGCGGTATCAAGACGCTGAATGAAGCCGTGGAGGCGTCGAGCCGCATGCTGGAAGTGCGCAAACAGCAGGCGCAGTTTTAACCCGGATATCTCATGACGATCACTCATGCAATACCCGGGCTAGGGGGATACACAAGATGAGACGGGGCAATGAGCGTTTGGCGGCCTGGATGCTGGTGGGGGGGCTGGCCCTCAATTATCCGCTGCTTTCCCTGTTCAGCAAACCTGTTCTGTGGTTCGGGATTCCCGCCCTCTATCTCTATCTCTTCGTCTTCTGGGCCCTCTTCATCGCCGTGGTCGCTCTGGTGACCGGGATGCAGCAGAGCGCCGGCACTGAGTCCATTCCCGGGAGGGCCCGAGAGAGAGACCGGTAATGCTCGAGGACTGGGTTGTACTGACCGTTTCGTTCTGCTACCTGGGCATCCTCTTCGGCATCGCCTATTACGGCGACAAACGCGCCGATGCCGGACGGTCTATTATCAGCAATCCCTACATCTATACGTTGTCCATTGCCGTTTATTGCACGGCCTGGACCTTCTACGGCAGTGTCGGTCGTGCCGCCGTCTCGGGGGTCGGCTTTCTGCCGATCTACCTGGGCCCCACCCTGATCGCCGCCCTCTGGGGGGTTCTGCTGCGCAAGATCATCCGCATTACCAAGGTACACCGCATCACGACCATCGCGGACTTCATCGCATCCCGCTATGGCAAAAGCTCGGTGGTGGCCGGGCTCGTCACGATCATCGCGGTGCTGGGTATCATGCCCTACATCTCCCTGCAGCTCAAAGCGGTCTCCACCAGCTTCAATGTGCTGCACACCTATCCCGATCTCTCGGTGAGCCACATCTGGTGGCAGGACACGGCACTCTATGTGGCCATGATGATGGCGGCCTTTTCGATCCTCTTCGGCACCCGGCACATCGATGTGACCGAGCACCACGAGGGGATGGTGGCGGCCGTTGCCTTCGAGTCCGTGGTGAAGCTGCTTGCCTTCAGCCTCGTCGGCGTCTTTGTCACTTATGGCCTGTTTAACGGTCCCGGCGACCTGTTCCACAGTGCCGCAAAACTGCCGGAGCTTGGTAAGCTGATGGAGATGGAGGCCATGGGCGGCGGATACGCCTCCTGGTTTTCCCTGACATTCCTCTCCATGATGGCCATCATGTTTCTTCCCCGGCAGTTTCAGGTGCTGGTGCTGGAGAATGTCAACGACGATCATGTACAGAAGGCGACGTGGCTGTTCCCCCTCTATCTGCTGGCCATCAATCTCTTTGTGCTGCCCATCGCCTTCGCCGGCCTGCTGCGGTTCTCCCAGGGCTCCGTCGACCCCGACACCTTCGTGCTGACCTTGCCGCTGGCGAGCAACCGGCCCCTCATCGCGCTCTTCGTTTTCCTGGGAGGCCTGTCGGCGGCCACGGGCATGGTCATTGTGGCGACCATTGCGCTGTCCACCATGGTATGCAACGACCTGGTCATGCCGGTGCTCCTGCGTATCCGGGCCCTGCAGCCCAAGAGCTTCAGCCGGTTGCTGCTGGGCATTCGACGGGTGAGCATCGTGGCCATCCTCTTGCTGGGCTACCTCTATTACCGTTTGATCGGGGAGTCCTATGCCCTCGTCACCATCGGACTGGTATCATTCGCCGCCGCAGCGCAGTTTGCCCCGCCTATTCTGCTGGGCATTTACTGGAAGGGGGCCAGCAAGAAGGGGGCCATCACCGGGCTGCTCGCGGGATTTCTGGTGTGGGCCTACACCCTGGTGCTGCCTTCCTTTGCCAAATCGGGCTGGCTCTCCATGTCGCTGATCACGGAGGGTCCCTTTGGCATCGGATTGCTGGCGCCCTATGGGTTGTTCGGATTGACCATGTATGATCCGGTGACCCACTCGGTTTTCTGGAGTATGCTTGCCAACATGGGTTGTCTCGTTGCCATATCGCTGTTCGATCGTCAGAGCACCATGGAACGTCTGCAGGCAACGCTCTTCGTGGATGTGTACACCCAGGGGATTGATATTGAGGACCAACGGCTCTGGCGCGGGACGTCGACGGTGGCGGAGCTGAAGAATCTGGTGGCGCGTCTCGTCGGCAGAAGCCGGGCGGAACGGGCCTTTTCAGACTATGCCCGGCGACGGGATATTCGCCTCGAGGGGGATGTTCGGGCGGATTCCAAGCTGGTGGAGTTTGCCGAACGGGAGCTCTCCGGTGCTATCGGCGCAGCGTCAGCCCGGGTCATGGTCTCCTCCGTGGTGAAGGGCGAGGCCCTCAGCATGGACGGCGTCATGAAGATTCTCGATGAGACGACCCAGGTCATCGAGTACAGCCGCCGCTTGGAGCAGAAGTCCCGGGAACTCGAGGCAGCCACCCGGGAGTTGAAGGAGGCCAACGAGAGACTTCAGGAACTGGATCTGATGAAGGACGAGTTTGTCTCCATCGTCAGTCACGAGTTGCGCACGCCGCTGACGGCCATCCGGGCACTCACCGAAATCCTCTACGACAATCCCAATTTGGACAGGGGGAAGCGGCAGAATTTTCTGAGCAACGTCGTCCTGGAGACCGAGCGGCTGACCCGGCTCATCAATCAGATCCTGGACCTCGACAAGATCGAGTCGGGGCGGGTCGTCCTGGAGATGGCCCGGGTCGATCTGAAAGAAGTCCTCGAAGCAGGGCTCGTGGCGACGAGCCAGCTCATTTCGGAGAAATCGATCCATGTGAAAAAGGTCGTGCCGCCCACGCCGGTCGTGCTGATGGCCGATCGGGATCGCCTCCTGGAGGTGGTGATCAACCTGGTGTCCAATGCTGCGAAATTTTGTACAAAGGGAACGGGGCGCATCGAGCTGCGCCTGGTCTCGGAGGACGGCACCGCGCGCGTCGAAGTGTCGGACAACGGCCCGGGCATCTCTCCAGAGGAGCAGGAGCGGATCTTCGAGAAATTCCATCAGATCAGAACCGGTCAGGAATTCAAGCCGATGGGAAGCGGCTTGGGGCTGACCATCTGCCGGAGCATCATCGAGCACCACGGCGGCCGCATCTGGGTGGAGAGTGAGTTGGGGCGGGGAGCCACTTTCATCTTTGCACTGCCCACGCAGGAGGAAGAGATCTTTAGAATACCTCCCCCGTAAACTCCGAACGGACGCGGTCCCGTAGCGCTGCGATGGCGCGCAGCGAGTCGACCAGATTTTCCTTTTCCCTCGAAGAGAGTAACTCCGGTCGCACATAGGGCGTGACATCCAGGCCGGCGCGGAAGTCTTCAATCTGCTGGCGCAGAATGAAGGTGGTCAGGTTGCGGAAGGCGTCACTCAAGTAGTCCTGTTCATCTCGGCTCAGCACACCGCGCGCGGTCAGCCCGTCGATTCGCTTAAGCGTCGCGGTCTGATTCAGCCCTTCCCGCAATGCCAGCAGCCGCACTGTTTCCACGAGCGGGATCAGACCCTGGTATTTGAGATTGACCCGCCCCCGATGGGGAGGATCTTGCTCGGGAATCAGCCTGCCGAAAGTCCCGAGCGCGACGCCGTGATCCTCCTGAACCTTTTGCATCTGTCTGAGGAAGACGTGGTTCCGGGGGGCCAGGCGTGACACATGCTGGCGCAGGGACATGGCCAGCGGCTCGTGCCCCGCCACATGTCTAAAATCGAAGAAGATGTCCGCATATCGCAGGGTGGTAGGGTCCGGTTTTTCAATCCATCCCGCCACCTGTCGGCACCACTCGGAAAGACTCTTGCGCCATTGGGGATTGCCGGCCATGACATTGCCGCTGCAGGTCGGGATCCCGACGACGTTCAGAATGGTGCTCATCCGTCTCGCCACTTCCTTGAAGTAGGTGTCCACCATCCTATGGTGCTCTGCGGGATGATCCATCAGGATGAACCCGTAGTCCTGATCGGAATGAAGAAAACTCTCGCCCCGACCACCGGAGCCCATGACGATGATGTCAAAAGCCACCGGAGGCTCGCCCCAGCCCTCCTGCGAAAGGTCCCTCAGAATCATCGATTGGGCCCGCCGATGAATGTCGTTGGTGATGTGGGTCAGGAGCGTCTGGATATCACTGATGGGAATGCGATCTTCCAGTAGGCCCCCGGCCACCGCCACCTGGGCCTCCCGGATCAGTTTCAGCCCTTCCACCGTCTCCTCATGGGTTAGACGCCGCGTAAGATCCATGACATGCGTCATGGAGTCGGTCACCGCATCCCGCAGCCGCAGGATGCCGGTCAGCTGACCGTTTTGGTCCACCACCGGCAGGCGGTCCAGCCCCGAGCGGTTCATGAATCCTATGCCGTGAAAGAGATAGTCGTCATCATGGACGGTTTTGATCGGACTCCGCATGACCTCCTTGACCGGTGTGCCGACGGGAACCAGATAGGCTATCCGCCGGACGACGTCTTCTTCGGTGAGCATTCCGACGGGGTGGCCCTCTGGGGAGATCACCACCACGGCGGCAGCGGCATAGTCCCGCATGACCTGCAGTGCTTCTCCGCAGGGCGTCTCGGGCGCCACGGTGGGGGGTCGTTCCCGCATGGTGTCACGCACCAAGCGTCTGAAGACCGCCATGACGGGGGCGTGAAACTCTTTCATCGTTCCTTAGGAATGGCCGATGGCCTCTCTGATAAATGCTGCCACCTCTCTGCTGTGGCTCAGGACCATAAGGTGGCCGGCATCCTGAATGATTTCGGCGTTGTGCGCCGGCGGATAGATGATACTGTCCTCGGCACCGTGTATCTGGTAGACGCTGCACGCCGGCGAGGGGTTCCCCACCCATTCGAAGACGGCGGTGCACATGGCCCGTATAAACCGGCTTTCGGCTTTGCTGAACATGGAGAGCAGTGCTTTGTTGAACGGCACATGGTCTTTGCCTGAAATAAGCTGGACGAGATGGATCGGGGCAATCTCGGCATAGCCGCTGAGAGACTTGAGAACGGGGTTGATGCTGCGGGGCGACAGTGCACTGCTGATGAGGATGAGCTTTTGCACGGATATCTGTTTGGTGATCTCCGCCGCAACAATCCCTCCCAGGGAGGTGCCTCCCACGATCCAATCCGTCCCAACTCCCTGTTCTCGGACAATTCTCTCAGCGACGGCCGGAACAGAATCTTCTCCCTGATAAAGCGGCCAGTCAAGATAGGTCACGCCCGGGATTCCCCGATAGGGTGCGGCACTGTACATCAGTGCACTGGCGCCCATCCCTGGGAGTATGAGAACCGGCACTTCTCGTTCCTCTCCTGTCAAGCGGGTTGCGGGCATCTGCCGTCGCCGGGGGCGGGTGGCGCATTCATTGCCCCGGGTCATCGGCGAAGCTGATGTCCCGGCCGAATGCGACCACCTCTCCGTTGCGGAACAGCACGCCATAGCCGATCAAAACATCGATCCCGTAGGCATTCTTCTCAACACAGTTGTAGTGCAGAAGCTCTGCGCCGAGACTGTGGGAGGTTGTCATCGGTTGCCCGAGAACATGAATGACGTCCGCTTTGGCCATCCCCGTCCGAAGTTGATTGAAGAGCGCTGGATCCTTTCCGGACAGCGGCAGGGTTGTCTGTTTGAAGCTGACACAGGCCGAGAGGCTGATGATCCAAAGGACAGACAGGATGATTTTGCCCGGCTTTTTCATGTGGGTCCCTCGCTGTGAGCTGGTTGCGGTCTCGCGGCTCCGCTTGGCTGCGGGCATCCTCCGCAGGACTTGTGACCAGCGGTCGATGGTGTGTTTCTGAACGTGTGACGCTGTCTGATTGGCTGCAGCGATCTGCCCCGCACCCCTGTGCCTCTGGCTGGGCGCGTCATTCAAGTAACGAAGCAGAGCCATGGCGCATTATAGGGTGATGCTGCAGCATCGTCAAGCTGCAGCAGAGCCGTGGCCCTGCATCCTGCCTGATTTCCTCCCGCCGGGATTGGCCCGCAACGTGGTACAGAGCTTACCACCGGATACGTGCGGTGTCGAGGGCCGTTCGGAATGGAGCGCGTGCGCACCGGATCCGCTCGGCCCGATGCAGAGCGGTCTGATGAATCCCGACCTCTGTCGGAGGGCACGTCCAGGGTGCCATCGGAAACGCGTTACTTATCGAGGACGACGGGCTCCTGCGATGGCGGCAGCCCGAACAGCGTCAGATAGATGAGGCGGTAGATGTCGGTATTGTCGACGGTGGGCGTGAGTCGCTCGCTGTTCAATCCGGCGGCCCGAACCACGATGGCGCCCGCGACGTCCCAGAATGCCGCAAAGGCGATCCCAAAGGCATGCCGCTGCCCATGGCGGTCGGGCGCCGAAATAAACGGCGGCGACCGCGTTCCCAAGGGACCATCGAGGGGCGCGCCGTTTTTCATGCGACGCGGCAGAGGCCTGTCCCAGGCGAACGCTTGACCGGTGGACAGACCGGGGCCGACCACCTGGAGGCCTCCGGCATCGCTGTCGGCCGTTGTGATGAGAAGGGTGTCGGGGTGGGTTTCCAGGAATGTGAGCACCGTTTCATAGGCGCCGTCGGCACGATTCAGGGCTTCCAGCACGCCCCGGGCATTGTTGACATTTCCGAAGTTGTCGGGGCCCTCCGCTTCTGCCACCAGCAGGAAACCTTTGGGGTTTTTCGTCAAGATTTCCAATGCTGCGGAGATCATCTCCTCCAGTGGGGGTGCTTCGGGAAGATAGAGTGGGAGCACGGCCGCTTCCAGCTCCTCCTCCGTCCGGTCGTTGAAGGTGTGCTCTGCCGCAAAGACGCCGAGCAGTTTGTCCACCCGGGAGAGGTCCAGTTGCTGCAGCTGCTTTCCTGTGTAAACGACCGTGTAGCCCTGCGATTTCGCCCCGGCAATCAGGTCCTTGCCGTCCCGGCGGACGCCGTTGCCGTGAAAGCCCCGCCGGTCTGCGGGCAACAGATACTGCTCCCCGCCGGAAAAGATAACGTTTGCGCCGCTCATCACGACCTGCTCGGCGATGCGCTCCACATCGTTGCGGGAGGCTGCGCTGGCAAGAAAAGCGCCGGTGCCGGGTTCCCCGATGTGGCCCGTGTTGATGACGCCCACAGCCTTGCCCGCCTGCTGGGCCTCCTGCATGATGCTGCCCGGGAATCCTGAGAGTGCACGCAACGGCTTCCTGCCGTCCCGGCCGTACGAGTCGGCAGGCACCTTCACACCGTAGGCGTGCGTGGTGGCGCCGCCATGGGATGTTGCGGTCAGCCCGTCTTTCAGATGCCCCCGGTAGATGCCGAGTCGCGGGATCCGGTCCCAGCCAATGTCACCGTCCGGTCCCGCCTTCATGAACCGACAGGCGTTCCACGAATTGACGCCGGCGCCGTCGACATGCATGAAAATGACGCTGCCGCTCTTCGGTTCGGTGGCGCTGCAGATGCCGCTGAAGGTTGCTGCCAGCATGAGTGCGAGAAATACGTTGGGAATCCCTTTACGCGACATCTGAGGGTTCTCCCGGAAGGCGTCAGGCGACCAGCGCCCTCGCCCGGGCCGTAGATTTACGGAGGTGCACGTGAAGCGACATTGGGGCGACCCGTGCGGCACGTCAGTCATTCATGTAGTTCGAAACTTCGATCAGATTTCCGTCAGGATCTCGGAAGTAAATCGACGTGATGGGGCCTGTCGCCCCCGTGCGCTCAATGGGACCCTCCAGAATGGCAACCCTACAGGAACGGAGATGATCGATCACCTCCGGCAGAGGCTGCGCTGAAATGAGGCAGAGGTCGATGGCACCGGGCGCGGGACGTGCGGCTTTGGGTTCAAATTCGCGGCCCGCTTCATGCAAATTGATCTTCTGTGCCCCGAAGGCGAGCGCTTTGCGGTTCCGGCCAAAGGTGATGACCTTCATGCCAAGAACCTTGGCGTAGAAGTCACAGGTGGCCTGAATATCTTTCACCGTCAGAACGAGATGATCGATTCGGTCCATCGTCAACCGATCACGCTGTTGGCCGGCCTCACCGACGGGGCGCTCGGCGCGACTCTCCCCCGAGAGCCGCGCCATGGCATAGGCTGACCGGGCGGCCCCATCGACGGGGCGATTGTGCGCCAGGCACCACCGCAGGAGCGCTTCCACATCGATGTCAACTTTGTGCACGACGACCCCGGGTCTGGCGAACTGTTGGAGGCTCTCTTCTGCCGCCGTCTTCCACGCTTCGTACGTATCCTCGAGGGCCTCGCGATCGTCCACGATCTGCAGCAGCCGGCCCCACTGTTCCGACCGATACCAGGCCACCCCCATGACGATCTGCGGGGGCCGGCTATTTTTTTTGTGGGTTCTTTTCTTTTTCATGGCGGTCCTTTTCCGGCATGTTTTCCAACCGGTTCCTCTCAGCGATAGGTGGCCGCATCAATGCGCACCCGAAAGAACTCCCCCTCTCCTTCAAAGGCGCCCCGTTTGAAGTGCCATCCTACCCGCAGGCGTGTGGGGATGGTGTAACCGGCAAAGGTCTGTTCGCCCTCTATCACGGCGCCGAAATCCGCCAGGTGGAATGCGCCACCCCCGGGATTGCCCCAGCGCTGCAGGCGGACCGCGACGAGCCGCCCCCCCTTATCCACTTCAAACGCCAGCGGCACTGCGTGACCCTGCACGGGCAGGGTTACGCTGAGGCGGGTCGGGTCGGATGATGTCCAGGACACGATATCACTCTGAAGCACCGAAGGCAACCAGACAACTTCAGCTGCGAGACGGCCGACCGTAGAGCGGGTGATATCCTCCCCGGAAGCCTTCACGACAGGAATCATCCCGAAGAGGCGCCACCGCATCGATCCTTCGCCGTCTAACATGTGGTCCGAGCCCCGTACTGGCATGCCGTGCACGCGCACGGTCGCCCGCCAGATCATCCCCCGGTCCCAGCGGATGAGCTCTTCCGCTTCAAAGGGATACCAGCCCTTCAGCCGGATTTGTCCGTGCATCCGCAGGCGCACAGCTGAGGCCAGCGGAGTTCCCGGCGCGATGGCGTGCACGAGATAGCGTTTCACCGCCCCGGGAAGATTTTTCAGATGATCCGGATCGAATGACGCCTCGCTCGGTCGGGTCGAGTCCCAAAGTGCCTCCAGGGAAGGTGTTTTCATTCGGATGCCCCTTCTCATGCCCGGCAAGTGCTCCCGGCGATGCCAATGTCGAAGCTCGGCAGATCGTCATCCGTGGCAGGGTTCATTCATCTCGTTCGTCTTTTGGTTTATCAGTGAGCGGTATCTCTGCTCTGCCCGCCTCAGCCGGCGACCGATGGACCACTTGCGCAGAAGTGCAAGAACGAGATAGCCCCCCAGGAACAATTCCAGCGAGCCGATGATCAGCAGGTGGCTCAAATCGATCCAGCCGGTGATACCGTTTCGTAAATTGGCCGTTAGTTCGACCGCCCAGATGAGGACCACGCAGCAGAGAACAAAGGGGGTCATGGGCCCCTCGTCGACGAGGGCCTTTTCGGTGGCGGAACGCTGCTCCCAGCGTCGCCGAAGCTCATTCAGTCGCTCCTCGGCGTTTTTCAACGCCCCATCGGGATCGTTCATTGAGGATAGGCCCCGCGGATCGCCCGTAACGGAGGACTCGGCAGGGAACAACAATAATGGGGTTAGGCGTCCTTACCCTTGCCCGCACCCTGTACGAAAGGGCAGAGTACGAGAGGGTGTCGCCATGCCACAGCCAGCCTCGTCAGTGCTGCTGACAGTAATACTGGATGCCGGCCGAGAAGGCCCAGCTCTCCCGTTCCGTTTCCATGATCAGGATCATGACGTCCCTCGGGTCAATACCGGGGCTTTGGCGAAGGTTCTCGGCAATGTGTGTGAGCAGATCCCCCTTGAATTCTGTCGTGCGACCCTTGGAGATGACAAGTTCAATCAGGACGAACCGATCGAAACGCGGCTCCTTCAGATCGGGATGCACAGGATCATAGATGAGGGCCTCTTTCGGGAGGCGAAGTATCTTCTGGAAGCGATCGCTGGACGGAAAGCCGACGGCAACCACGGCGTCGTGTACCCCGTCGGCAACCGCCCGTTGTTCGCCGGGTGAAAAGGATTCCGGAAGACTGATCGTAACCAGCGGCATGGTCTGCGCCCTCCTTCAAGAGGCCTCGACGGTTTCGCGCGGGTCGTCGGTCCGTGATGGTCCGAGGGTGATCTTCTCCCCCACACCCCGCCAGATCGGCGGAGAAGAGTGTCAGTAATCCTGAAGCCAGATGGCCATCAATCTCATGGTCAGCAGAAGCGCTGCGATGGTGCTTCCCATGAAGACAAACGCGAGCAGCCAGTACCACCCCCGATGCACGCGGCGTCCCAACCGCCGCCACACACCGCGGATGGTGTCCGCCTTTGCCGGCACGGATTCAAAAGTGGTGACAAAGACGTAAGCACTCAGGCACCAGAGCACCCCCACGGCACAGGGAATGAGGTACTGGTCGTTTTCCCGCTGATCGGAGAGAAAGATCAAAGCGGCGGCCACGACCGACAGAAGACCGCCGGCGCCGACGGCCACGAACCGCAGGGGCCGTATCCTGCCGGCTAGTTTCTGAAAGGAATCAATCATGGTGGTTTTTCGGATGACCAGACATTGTCGTCTATAAGCATCGTCAAGAGCGAGCTGCACTCGTTTGCCCTTGTTTTTCAGCTGTTTTCCGTACCGTGAACGGTCAGTGTCTGCACCATGGTTTGGCCCGTTGCTGCCACGCGGACTTCCGTCTCGATCCGGATCGGAAAGACCGCCTCCTGCGCTTTGCCCAGAAACTGACACAACGACCGGGGTCCCTTGTTCTCCAGGACGGGCTCCGGAGCGGGAGGAAGCATCAGGCGAAACCAGCGGTCGCCTGATTCCAGGGTGATTCCCGGATAAATAGTGGGGGGATTTCCGTCGACATTGGCGATCCCCATCAGCGATGTCCCGTCGGCCAGGGTTGCCACGACGCGCACCATGACCAGACTATCCTCAGGCACGAGCAGCGCTCCGCTCCGCACGGGCTCGACGCGGCCGTAGTTGACCTCTCCGGCGGCATCCCTCACGAATCGCCAGACCTTCTGGTCGTCGAAGTCCCGCATCTCCAGCTGATCCAATGCTTTCACCGGATGGTTCTCTCCCATCGTGTTCTATCGGCGTACGCCTGCCGGAAGGCCCGTCACAGCTCGTTCCACTGGCACCGGCCCGGTTCACGGTTTGGTGATTCTCTCCATACGAATGTGCGGGATCCCCGCCTCCGTGAACGGCTCTCCCCGGGGGACAAACCCGAGTCGCCGGTAAAAACCGACAGCCGATTGTTGCGCATTCAGGTGGACACGCGCCAGACCTCTCTCCTGCGCCAGGGCCACAAAGAATCGGACGATGGCAGAGCCGAGCCCGCGGTCGCGCCAGGCTTCCACCACGGCAAGTCGGCCGATGTGGCCGTCGGGTGTCATTCTGCCTGTCGCGATCGGTCCTTGCGGCGCCGTCACAAGGGCGTGCAGACAATCAGGATCTCTGCCGTCGAAATCGAGAGCAGCCGGTATGGCCTGCTCATCCACGAAGACCTTCGTGCGAACAAACCGAATATGACATTCATCCGCCGGCCAGGTAGCCAGTCGGATGGCAGGAAGTCCCATGGCCATGATCAATCCGAAGGGGAGATAATCATGTCAAGATCACAGGGAGCAGTAGATAAAAGGAGAGAGAAGGCGGCCGAAAAATTACCTGTTTCGTCCGCGTTACGATACGACAGCAAGTCCTTGCGCTCTGAGGAACTCCCGGGCCCGTTGCACATCCGCGGCTTTGGCCGTAGGCACGTGGGCCAGCGGATCCTCCTGATCGAGCTCTTTCCACTTATGGATGCCGAGTTTATGATACCCTAGGATTTCCACTCTCTCCACGTGGTTCTTGTCACGCATCAACTCGGCCAGCGCCGTCAGGTGCTCTTTGTCGTCGTTCACGCCCGGTATCAACACATGCCGAATCCAGACGGGCTTTCCGATTTCTTGAAGCCACTTTGCAAAGACCAGGATCTTTTCATTGCTCACACCCGTGAGCGCCTTGTGCTCAGCGGGGTCCACGGCTTTGATGTCCATCAGAACCAGATCGGTCCACCGAAGTAAGGCCTCCGCCTTCTCGGGCTCCACGAGACCGCAGGTATCCAGCGCTGTGTGGAGACGGAGGCGGTCTTTAACAGCTTGCAAAAGCTGGCGCGTAAAATCGATCTGCAGCATCGGCTCACCACCGGAAATCGTCAGGCCGCCCCCGGAGTTCTGGTAGAAAGGGAGGTACTGCGCGACGTCAGCGACAACCTCCTCTACGCTGGTCTTCTTCCCGCCGGATCGGTCCCAGGTGTCTCGGTTGTGGCAGAATTGGCATCGCAGGGGGCACCCCTGGAGGAAAAGGACATAGCGGATGCCCGGTCCGTCGAGCGTTCCGAACGTCTCTATCGTGTTCACGTAGCCTTCGCTCATGACTAAACGATTTCGTGAAGGGTCCGCCGAAGAATGTCCTCCTGCTGCTCCCGGCTCAGCCGTACAAAGTTCACCGCATAGCCGGATACGCGAATGGTGAGCTGCGGGTACTTCTCCGGATGGTCCATGGCGTCGAGAAGCGTCTCCCGGTCAAACACGTTGACATTGATGTGGTGGCCCTCTTGGCCGAAGTAACCGTCCAGGAATCCCACGAGGTTATTTCTGCGGTCATCGGCGCTTTTGCCGAGTGCCCGGGGAACGATGGAGAAGGTGTAAGAAATGCCGTCCGCGGCGTGCTCATAGGGTAGGTGAGCAACGGAGGCCGCGGCAGCGAGGGCACCCTTCTTGTCCCTGCCGTGCATGGGATTGGCCCCGGGAGCAAACGGTTCGCCCGCTTTCCGTCCGTCGGGCGTGTTGCCCGTTTTCTTGCCGTACACCACGTTCGACGTAATCGTCAGGATGGACAACGTGGGGTCGGCATGTCGGTACACGTTCTGCTTTTTCAGTTTTCTGGAGAAGTCCTCCACCAGATCGATCGCGATCTGATCCACTTGGGGATCGTTGTTGCCCATCTGGGGATAATCTCCCGCGATCTCAAAGTCGACGGCGTAGCCTTCCTCGTTGCGAACGGTCTTGACCTTTGCATGTTTGATGGCACTCAGGGAGTCGGCCACGACCGAAAGCCCGGCGATGCCGCATGCCATCGTGCGATAAATATTGACATCATGCAGGGCGAACTGGAGACGTTCGTAGTAATACCGATCGTGCATGTAATGGATGATATTCAGGGTGTTGATATAGAGTCTCGCCAGCCAATCTGTGACCAGCTCGAAGCGGTCCATGACCTCGTCATAGTTGAGGTACTCGCCGGTGATGGGTGCAAATTTCGGCCCCACCTGGATACCCCGCTTTTCGTCCCAGCCCCCATTGATGGCGTACAGCAGGGCCTTCGCCAGGTTGGCCCGCGCGCCGAAAAACTGCATCTGCTTTCCCACCCGCATGGCTGAGACGCAGCAGGCGATCGCGTAGTCGTCGCCCCACATGGGGCGCATCAAGTCATCGTTTTCGTATTGGATGGAGCAAGTCAGGATGGAGAGATCGGCACAGTATTTCTTGAAGGGCTCGGGCAAACGCGCAGCCCACAAGACCGTCATGTTGGGCTCGGGAGCTGGACCCAAGTTGGTCAGGGTGTGGAGGAAGCGAAAGGCGCTCTTCGTGACCAGGGTTCGACCGTCCACGCCCATACCGCCGATGGCTTCCGTTACCCAAGTGGGGTCGCCGCTGAACAGCTCGTCATATTCGGGGGTGCGGAGGAATCGGATCATGCGAAGCTTGATGACCAGCTGGTCGATCAACTCCTGGGCCTGCTCTTCCGTGATGAGCCCCTGATCCAGGTCTCGCTGAATATAGATGTCGAGGAAGGTCGACACACGGCCCAGACTCATGGCCGCGCCGTTTTGCTCCTTGACAGCGCCCAAATAGGCGAAGTAGACCCACTGTATGGCCTCCTGGGCGTTCACGGCGGGTCCG